>CBDUXT010000019.1:0-70367 GCA_965371245.1 uncultured bacterium | reverse complement strand
TTCTCACGCCGGAGATCTTATACTCCGGCGGGAGACAGCCTTTCATGGGATTACGTCTGGCCCGAACTATCCGGCTACTTCAGGTGCGTCTCGAAGAGCTTGAGAATCCGACGGTACTCGTTCAGCCAACTGTCCGGGCGGCGGAAGCCGTGTGGCTCGACGGGGAAGACGGCCACCTCCCAGTCTTCCTTTTTCAGTTCGATCAGGTGCTGAGCCAGGCGGATGGTGTCCTGGAAGAACACGTTGTCGTCCTGCATGCCGTGACAGATCAACAGCGGCTTGTTTAGCCCTTCGGCAAACTCGATCGGCGAGCTGCGCTCGTAGGCCTCGGGGTCCACTTCCGGGGTGTTGAGGATGTTGGAGGTGTAGCCGTGATTGTAATGAGCCCAGTCCGTCACGGGTCGAAGCGACGCGCCGCAGGCGAACAGGTCCGGGTCGCGGAAGAGGGCCATGAGCGTCATGAACCCGCCGTAGGAGCCGCCGTAGACACCGACGCGCTTCGGGTCCACGTTCTTGTTGGCCGTCAGCCATGCGACGCCGTCTTGGAGGTCTTCGAGCTCCGGCGTGCCCATGTTGCGATAGATGGCCGTCCGCCAGTCGCGTCCGTAGCCGGCCGACGCGCGATAGTCCATGTCCAACACGACGTAGCCCCGCTGGGTGAGTAGCGTGTGAAACATGAACTCCCGAAAGTAGCCCGACCAGCCCGCGTGCGAGTTTTGCAGATAGCCCGCGCCGTGAACAAACACGACGGCGGGTCGCTTGCCGGCGGTGCCGTTGCCGTCCGGGGTATAGACCCTTGAATAGATCGGCCGACCGGCGCGCGAAGGGATAGCCACGATCTCGGGCTCGACCCACGGCTCTTTGGTGAACGCCTCGCTTACGGTACGTGTCACCTGCGTGGCAGCGGCGCCGGCCTCGTTCGGTTGAACGAACAGCTCGTTGGGCCGCGTCGTGGTCGAGTGTGTAATTAGAAGATGCTCTTCGTCGGGAGACAATTGGAAGCGGTTGCGGCCGCCGAGGTTGGTGAGCTGATCGATCTTACCGGTGGCGACGTTCACGCGGTAGGCCTCGTAGATGCCCGGGTGATCGACGTTGGCGGTGTAGTACAGGAAGTAGCCGTCTCGGCTCTGGCGGACACCCGACACCTCGTACGCCCCCTTGGTCAGTTGTCGGCGTGAGTCATCCGCCAGCGAACGCGTGTACAGGTGGGCGTAGCCGTCCTCCTCGGAGATGAAGTACAGCGTTTCGTTGTCCTCCAACCAGCCCAGCGCGGCCATGCGACGGTTGATCCAGGCCTCGTCCGTCATGCGCTCCAGCGGAACAAGCTTCTTCTCCGCGAGATCGATGGTCGCGATCCAGCGATCCTTGTGGTCGGCCGAGAAACACTGAAGGGCTACGCGCTTGCCGTCCTTGGACCAGGTGACGCTGCCGATGGAGACCGGGCGGGCCTTGGGTTTTTTGTCTTTCTTGGGCTTGTCGGCGTCCTCGTCCTTCTCATCGTCGGCCCCTTTGCCATCATCGTCTGATTCGGCCGCGTCTTCGTCCTTCGACTCTTCGTCGTCGTCACCCGCCTCCTCTTTCTCTTGCTTCTTCTTGGCTTCCTTCCGCGCAGCCTCGGCCGCTTCGCGCAGCTCCTTCAGCGGGTCGTCCTTGATGCCCGGCAGCACCGACAGATCGATCTTGTGTTTCTTGTGCGTTCGCAGTTCGAGCAGAACGAGCTGCTCGGCCGCCGGTTTGCCCGTGCCGACCTTGCTTCTTACCTGGCGGGTGGTGACATAGCCCGACTCGTCCACGTACTGCGGCATGCCGTCGCGCTTGCCCCGTTCGACCTTCTTGGGCGCAAGGCGTAGCACCATCCAGTCTTCGGTCGGCGCAAGAACCTGCCGGCGGATCGTCACGTCGTCGCCGAGGTACCACGGCAGTGGCGTCTGCGTGGCATCGGCGCGCTGCGCCTCCTTGCGACGAGCCTTGGCCTTGTCCGACTTTTCCTTGTTCTCGCGAAGGTGGACGTAGAAGCGCTTCTGCTGCTCTTTGAGGTAGTCGAACTTCTTCGACTTCTTTTTCTTGTCCGGGTCTTTCTCGGCGCGCAGGTCAGCCGGCTGATATTCCAGCCCCGTCGAGAGCTCGCGAACGAGGGTGGCGGTCCCGCGGCGATACATGATGCGTTCGCCATCGACCATGAACCGCGGCCCGGACTCGCTCTGGACCGTTCGGGTCAACTGAACGATCGACCCGTTCAACAGGTCCTTCACGAAGATGTCGCCGTGGTTTGCGTAGACCTTGCGTGTTCGATCGTGGTTGTAGGCGCCGCCCGCGACATCGGTCAGTCCCATCTCTTCATCCGAGATGGTGCGCAACCGGTTCCCGCTCAGGTCCATCCGCATCAGGTCACGCCGATCCTCGCCCTTTCGCTTCTGCCGAAAATAGACGCTGCGACCGTCATCCGAAAAGTAGGGCCGCTCCGGCGCGCTGCCGATCCAGTCGGGCTCGGCCATGATTTGCTCAAGGGTAACCTCCTGGCCACCGCCGGGGCCATCCGCCGCTCGTAGCGTCGAACATCCAGATGACAAGACGGCGGAGAAGACCGCCAGGGGAACCATTCGCAATCTCTTGTTTCGCATAAACCACCTTCTTGGAGAGCAAGACCCAAACTCCGACGACAGAGAGATTACGGTATGAACGGCCGATCCGTGTGTCAAAGACGGTCGATCGACATCGGCAGCGAGGCCTGCTACCGAGAGATTGGCGGAATCGGGCCGTCCTCTGCGCATTATAGGTTGTTGACCGAATTCCGCGTGTTCGGCGGGGGTTGCCGTTGCGGATGAGGGACCGCTGCCAACAGCAAGATCGCGTGTTCAAACGACCGGTAACCACGGGGGGACACCGGCGGTGAGCCGTGGATGGGTGGGGTAACATATTCTCACGCCGGCAGGAGGGTCCGCCGCACGCGGATTGCGTCCGATTGATTCGGCACGTCTCGCTCGTGGCGTGGCTGCAAGAGCACGACCGACCGTGCCGCCAACGGCCTCAGCGGTCGGGGTATGCGTCTACGCTCGTGTCTTGTGGTTTTCCTTGGAGCCATCGACCGAAAACCCTTGGAGGGGATTGCGGTCGCGCGAGTCGGCGACGGATGCCCCGTCCCGCCCGTCGGTCCGCTCACGCCCCTTTTCGCCCCCTTCGGTTGCCTTGGTTGCTCTGTTTCGGGTAAACTAGGGTGGGGTTCGGCTGGCGAGAACCGTGTTCTTGGGGGACGTTTCCGCATGTCACATGCGTTGGTCATTGCGCTATTCGCAGCATGGTTCGGTCCTACCGGGTCTGGGCCGATGGAATCTCGCTCAGACGACGCCGGGGCTGCGCGACTCGCGCCTTTTCAAGGCTTGGCCGCGCCGTTTTCCTTCCGCCCCATGGCCGCATCTCGCCCGGACCCAATCATCCATCCGGCGTTGCAACGGCGGATCGCCTCCTCGGCGCCCGATGCGAGGACAACCGCATGGGTCTTCTTTGAAGACAAGGCCGTCGAAACCGTCGATGACTATGCTCTGGCCGTTCGCGGCGTGTTTGAAGCTTGCCACCCAAAGACGCTCCAACGTCGCGTGCTGCGCCGAACGCGCCCAGGTTTGTTCGATTGGTACGACCTCCCGGTGCCGCCCGATTACGTCGAGACCGTCCAGGCAAGCGGCGCAAAGGTTCGCATCACCAGCCGGTGGCTCAACGCGGTGAGCGTTTCGGCCACGGCCGCGCAAATCGTTCGGCTGGCCGAGCTGCCCTTCGTACGCTCGCTGGAACCGGTGGCCGCCGGTCGACGACTTGACCCGGTTGATGCGGCCCCTCCCGCGCTCACCCGCGAATCCACGGCCGCGGGCGAGTTCTACGGCGAAGCCCGCTTGCAGGTGGCTCAGATCAACCTCATCGCCCTGCATGAGCAAGGGTTCACCGGTGAAGGCGTGGTCGTCGGCATACTCGACACCGGTTTCGAGCGCAGTCACCCCGCCTTCAACGAACCGGGACATCCGTTCCGCCTGGTGGCCGAGCGCGACTTCGTCAACGGAGACACAAACACGGCCTTCGAACCCGGCGATCCCGGAAGCCAACACACCCATGGAACGGAGGTGCTGTCGGTGATGGCCGCGTTCCAACCGGGCGGCTACGTCGGGGCGGCGTATGACGCATCGTTCATTCTGTGCAAGACGGAGGACACGACGGGCGAGACCCCGATCGAAGAGGATTTCTTCGTGGCCGGTCTTGAGTTCGTCGAGGCCAACGGCGGTGACATCATCACGGCATCGTTGGGCTACTCATCGTTCTACACACAGGCGGACATGGACGGGCTGACGTCCGTCAGCACACGCGGCGTGAACATTGCAACCGGGAATGGGCTGCACTGCGTCAACTCGGCCGGAAACGGTGGACACGACGCCGATCCCGACACGGCCACCATCACACCCCCCGCCGATGCGTTCCAGGTCATCTCGGTCGGCGCGGTGTCCGTCACGGGCACGATCGCCAGCTTCAGCTCGGACGGACCCAGCGCGGACGGACGCATCAAGCCCGAGGTACTCGCTCAGGGAACGGCGACCAGCGTGGTCATTCCGGCGATCGGAAGCACCGGGTTCACCAGCGCCAGCGGCACGTCGTTCTCCACGCCGCTGGTCGCCGGCACCGTCGCGTGCCTGGTTCAGGCGCACCCGGAGTGGACGGTGGGACAGATGCGCACGTACCTCTTTCAAACCGCCGACCTCTACGCCGCAACGGGAGAGACCGACTCACAATTCGTTCGCGGCTATGGGGTCATCGACGCCGTCGCGGCTCTTGACGGTGACTGCAACGGAAACGGCATCGACGACGCCGTCGATATCGCCCAAATGACCAGCAACGACTGCAACGCCGACGGCGTCCCCGATTCCTGCCTGATCGTGGATTGCAACGGCAACGCGGTACCCGATGCCTGTGACCTGATACAGGATCCTCTTCTCGACGCCGACGGCGATGGTCTCATTGATGCCTGTTGTTTACCGCCCGCGCCCGGCGAACCCGCTGAGCTTGTCGTAACGAACCGCTACCTTGCCTTCGCGGTCCGCCCGGAGGATGACCCCCAGGGCGTACAACTCACCGTCGTCGATCTGCCCGCCCCCTTTCAGAGCTTGATCGGCAGCCAGTTTTGGATCGGACCGCCTCGACCGGTCAGCGAACTCGGGGGGAAGGACGACGCCACACCACCGGTGTTCGTCGCGGCCACGCTGGCATGCGATCCGGTGTTCGCCGACTTTGGGGCGAGCGGCCCCATTCACGTCTATCACAGCCTGATCGTCCCGGGCGGCACCTACGAATTACGAACCATCCGGGAGGAATGCAGCCTGGGAAGCGGCCTGAACATCTCGCCGCCCGGAACGATTCGCACGGGCCGCTGGGCTGACGTGTCCGGTCCGTTCGACGGCGCGCAGCGGCGCTGGACCGCGCCCGACAATCGCGTCGATATCACGGTGGACGTCATCGCAATTCTCGATAAATTTGCCTCGCGCTCGAGTGCGCCCGCCAAGGCACGGGTGGACCTCGAGCCCGGCACGCCCGACCAAAAGATCAACATCGGCGACGCCGTACGGGCGCTCGACGCGTTCAGCGGTATCGCGTATCCGTTCGTACCAACGCTTCAACCCTGCCCGTGACCACCGCGCCCCCAGGCGCCACGGCGTCTTCGGGGGCCCAGCACGGCTTGACGCGGAAAGAGCCTCCCCTAGAATCACGACAACACTTGACCCACTTTGAGTTGCAAGGAGAAGACATGGCAGGGGCAGATACCCTTGAGTTCAAGGATGCAACCTTTGACGAAGATGTTCTAAGCAGCGACACGCCCGTCCTGGTGGATTTCTGGGCGGAATGGTGCGGACCCTGCAAGGCGCTGGGGCCTGTCATCGATGAGCTTGCCACGGAATACTCCGGTCGCGCGAAGGTCGGCAAAGTGGACACGGATGCAAACCGCGAGGTTTCCGTGCGGTTCTCGGTCAGCGCGATCCCAACCGTGATCCTGTTCAACAAGGGGGAAATCGTCGAGAAGTTCATCGGGCTGCGCGGCAAGAAGGAATTCGCGGCGGCGCTCGACAAGGTTGCGGCATCGGCCTAACCATCCGGATCGGCAAGAAGCCGCCCTTTTCAATGGGTCCGGCATGTCCGAGGCAGGATGTCTTTCAAAGACACGCTGGCATTTGTTTTCCGGTCTTGACCGCGACCTGCCCGTTGAAGCTCGCAGTATGTGAACCCACCCGGCGCGTCGTCTCGCGTGCCGCGAAGGCAGGCAAGCATCATGGTCGAGTCTACGCTTAGCCTTGAACAGTTTGACACGCCCCAGCCTGACGAGCCGTCACACGGCGGGTGCGGAAGTTGCGGTACCGGCTCCGCGAGCAAGGCGCTCGCGCGTTGTGGAAACGGTCTGGAGAAAATCTATCCGACGACGGCCGTGCGCTTCGGATTCATCAAGAACATCGGTGAGTTCACCCACAGCCCGGACATGAAGTTCACCTGCGGCGCGAAGGTCGTCATCCAGACGAAGCGCGGCATAGAAATCGGTGACCAGGTCTCGCTGACCTGCACCGGGTGCGACAAGTCCGTGACGCGCGATCAGATGAAGGAGTGGGTTCGTCGATCCGGGGAAGACACGTTCCTCTTCAACGCGGGGCGCATCCTGCGAGAGGCCAGCGCCGCCGATCTCGCCGAGTTCGCCCACATCCAACAATCCGCTCGTGAAAAGCGGGACTGCGCGCGCAGCGCGGCCGCCAGGCACAAGCTCGCCCTGAAGGTTGTGGAATGCGAGTGCCTGTTCGGCGGTGAACGAATCATTTTCTTTTTTACCGCGGCCGAACGCGTCGATTTCCGCTCGATGGTCAAGGACTTGGCCACGGAATACCGCACGCGAATCGAGATGCGGCAGATCGGGGCCCGCGACGAAGCCCGGCTCCTCGCCGACTTCGAGACGTGTGGTCGCGAGGTTTGCTGCAAGGTCTTCCTCAAGACATTACGACCCATCAGCATGCGGATGGCCAAGGTGCAAAAGGCTACGCTCGACCCCTCGCAGGTGTCGGGGCGCTGCGGGCGTCTCAAGTGTTGCCTGCGCTACGAGCATCCCGGCTACGAGGAAATGGACAAGCGCCTGCCACGCGTCGGCGTGCGAATCCGAACCAATCATGGCGAGGGCGTGATCATCAACCGCCAGATCCTCACCCAGATCGTCCAGATCCGGACCGACGACAACAACCTCGTTGCCGTTGTCGCTGAAGATATCACCGAGGTCGGGGTTCCTCCGCCCAAGCCTCGCGAGAAGCCGGAGACAACCGCCGCCGATGGCTCGTCACGCCGGCGTGGGCGAAAGGGTGCCCCGCGAAGTCGATCCGGCTCGCCGCCGGCCGCCCAGAAATCAAAGGAACCCGCGGCTGTGCCCAAGGCTGACCAGCCGACCGCCAAGGATCCGCCGACCTCGCCGCCGACCGCCGGCCCCCGGGACACATCAGAAAAGAAAACCGATCCGCCCCGACGCCGCCGCCGTCGAAGGCGACGTGGCCCGCGCGGATCTGGGGGAGCGGCCGGGTCCGGTCCGGCAGGTCGTGACGCACCCCCACAGAAGTAGTCCGCGCGAGTGCAAACGCCTCTCGGCACGAGAATATCGCATGGTGGATCAGCCGGCTAGAACGCTCGACGACCTCGTCAAGCACCTCGGGAGGTACCCTGAGGAAGCCTTCCTTTTCATCCGCGAGGGGCTCAGCTTTGCGTCCGATCAGATCCACGGCGAGGAGACCGACGCCCATCGAGCCCTTCAACATTTTCTCGCCCAACGCAACCTCGACTGGAACGATCTGGTCGGCCTGTTTCACACGGGACAGCTTCCCGACTCGGTGCTGGAAGCGGTCGAGGCCGCCGGCGGATGTGAAAACCTCAACCGACACGTGAGCGGCCGTGAGCTGTGCTGGTCGCTTCGTGACTATGCACTCAAGCGCTGGGGCATCATGGCCCGCGTCGTCCTGGATACGTGGAGCATCCGTACGACACGGGATTTCGGGCAAATCGTTTTCGGGTTCATCGACTTCGACATGATGCGGAAACAAGACGACGACAGCCTCGACGACTTCACCAACGTCTACGATTTCGGCGAGGCGTTTGAAGAACTCCCGGACGAGCAGAAGCCCGATGGGACAGCGGAATAGGCGGCAAGAAATGGGGGAACGGGCCTCGCCGCGTCAGTTGCTGGAGTCGGATGGTGGCGAGGACACCTTCTTCTTCGTCTCGCTTTCTTCGCCCTTCGGCGCGGGCGGCTCGGGACTCTCCAGGCGCGATTGCGTGTCCACGTCCGACTCGATGTCTCTGATCCCCCGCTTGAATTCGACGATGCTCTTGCCGACCGACCGCGCTACGTCGGGGAGCCGCCGGCCGAACACCAGCAGGGCGAGCACCAAAACGACGATCCACTCGATGCCGCTGGGAAACCCGAACGCTAGAACGTGTTGAGTCATCGACCTGATCCTCACCGGGCGGGCCGTGGGCTGTCGGCCCCCGAAAGCGTACCTTACACCGCGGCACCCCGCAGGGCACGCGAAAGCCACTTTGATTATAGCCATCCCACCCCATGGGCGTCAAAACGGGGCAGGACTCACTGAACGTCTATCGACCCTGCAGGGGCGGCCGCCCACGTTTTCTTGTCAGACATCCGCCGGCGTATACAATCCCCAAGCCGTTTTACGGGCCGTGGGCGTATGCGGCCGGCGGGCAACGCCAAGGAAGAGCCCAATGACCCCCAGACGGTTTCTCATCACCGCCGCCCTGCCCTACTCCAACGGGCGGCTCCACGTAGGACACATTGTCGGCGCGTACCTTCCGGCGGACACGTATGTTCGCTACCTCCGCGCGACAGGGGCCGAGGTTCTCTTCATCTGCGGCAGCGACGACAACGGCGTGGCCGCCCTGAAAACGGCCCGCGAGCAGAAACGAACGGTCGAGGAGTTGACGGCCCACTACAATCGCCTGCAGCAGGTGGATTTCGCCGGCCTGGGCATCGAGTTCGACATTTTCGGCGGCACGCATCAGCCCGAATACGTCGAGACCCACGAGCGATTCAGCCAAGAGTTTTTCCTGAAGATCCACGAAAAGGGGCTGTTCACCAAGCGGAAGACGCAACAGCTCTATGACAAGGAAGCCTCGCAATTCCTGCCCGACCGGTTCGTCCGCGGAACGTGCCCGAATTGTGGCAGCGAAAACGCCTTTGGCGATCAGTGCGAGGGCTGTGGGCGGGCGATCGACCAGGTATCGCTGATCAATCCCGTCAGCGTCATGACGGGAACGACGCCGGAGCTGCGCGAAACCGTACACTGGTATCTGCGACTCGATCAGCTTCAGGAACGGCTCGCCACCTGGCTGGCGAGCAAGAAAGACAGCAAGGCATGCGGGGCCACGTGGCGATCGATCACGCTCAACCAAAGCCTCGGACGAATCGAGGCCGAGGGGCTTCCCGAACGCGCGATGACCCGCGACCTGACCTGGGGCATTCCCGTGCCGCTCGACGATCCCGACGCTACGGGTAAGTCGCTGTACGTGTGGTTCGATGCCCCGATAGGATATGTTTCGTTCACGGCCGCCCTCTGCGAGCGCCGGGGCGAGGACGGCAAGGCCTACGAGCGATGGTGGAAAGACCCCGACTGCAAGATCATCCACTTCATCGGCGAGGACAACATCGTCTTTCACGCCATCACCTGGCCCGCGATCATGATTGCCTCGCACGACAGCGAGAGCCTCCAAGGGGAACGGGGCGAGTATCAGCTTCCACACAACGTCGTGGCGAATGCCTTCTTGAACATCAAGTTTCCGGGCAAGGACGAGGAGAAGATCAGCAAGAGCCGCGGCACGGCCATCTGGATCGAAGACTATCTCAAGACCTTCGACGCCGACCCACTTCGTTACTACCTGACCGCCGTCGCCCCGGAAAGCGCTCGAACGACCTTTGATGTCGATGACTTCATCGCGCGGAACAACGGCGAGCTGCTCAACGCGCTGGGCAACTTCTACAATCGAACCATCACGTTCGCCCATAAGTACTTCGAGGGAAACGTACCGCCGGCCGGGGAGCGCGACGACGTCGATGCCGAGCAGGTCCGTCGTTGCGGCGAGGCGGTCGAGCGAACCGCGGCCGAGCTCGAACAGTGCCATTTCAAGGCGGCCCTGGGCGAGGCGATGGCCCTTGCCCGCGCCGGGAACGGCTACTTCGATGCCACCAAGCCGTTTCTTTCGCGAAAGACCGACATGGCGGCATGCGGCCGGGCGATCAACGTCTGCCTCCAGACCGCGCGGACGCTGACGACCATCATGGCCCCGTTTCTGCCGAACATCACTGAGACCGCGGCAAAGATGCTCCGTCTCAATGAGAACTGGCGGCACTGGTCCGGGGCAACCGAAGAACTACCGGACGGCCACCCGCTGGGTCGGGCCGAAATCCTGGTGAAGAAGCTGGACGCCAAGGAGCTTTTCCCTGAGTAATGCCTCGTACTGCGTTACACGTACCTTGATAGGTGGCATGGGCAAGCGATCGCTTGCCCGTGGCCGCGATCGACCAAGCACCGGCAAACAAGTTTGCCCATGAAGATATATGAAGACGGGGCGTCCTTGGGTTCCGTTGGGTATGCTTTTCTTTGGACAAGTTCGGTAGGTCGGGTCATCGACCCGGCACCTCCCGGCTACCTTCGACGTCGTACGGATTCGCGGCGGAACCTTCGCTTGGTTGGATCGCGACGTAGCGGCGTGCGTCGATTTGTGATGAGCGGGAAGAAGCCTGTGTCGCCAGGCGAGTATGCGCGCAGGTGTGATGACGCGCAGGGCAACGGACTTGGATGAGACATCCGTGCCGAACAATGCCGGGTCGATGACCCGACCTACCTGGGTCTCGGTGGAACGCGTCAACCTGGGCGTGAGGAAGCACGGCGCTTGGTCCAAAAGGAAGCACGATGTTCACGGTTAACAGGAATCCAACCCCATCCGACATTCGCGGCTTCGGCTGGGCGATGGTGCTCGGGTTCGGCGGCATTGCCGTCCTGCTTTGGTTGGTACCCCCGATCAGGGCTTGGGATGTCGCGGCGCTGGCGTGGTCGGGGCGTTCCGGTCAGATCGTCGCCCTCTGCCTCGCAGGGCTGGGGACCGGGCTGTGCCTGCTGAGCGCGTTCGCCCCCGGCGCGGCCCGACCGGTATACATCACCTGGATGTCGGTTACGGTTCCGATCGGGGTGTTCATGTCTTGCGTGATGTTGACCGTCTTGTTTGTCTTTCTGCTTCCGGTGTTTTCGTTGGTGGTTCGCCTGGGCGATCCGTTGCGCAAGAAGCTGAACCCGTCGGGAACCTACTGGGAAGACTACAAGCCGCACGCACCGACGCTTGAGCGCATGCGCCGGCCATTCTAGCAGTACAGCGCAAGGTCATTCGTGGCGCAGGCTTCCAGCCTGCACCAGCCGCGATTACGATGCAGCCAAGATGCCTGCGCTACGAGTTCATGACAACTTTGCGCTGCACTGGTAGATGCTCCATCGCGAAGATGGGCTTGTTGAATCGACTTATGCATATACTGGGGCTATCCTGCTACTATCATGACGCCGGCGTGGCACTGGTACGCGACGGCGAGCTGATCGCCGCGGCCGAGGAGGAGCGATTCAACCGCAAGAAGCATTTCAGCGGCTTTCCGGAGCAGGCCATCGCCTATTGCCTCAAAGAAGCCGGCATCACCATCGACCAGATCGACCACATCGGCTTCTACGAAAAGCCTCTGGTCAAGTTCAATCGCATCCTGGAAACCATCCTGGCCTATTGGCCGCGGACGTATCGCCCGTGGATGACATCCATGCCGCTCTGGCTTACGCAGCGCCTGCGCATCGGCCGGGAGATCCAGGACAAGCTCGGCACGGACAAGGACATTCTCTTCTGCCAGCACCACCTCTCTCACGCGGCCAGTGCCTTCCTCGTGTCGCCCTTCGATGAGGCCGCCATCATCACGGCCGACGGCGTGGGCGAATGGACGACCACAAGCTGGGGCGTCGGTCGCGGCTACGAGATGGAGATGAAAAAAGAGCTTCGCTTCCCTCATTCGGTCGGTTTGCTCTTCAGCGCCATCACGGCCTACCTGGGGTTTCGAATCAACGACGCGGAGTGGAAGGTGATGGGCCTGGCGCCCTACGGCAAACCGACCTACGTCGATCGGTTCCGCGAGGTGGTGGACATCAAGGATGACGGCAGCATCCGGTTGAACCTGAAGTACTTCTCCCACGCTTACTCGACGACACGAACCATCAGCGACAAGTGGGCGGCGCTCTTCGGTCAGCCGCAGCGAAGTCCCGAGACCGAGCTGAACAACTTCCACCGCGACATCGCCCACTCGGGTCAGAAGATCGTCGAGGAAATCATGGTCAAGATGGCCACCCACGTGCATAAGGAAACGGGCATGGACAACCTGTGTCTGGCGGGCGGCGTGGGGCTCAACTGCGTGGCCAACTGGCGCATCCTTCAGGAATCGGGCTTCAAGGAAATGTTCATACAGCCCGCGGCGGGTGATTCCGGCGGCGCGTTGGGCACGGCCTTTTACATCCACAACACGGTTCTAAAGAACCCCCGAACGTTCAAGATGGACCACGCGCTGTGGGGGCCCAGCTTCGACGACAATGAAATCAAGAACGCCCTCGACCGCGCCGGCGCGGTCTACGAACACATCGGCGATGAATCAGAGCTCTTGGCGCGCACGGCGCAGATGATCGTCGATGGGCTGGTCATCGGGTGGTTTCAGGGGCGGCTGGAGTTCGGACCGCGGGCACTGGGCTCCCGTTCCCTGCTGGCCGATCCGCGCAGCCTCAAGATGAAGGACGTGATCAACGCCAAGGTGAAGTTTCGCGAGGCGTTTCGTCCGTTCGCACCGGCCGTTCTCAAAGAGCGCGCCCATGAGTACTTCGAGATGCCCGAGGGGCTTGAAGCGCCCTACATGTTGCTGGTGCCCAAGGTGCGACCGGAGATGCACCAGGTGCTGCCGGCCGTCACCCATGAGGACGGCACCGGCCGCGTCCAGACGGTCACCGAGGCGCAGAACGGGCGATACTACCGGCTGATTCGCGAGTTCGGCCGCCTGACCGGCGTGCCGGTGTTGATCAACACGTCGTTCAACGTGCGGGGTGAGCCGATTGTGTGCACGCCTGCGGACGCCTACAATACGTTCGTGAACACGGGAATCGACGCCGTGGTGATGGGCGATTACGTCGTCACGGAAAAGCCCGATGCGGTCGATTATGAAAAGGGCATGCGTCGCAGCGTGGCCCTGGAGTCCGGCGCGGTAACGGGCTAGGGCTTTGTCAGACCTCCGTTTTCGGGTGTGCCACTGCTCTTGAGCCGTGTAGGGGCTTGAGACGGCGTGGACCGAGCCCGAAGATTAACGTGTGACAAAGCACTCGTGTGTCTTCCGTTTTCTTGTCCCGAGGCAAGGGCGGACAAACGTAACGGTGTGGCACCGGCATCCAGCCGGTCTTCCGCAGGTGGGAGAACATGGCCAAGCAGTCGCTTCTCAAAGAGTTCCTCCTCTTCATCAAGGAAGAGAAGAAATGGTGGCTCGTGCCGCTGATCGCGGTGCTGCTGCTCGTCGGCGCCCTGGTCCTGTTCGCCAGCTCGTCGCCCATCGCCCCGTTCATCTACCCGTTGTTCTAGCCAGACGAGTCTGCGAGCTGGCCGGCCTCTCTCACATGGCGCGGCCAGGTGTTTCATGGCCTGGGGGACCGGCTGGAGAGTCAGTCAGATAGACGGAGCGAGTCTCGCCGCGGGCTGCTGGCTCGCGGCGGTCGCGCGGGCTTTTGCCCGCTCATGTCCATCCGCCGCCCCACGTTGGATCGGCGGATAGGAGCGTAACGATGCAGATGTCGGTTGTGGGTACTGGATACGTCGGCCTGGTGGCGGGCGCATGCTTCGCTGAAAGCGGGAACCACGTGATCTGCGTGGACTGCGATGCGGCCAAGATCGAGGCCCTCGGTCGCGGCGAAATCCCTATCTATGAGCCCGGGCTTGGCGAGATCGTGAAGCGAAACGCGAACGCCGGGCGTCTCGAATTCACCACCGATCTCGAAGAAGCCGTCACAAAAGCGCGGGTGATCTTCATCGCCGTGGGTACGCCGCCCGCGGCCGATGGATCGGCCGACCTATCCGCCATTCTCGATGTCGCCGCGACCATCGGTAAGACCATGGACGGCTACCGAATCGTGGTCATGAAGAGCACCGTCCCGGTCGGAACGCACAAGAAGGTTCTCGCGGCGATTACCGCCTGCACGGACCATCCGATCGACTACGTCAGCAACCCGGAGTTCATGAAGGAAGGGGCGGCGATCGAGGACTTCACCCGCCCCGATCGTGTCGTGATCGGGGCCACCAACCCGGCGGTGGTGGAAATCATGCGAGAGCTGTACGGCCCGTTCATGCGGCGGGCTGAGCGAATCCTGGTGATGGACCCGGCCAGCGCCGAGATGACCAAGTATGCGGCCAACGCCCTGCTCGCGACGAAGATTTCGTTCATGAACGAAGTGGCGGGCCTGTGCGAGCGATTTGGCGCTGACGTCGAACGTGTTCGCCGAGGCGTGGGGTCCGATTCGAGAATCGGCGATGCGTTTCTGTTTCCGGGGGTCGGCTACGGTGGATCCTGCTTTCCCAAAGACGTCAGCGCCTTGATATCGATGGGTGAACAGGCCGACCACCCGATGAGCATTGTGTCGGCCGTACACGAGGTGAACCAACGACAACGCACATCCTTCGCCCGGCGAGTCATTGACCATTTCGGCGAGACCTGCTCGAAGACGACGCTTGCCGTATGGGGCCTGGCGTTCAAGGCACGAACCGACGACGTCCGCGAGTCGCCGGCGATCGCGGCCATCAAGATGTTCGTCGAGCGCGGCATCACCGTGCGGGCGCACGACCCCGAGGCCATGCGAACCGCGCGGGCCGAGCTGGGCGATACCGTCACCATGATCGACGACGGATACGACGCACTATCCGGTGCCGACGGATTGGTCATCTTCACCGACTGGCCAAAGTTCCGCACGCCCGATTTCGATTTGATCGCCGAGAAGATGCCCGCCAAGCTGATCTTTGACGGGCGCAACCTGTACGACCCGCGGCTTCTCGCCAAGCGCGGCTTTCACTACGTCAGCATCGGGCGGCCGACGGTTCCGGTGTCATAGGGCATGTCCCGTTTCTTCGTTTCGAGAGCCGGGGCATGGAGATCCAACATGTCCAGAATCCTCGTCACCGGCGCCGCGGGCTTTATCGGCTCGCATCTTTGTGAGGCCTTGGTCCACGCCGCGCACGACGTGATCGGGGTGGACAGCTTCGACGAGTTCTACAACCCCGCCGTCAAACGACGGAACATCGAGCGGCTTTGCTCCAACGATCGCTTCGACTTGGTCGAGGCCGACATCCGCGACCAGGCCACCATGGGCGAGGCGGTCGGCAAAGGGGTGGACCTCGTCGTCCACCTGGCCGCTCGCGCCGGTGTTCGACCCTCCATCGAGCAGCCGCTTCTCTATCAGGATGTCAACCTCGGCGGGACCATGGTTCTGTTGGAGGCCTGCCGGCAACACGGTGTGCAGCGATTCATTTTCGCGGGGAGTTCGAGCGTCTACGGCAACAACAAGAAGGTCCCGTTTGCCGAGTCCGACCCGGTCGATCATCCCATCTCGCCCTACGCCGCCACCAAAAAAGCCGGCGAGCTGCTCTGTCACACCTATCACCACCTCTTCGGCATGTCGATCACCAGCCTGCGGTTCTTCACGGTCTACGGGCCGCGGCAGCGACCGGACCTGGCCATCCACAAGTTCGCCCGGCTGATCGAGGAGGATAAGCCGATCCCCGTGTTCGGCGACGGCACCATGACGCGCGACCACACCTACATCGACGACATCATCGACGGCGCGCTCCGTGCCATCGACCGCTGCGACGGATTCCACATCTACAACCTGGGCGAATCACGCCCGGTGTCGCTCACCAACCTGATCGGTCTGCTGGAAGACGCCATGGGAAAGAGCGCGACCCTCGAGCCGCACCCTCTCCAACCGGGCGATGTCAGCCATACCTACGCGGACGTAACGCTGGCCATAAACGAGTTGGGCTACAAACCGGCCACGGACATGAAGACGGGCCTGGCGAAGTTCGTGGAGTGGTTCCGCAGCGCCGACGCGCGGCACTGAAGTACATTACTCGGGGGCCGCGCTCTCGTACAAGACAAGATCCCCAGTTTGAACCACCGCCGCTTCAGGGCTGTGTTCCACAACACCGTCCGCGGTCACGGTGATCGTGATTGTGTGGGCCTCAAAGCTACGGACCAAGGGGCGACCACGATCCGCGAGCCCGCCCGGGCGGTTGCTACGGGCAGCCCCGCGCCGTACCGTGGTTAGCATCACGGTCCACCCTGCATTCAGATAATCTCGGAGAACAGCTCGATCGGGAAGCACGTCGTATCTCTCTCCGACTGAAACGGCGGCCACACAGCATTCTCGATCATTGCGTTTGGCCTTACACAAGCGCGTTGAACGGGATTCGATCGAACCATGGTGCGGGATTTTGATGACATCGAAATCGGCACGCGTTGAAGTTTCGCAAGACTTCCGTGACCAGGCGTCAAGGGCGAGTTCCATGCTGTCCGAGTCAGCGTCGCCGGTCAGAAGCACATTGCAGACTCGATCGCCTTCCCGTATCGACAACACGAGGACGACGGACAGAGCATTCGCCTCCACCTTTGCCTTAGGATTCTCCGCGACTTTTCGTGTGTCACGTCGAGTGATCCGTCTATTGAGGCCCGCGCTGGGACCAACGGGGATGAAGTCGATACGGTTCTTGTAGCCCTTGGGTGAGATGGGTTCGTGTTCGTCATCGATCCGGGAGAAGAAGCTGTCATCGAACTTATCGAGATGTTCCTCGAGTCTTCCGTAGTGCGTCTTATCCGACGAATCCAACGGATCGCTCCAGATCAGGCCTCGAGCAGCCTCGGCAGTTAGACCCCCGTCACAGTAGCGACCGACCGCTCGACCCTCGCACGCAAAGTACTCAAGCACTTCGATCATCCCGTGGAAATGGTCCAAGTCTGGGTGCGTCTGGAAGATAAGGTCCAAACGCTCGATCTCCTTTGATCTCAAGAACTGAAAGAAGCGCTCGCGTGTGCCATCCCGAACGGGGAGGTGACAGTCGATCAGCACCCAACGATTCTCAGGCAGGTGAACCAGGATGGTATCGCCCTGGCCGCATCCGAAAAGGTGGATTTCTACAGAGATCTTGTCAGAACTCGCGAGGCGCTGGCCCGATGTTTCTACGGCGTCTTGGCTGCTCATCGATACCCTCCGTTGCCTCGCCGGCGCCTTCTGCTGACTCATCGTGGGGAAGCTGCGCGACATGAACGTAAACGGCCAAACGATCACCCTTCTCGGGCAGGCGCGAATCCACAAACTGATCGCGCATGTAGGTGTGCTCGACCAAGTCGTCGTCCACTTCAAAAAGGACTACCACCTCGTCCCTCCCGACGTGCCTGACGATGCCCTCGTAGGATTCGGTCATACGAAGCTTCCCGTCGTTGCGAGCAGTAAGCGCCGCGCGAAGCAGATCCTGATCGTCTACCCTCTCATGAAGCCGGCGGGCCAGTTCGCTCACACGCCGGGTCAGCTCACTAACGCGGCGACCCAATTCAGAGTTTGCCACCTTGAGTTGGTTGCGCTCAGCCACAACGTCGTCGTACAGTTCAAGACCCCGACTTTCCGCAGCAATCGCGCGGTCTTGGGGCAAGCAACCAACGTTGGAGAGCAGCCCCTCGCCGCGGCTCAACGCTCCTCCGAGTTTCCCCTCATAGACAACTAGGTTCCCAGAACCCGCTTGGATCTCGGAAGTCACCGCACGGACTTTGTCCCAGAGTACTTTGATCTTGCCGCCCTCGTAGCGCAGGGAGATCGTCTCTTCTGCGTACTTCGATCGTGTGGGCCTTGAGAATCTGTACGCGTAATGTCCTTTTGGGCCGCGGATGATGAACGCCGTGACGTCCGGAAACTGGATTTCGCGCCATTCCTTTTCTTGGGGCAGCAGGGCAACTTCTTCATAGTCGAATACTTTGCCAGCTGACATGTCGTTGCCTTAAAGAAACTGAGGTTTTATGGCCTCTCCGTTGCGGCAGCCGCCGTGAGCGCTGCAACCAGGTTGTCCGTGATAGGCCCCAATATCCTGCTGGTCCAGAGGTCCGTAAGCTCTGTAAGCATCTCGGAAAACGAGCCCGTCCGATGGAAGCCATGCGTGCGTCCAATACCGCACATGATGACGACCGAGTCTCCATCGTACTCGCCAGATCGGATTTCGCGCTTCGACGTTTGTGGAATCACGTACACGGCTACTCCGAACTCATCTCGATCGGGCAGGGATGCTGTAAAGTCTAGCGTCACGTCATCCAGCGGCACCCCGAGTTGTTGCACGGTTGTGTAAAGCGGTGCGGGCTCCCACAGGGCTTTCGCTACGAGATCATGATGGTTTCCTCGGTGCTCAATCCGGAAGATAGCCCGGAAATCGATCAACGAAATATCGCGTCTGGGAATCTCCAGTGACTCGGCGGCATCGGCTACGATCCGTAGGAATTCGTGACGCTCCTCCAGAGTTATCTCACTCGCCGCGGTCGCCTGTAGGCCATCGGACTTGATTCGGACTTCCCGGTTCTTCCGCAGCCTTCCTAGCTCGGACAGCTCGATTGTTCCCTTCTCGGTATCCTCTTGGATTCGATCGAGCGTCGGCACAGCATCGCTAATCTTATCCAAGAAGTCGGAAGTGGACTCGGACTGCAATTCAATGGGTCGCCTACATTCGATCCCGAAGTTGAGGTCGTAATCGTTGGTCATGATGGCCAAGCACCTTTCGCGAGACCAGCGAGCGCAAGCCACGCCAAACCGTCTTCTCTCCTGGGACGCGGGGCCCCGCCCCGATCGCCTTCCCGCGGAGAGGAACATCCAAGGTTAACATCGGCGCGCAGACATGCAACCTGTCCAGCACTTCTCGATGGTCTCTCTTGGCCCGATAATCTAAGGCGGCACCGGCATCGGGAGCCGGCGTCCCCCTCCTGAGGCATGCTTCCCCGGTTCCGCAGGCGTACCGGTACGGCCGTCCCACCGACCATCGGGGGATCGCTGAGCGCTCCTGTGCCCCAAGTCGTCCGCGGCCGCTTAGCTCCGCGGATCGCCTCAGCCGATGCGGGCCAACCGCTGCGAAGCTCCAGCGTAACCCAGACCGACGTGAGGGAACCGGAACGGCCTTTCCACCGGGACGCAGACCTGCTTGGCATAAACAATAGAGTCCGCGATTGGCCAAGGGCGTAACCACCTGGCCCGTCGCGGTACCACCATCAGATTGAAAGAACAAGGGCCGGGGCGGCTGGCCACCCCGACCCTTGCTTTCAAGAAGTCACATCGGTCCAGACCGTCCTCCTACGGACACGGCGTCGTCGGATTCACCGGCGGGAACGGGAACTGGGCTCCACTGAAGGCGTCCAAGGCCCGGGTCACATCGACGATGCTGATCTTGCCATCAACGGGATTCGGCTGGATGTCGGCGCGCGCCTTTTTCGGCGCAGTAGGCGCGTTCTTGAACTTGTCGAGAATCGCCACTACGTCGAACGCGACGCTTACCGTCGAATCCGGCGCCGTCCAAGTCTGGTCGGCAGCCCGGAACTGCCCCACCACATCACCCCAGGCTCCGGTAGCGAGCACAACCGTACTCTCCGGCGGAAAGCTCTCGTTCGCTGTAGGATTGCACGACTTATCCACGACGGTGATTTCGTAGGTCGCGCCCGGAACGATCTGGGGACCGGTGACGTGGATCGTTCCTCTACTCGCCCAGTCGGGCAGGAACATAGTTTCCTCGTTCAGCTCACACTCAGCCAGCGATCTCTGGAACGTCGGTGGCGTGCTGTCACTCTTGCCGCTCAGTTCGCTGACCGCCGTCGGAACGCCGACCCAGAAGGTGGAATCGACCCAGCCCTCTAACCCGATGGGCGCAGTGAGGATCTTGATACGGATCGCCTGTATCTGACCCGGGTCACCCGCGGTGAACGACAGGTATCGGTTCTTCACGCTGTCAACCTTGCCGCCGCCGGCGTTGACCACCTGCTCGATCTGCGGTGGGCTCGACAGCTTGCAGGCGAAGGGCTGACAATCGACATCCAGAAGGCCAATGCCGAAGTCGCCGGCCCAACCGCCTATGCGAACGGTCCAGCACCAGCCGGGCTCCGTCGTTCGCACCAGGAAGCCCGCTTGACCGGTGACGTTGCCGTTGCAGTTCTCATCGGCGCCGATGCCGTCCAGGAACTGACTGCTCGTACCCGGACAGATGCAACTCGTCGGGTTGCCGGGGTCACGATACAGCGCCAGGACCGAGTCGAAGCTGCTGCGGACCACACCCGTCGCGCACGCACTGACGATCACACGTCCCGTACAGGTGGCCGTGTAGTGGAACCACACGCTGTTGTTGATGTCCGTGTCGCCGTAATCGGTCAGGACCAGTGGAGACCCATCGGAGGGTGCACAGGTGTTGTCGAACGAGAACAGACCGTTACCGATAACCTTCGCCCCGTCGCCCGCCTCCGGGTCCGGGGTCACGTCACACGTGAGCAAACAGCCGTTGCAGCCATCGGTCGGGACAGTGTCGTCACCGTCATCGCATTCCTCGCCGGCTTCAAGAAGCCCGTTGGGAGCACCGCCGTTGCACGCGCCCCCCACGCTCGCGATGGAGCCGGACCCAAGACAGAGCTGCCCCTCCTGCTCGGGCCGCGCCCCGTCGGGGTCGGTGCAGGCCTCGTCGCCGCGGAAGTTCTGAACCGGAAGATTGCCAACGTTTTGTCCTTCGACGCAACCACGAAGTGTCTCCGGCTCACAAACGTCGTCAATGCAGTTCCAACACGACATCGTGTCCTCCTCCTCAGCGGGCTGGGTAAAGTTCAGCGGCTCGCCGCCCCCGGCGCCCAGGCAGAAGGCGTAGTCCACCGGACGGGCACTTCCCTGGCGCAGATAGCCGCTTCCCGGACCCTGGTCCGGACGGTCGTTGGTACCCATCAAGGAGAACTCGTCGCGATCGGCCTCGATGAATATCTGCCAGCTCCAGACGCACGTGTTTCCCTCGGGCTCGTCGGTGTTGTTGGCGATCTCCAACCAATGCCGTTCGTTTTGGACCAGGTCGTTGAATGGGGGGTCCAGGATGACCGTGTACCCTACGGCGTCACCCACGCCGTCCTGGCCCACACCCACCTCCGGACCTCGCTGAACGTTGGCGTTATCGACCAGTTGCTCGAAGAGCATCGCCCCCGGGAAGCCGTTGTCGTCCGCGTAGACGCGGATCCGGAACTTGTCATCGACTTCCCCATCACAGTTCCTACCGTCGTCCGCCTGGTCGGCGTACGTTCCCCAGAAACAGACCGTGCCGAGCGTCCCCCCGGCCGGTACGAAATCGTCGGCGACGACAGTACCATGGGGAAGCATGTCGATGTCGCTTGTGTTCCAGTTGTTGCCGGCGTCCAGCGGCGGGAACTGGCAGTTGTCCGGTCCCTGAACGGCGCAGTTGGGACACGGCGGGATCGGGAAATGGCAGAACTCACCGCCCTGGAAGGTGGCGCCGATCTGATCGCACAACGCCCGATTGACACAGGTGAGCGGTGCCGCGGGGTCGCAGGTCGAAGGCGTTTCCGGATCCCCGTCGTCCACGGTCTCATCCCGGCACGTACCCGGTCCCTGACAACAGGAACCGATGTCGCACGGCCCGACGCCACCGAAGCCGCAGGAGACGTTCGGATCCTCGCCGGGCGGCAAGAATCCGAACCCATTGAAGAAGCCACCGACATCCGAACAATCGACTACATTGAGGATGGCGCACGTTCTGCAAGAGATGCCGGCGCCGCAATCACCATCGACCGCGCAGAGTTGCGGCGAATCGCCCACGAAGACGACCTTGTCCGAGGTGTCATTGACGCACATCGATTGCGGCAGACAACAGGCGGCCTCGGGACACGCCTCGACCGTGATGTGTCGCTGATAGAGGCCGAAGGTTCCGTCCGGCGCGCTGAAAATCTGCTGCCAGTAGGTTCCCGGCGCCAAGGCTCCGTAGGTTACCCACAGATCGTCGTCGTCACAGAAGGGCTTGCCGCGGGCCGCGTCGGTTGTCGGGTCGCCGAGCGGAAGTCCGATGGTGTCGGAACCGGGGTTCCCACCGCACGGATCGCACGTGCTCTGCATAAACGACCACTGCGGCTGCTTGATCTCGCCGGAGATGGCTCGAGAGCAACAGTCATCGACGCGAACGTTGGCACAGGCGTCGATACTGAACGCCTCCCACCAGCCACGATCCTTTTGTGCGCCGTCGGGATTGTTGATACCGGCCTGACAGGTGCCGGTTCCGTCGGGTAGCCAATCGCCGAACGTCGCTCCGCTGTTGTCGCCGGTGATTGTGATCACCACGGGAGGTTCACCCGGCAGGGGTACGTGAATCGGAATGACCGTGGCGAGGGTACACAGGTCCCCACCTGTCATGACGGGCTGGATGCAGCAGTTCGGGCCGCAGTTGGTTCCGAACCCGCTGGATTCGGTCCCCGTGGGGCACGGCGCCTGACAGGTGCCTTCGCCGATTCCCGCGCAGTCCCCGTCGTTGGTGCACGGCGTATCGTCCGAACACATCCCACCCGCGACCTCAACACATGTGCCATCCGCTGGATTGCAGCACGCGCTTACCGTACAGGCCGGTGGCACGAAGACACAGGTTGCTGACAGGTCGCAGGTTCCACCTCCCGTACACTCGGAGTTCATGACGCATGGTGTTCCGTCGTTGGTCCCACCCCGGCAGGTCACGCACTCGGAATCCACGCCACATGCCTGGGTAAAGTCGTTCGTGCAAACCTGGCAGGCCGTGCCGACGCCCTGGAAAAAGCCCCCGTCTCGCTCACAGATCCAGGGTAGAGCCAGGTTGCAGGCACCGGTAGCCGTGTCGCAACAGGCACCCATCGCGTCGGACAGAAGATCGCCGATGATCTCGAAGGCGAGCACGCCGGGCTCACCGCCGGGAAGGACGGCCGATGCTGCGACCGGCCCACCGTTGAGCCACATGCGGGTTGGGTCGTTGCCGCCGACGTCGGGCGTTAGGGTGGTCGACATCCAGATGTGCTTGCCCGTCGGCGAGAACCGGATGGCCGCCTTGATGGCGACGAAACCCCTTGCGGGGATGACCGGCTTTTCGTCGAAGACGAAGGTCTGGAGTTCCACCTCGCCGCCGCCACGACCATCGGTGATCGAGTCCTCCACGAACACACCGTTCTCGTCGTAGAACGTGATGCGGATTCTGGAGCCCTGGCGGAACCCCTCCACCATGCGGAAGGTGGTCAGCGTCAAAAAGCCGGTGCCGTCGCCAATCTGATAGTCGTCGCCGATTTCCTGGAACGTGTTACAACCAGCGGCGCCGATTTCCCCGACGGCAACCAGGAAGTCACCCTCCGGGGTGATGCCGGAGGCATAGGCCGGACACTGAAAGTCCACGCCTTCGTTCGGCTCGTCCACCGGGGCGATGACCTCGCATTTGGCGTCGTCCTCCATCTGTGTTGTGGCGAAATCGCCAATGCCCAGCCAAACGCCGCCGGCCCCCTCGCACACCGCCTTGGGGGAACGCGAGCAGACACCGGCAGCGTCACAGCATCGACCGAACCCACAATCCTGGTCCGTCGCAAGGCAGGGCGCGCCGTCTCCGCAGGTGCCCTCGGTTTCGCGGCAGACGCCGCCACAGAACCCGTTGGGACATTGGGCGCCGCTGCTGCAGGCGTCTCCCGGGTTATCGCCGCCGACGCATTCCTGAAGCTGGCAAACCTCCGGGCTCTGGCAGAAGTCCGCGGCGTTGTCTTCGCAGTCGGCATCGGTTTGACAGGGCGTTACGCACGCGCCGGCCTCGGAATCGCCGGCCAGTTCGTCACAAATCTCGTCGGGTTTGTCCACGCAGGGATCACCGTCTGACAAGCACGTAGCATCGTTGCCGTTGCAGCGCTCAACGCCGGTACAGAACAGTTCGTCGTCGCATTTCTCGCAGAGATCGATGGGGGTGCGCTCGCACACGCCATCAAGCAGGCCCTCGGGAACAACGCAGACGTCGTCGGTGCAACCGCTGCAGTCATCGCACTGCTCGTCGAACCGGCAAACCAAACCGGCCACGCCGCCTCCCATCGCGTCGATCTCTTCGCGCGTGAGCGACTGAGGCAGAAAACCCGACCCGTCGCGCGAGATCACCGTGTCCACGCTATAGGCGTGGGTCGGGGGCGCGATGGGAAGGCGTCCACCCGAAAGAACGCCTGTGCTGTACTTGATCGAGGCGTTGACACGGTCGCCCCCACTCTTCGTGTCCCGCGTGTCAGCCGCTTGCAACGTGAACCCACAAGCCAGCACGCCACCGGCGAACAACGCCACGGCCAAGTGCCGCCACGCCGCTTTTTTTCCTGCCCTCATCATCATGTACCTCCAAAAAAGAGTGGTTCGTCCTGACTCCACCCGTGAAGAAGGGGTCGCACACGACACCGGATCGTCCGCAACTGAGCGGAACCCACCGACCCGGCGGTGCGGAACTCAAATTGTCTTGGTCGCCAACTCGTTGAAAAACCCCCAATCAGGGGCCGGAACCATCGCTACCGGAACCTTGAACGCTCCGCGATTCACTCAAACCGTGACGTCAAAGCCGGATGAGCCGGACGACACCAACGCGCGGCGGAACCACAACGGGTCGGGGGCGAAGGCCCTGGGATCCCGACGGACGTAAGACTCACGTAGGGATAGCCGGAACTACCTAGGGGGCGCCACGACGCAGTGACGGGAAGACAACCCCCTTAACACATCCGTTCAAACCCGATGAACAACTGAGGGCGGCGAAACTTGCCCCACGCCAGCCCCGCGCACCAAGAGAAGCGCGCACGAGACCGTTCGAGCCCTAGGCTCAACTGATTCCTGGTAGTCCTAGTATCCTAACGCATCGGTCGCGCCGATGCAAGGGCATTCTGAGCGATAAGACCCGCAACCAACGTTTGGGGTGGCCTTTCTGTCTGGTGTGAAGCGGAGGGAGGAGCAAAAGCGACGACCGCACCGCGCCGCTGGATTCAAGCCGAGCCCATCAGACGCCCCTCGGCGTGTGCGCATAAAAGAACCCGTCGACGGGGAGGAGGGATCAAAGTCGCAAGCGACTTTGGTATCGGGCCGGAGAGTACCCCGCCGACGGGGAAGGGACGATATTCGGTTTTTCCTACTCGGGTTACTCTAGCATGGCCTCGCCTCGCTGTCGATGGTTTATTCCAAAAATACTGAGGTTTTTTTTGGGCCGCGCACGCCGAATCGTCCAGCAACGGTGGCGATAGTCCACTTCCACGAGAACTGCACCAATACCGAACGATTTCGGGCCTCGTAACGACGGATTAGACGGCCTCAACGCTCGAAAATGCGGTGTGCGACGTGCGGGTCCAGACCACGTCCGTTGTACGAAATAACGCTACGCGAGGCTTCGCGTACCCCGTGACCTCGACTCCTCCGGGTCGCCCTTCTGAAGCACCGCCGCTATCATTGCGATGCCCCCGTTGACTTTAGTCAGTCCGAAGACCGGGGAACGTCCGTCGCGGACAGGCGGGCGGCAGGAGCCTTCCCATCCGGGATTCACGCCGACGCCCAACGTCTCTTCGATGCGACACGGGATTGCCGGAATCGATCAGATTTGGTGTTCTTGTTGAGGAAACATCGAGACGGCTCCACCCACCTCGGAAAGCGTACGCGCGTCACCGAGTCCGGAGACGACCGACGCCTCCTATGTTTTAGACGTCCCCTGACCGTGCTGTTGCTCTGCGGCTCGATCATCGGCGGTTGCCGGCGGTCGAGCGAGACGCAGCCGCCGTCCGACCCGGGCTCCGGGAAGTCGTGGTTCACGGACGTCACCACCCGCACCGGCCTGAACTTCGCTTACGACACCGGCGCGACCGGGAAGCTGTATTTCCCGGAAATCATGGCCGCCGGTGTCGCCTTGTTTGATTACGACCGTGACGGCGACCTGGACCTCTATCTGACCAACGGCAACCACGAGCTTCCGATGGTCACGCCGTCTGAAAACATCCGAAACAGATTGTACCGCCAGGAGCCGGACGGACGGTTTGTGGATGTGACGGCTGTGTCCGGGCTGGGTGACGGTGGCTATGGCATGGGCGTCGCGCTGGGCGACATCGACAACGACGGCGACACCGACGTCTTCCTGAGCAACTACGGTCTCGACCGATTGTATCGCAACGAGGGCAACGGTACGTTCGTGGACATCACGGATCGCGCGGGCGTTCATATCGAAGGCTGGTCCTGCTCCGCCAGCTTCCTGGACATGGACCGCGATGGGTACCTGGACCTCTACGTCACCCGATACGTCGAGTTCGACCCCGGATCACCGTGCTCGGACGGAGCCGGGCGACCCTCGTATTGCGGCCCGACGGGTCCGCCGCCGGTGACAGACGTGCTCCTGCGCAACAACGGTGACGGAACGTTTGCAGACGTTTCAGCCCAAGCAGGCATTGGTGCCACGGCTGCGGCAGGGTTGGGCGTCGTGTGCGCGGATTTTGACGATGACGGATGGATCGACATCTATGTCGCCAACGACGGCTACGCGAACTTTCTCTGGCTCAATCAAAAGAACGGCACATTCCGCGACGACGCCCTGATTCTCGGCGTGGCGCTGGACATGAACGGGCACGCTGAGGCCGGCATGGGTGTAACAGCCGCCGACTTCGATAATGATCTGGACCTGGATCTGTTCATGACGCACCTCCGCCAGGAGAGCAACACGCTGTATCGCAACCTCGGCCGATCGCGAGGCTTTAACGACGCCGGAAGCGAAAGCGGGCTGGCCGTCTCCAGCGTGCCCTACACCGGGTTCGGGACAGCGGGCTTGGACGTGGAACTCGACGGAGACCTCGATATCGTCGTCGTCAACGGCCGAGTGCTGCGCGGCGACCCGCGACCGGGCGTGACCCTCGCTCCTCCCTGGGACCGCTACGCGGAACCGAACCTGTTCTACCTGAACGACGGCTCGGGGCACTTCACCGCGCTGGAAACAGAGGCGGCTGCGCTCCGCGATCCGATCGAGGTCTCACGCGGGCTGGCCGTTGGCGACCTCGACGGCGACGGCGATCTCGACATCGTCATCACCAATCTCCACTCCGCGGCCCGAATCTACCGCAACGATGCCCCTCGGCAGGGACATTGGCTGGGTGTCCGCGCCATCGATCCGAGACTCAAGCGCGACGCCCTCGGGGCGACGGTTGATCTGGTGTGCGGAGATCTTCGACAGCGCCGCGTGATCTCCAGCGCGTTCAGCTACCTCTCGGCCAGCGAACCGATCGCCCATTTCGGAATGGGGCCAGCCACGCAGATCGATTATGTTGACATCCGCTGGCCCGACGGCTTCCACGAGCGCTTTACCGATGTCGGCATCGACCGGCTTGTTCGCCTGGAACGAGGGGCCGGGAGACCACGTCCGTGAGCCGGCGCAGATCGAAAAAGCAGAAATCGGAGCGGAACGCTGGAGACCGACCGAACGCACGCCCGGCAAACCCCAGCAAGCGGCCACCCCGGTGGCGCATCTGGTGTGCCGTAGCGGCGGGTTTCGCGGCCATCGCCATAGCCGTCTGGGTCTGGAACCGACCAGCGGAAACCGGATCGGGTCCGCCGGGCGGTGTTGCCACCGCTGAGATTCCAGACCCCGACCTGGCAGACATGCAACCGCTTGTGGTCGAGCGGTTTCGCGCGGCGCGCGCGGCCCTGCTGGCGGCTCCACTGTCGGCCGAGGCCTGGGGACGCTTCGGCGCGGTTTGCGATGCGCACTTCGACTACGCCTGTGCGGAGCCGTGTTATCGACAAGCGATGGAGCTGGCGCCGGACGACGGGAAGTGGGTGTACCTCCTGGCGCTCGTCCGTCGAGGACAAGGGACGGACCTGCCGGAGGCCGAGGCGCTCCTTCGCCGCGCCGGCGAGTTGCTTCCGCAGTTTCCGGCCGTGCCCTATCGACTTGCCCAATTGCTGGGGGACCAGGGTCGGTTCGCCGATGCGAAGACGTTCTACGAAAGGGCAATCGAGCTGGACCCGCGCATGGCCGTGGCGCACGACCGACTCGGAAAGCTGCTCCTCGCAACGGGCGATACGCCGGCCGCTATCCGCCACTTGGAGAAGGCCCGCGAATTTGTTCCCAACGACCGAGCCCTCTTGGCGGCGCTGGGGCAGGCCTACATGCGACAAGGCGAACGGGACAAGGCAGAGGCCATGATCGCCGTGTCGCGAAAGAGCTTCGACACGCTGACCCTTCGCGATCCGCTCTACGAAGCGGTCGCGTCACTGGCGATGAGCACGACGTTCCTGTATCAACGGGCAGGCTCACTGATGGTTCGGGGGGAGTTCGCCAAGGCGATCCCCGAGCTGAAGGCCTTCGCGGAGACCTACCCCGAGAACGTCGCGGTCAACGTGAACCTCGCGCTCGCCTACCTCAAGACGGGGAAGAAATCGCTCGCGGAGAAACACTTTGCCAAGCTCCTTCGTCTCCGCGGCGAGCTCAAGCGGGCCGACGCCGCCGTCTCACCGTTGAACGAACAGCTGAGTCAGCTTGACGAAGCGATCGTCGTCTACTCAGCCGAGTATCTGGAGGCGATCATCGCCAGTGGTGACAAGGCCGAGCTACGGAGGGCACTCGACCGATTTCAAGACCAAGCCCGGGATGTGCCGGTCACGGCCGGCGCACAACTGGCTTGGGCCAACGCCTTGGCCGAACTCGGCATCAACGATCGTGCGATCGAACACTATCGCGAAGCCATCCGGCTCGACCCGGCGTTTGCGAACGCGTACTACAACCTCGGCTATCTCTTTGAGGAGATCGGTCGGATGGACGAAGCCGTCGTGGAATACAAACATTCCGCGGCCATCGACCCTGGCGGGCTCGGCGCGGTCAGGTTGCGCGAGCTGGGTGTTCCCCTTCCCCCACCGACGACCGAAGCCGGTACCACCCCACCGCGCCAAGGCGGCAATGACAGGACGCAGCGATAATGGCAAGACCATGGACTCGATCATACGTAGAGCCTATCGCACGATTGCGCGGCACCGGCATCTTGCCGGTGTTCCCACGGGCCGGAAGCCCGTCCCACACTTGTTGTTGGGATAGGCGCTTCGTTTCGAAGATCTGGCTGCCGATTTGGGTCATGGGGTTGGCAAGTCTGGCGACCAGTGGGTGCAAGCGATCGCCGCCCCCGCCCCCCGGAACGACGGCGCCCGCGGTCGCCCCCATCGTGGAACCGTGGGAGTCGCAGAAGCCGGAGTTCATGGAGATTTCTCGGCAGCTCAAAGGCGGCGTGAACGCCTACCTGGCACTGGGAAAAGCCGAGCGCTTTCGCGCGAGGATGAACGCGCCGGGAACGACCGTCGCCGACAAGATCAATTGGCGCATGGCCCTTTGCTACGATGCGTTGCGGCTGGGTGACACCAAGCTGGCCGAGGAGGAAATCAACAAGGGGTTTGCGCTGGCCGACGCGACGCCGGAGTTTAAGAATAACACGCCCTCCGCGCTCTACCTCTTTAGAGGTCTGACATACCTTCGGCAGGCGGAAGTCGCCAACTGTGTCATGCGGCACAACCGGGATGGCTGCATCTTTCCACTGAAAGACGGAGGCGTTCACATGGTGGCCGAACCCGCACGCAAGGCCAGGCTCGACTACCTCAAGCTGCTCGAAGCCCGCCCCAACGACCTGGAGGCGAGATGGCTGTTGAACCTGGTCAGCATGGCATTGGGCGACTATCCACACGGCGTACCCAGCAAATACCTGATCCCGCCCGAAGTGTTCGAGTCGGATTACGACATCAAACGGTTTGAGAACATTGGACCGGCACTGGGCGTCCACGCGTTCAATCTGTGCGGCGGAGCGATCGCCGACGACTTCGACAACGACGGCTTCCTCGACATCGTCACATCGACGTACGATCCGGACGGCCCGTTGACCTACTACCGCAACCTCGGCTCAGGCGGGTTTGAGGATCTATCGACCCCCTCGCGTCTCGATGACCAGTTCGGCGGCCTCAACTGCGTCGCCACCGACTACAACAACGACGGCTACCCCGACATTCTGGTCCTGCGCGGGGCCTGGCTGTTCGATGACGGACAGATCCGCAATTCCCTAATCCGCAACAATCGTGACGGCACGTTCACTGACGTCACGCGCAAGGCAGGGCTGGGCGACAAAGCCTATCCAACCCAAACCGCGGCATGGGGAGATTTCGACAACGACGGGCACCTCGACGTCTACATCGGTAACGAATCGCGCATGGGGCTCGAAACACCCGAAGGGGACTTTCCCTCGCAACTGTTCCATAACAACGGCGATGGCACCTTCACCGACGTGGCGAAACCGGCCGGCCTGACAAGTGACCACTACACCAAGGCCGTCGCGGCCGGTGACTACGACAACGACGGCGACCTGGACATCTACACATCCAATGTTGGAAAGAACCGCCTGTTTCGCAACAACGGTGACGGAACCTTCACGGACGTGGCCGACGCCCTTGAGGTGACTGAACCGAAGATGCAGAGCTTCGCGACCTGGTTCTTCGACTACGACAACGACGGCTGGCTGGACATCTTCGTCGGGGCGTTCGATGCCACCGTGCCGCACGTGGCCGCCGACTACCTCGGCCTCCCTCACAAATCCAGTTTCCCCCGGCTATATCACAACAACGGCGACGGCACCTTCACGGACGTGGCAGAGCAGGTCGGGCTGCACCATCCCTACCTTCCCATGGGGGCGAACTTCGGAGACCTGGACAACGACGGATACCTCGACATCTACCTCGCGACCGGCGATCCGCTCTATCGCACGCTGATGCCCAACATCATGCTACGCAACGATCGCGGCGTGAACTTTCAGGACGTAACCACCTCCGGCGGCTTTGGACACCTTCAGAAAGGCCACGGCGTCGCCTTTGCGGACTTCGACCACGATGGAGACCAGGACATTTATCATCAGCTCGGGGGCTTTTATCCCGGCGACAAGTTCTTCAATGCCTTCTTTAGAAACCCGGGACACGGGAACCACTTTCTCACCATCAAGCTCGTGGGCACAACCACGAACCGACGCGCAGTCGGCGCGCGGATCAAGGTCGTGCTAAACACACCAAACGGAAAGCGCGCGCTCCACCGGGCGGCCGGATGTGTCAGCAGCTTCGGCGGCTCCCCCGCGCGCCAAGAGATCGGCCTCGGCGACGCCACGTCCATCGACCTCGTCGAGATCAACTGGCCAACGTCCAAGACGACGCAGGCCTTCACTGACGTGCCGATGGATCGGATGATCCAGGTCGTCGAGGGGGAGAGCGACTACACCACCCCGGCGTTTACGAAGTTTGAGTTGAAGTAGCGCCGAGCAGGGTTCAATATACCGTCACCCAGAGGGGTGGCATGGTCCACGCTTGCGTGGCCATGCTTGGCGGGAGTACAAGCGAGGCCTACTCGGCTAACATAGCTGCTCTACAACGCATGAACCCACCCCCAGTAAAATACATCGCCCAGGTCGAGGGAGTTCGCGAGTTGGCACTCTTGGGCGCGGCCGATCTGTCGTGGTGGCGCGAGCATCTCGCCGACGAGGAACTCGAACCGGTCGAGGTGGACGAGCGAGCCCAGGTGCTGGTGACCGGGATGGCTGCGAAGTGGATGCGCATGGGGTTTCGGGAACTCGCGGTTACCGTGGCGGCTCGCCGCCGTGAGGATCAGGCGGAGACGAGTCTGTTTCTCGCCGGATCGTTCAATTCGTCGCGTTTCTTCGCCGGTGTCGAGCGTTGGTGGTTCCACACCCCCTATCGATTCCGCGCCGACCTACACGTGGAGTTGGCAAGCCCTGCCACGATCCGTTTGGGAGGGCAGTCCGCCCCAGACCTCTTCGCCGAATTGGGATCCCGCGAAACATCCGGGGAGCCGCTACAGGAGATGGGTTACACAGGCGAGCTCTTGATTCCCAAGGGTCGCGATCGAACCCTGCGCCGGTGGTTCATGGTCCGAATCCAGGGCCTCACATCCACCTTCGACTTCGATCCCGCCCGCGACCGTTTTGGGGTGGGATCCGACGCTTCTGACCCGATTCTCGCCGGCCTGCGCAACTCGCACTTCCGCGGAATTCAATGGCACGTGCGCCGCAGCGCCACGCACGCGCGATCCAAGACCTTCCAAGCGAGATAAACCGGGCCGCGCCCGAGGACTCGTCATCCAGCGTGCCGATGTCAGGCTGATGCCCGCGGCGAGCGTGAGATCATCACCACCCAGGCGACTTGATCGGTATGGACCGCACCTTTTCCATGACCGGGTCTCGACCGGCGAAGAAATCGGCCGACTTCAACACCACCTGAACATCCGGCGCGACGCTTGGCGGGTCGGAGGGATCGAACTCATAGTATTTGGTCGAAACGGGAAAACCGAACCCGGATTTCGGAAGGTAGCGCTGGGAAATGTTGCCGAACTGATTCGGCTTCCCGCCCGTCGGCTCGCCCACCAGGGTCGCGCGCGTGGTCGTCCGAAACCGGATCGCGTTGTCCATGGCGGAGGAAAACGTGCCCGGACCGATCAGAACGAAAAGGCGGTCGGGTTGGTTGATGACCTTGTGCTCGGCAAGGGCGGCAAGAAGCGGAAAGATTACGTTCGAATTGCCGCCCGGGTTGTTGCGCAGATCAATGATGACCCGTCCCGCACCGCCTCGCTTTAGCTTCGACATAATGTCGTTGGTGAACTCCGAGAATGGCCGTGTGGGATCAGGCATGCAGCTATTGTACGCGACATACACGGCCGCGTTGTTGTCGATCGACGTGAACCAGTACGGCTTGTCGTTCTGCGTCAGCCAAAGCGGGGTCTCGACGCCCGCAACCTCTTGCCAACTCGTCACCTTGCGCGAACCGCCTCTAGCGATGCTGACCTTCCGGTCTTTTCCATCGTGGCCGCGAACGACAAGTTCCAACGTCTCCGGAGTGTCGGAGAGCCCCACCGTGTGAAGCAGTCGCGGGATCGGCACCAGCTTGCCGACCATCCATCGCTTCCACTGCGGATTGTCAAATGCTACGAGACGGGCCAAGCGCTCGAGGGCCGCCTCGGCGGCAACGTTTCCGACCTGCGTAACGCGCCCTCCGATGATGTCCTTGTAGCCGCTCGGGGCAGCGGTAACAAAGAGCCCGTCCGGCAACCACCGCATCCGCACTGGTACTGATTTGAATGTGCCCCGTTCGATAAACGGGAGCCACGTGTGGGGATCGCGTCCCGCGGCGATCAGCTCAACGAGGGCAACGAACGCCGCCTCGCTGGTACCGCTCAAAATCACTTTCCTCGCATCTTTCACCGCCTTCCGCCAGGCGCGTTTGCGGATCAGCGAGTGCCAGTCACGGTGGTTTCTCGGCAGGGCATCGGCCAGATAGTCCAGGTCCGCCAGCCAGTCCTCCTTGGTGATCAACCTGAACGGTTTTCGCGGCCGCGGAATCCAGTCCTCGGGCATGGGCACCACGGGGAACACGAACTCCATCGCGCTCACCGTTCCGTGCAGCTCGAGTCCATCCGGTTTCAGCTCGGCGGTCACCGGCATTTCCCCGATGCTCCCGCTCAAGACGATCGTATCGCCCATTCGCTCAACCCGCGACAGCGGCGCGTCGACGCCCATCGCTCGGAGTCGCCCGGTAAGCGTTCCGTCGGCACTCTCTGCCACGGTGATATGGATGGCCGTACCGCCGTTAGGAATGTGTTCAAAACCCTCCGCGGGCATCAAGACCCCGCGGTAGGTGGTCGTCTGATCCGACATCGCGGCCGACGGCATCAGGCCAAGCGCCAAGACTCCAGTGATAACGCTGAGTTGAATCATCGTTCTCATTCGTCGATTCCTCTTTCCGGCTGGACGCTTCGAGAGCGACCTTCTTTGGTTGAGTGGAAAAGCCATCCGACCTGCACGATTCGGTCATATCCTTGTGGATTCGGCCAAACGACTTGAATATTTGGGCTCCACAGCGACGTCTCGCGGCCGGGCGGCCCGAAGCGAGCGGAGGACAAACCTGTCACGACACCGGCTTGAGCCTAAGACGATGGACCGCCGTTCAGCGTGCCGATCTCGGGTGAACCCCATCGACCAGGCTACTGACGACCGACGGCCCGTTCATGGGTACGTGGCTGGGGCGCAACGCGAGACACAACCGCCCCGATGATCTCGCCCTCGCGCCAGCCCTCTTTAGTGTATTCGGCAAAGAACGGATCGGGCGCGCCTTTGGGCTCGCCATGGCAGTACAAGCAGGCCGCCTTCGATTTGATGGGCTCGGCGTAATAGAACGCTTCGCTCGTGGTGCGCTGGGCCGTGGATACTCCCTGCCGCAGCTCGGCCAGTAACTCGAGGGACACGTCGTCGGCGCGATTGTGCGGGTTGCGCGGTTCATCCACGACCATCTTCACCCATGCTCGTCCACCCGTTGCCGCCGGTACGGTTTCTGAGAAGACTCGGTCGGCCACCGCTGCGGGCAGGATGAGGTTCTTGACCAAGAGCCGTTGATACAGCTTGTTTACACCCGGGACGGGTGACTGCGGCCGGCCGAAGTGACCGGCCATCTCGCTTCGGGTCTGAAGTTCGAGCTTGACAAGCAGGTAGGCCAGTTCCTCATCCGCGCCAATTCTGGCGACACCGCTCTGATCGGGTGATGCGGAACTCTGCGCCGCGTCGCGGGGCGGCGGGCTTGCAAACATTATGCCCAGATTGACCGTTGTCGAGAGTACCAAGAAAACGCCCAAAATGATCGCGATGGTCACTTTTCCAAGACCGTTTTGTTTCATTGCATGGCTCCTGGCATCGCGCCCGCCGGGTGGCGAACGTCGCTGCGTTCCACCTCTTGAATCCAACACATGTTGCCAACCGGACCGTCCAGGTCCATCGAGACAACTCCCAGCTTGGCTCAAATTAAAGACGGCTCGATCATGCACGGACAGATCGACTTTACGCCGCGACGCGGCCGGCGCAACGACGACCTCATCCATAATAGTAAAGCCTGTGAATTAATGCAACCCCCCTCCGATTCTCGCTGGGCGACGCCGTCTTGCAGTGGTGCAGGCGGTTAGGGCCGGAGGGCGGGATCATGGCCCTGGAATCCGCGGAAGGCGTTCTACGACCAGGACGAAACCGTCTCGGCCATTCGCCATAGCCGGGCAACGCGCTGGCGATCCAGGCCGCGGGTTGCGTGTATCGCGGCCAACCGCGCCGTTGCGGACGTGATGTAGAAACGCAACTGATCGCGCGACGGTCGCCCGCCGTGATTCTTGTATGCTTCCACGAAGGTTCGCACGAGTGCATGGGCCGCGTCGTCGGTCGAGCCGCCGACAATCGCGTCGAGCAACAAATGAGCGGAGAAGGTGGCGATGTCCACTTCCGGATGTCCCACGCTCATGGTGTCGAGATCGACGATCCAGGTCTTGTCATCCTGGCGAAGCACTTGCGCGCGATAGAAATCGCGATGTAGCAGGCAACACGCTCTCGACGTCATGCCCTCGTGCAACTCGGTAAGCTGTTGGACAAGGGCGAGCAAACGCTCATGGTGCTGCCGGTCGGAGCCCTCGAGTATCGGCAGCCACCGTCGGGCAATTTCGAGTTCCTCTTCCGCGCTGTGAGACCGACTGGATGCCATTTGACTGGCATGGATCAGGGCGAGCACGCGGGCCGCGAGGGACAGATCGTCTGCGTGCGTCGTGAGGTGCCGGGCCGATGCGTCCGCGCCTTCGAAGATCAGGACCCGGGCGTCCGGCAGATGATCGAGAAGCGCCGGAGCAAGGATGGTTCCGCCGGAACGATCCTGAAGGTATGAGCCAAGCGATCGATAGTTTTGAAGAAGCTCCTCGGTCGGCATCCGCCGGAAGCTTTTTAGAAAGGCGGACCGCGTGCCTTCGCGTGCCTGGTTGGTCAGCCGGAAGACGCAGCGCTTGGCGATTCGGTATGCGACCAACCGTTGGTGAAGGTCATGGCCATCGTCTGCCAGGCCAAGAAACTCCGCCGCCTTCGTGCCGCGAAGCAACTCCGGCAGTGCGGAATCATGGTCCCCGGCATGGATGAGCGACAAGCGCGGATCACGATCGGGCGAGAGCAGGCTGATGCCCAACTCCGTGTTGGACAGACTGAGATTCATGATCCAGCCCGAATCGAGGCTCGCTTCGCGATTCGGCGACGAGCACTTGATTCGACCCAAGACCCCGCCCTGAATCACGTGCGTGGTCATCTCCTGTAACACTTGGAGATCGACGGCAAGCTCGAACGTGACGGCCCCGTGCTTGTTCGGCCAGAGCCGGCTGACGCGCAGGCCGTGCATGGACACGCCCTCCGGCCAGGTCACCTCAGCCCTGAGCCACGATTCAATGTCGCCAGTATCAAGGATGGAGTAAGGGGTCATAAAAGGCCAACCTGGAGCGTAGTAGCAACAACCATTCGATTCGCGGTCGAGTAGGTCGGGCTCCGCCCGACGGAAACTCCGAAGACGTCGGGCCGAGCCCGACCTACGCGGTCGCATGGCCACGCAAGCGTGGACCATGCCACCCGGCCAACCTTCTTGGAAACGGCATCAGAAAAGTGATTTCTGTGACGGATTGTCCTGCGCGGCGCGAACGCGTATGTCGCCGATCTCCTCGATGAACTCGTCGATGGTTGCGTACTTGCGGTGTACGCTCATGAAGCGAACGTAGGCGACCTGGTTCAGGCGGCGAAGCTGCAGGCCGACGTATTGGCCGATCTGTTCGGTGGTCACTTCGCGGTCGTGGTTGGCGAACAGGTCTTCCTCGACGCGATCGACGAGTTGCTGGAGCTGATCCTCGGAGACGTCCAGCTTGTAGCACGCCCGTTCCGCGCCGTGGAGGATCTTCTCGCGCTCGTAGGGCACGCGCTGCTGGTTGGTTTTGATGGCGGTGAGGCGAAGCTCCTCTTCGAGGCGCTCCTTGGTGGTGAAGCGGCGGTTGCAGACGAGGCACTCGCGGCGCCGCCGGACGGCCAGGCCGCCTTCGGTGACCCGAGAGTCAACCACCTTGTTGTCATTGGCCTTGCACGAGGGACAGAGCATGACGTATCAGTGCGAAGGGACGAACTCGATGCGGGCCGACAACAGGTCCGTTACGACGCCCACGGCCTCTACACATCGACAGCCCGAAGCGTACAACCCCTGGATGTAGCGTGTCAAATCGCCTAAGCTGGTCGGTCCGGCGGAACAAGGCTGAACGGCCGACGTCGCACGGACGAGGCCCGGTTTTCGGGGCGGATCGAACCATGGCACGGCTAATACGAAAAGATGTCGCAGGCATTCGGATTGAAGGATTCTCGCTGGCCGGCGAGGAGACCGTCATCGCCGCGCCCGAGTACAACGTCTGCTTTGACATCGGCCGGGCACCGCGCGAGGTCATCTCCATCGACACGATCTGCCTGACCCACGGGCACATGGACCACGCAGCCGGTCTGGCGTACTACTTTTCACAGCGGGCGTTCGTGGGCAACCCCACGGGGCGGGTGATCGTCCATCGCGGGTTGGCGCAGCCGATTCAAGCCCTGATGGGCGTGTGGGCCGACATCGAGGGGCACCACTCGCCGATGGACCTCTGCGCCGTCGAGCCGCTGGAGGACGTGTCCATCCGCCGCAACCTGCTGATCCGGCCGTTTGACGTCAACCACGGGGCCTGCGCACTGGGGTACACGCTGATTGAGGTACGCCACAAACTCAAAGCAGAGTTCCACGGAAAATCCGGGCCGCATCTCGTGGAACTCAAGAAGCAAGGTGTGGAGATCGTGGCGCGAATCGAGGCTCCGCTGATCACCAACACCGGGGACACGGCCATCGGAGCCTTCCTGGAACACGACTTCGTTCGAACGAGCCGCGTGGTCCTGGTGGAATGTACGTTCTTCGAGCGAGAGCACATTACGCGGGCACGGGCGGGCCGGCACATTCACGTCAGGGACCTGCCGAGAGTTCTCGAGGCCATCCCCAACGCCTCGATCATCCTGACGCACCTGACCCGGCGAACCGACCTGCGTCAGGCCAAAGAGATTCTCAAACGCACGGTCAACCCGCGCGATCTCGACCGCGTGTGCTTCCTGATGGAGCGCCCACCGCGAACGACATCGCATCGGCCTCGCGACCCTGCCGGCCATCGGCACGAGCGCGAGAACATCGCAGCGCCGAAGTAGCCGCGAACCGCGGGGTTCTGCGCGCGTTGACACCCTTCCGCAAGTCGATCGCTGACAGGGACAAGCGGTTGCGGGTCGGCGCCACCCGCCGCGACCGCGTCACTTCTTCCGCATCATGTGCGTCGTCACGCAGGGCTTGAGCGCGCCACCGGACATGGCCAACTCGAAGCTCTCGGTGAACTCGTCGTTGCTGAGCAGGTTATAGATGTAGCGCGCCTTCATGCGCGGCATGCCGTTCTCGATGGCCTCGGTCTCGAACACGAGGGTCTTGCCGCCGTCGCGGACATCCGACAGGACGTATTGGGTGATGTACCCCTCGGTGTGGAACTGCCGCAGGACGATCCGCTTTCGCGAGCGGTCGAAGCTGAACATGGACCAGTCCTCGTGAACCTCGCCGGAGGGGTTGGCTTTCTGCGGATCGAAGACGGACCGGTTGGTGCCGTGGATGAACTGATCTTGAAGAACCCGTTCATAGTGTCGTTCGATGCGTGATTCCCCCGGCTGACCCGAACCGGTGCCCTCCCAGGAACCCACCAGGAAGTTGATGGGCGCCCACGGGTCTGAAGCCTCTCGACTAGCCCCCCGTCGCTGCTGGACGGCATAGGCGGTTGTGGCCAGCAGAACAGCCGCTGCCGAGACGGTGACACGCATGTGGCGTCGCGTGATGGTCGTGGCGATCATGATGTTCCTCCTGGCAATCGATCGTATCCAGTTCGCCAAAGAACCCAGTAGCCCCCTACCGCGGCGGACCCATCGGCGGCATGTCGGTGACGATGATCTCGAGCCGGGTGATCTTGCCGTCGGCGATCGTGAACAGATCGTGCCCGCGCATCGGGCTCGGGAAGACCGGCGACGTGCATGTCCAGTCCGCCCGGATGTGGTCGCCGTCGAGATCGACGCGATCGACCATCAGCTTGAGGTCGGGAGCCGGTTCCTTCCACATGCCGAGGAAGCTCTCGCGGATGGCCGACTTGCCCGTGTGCGTAATGGGCGTTCCGGTAAAGGGTTCGATAAAAACGGCGTCGTCGGAAAAGAGGGCCATCATGTCCCGTTCACCGGACGCCCCCGCCTGCATCGCCTTGAACATCGCTTCCACGACGCTTCGGTCCTGTTCACTCACTGGCATGGTTGTGTTCCTTTCTGGTAAGATGGGCATTGGAAACGCTGCCAATGCCCGGACATTTTCCTACGCTCGATTCGACCACCCTTGCGCGGCTCCGCGCCTTGGTCCAATCAATGCACGACGGCAACGGCCGAGCCGTACCGATAGAAAAGCTGGTCGAGTTGGCTCGCGACGTACAACTCGATGCCGGCGTCACGGTGGACTTCCAGGCGACCGAAGCCCTGGGCGCTCCGATGGTGGTGCTTCGCATGCCCGCCGAGCGGCGGGAGGCTCCCTGCCTGGTCGTGCTTTCCAAGCGCGAGCGCGAAGTGGCGGCCCTGGTGGCGGAAGGGCTGAGCAACAAGCAGATCGCCAAACGGCTTTTCATCTCACTCCCGACGGTCAAAGACCACATGCATCGCATCCTGGTGAAGACGGATCTGCCCAACCGAGCGGCCGTCGCGGCCGCCGTCCAGGGCGGTACTTGAGCCGTAGGCCTTTGCGTTCGCGGTCACCGCGTTGGCGTCGTTTCACACGCCTGGTCGGGGCCGCGACTTCGGAAGACATGGTACGGGTGCGAAGTGCCCGGCCGCAATCCCACCTTTGGATGGGATTTTGCTAAACGACAGGCGGCGTGCGCGCTACTAGTATCTGGTCAACCTTGAATCTGCGGGTTTGCTCGGTGGGTGGCCCACCTCTTTAGAGGTGGGGGACTCGAATGGTCTCCGGATTCGCGTCCCCCACGGCTAAAGCCACGGGCCACCCAACCCGCAAGTTTACGCGTGACGATGCACTAGTGCTGCCCCGCGGCCTCCAGGTCGGCGCGGCTGCATTCGGTGCCACATTCCGGACAACGCGGGTCCGGCAGGCCTCGAAGGTCGTAGCCGCATGTTGAACAGGCGCCCTCCCGATCGCGCTGGGCGCAGGGCAACAGTGCGCAGCCGACCAGCCCGGCGAACAGCAGGGCGACCCCCACGAAAAAGGCGAGAAGCACCGTGCTGATCAGCACCAGTTGAAGCCAATACGGCGGCACGGGCAGGCCGCCCGCGGTGAACGACGCACCCACCGCAAGGAACACGGTTCCGCAGAGCGTTCCTCCAGAGAGGAGCGCCCCCACGACCAACAGCTTTGATGCTCGCTGCCGCGTCCACCGGGATTGATTCGGCAATTCCTGGCATTCGTCCAATGTCACAAGGGTCACTCGCCGTCGTGGAGCGCTAAGGCCGACCGCTACAGGGGGCCGGCGACCGCAAGATCATAGCGGCGCGATCGACAGGCCGCAAAAACGCCGGCTACTTATGCCGCGCCGCGGTCCGCCGCCGAAGCTCCGCGTCAAGGAAGCGTTGGATATCTCCATCGAGCACGCCCTGGGTGTCGGCCGTGGTTTCGCCGGTTCGCGCGTCCTTGACTCGCTGCTCGGGGTAGAGGAAATAGCTGCGGATCGAGTTACCCCAGCCGATCTGACCCTTTTCGCTGTAGAGCTTCGACAGTTCGCTGTCGCGCTTGGCCTGCTCCACCTGATAGAGACGCGACAGCAGCATGCGCCGCGCGGTGGCACGGTTTTTGTGCTGTGATCGTTCACTCTGACACTGCGCAACGATGCTTGTTTCCAGGTGGGTCAGCCTGACGGCCGACGAAGTCTTGTTGACGTGCTGGCCGCCTTTGCCGCTGGCTCGGTAGGTGTCCTCGCGCACCTCGACGTCCCAGTCGATCTCGATATCGATGTCCTCCATCTCCGGCTGGACATCCACCGAGGCAAAGCTCGTCTCGCGCTTGCCCTGTGCGCTGAACGGCGAGATGCGAACCAGGCGGTGAACGCCCGTTTCGCACGAGAGGTAGCCGAAGGCGTGGGGCCCTTTGACCAGCAGGCTGCACGACTGGATGCCGGCCTCCTCGCCGTGCCGCAGGGCCAACTCCTCCACGTCGTAACCGCCACGCTCGAAGTAGCGAAGGTAGAGCCGCAGAAGCATCTCGGCCCAGTCGCAGGCGTCGGCCCCGCCGGTACCCGCCTGGATGTTGAAGAAACAGTTGCGCGCGTCGTTGGGACCCGACAGAAGGGTCAACAGCTCGATCCGCTCCACCTCGGCGACCATCTTGGTGAGCCCCTCATCCACCTCGGCGCTGACCTCGGGGTCGTCCTCGTCGGCAAGCAGCTCGAGCATGGCCCCCAGGTCGTCGCGCCGGGTGAGCGCACTGCGCACGGGATCGACGACGGCCTTTAAGGCCTTGAATCGACCGACGGTTTGCTGGGCGGCCTCGGGGTTATCCCAGAAGTTGGAGGCGGCCATCTCGCCCTCGACCGCTTCGAGGGCCGCCACCTTGGTCGGAAAGTCAAAGAGAGTCCCGAATGGCGATGATTCGGGCGGTAAGGTCTTGAAGGGTTGCGCTGGGGGCTTCGTACTTCATGTCGGAGTCGCTCTAGGTTCGTTTTCGCCACACGGGTCGATTGACGTCCACAACATCGACCACCCCGCGTCCAGCCATGCACTCTATCATTGTACGCCGCTTGGCGACTGCCCGGTAGGGTGCGTCCCGGACGCACCTTCTTGCGGGCGTGTGACAGTCTTGGCGGGGCGTGCAAGGCCATCTTGAGGGCGGCACGCCGGGTCAGAGCCGTGGGCGCAAGCCCTCGGACACGATGTGAACAAGCATGGGGCTTCTACGATACCAGACCGGTCACGGGGCTCGCGCCCCGTGCTCTGAAAACTGCCCGCCGATTCGGTCATGCACCCCCTTCTTGCTACTCAGAGAACCGGGCGCGAGCCCGTTGACATCCCGGCGCCGCGGTCCGCAGGCTGGCGCCTGCGGCTCTGATTCGACGGATTCGTCCCCCCGGAGGCGTCAGGGGGCGACCCGGGCGACGCGCTGCATCACGATGTCTTCAACTGGAAGCGACGCTTCACCCGGCGGGGCAAAGAGGTTGAGTTGCGTCTGGACGTCGAGCATCGCGTCCAGGATATCCATCCCCGAAATCACCTGCCCGAAGACGGTGAAGCCCGCGTCGTCGAGGAAGCTGTTGTCCCGAAGGTTGATGAAAAACTGCGAGGTTCCGGAGTTGACATCACTTCCGGAAAGCGCCAGCGACACGGAGTTTACGGTTGCGTTGCTCAATCCGTTGCCGGCTTCAGACATGACCGGGTCGCGCGTCGGCGGCTTCAACGTCAGTTGTCCGTCCGTGCGAACGATGCCACCCCCTTGGATGACGAACGGATCGCACCCACCCGTTACGACGTTCGGCGAGCACACCACCCTGTGAAAAAGAACACCGTCGTAGAAGCCCTCATCGACGTAGGCGAGGAAGTTTTCGGTGTGCAGCGGCGCGGCCTCACGATTCAGCTCGATCGTGATGTTGCCCAGGTTGGTCTCGATGAGTACCCGCGGACGGAGTTCGTCCACCGGGTCGGGGTCCATCGTCGCGTCCGGGTCCGGCGTCTGCGACGCGGGGACCGTACATCCGACGACCAGCAACGCCGGCAACAACCATCCAAACGACATCACTGGTACAGCTCGCTTCACGTGAAGACACATGGCCTACTCCCTTTCCGAGCGCATCACGCAATGCGCAATGCGTCCGCGCCCGATGGACAAGCGCTCAAGCCACGGGACCGTGCCCTTCGACGGCTCTAGCCCGACAGCGTCAATTGAGTACAATACCTTAACCTCAACGGGGGCCGGCGGTCAGCCCCTGCTTAAGAACGCAGCCGACGGAATTGATGGCCAGGCACGACACGTACGAATCTCCGCTTGTCACACGGTATGCATCGACGGCGATGAGCGAACTGTTCTCTCCGCGCCATCGCATCGTCACCTGGCGCAGGCTGTGGCTGGCGCTGGCTGAGGCCCAGCGGCGGGCGGGACTGAACATCACGGCGCGCCAGATCAACGCGCTGAAACGCACACTCGACACGATCGACTTCGCGGCGGCCGCCCGACACGAAAAGCGCCTCCGGCACGACGTCATGGCCCATCTGCACGCCTGGGGCGATGTCGCACCCAACGCCCGCGGAATCCTGCACCTGGGCGCCACCAGCGCGTTCATTGTTGATAATGCCGACCTGATCATCATGCGCGAAGCGCTCCATCGAATCGCCGAATGGCTCGGCGGCGCGATCGACGCGCTGGCTCGCTTCGCCAAGAAGCACCGGAGTCTTCCGACGCTGGGCTACACACACTATCAGCCGGCTCAGGTCACCACGGTGGGTAAGCGGGCGGCGCTGTGGTGCTACGACTTCGTCCGTGACCTGGACGACCTCGAACACCGGCTGGGCGAACTGCGATTTCGCGGCGTGAAGGGTACGACCGGCACCCAGGCAAGCTTCCTGTCGTTGCTCGGCGGGAACCACGCCAAGGTCCGCAAGCTGGAGGCGGACGTCGCCAGGCAGCTCGCTTTTAACCGCGTTGAGCCAATCACCGGGCAGACCTACTCGCGCAAGGTCGATGCACAGGTGGTGTCCGCACTCGGCGGCGTCGCAGCCAGCGTGCACAAGTTCGCCAACGACGTGCGTCTGCTGGCGAACCTCAAGGAGATGGAGGAGCCATTCGAGAAGAAACAGGTAGGGTCCAGCGCGATGCCCTACAAGCGCAACCCCATGCGCTGCGAGCGAGCGACGGGGCTGGCGAGGTTCGTGCTCTCGCTCGTGCAGTCGCCGCTACAAACGGCGGCCGAGCAGTGGTTCGAACGCACCCTGGATGACTCATCCAACAAACGGATCACCATCCCGGAGGCGTTCCTGGCTACCGATGGCATGCTCCGTCTGGTAACCAACGTGGCGACCGGCCTGGTGGTCTATCCCAAGGTGATCGAGGCCCATCTCAGCGCCGAGTTGCCGTTCATGGCCAGCGAGAACATCCTCATGGCGGCTACCGCGGCCGGCGGGGATCGCCAGGCGCTTCACGAACGGATTCGCCAACACGCCCAAGCGGCCGGCGCACGGGTCAAGATCGAGGGAAAAGACAACGACCTGCTGGACCGTCTTGCGGGCGACGCCGCGTTTGCCGGCATCAACCTCAAGACGGCCACCGACGCCCGGCGGTACGTCGGCCGCGCGCCGCAGCAGGTGGACGAGTTTGTCAAAGAGTTCGTAACGCCCATCCGTCGCCGATACCGAAAGTCGTTGGCGGCGGAAAGTGAGCTGTCGGTTTGATCGCGTGGGGCATGGACAAGAATCCCCGCGGGGGCAGACACCCGCGGTTCAACGAGTGGTTCAAGAGCGTGCTCGGTTCGAGTTGTTCGGAAGCGCGTTCTTCCATCCGAGCCGCGACCGTCAGGGAGCGGTTTTTTCGGGAAGGTCACACCACTTCGCGACCGGCGTGAATCGAAAGAGGACTGCTTCCAAACACTCTCAGTGAGCGGGTCGATGACTGCCCGACTCCCAAGGATGAAGCCATGGAACGAAACGAACTAGCGAAGCGCATCCGAGCCGCGGCCTACCTCGAAGGTGATTTTACGCTGCGCTCCGGGCGCAAGAGCAAATACTACCTCGACAAGTACCTCTTCGAGACCCAGCCTGACATCCTCAAGGCACTCGGCGAGATGTTCGCCGGGTACGTGGGCGGCGCCACCACGCTCATCGCCGGGGCCGAGCTGGGCGGCGTCTCGCTGGCGGCGGCCGCCTCGATGGTCTCGGGCAAGCCGTTCGTCATTATCCGCAACGCGAAGAAAGAGTACGGCACCTCGAAACCGTTCGAGGGAAAGATGACCGATGCCGATCGCGTGCTGGTGGTCGAGGACATCGCCACCACCGGCGGTCAGGTGCTCGAGGCGGCCAAGCTGATCCAGGGCATCGGCGCGAAGGTGGAGCGAATCGTTTGCGTCATCGACCGTCAGGAGGGAGCGCGGGAGAACATCGAAGGCGCGGGGTTCGTTTTCGATTCACTGTTCACCAAGGCCGACCTGGGCATCGGGAGCTGACTGCGTAGGGTGCGTCCGGGACGCACCCTACTCGCGTTGCCCAATCCGACAAACGACCTACTCGTGCCGCAAGGCATCGATGGGATGAACGATCGCGGCCTTGAACGCCGGGACGATGCCGAAGAAGATCCCCACGCTGGCCGAAAAACCCAGCGCCAGCGCCACCGACCAAAGCGGAACCTTCACGGTCACCATGTCCGGATGCATCGAGGCCATAAATCCAATTCCATAACCAAAGGCGATGCCGATCAGCCCGCCCACCGTGCTGAGCACCACGGCCTCGGTGAGAAACTGCAAGAGGATGTCGCGCCGGCGGGCACCGACGCTCTTTCTCAGGCCGATCTCGCGCGTCCGCTCGGTCACCGACACCAGCATGACGTTCATGATGCCGATGCCCCCGACCAGCAGCGAGATACTGACAATCCCCGAGAGCACACTCGTGGCGACCAACTTCATCTTGCCGAATTCCTGCAGGATTTGGTCCTGCTTGAAGATGCCGAAATCGTTCTGCTGGCCCGGCTTGGTGCCATGGCGCTGTCGCAAGATGCGCGCAATCTGGCCCTCGGCCTCGGGAATCTGCTCCTCGCCATCCGCCTCGACGAAAAACGCCATATAGTTCTTGGCGTAGGGATACATCTTCAAGCCGACCGTCCAGGGAATGATGGTGAGTTCATCCTGATTCTCGCCCATGAAGCTACCCTTGGACTCGAGCAGCCCGATCACCTGGAACCGCTGCCCGTCGATGTGGATGTAATCACCGACAACGCCCTCATCACACTCCAGCTTGCGAAGAATCTCCCGCCCCACCACGCACACCGGCGAGGCGTTCTCCACGTCCATTGCGCCGAAAAAGCGCCCCTTATCGACATAGAAATTGCGGATCGGCTGGAAGAGTTCGCTTGAGCACATCAGACGCACACCGGTGAGTTGCTGCCGCCCATACTCAATCGTCGCCCGCGCCTCGATCCGCGGAGCGGTGCGCTTGACCGCGGAGGCATAGATATCGACCGCGCCGACATCCTCAACGTTCATCTCGGCGCGGCGCAGGAACTCGCCCCGAGGTCCGCGAACGCGCTCTGGATAGACCACCATCAGATTCGTGCCCAAACCGCGAAGAAAATCGGTCACGTAGTCGCCGAAACCCTGTACGAAGGAAACCACGGTGATAATCGACGTGACGGCGATGATAATCCCCAGGACCGTCAGCAGCGATCGAACCTTGTTGGCCCAAATCTGCACGAAGGCCGTGACCACGTTGATCGCCAGCGCGGTGATCTGATTCGGCACGAACAGGACGACGCCGACAATGCCACGCAGAGCGGTCATGACGAGGCGACCCCCGCAGGATCCGGTGAGGCGAGCGGCGCCGGCGGCACTCGGCCGGCGCCCCGTTCCGTCGGTGCATCCACCACGATCTGCCCGTCCATCAGCTTGATGATGCGATGGCATCGTTGGGCGATGTGGTCCTCGTGCGTCACGATGATGATCGTTTGTCCCTCGTCGTGCAGCGAATCGAAGATGTCCATGATCTCCTCGCCGGTGACGCTGTCGAGGTTCCCGGTCGGTTCGTCGGCCAGGATGATGTCCGGCTGTTGGGCAAGCGCCCGCGCGATGGCGACGCGCTGCTTTTGACCTCCGGACAACTGGTTGGGATGGTGGTGGGCGCGGTCGAGCAAGCTCACGCGCTCCAGCGCCTCGAGCGCCCGTTTCTTGCGGTGCGGTACCCGGCTGTAGGTCAGCGGAAGCTCGACGTTTTTCAGCGCCGTCGTGCGCGAGAGAAGCTCAAACGATTGAAAGACGAAGCCGATCTGCCGGCCGCGAATGCGCGCCAGCTTCGACTGTGACAACTGAGCGACATTCTGTCCCCGAAGAAGATATTCCCCGCTCGTGGGAATATCCAGGCAGCCCAACACGTTCATCATCGTGCTCTTGCCGGAGCCGGATGGACCCATGATCGCCACGAATTCGTTGCGGCGAATCTTCAGCGAGGTACCGCGCAAGGCGTGGACCAACTCCGTACCGACGCGATAGACCTTGTGAAGATCAACCAGCTCGATCACCGGGGTTGCGGACGTGGGGACGGACTCGACCATCAACGATCCTCCGCCGACACACGCGCTTCGCTAGCATCCACGGCGTCGGGAGCCTCCGTGTCGTCGGACTGCGTTCCCTCGATGCTCACCGTCGCTCCGTCGGTCAGTTGATCCAGGCTACGGAACGGACCGATCACGACGGTATCCCCGATCGAGATACCCCGCAGAATCTCCACGCCGACCGCGTCGGTGATGCCGGTCGTGACCAACCGGGGACGGGCCACCTCATCTTCGATGCTAAAGACGATGGTCAGGTACTCCGCCCCGCGAGCCTTGCCCGACCGCTTGTCGATGCGCGACGCGTCAACCTCCCTAAGGAGCGCAGCGGGAACGTCGCGGCGCTTGCGGTGTACGACCGCCTGCACGGGAACCACGACCGCCTCATCACTTCGGCCGACCTCGATCTCGACGCTCGCGGTCATGCCGGGTTTTACGCGACTGTCGCTCTCATCGACCAGAACCAACGTTTCGAAGGTGACCACGTCACGTCCGGTGGGTTTGGTTCCTTTGATGCCGACGCGGAGCACGTGCGCGGCGATGCTCGTTTGGCTGTCCGACTGTAGGTAGATACGCGCCAACTGCCCCGTCTCGACCAGGGCGGCGTCGCTCTCATCGACCTTGCAACGAACCTGCATCTTCGATAGGTCGCTGATGACCATCAGCCGCGTGCCGGCGTTGTTCATCGTCCCCATGACGACCACCTCGCCCTCCTTCGCGAAAAGCTGCGAGACCACGCCGTCGATCGGCGAGGTCATGACCGTCTTCTCGATGTCCTCCGTCGCCTGTTCCAACATGGCGTGCGCCTCGATCAACTCTTGCTTGCGAACCTCCACCGCGGCGCCGGCCCGAATGTGCGCCGTGCGGTAGTCTGCCAGCTCGTTTGCCGACGTCGCGTTTTCCTCGGCGAGGCGAAGTTGACGACGGTAGTCTCGCTCGGCCTTGTTCATGTCCGCCTCGGTCTGCACGATGATCGCCTCGAGTTTGGCGATGTTCGCTTTTGCCGAGCGAATCCGCGAGCGGTAGACGGCATCGTCGAGACGGCAGAGCAGGTCGCCCGCCTCGACTTGATCCCCTTCCTCAATCGGCAGCTCGAGAATCTTGGCCACCACCTCGGCGCTGATGTCGATCTCGGAAAAAGCCTCGACCTCGCCGGGGGCCTGAACCGTGCGGATGATGCAACGCCGCTCCGGCGACTCAACCTTGACGGAGATCGCCAGCGCCTCGGCGACGTGGAGACGACTCTTCCCGTCCTCGGTCCGGGTGATGTCGTTGAGCACATACGCGCCCACCACCGCGGCCGCCAGCAAGATCAACCCAATTACGCTCTTCATTATCTAATCCTCTTCAACAGCACTTCGATGCCTGGTTCGTTATGCGAACAAAGACCTCAGTTGATGATCACCTTGACACCGGAGCCCCCCGCGGCCCCCGTCATCGCGCCCACCGCCGCCGCGGCGCCGCCGGCTCGCACCAGGGCGGCCACCAACCAGAACATCGTGCAGGGCAACCACGCCCTCCAACCGCGAAGTTGGGACGTCGCCCCCAAGCCGACGGCGACCACCAGCCAGAACCAAATCCGAAAGGGATCGACGCCGGTGAGCAGACCCTCCATCGCGGCGTAGGCCTGAGCGTCAGCGCCCGACCCCGAATCCATCGTCCGAACCCACAATCCGAGGGACGTATCGACATAGAGCGTGTGGTAACGCAACATCAACCCGAGACGAGCGATCGAACCAAGCAGGTCCGTGAAGCTGGCGAACACGCAGATGGTGAGCAGCGTGTGCCACTCGGGCTTCTTCCCGGTCAACGCAACGATGCCGTACAACATCGCCGGGATGATCAGGATCGTCGCCAGCATCGCCACCGGCCCAAGCACGACCGCCTGGACCCTGGCCATCATCTGGAGGAACTCGCCCTGTTTTCGCAGGTCCGCGATCATTCGGATCAACGTCGATCGCTCGACGACGTCGAACTGCTCTTTTTCGAGCTGGGCGATCTGCCCCTGAATCGTGCGATCGACTTCGCGGTCGATCAGCCCCGTCTCGATGGTCAGGTAGCCGACGGCCGTGACGGCCAACAGCAACACCACGAGTGACCAGCCGTACAGCGGAACATCCTCGACGCGAGAAAGGATCCGCTTCGGCTGCGCCAGCGCCGCCGGCACTTGCCACAGCCCGACCGCCGGGCGACCACTTTGGGCCAATTGAAAGGACACGACGCTTCCCACCAGGTTCAACGCGCCAAACCGGCACGAATCGAAACACACGCCACGGCACGTTTCACCGACCTGCCGCGGCTACACCTGTATCTTATGCTCAATTCGTACTTTCGAGGGCTTATTCGCCACTGTTGGACGGTTTCCGACATTCGCCGACAATATTGCGATCCACCCGCGGGAATACGCCGTGGGCGAGGCACGCAGGGTGCGTGACAGTTTGGGCGGACCGTGCGCAAAGCCATCTTGACGGCCCACGCCGCATCAGAGCCGTGGGCGCAAGCCCACGGACACGATGCGAACTAGCACAGGATCTCTACGATACCAGACCGGTCACAGGGCTCGCGCCCGCCGGCAAGCCGGTTCTACCGGTGCTCTGAAAACTGCCCGCCGATTCGGTCATGCACCCATGCACGCACGGTCGCTCAGCATTTGTTTGATCTTGCCGATAGAGTCCGTACACTTTTCCGTTTTAACCCAGCACGCGGCGCGCCGTGACCAGGGTGAACGAGACACCGGGCGGTGACATCGGTCAGCCATCGCCGCTGCATAAGGCACGGACCGCGACACAGGAGCGAGTGGTGATTGAGAAGCTCTCCACAACAGGAGGATGGGGCGGTTGGACGCGGTCGGCGGGCTGGGTCGCGATCGCCATGGTGGCCGGCCTTTGGGTGGTTACCGCCACGACTAAGGCAAAGGCCGCGCCGGAAGCCGCACCCGCAACAACCGCCGGGCGCCTGGCATCGACCGCCATAGCGCCGAACCTGATCGCGCAGGGTCAGTCGAGCGAAACATCGACGCCGGCTCCCGCAGTCAGCGATCCGAAGACGAAGTACGGACTTTGGACGATCCTTCCAGCCCTCGTGGCGATCGTGCTGGCCATCATCACGCGCCAGGTGATTCCCTCGCTGGTCATCGGAATCGTCATCGGCGCCTTCATGATGGTGCCGTGCCTGGCCGCGGGCGAGCCCCTCGCAGGTTCAAACTCGCTGGTCACCGGGGTTCGTTTGGCGGCCGAAAAGTACGTGTTCGGTGCCCTCAGCGATTCCGACCATCTCAGAATCATCTTCTTCACCCTGTTAATCGGCTTTACGGTTGGGGTCATCGCCGTGAATGGCGGCACGACCGGCATGGTTCGGTTGATCGCCGGCAACACACAATCGAGACGTCGCGGGGCGCTGACCGCCTGGCTGGCTGGTCTCGTCGTGTTCTTCGACGACTACGCCAACACGATGATCGTCGGTCCGACCATGCGTTCGGTGTTCGATCGCCTGAAGATTTCCCGCGCCAAGCTGGCCTACATCGTCGATTCCACGGCCGCCCCGGTAGCTTCGATCGCACTGATCGGCACCTGGGTCGGAACGGAAGTGAGCTACATAGACCTGGGGCTCAAAGGCCTTGCCGGCGGAGAGGTACCGGCCTTCCTTCTCGACAGCGACGGCCAGACGATTGCGGCCATGTCAACCTTCGTCCAAAGCATCGCCTATCGGTTCTACCCGATTCTGGCGGTGTTCCTTGTGTTCCTCGTGGCGCTTACCGGGCGAGACTTCGGTCCCATGCGGCGGTCCGAGCGTAAGGTACTCAGCCAAATCGACGGCGACCCCCTCGATACCCTCCTCGACCCCTCCAGCCCCAAGCCGCGCTGGTGGCTCGGCTTCGTTCCCATTCTCGTGTTGGTGGCCATGACCGTGGCCGTGCTCGTGGCAACGGGCATGACGCACGCCGACACCGTGACGCGCATCAGCGCGATCGACTCAACCGGAGCCAGCTTATGGGGTCAAACGGCTTGGTGGGAAAAGGGCGCCCACGTCTTCGGGAATGCGCGGCCGTACCTGTCGATCTTCTACGGCTCTATCTTCGCCGCGGTTGTGGCGATCGTGCTGACGATCGCCGCGCGTGCCTGCTCCATCAAGGACGCGTTCGACGGCGGACTCGACGGTATGACCAAGGTCTACCCGGCCGTCGTGATCCTGGTCCTGGCTTGGGCGCTCTCCGGCGTTCTACGCGAGCTTCAGCTCGGCGAGGTCGTGGCCGCCAAGTTGAACGCGGCGCAGTTCGACCCAAAGTGGCTACCGTTGGCCGTCTTCGCGGCGGCGGCGATGATTTCGTTCGCTACCGGAACCTCGTACGGAACCATGGGCATCCTGTGCCCGATGACCGTTGACATCGGCGCGCGGATCATGGTCGATCTTCCGCAGGCCGACGCCCTGCCTCTCTTTTACGCCTCAATCGGCAGCGTGCTGGCGGGTGCCGTCTTCGGCGACCATTGCTCCCCCATCAGCGACACGACCGTGCTCTCGTCCCTCGCCTGCGGTTGTCGGCACGAGGAACACGTCTGGACGCAGATCCCCTATGCGCTGTTGACGGCGGTGGCGGCCATGGTTCTGGGCGACGTCATGTGCAGCGTGTACGGCCAGCCGTGGTACTACGGCCTGGCCGCCGGCGCGGTGTTCTTGACGCTGTGGATCTTCGCCTTCGGCCGCCAACCCGTGCCGAGCTTCGAGCTGGCCGACGCGTAAGGGCGCGTTGAAGAACGGGTGAGCCTGGTGTGGCACCGGCATCTTGCCGGTGTTTTCATGCACCGGAAGCCCGTGCCACACGCTGTATTGGGATCAGCTCCAAACCTTCGAGTCGCTCAATCGTCGTTGGACGCACTGGCCACGACAAGCAGATCGACCTTGCGGCGGGCGGGCGTCAGGACGAGGCCGAAGCGCTTGCGCAACTCCGCGATGAGCTTCTCCGGCGATTCCTTGTCCTCGTCAAAGGGGAAGTAATAGTTGTACGACCCGTCGGGCATGCTCTCCGGATCGTCAATGACGACGGGGCGGCCGAGGACGCCACCCAGCGAGTACGCCAACACGCGGATCGGCATCGCAGACCTAAAGAACCGTTCACCGGCTTTCAGTCGCTCCAGGAGGGCCTTGGTCGGCGCGGTAAGTCCGCTTTCCTTGTCGAAGTACGCGTAGCCGGGGAACGGAACCAACGTCGGCGTTTCGCCTTTGGCAATGCTCAAGACGTAGGCATCCATCTCCCGCGTCTCCGGCGTGATGGTCAGATCAAAGGTGCCCTCGATCGCCTTCTGAATGGCGCGCTTCATGGCCGGGTTCTTCATCTTGCCGGAGCGCACGATCACGTCGTATTTCTGGTCCTTGGGTAACGAAGTCTCCAGGATGATCCGCGATCTGCGAGTATGGTAGCCGTAGGCCGAAACGATGTGGTCCAGGAGAGTCCTGTCGTATCTCCATGACCCGCGACCGCCCCAACCCGATGCGCTTCGATCCTTGGTCCCGGCGCGGCGAATGACGATCTGGCAGAGCACGGATTCGGGCGGGGCAGCGCCCAGTTCGCTGTCCAGATCGGCGAATGGGTCCGGGCGCTCTCGGGTCTTCGCTTCCGTATACTCAGAAAGCAGGGTCGATGGCCTGCCCGCGAGCGCGTCGCGAAGAATCCGCGGTTCTTCAAGCAGAACCAATGGAATGGCGAAGCCCGCGAATCGGCCTTTCCCGTCAATGATAGCCGTCGTCGGCCTGCCGCTTATCCGGTAGGCGCCGAACGTGGCGCCGTCTCGGTCGAGGGCGATCCACCCGTTGATTGGTGTCTTGCGAAGAAACTTGCGAACCGTCTCCTCGTCCTCATCGGTGATGGAGACAAACACGACCGGTTTGTCCTTGTACTGGGCTCTTAGCTTGTCGAGGATGGGGAACTGGGGGATGCATGCGCTGCACCATGTCGCCCAGAACTCGAGGACGACCACCTTGCCGCGCAGAGAGCGCAGGTCGATACGCGCGCCGTCCGGGGCCTGCAGGAGCTTGGCGACGTCAATGGCCGGCGCGGGCTCGCCGATTTTGAGTGCGTTTCCACCGTCGCCCGCCTGGCACGGCGCCGCGATTACGAGGACAACCAGAACCCATGACAACGCGCCGGCGTCCCGCGACATGTGAGCGCGTTTTCCAATCTCTTGTTCCGAGCCGCACGGGTGAGGAAGCGCGCACGCCTCGGTCGGAAACCGCTCCTTGAAGGTCGCGCCTCGGCTCGAAGCAGCCCTTCCCAAGCACAACCTACGACTCTCGCTCAACTCTTCGTGTTGTTCACGGACCATCCTTGTCACCTTTCGCTCATAACTCAAACTCGAGAACTCGACCATGTGCTCTACTACCCGGATCGCGATCTATCGTCAACAGTAGCCTCAGCGACCCAAGACACCAGCAGCACGCCAAGTGTAACCATGTCGAGAATCCCTGTATCGGGAAGGGAGAAAGAGGGGCCGCCAAGCTCCGGGGACATTTGTCCCTCGAACGAGGCGGCCCCCGCGATTCGTAGGGAACGATCGATATCGGTGGTTGCTCCTATGAAGTTGAGAGCGTAGGGCAGGTGATTCACCTGCCTTCACCATATCGCCGCCGCGCCATTTGACATTCTCCCAACTTCGAGCCGGATGGTAGAGGCAGGTCAACGACCTGCCCTACCTGGCTACGGGCAACTCACTGAAAATATCGGAAGGTGGGTAGGGAAAGCGGGTGGAGGACCAACAGTCAGATAGGCGTTAACGAGTCGGACCGGCAAAGGCGAGTTGGAAGGCACCGGCGTCGCGGAGATCGACGTTGCCATCGCGGTCGCGATCGTGGCCGGCGCAGCCGGGGGATAGGGGGACGCCGACGGGGCCGTTGAGGCACTCGGCGAAGCTGGACCAGAGCGCGCGATCGACGGGGATACTGCCGGCCATCCGGGCTTGCTCGCGCAGGTCGCGGAGGGTGACGGTGAACATGGCGCTCCAGACGCCGGCGGCCAGCATGAGCACGGCCGCCACGGGCGCCGCCCGAAGCCAGAAACGGCGTGAACCGCCTAGCGCGGTTTGGGGCGCGGCGCGTAGGAGATCACCCGGTTCGATCGGCGTGGGCTCGAACACGCGGGCATCCTCGGCCCGGCTGAGTTCGAGCAGCGCGCTTTCGATGGGATCAAGCGGATGGTCTTGGTCGGTCATGGCGTAAGCTCTGTCGTTGCGGACGGCGTTTCCCACGGCCAAACCCATGGGGCACGCGGCACCATACTCGGACGCGAATCGCCCGTCTCTACCTTAGTCGCCCGTTTGTCGGCCTGGCGCGAGCCTCTTTCCCGTTTTCCCGTCCACGCACGCCCGAAGCCGCCCCAGCGCCCCTTTCCAGCGGGATCGCAGGGTGGATTCGCTCATCCCCAAAGCGGCGGCCGCGTCCCGCCAGCGACGCTCGGTGATGGCCGGCAACTGGCTCACCAAGGTCCGATCATCTTGCTCCAGGCTGGCCAGGCAGGCTTTCAGCGATTCGAGCGACTCCAGCCCGGACAGCACCTCGACGGGCTCTTCGGCTTCGGAGGCGATGTCCAAAGAGCCTTCGTCGCCGTGGATACTGAGTCCGGCGGCCTCCCCGGTTGAAGCGGCGCGGCGGGCCGAGATGGTCTGGTTGTGTGCGATGCGGGCCAGATAAGCCTTTGCGGAAGCGGGTGGATGCGACCCCGCGCGCTGCATCGAACGGACAAACCCCGCCCAGGTGGCGGACGCGACGGAGTCCACCCAGTCGGGATCGCGCCGGCACTCCTGAACAGACAGGCGGAAGATGGCGTAGCGAACGAGGCCGTCGTACCGCCGGATCAGCGCGCCCAAAGCGGCGGCATCGCCACCTATCAGGCCGGCGATCAGGAACGCATCACTCGGTCCGGAGTCAGCGGTCGGCGGCGGCGATGTCAGTACGTGGGGCTCGGTCGGCATGGCGGGAGTATCCCAGAAACCACCGAACGTCGATACACCAAGGCGGCGGGGTGGGCCGCCGCGGGGAAAGGAGTCGCCGCTTCTTCGCTTCCCCCGCCAGTGCCGCGTCGCACCCTATTTGATGCCTTTCGAGGGTGGCATGAGCGGATTTGTTTGCCCGTGTTGTAAACCCCGAGGTCACGGGCAAGCTAACGCTTGCCCCTGGCACCCGACTGAGCAGCCGAAGCCAACGGTGGGCCATAGCCCAGCCTACGCTGCTACACGCTTGGGCTGTCCGCCCGTGTTCCAAAGTACTTCCGCGAGTTTGCGGACAACCTGTTTTTCGGGATCGAATACTACCGCTCGCGGGCTGAACAGTTCATCGGCGAAAAGAGAGATCGCTTCATCGATGACCTCCGATCCTCGCGCGAGGCCATTGAGAGACTGGACGTGGCCAAGCCGCTGAACGCGTGACGCCTGCGCCGGGACGGCTAGGCGAAACAAGCGCGCCAAACACTAACGGTTTCGGCCGCGATACTTATAGCTTCGGCCTACTCAAGCACGAACGTATATGGAACCCGAAACCCCTCTGTCCGTAGCCGTATGTCCATCCGACGGGCGGACAGGTCAAAGTAGGACGTCCAGAGGGTTCGGCTGGGCTTGTGCATCTGTCGAATGACCTTGGCGACCTCGTGTACCGTTTCCATGCCACCGAGTTGTCCCATGGACTTCATGGTCGCCTGGCCTTTTCGATACCGCCAGCAACGGTCCCGAATGTACTTGATGCCTTTCTGGTAGGCAGCGTTGGTCAGGATCGTCCGCGGTTCCGTTCGGCGGAAGGCCACCATCTCTCGACTCAGATCCCATTCCACGACGGCGGTACTTCCAGATTCGTCGGCAATCAAGAGGTGATTCACTTCGGCGGGGAACCAGATGCGCACGGACTGAAAACGCGCAATCGCCTCGTCAACCGTCGTGCAGGTTTCCAACGCAATCCGGACCATGTGGATCACCTGGACGGCCGGCTCATCGGGATACTCCGGCTCCTTCTTGTTGTACGCCCGAGGCGCTTCGTTCGTCGCCACCCCGATGAAGAGACCCTTCTCATTGATGCCATCCACCATCCAGTGATACGGGAAGTAGCAGGCACTCCCCAGAGTCTTGTAGACGCCCTCCACCTCCGTGTTCACCACGAAGTGAGGCCGGTCCGAGCCGCCGTCGAAGTTCCGACCAATCGAGTGCCGCTTTTTGTCGGCCTCATAGATGGACACCAGACTGCATTTCGATGGCGCGTCGCCCCCCATCGCGGAGAAAGACGCCCCGTCATAGAACCGCTCGTACTGAAGGAGCCCCACCCACAGATCGACAAGGAAATTGTGTTCCACATACCGCAGGTCAACCTCGTCCACCGTCAAATCAAACGCCTCGGCCAGCCCACCAACCAGATCGAGATAGCGCGGGAAGATCGATTCATACATGGCGACGATCTCACGATTGATCCCCTCGGCCTCGGGCTTTCGCCTCAGCCGATCACGCACCGTTTCGTAATACTTCTCGCCGTACCAGCCCTTCGCGACGAGACCGACCCATCGCCCGATCTCGCGATGGGTCCCCTGGATCGTCGTCTTCCTGGGAATCACGTTCGAAGCGATCGGCTCGTACCGGACGATGTCCTTCCCGATCTTCGTGTTCGCATCGGCCAGGCGTACCTTGAACCCATCGTCGTAGTGACTGACGAGTTCCTTGAACTTCGCTTGGCCCATAGGCGGAGGAGACGGGCTGCACCCCGCCGGGCCGATGAGGGAAACGACGAGAGGAATCCAAACGATCGAGTTTCTCAGCATGGAAGACCACCTCCTTGGCTCGCCCGCTGTGGGCGCAGAAACCAATTCTGCTAGGCCGAGACTTGCCGCGTTATCCGAACACCTGGGTGCTGGCCGCTGGTATCGTACGGCGCGTGTCACGCACAAGCCACAGTCGAGGGCATCTTTGACTGCGCCCGGATTCAGTCGCGCGAGCCGCCGCGCCTGCGCTTCGCATAAGTGTGTGTTGTCTATCAAGCCCGACGATGCCAAGAGCGCGGCATCGTGGATGACCGGCGACGTCGGGCGGAGCCCGACCTACCTGCTCGGGACGACGTGGGATCCGCCGCCCAGCTCTACAGCCCCATCACGTTGAAGCCCGCATCGACGAAGATCGTTTCGCCGGTGACGCCGCTGGCTAGGTCGCTGGTGAGATAGACCGCGGTCTTGCCCACCTCGCCGGCTTCGATGTTGCGACGCAGCGGGGCCTTTTCTGAGACATGGGAAAAGATTTCGTCGATGCCCCCGACGGCCATCGAGGACAGCGTGCGCAGCGGACCCGCGCTGACCGCGTTGACGCGGATGCCGTGCTCGCCCAGTTCACCGGCCAGGTATCTGGTACACGCCTCCAGCGCCGCTTTCGCGACGCCCATCACGTTGTATCCGGTGATGGCCTTCACGCTGCCGTAGTAGGTCATGCAGGTGATCGAGCCGCCCCTGGGCATCAACTCTTTCGCGCGACCGGCGATCGCCACCAGCGAGTAAGCCGAGATGTCCAGCGCCTGGGCGAAGACGTCGCGCGGCGTGCTGGAAAACTTGCCGGGCTTGAGAAACGTTCGGTCGGCATACGCCAGCGAGTGGATCACAAAGTCGATCGAGTCGAACCGCTCCTTGGTGGCGGCCATGACCGCGTCGATATCCTCGTCCTTGGTCACGTCACACGGCATGAGCCACGGATCGGTAAGACCGGCGGCCTCCAGCGCCTGGCGAGCGCGACGTTCGCACTTCTCGCCCGGCAGGTGGGGGAAGCCGCAAACGGCGCCTTCCTCAAGAAAAGAACGGGCGATGTGGCAGGCGATGCTGCGATCGTTGGCGATGCCGAAGATCAGTCCGCGGCGGCCCTCAAGTAAACCCATGGTCGTTCCTCAAAAAGTTCTGTGATGTCCAGCAATGACTGAACGCATTGTCGCGGACATTTAGGCTGTTTGCAAGCCAGGGAGTAGCGGAAAGCGGGGTCACGGAATCGGCACTGGACAGTTTCAGAGCACCGGGCGCGAGCCCGGTGACACACTGATGCAAGTGACCGGGCGCGAGCCCGAAGGCGTGTTGAGGCCTGGGTCCGCAGGCTAGCGCCTGCGGCTCTGACCCCGCGTACCCCCCACCGTCGTAGTTGTCGTGGATGCATGCGGCGCTTGGGGCGGGCTACGAAGTCGCCCCTGGCACGGCGGCGCCGACGTCGCCGAAGCGGCGCTCACGCCCGGCGAAGTCTCGGATCGCGGCGTTTAGATCCTCCACCTCAAAGTCAGGCCAGAGCTTTTCGCACACGTGGATTTCCGCGTAGCTGATCTGCCATAGCAGGAAGTTGCTCACGCGACGTTCGTTGGCCGTGCGAATGAGCAAGTCCGGGTCGGGCGTACCGGCTGTGTAGAGTGAGCGGGCGATCCTCCGCTCGTCGATGTCGTCCGGCGAGAGGCGACCGGCCTGCACGTCACGGGCGATGTCTTTGACGGCGTCGATGATCTCGTTGCGTGAGCCGTAGTTCAGCGCCAAAGACAGCTTCAGCCCGCCGTTTTGTCTGCTCATCTCAACGGTTCGATCCATCTCCGCCAGCACGCTCTCGGACAGCCCCTGTCGGCGGCCGACGTGAACGAAGCGGACATCGTTGTCCATGATGGTGGTGCGTTCACCGAGCAGATACTGGATGTACAACTCCATCAAAAAGTCGATCTCGTTTTGCGGGCGCTTCCAGTTTTCCGTGCTGAAGCAAAAGAGCGTCAAGGCCTCGAGCCCGAGGCGGGCGCAGTGCGTGACGAGCGCGCGAACGTTCCGCGCGCCCCGTTCGTGCCCGCGAATGCGCGGAAGGTTGCGTGCTCTGGCCCAACGCCCGTTGCCATCCATGATGATGGCGATGTGGCGGGGAAGCCGCTGACGGGCAACGCCCAGAGCTGTCTGTGGATCGAGCGGCGGTTCGGTCATGGTGTCGATCAGGCCGAGGAGGTCTCGGCGACGGCGACAAGGTCACGGATCGCGCCGCGAACCAGCGTCTGGGAACGGTCTGGACCCACACCGGCGAGTGTCACGGGCAAGCCAATGGCGGACTCGATGCGTGCGACGTACGCGGCGGCCGTGTCCGGCAAATCCTCGAACCGGCGGATCGAGCGAAGATCCTCCGCCCAACCGGGCACATACTCAATCACCGGTTCCGCGCGGGCGAGCTGGGCGGCGTCGGCCGACGGGGTCATCACGGTGTTTCCATCCACGCGATACGCGACACAGATCCCGACCTTCTCGAAGCCGCTCAGCGTGTCCAGATGCATGAGTGCTATATCGGTGGCACCGGTGATCCGGGCGGCATACGCTCCGGCCACGGCGTCGAACCAGCCGCAGCGCCGCGGGCGCCCGGTCGTCGTGCCGAACTCCTTGCCCCGTGTGCGGATGCGGTCGCCGGTCTCGTCGTCCAGCTCGGAGACGAAAGGGCCGGAGCCAACCCGCGTGGCGTAGGCCTTGAGCACGCCGATTCGCCGGGTGACCAGCTCGGCGCGTATGCCCGCGCCGGGGCCGATGCCGTGGGGGCCGGTGCTGCTGGAGGTTACGAACGGGTAGGTTCCGTGGTCGATGTCCAGAAGCATGCCGTTGGCACCCTCGAACAGGACCATCCGCCCGGCATCAATGGCCGATTGCAGGTACGCCGTCGTGTCGCACACGAACGGACCCAGTCGGTTTCGAGCGGTGGCCAGATCCGCCAGGATCTGCTCGACGTTGAGCTCGACGGGCTGACCATACTGCGCCGCCAGAAGTTTCTTACGGCTATCGACGATGCCCCGCACGCGGTCGTGCAGGGACGCGTCATGTAGAAGGTCGGTGAAGCGTACGGCCGCCGACCGTTTCATTTTGTCGGCGTAGCACGGGCCTATACCGCGAGCCGTGGTTCCGATGCGCGCCCCTTTGTTGGCCGCTTCCTCGCTCAGGCGGTCCTCTACCTTGTGGTATTCCAGTACGAGGTGCGCCCGGTCGCTGATCTTGAGCCGGTCGGTGACGTCGAGGCCGCGCGCGGCCAGCGCATCGAGTTCACCCAGGAGCGTGACGGGATCGACGACCACCCCCGGGCCGATCAAGCCGATGACATCAGCGTGCAACGCGCCGGCCGGCAAGAGGTGCAGCGCAAAGGTTTCCGAGCCGACGCAGACGGTGTGGCCGGCGTTGGCGCCCCCGTTAAACCGCACGACGACGTCGAATGCCGGGCACAGCAGATCGACGATTTTGCCCTTGCCTTCGTCGCCCCAACCAAGTCCGAAGACGCAGGCGTGTTCCTTGCTGGGTGAGGCCATTTCCCCCGCTCCGGGTGCGGTGTCGTGTTGCCGGGCACACAAAAACGGGGCCAAAACATGGCCCCAGCACGCTCATGCACCCTTTTTCATACGCTATCGGTCCATCGTGAGTTTGTCAACGATCCACGCACATTCTAAAATGTCACAGCTTAGCGTATCTCGCGCTAGTTTTATACTAAAAGATGTTCGTTTTACTTGATTTCCCTCCGTTTATATGGTAATACTGGCTTCGGCGTTCGTTTGTGATGCTCTTGTTTGGCCATAACCGCTAAGGATGCATTTCCATGACCACCATCGAGTCGAGTGCGTTACGAAGGTACCTTGAGATTCCGTACGACCAGTTGGAGGAGATGAACCTGGAGGCCAAGCAGCAACGGCTCGAGCGCGTCGATACCGGAACCATCGAGGAAGCCCGGCGAAAGTACCTCACCGAAGAGAAGCGGATCAAGGCCGTGACCGTCTGCTTCTCCGACATCGAGGGTCGCTTTCACATGCTGGACTATGATAAGAAGTTCATCCTGGGCTCGGCCGACAACCTGACCTTCGACGGCTCCTCCATTCGCGGGTTCTCCGACATCAACGAGTCGGATCTGAAGCTCCGGGTGGATTGGCCCGCGTTCTACTGGCTCCCCGCCGATGTCTTCGGTCCCGGAAAGGTCATCGTCTTCGCCGAGGCGCAGGCGCTCGACGGCTCGCCCTATCCGGCCGACTTTCGTGCGCGCCTGCGCGAAGCCACGGCGGAGCTATACCGCAAAGACAAGATGATCCTCAACGTCGCGGCCGAGATCGAGGGCTTTCTGTTTTCCGAGAGGGATGCCGAAAGGCGGTACCATGAGACCGGGCAGTTCGAGTTCAATTCCACCGGCGGCTATTTTCACTCGCTGCCGAAGGATCCGTTGCGCCAGTTCATCGACCACGCGGCCGAGGCGCAGCGTGCGATGGGGCTCGCCAACGAGAAGGACCATCCGGAGGTCGCCCCCTCGCAGTTCGAACTGAACTTCGGTTTCTCGGAGGCGACGATCACGGCCGACCAGATTCAGCTCTACAAGCTTACCTGCCGGCAGATCGCGCGGAACCTGGGATTGACGGCGTCGTTCCTGCCCAAGCCGGTCGCCGGAGTGAACGGCAACGGCATGCACGTCAACATGTCGCTGGCACGCGACGGGAAGAATCTGTTTTACGACGCGGACGGAAAGGATAAGCTGTCGACGATCGCCTGGGCGTTTCTCGAGCGAATTCTCAACAACGCCGTGGACATCTGCCTCGTGCTCAACTCGAGCGTGAACGCCTATCGGCGGCTGGACCCGAATTTCGAGGCGCCCAACCAGATCAAGGCATCGGCCGTCAACCGTGCGGCCATGATCCGAATCCCTATGGGCAACGAACGCACGGCGCGGATCGAGTTTCGCTCCTGCGCTCCCGACGCCAACCCGTATCTTCTCTTGTTCACGCTTCTACGAACCGGCCTGGTGGGCGGGCTGCCCGACCCGGCCGACGCCGAGGGCAAACGTGCCCGCACGCGCTTCCTGCCCGACAACATCTACGACGCGATTCGGCTGTTCAAGACCAGCCGCCTGGCGGCCGAGATTCTCGGCGATGGCTGCCACGGCAAGTACATCGAAGCCAAACAAATGGCGGCCGACCGTTGCCCCAAAGCGCTGGGCACCATGGTGAAGCGCGAGGAGATCATGTTCCACCACGAGGTGACCAACCAGTTTCTGTGGAACCAGTTCTAGGCGACAACGCACGTGAAGCGCCGGGCAATCCGAGCCGCGATCGTGAGGAAGCGGACATACGGACGTCGTTCTTACCGCCGGATGCATCGCAAGGAGCGGTGAACCCAGCCCCACGGAAAAGGGAAACGCTCTGGGTCTTGCCTATACGTTGAATGATGACGGCGTGGCCCAAGACCTCGTTCGCTTTCGGAAGTCTACTCGCCCGGCCGGCGCAACCCGAGCTGGGCGCCGCGACCCACTGCTCTTATGCAGTCGGTTCCCTGGAAGAACGTGCCGTCGATCATGAAACCGGTGGCTCTCACCGGAACCCGCGCATCGACTCGCGTTAGGTTCCGGCCGCGGTCTTTGCGGTTCGCTTAACGGCAGACTTTCGGGTCGATTTGCCCGGGGTGACGCCTTTGCGCGTGCTCGATTTGCCGGCGCCCTTGCCGGCAGGTTTGACGGCCGACTCGTAGACGGCGATGAACTTCTTGACCGGAACGCGCTTGACCGCCTGGCCGACCACCTTGAGCGGTACGTCGTCGGCCTTCTTGAACCGCACGCACGCCTTGCCCATGTCCAGCTTCTTGCCCGCCTTCACCCACGCGTCGCGGAACCACGCCCCGTGTTCCGGGTCGGCGTAGACGCACATTAAAGACATCGTCAGGTAGTTCTTCTGCGACGCCAATCCAGCGAAAGGAAGCGGCAGTTTGGGATCGCAATGATACCCCGGCGGGTAGATGCTGTGCGGCACGTAGTAGCCGATCGCGCCGTACAGCATGCCCTCTTCGTAGCCCTTCGGAAGGCTCTTGAGAATGGCGTCACGAACCGCCTGCAACGCCTCGCGCCGATCGTTGGGCAACTCGGCCAGGTACTGCTTCACCGTCTTGGCTTTGCTTTGCATGCCGGCATGATACCAGAGAGATCATCCTAAGGCGACAAGAATCGGAGGCGCGCGCGGCGCCGAGACAACGCGCCCGATGTCACGGCGACCGAGCGAAGTACCCTTCAGTCGGTGAAGCCGCCCGCCGGGATCGCGGATTTGATCATCGGGCCGCTCGCGCCGTCACGCATCACACGCTTGAAGGGCTGGCGCAAGCTACCTCGGACCCAGGCAGCTATTGCCGATAACTTCCTCAGAAGCTCGTCACTCGCCGGCCAGGTCGCTGAAGCGTTCGAATCGTTGAGCGCATCCGCATCCGGCCGGGAGGGTTTTTTTGACTTATGCGTAACTCCCGACCCGCCGCGGCGTCTAACCGGATGGGAGATCAAGATGGCCGACTCAGACGCAGGGCTGGCGAGAAGCGCGGCCCGCGGCGACAAGACCGCGCTCGAGACACTCTATCGACGACACGTCGATCGGGTCTGGCGGTACGCGTGCCTGCGGACCAACTCACGCGACGCCGCCGGCGAGGTCGTGCAAGAGACCTTCCTACGTGTGGTTCGCTCGATCCGCTCGTTCAAGGGGCACAGTGCGTTCGCCACTTGGTTGTTCGCCTTGACCCGATCGGCCGCGATCGACCATGTCAGGCGAGAGCGGTCGGACCGCGCGCGAGACCTGGGTCCGACCGTACTGAAGCTACGAGCGGCCGATCCCGCGACTGAGGAAGCATCACCGAATCGTGAGGTACGCACCGCCGTCCGCGAGGCGGTGGCCGGTCTGCCGGGTGTGCAGCGCGATGTGATCGTCCTTTGCGAGTTGTCGGGGCTGACCATGCGCGAGGTGGCCGAGACGCTGGGATGGGGCGAATCGCGCGTGAAGGTGACGCTCTTTCGTGCCCGCCGGAAGCTTCGCGAGCGGTTGCGGGCATACGTCGGGGAAGACGTAGCCGATCGGCAGGGAGATGGTCGGTAGCTGAGGATAAGCGTTGGAAACGAACACGACCTGCGCTACTCGTCTTTCGGTGCCATGCCGTTGGCAAGGTCAGATCCTTAGAGCCTGGACGAAGCGGTATAGGATGCAGATGAGCTTGCACAGGGCGCGAGTCCGCGCGGGCTAAAGCCCGCGGCTCGGGGCAAACATGGTTCCGCTTCGACTGAACGTTGCGGATGTCAGAGGTAACAGAAGGTTGGTGCCATGGACTGTCATGAAGCACGAGAACTGATCGACAAGCGGCTGCATGAGAGCAGCGGCGCCGGGGGAACAGGGTCGGGCGATTGGTCGGCCTTGGAAGCACACCTGGCCGGTTGCCCGGACTGTGCCGGCGACTGGGCCGAGCTGCAGCGCACGCGGGAGCTTCTTACCGACGCGGCCGGGCTGCGGCCCGAGCCAAAGGAGATTGAAACGATGTGGAACGCGGTTGCGACGGCTGCTTACGGTGGTGCGAGCGAAGATCGTCCGGCATTCGGGCGAGGTCAGGTCCGCCAGCTTGTGGCCGCGAGCGTTGGTATCGCGGCGGTCCTTTTCCTCGCCCTTCGGGTGGGGGAGGTGCGATATGGAACTCAGGGCATATTTGGCACGTCGATGTCCGGGATATTCAGCGAGGTAAACGCAGCACTTCCTATCGGCGAGGAATCGTCTGTCGGTGCATTTGAGTCAGATGGCAACTGGCGAAACCTGACAGTGCCGGACCGGTTCATCTCCCCGAGCAGCGGTGAGGATCCTGACACATCGCTGTCTGCGGACGATCGACGAGTTGGTCCGCGCCACGCAGCGAAGCGCAAGCGCATCCCACGGGCAACGGCTTCTCCTCGCATGCCTTCGAACGCCCGCATCATGGGCGGCGGTGGCGGGCGACCGGCCGTAGCGTCCCCTGTTGATTTGCTCGCGATCGACTCCAACGGTGACGGCATCCCGGATGCAAACCCGGTTGGAGATAGCGACTCACTCTATCGTGTGACCTACACAACTGCTTCCGATATCCATGCAATGCTGGGCGAGGCTGTCGCGGTAGCCGGAGGAAGTGTCTACGCTACCTCTGACGCAATCTCCTCCGGGGCCGTCAACATCGCGAAGTCTTCCGAGGAGATAGAAGCAGATGCCCGCGCCGTCGTCATCGCGCCCAACGAACGGCAGGCCCCTTCGGCCCAGCCGAGCAAGCGAGCGAACAGCACCAAGATCATCAAGACCGGGCGACTCACGCTCGAGGTCAGTTCCTACACCGAGGCCGCCGATGAGGTTGAAAGCGTCGTTCGTGAGCACGGCGCCACCCTCACCGATTCTTCGGCACAAGAGCAGATCGGCGGAGCGCTGTCCGGCGTCGTTGTCATCCGCGTGTCACCCGAGCGGTTCGAGGCGCTCTTCGCTGCACTGAAGCGAATCGGCCGCGTCGAATCCGAGAACATCAAGGCCGCCGACGTGACGGCCGACTACGTCGATATCGACGCACGCATCACCAGCCTCAAGATCACCGAGGCCCGGCTCGCCGAGTTGGTCACCAGCAAGTCCATCATTGACAAGATGTCCGCCCTGCTGGAGGTCGAGCGAGAGATGAACCGCGTTCGATCGCAGATCGAGCAGCTCACCGGCCGGTTGCGAGTGATGGCCGACCGTATCGGCCGCTCGACGATCACGCTGACGTTACGCGAGCCGGCTCGAACCGTTCCGTCGGCCACACTCTCCGTGGAGGTTGCGATTCTTGACGAGGCGGCCGCCGCGCTGGGCGACGCGCTGGCGCGCTTCGACGGGCGGCTCATCACGGGCAACACCAACAACAGAAGCGACGGCACGCGAATCGGTAAATATCAGCTACAAACCACCCTGGCGCAGTTCGGGAATGTAATCGCGGTGATCGAGGGCCTCGGGCGTGTCGATCAGAGACAGGTCAACGATCGTCAGTTCGACGACGCAACGGCCGCGTGGGCCGACAAGGTGCAGTGCAGTCTCGCCCTCATCCTCTTCGAGCGATCGCGCGAGCTGCCCACCGGCTCGATCGACTTCGAGGTTGACGAGCTGCCCGCCGCGCTCGCCCGGCTCAACGAACTGGTGACGGCCGCGGACACCTCGATCGTGTCGAATCGCACGACGGCGCAGTCCGGAAGCTCGAAGATCGCCGAGATTCGCCTCAGCGTCCCTGCGGGTAAGTTCGCTACGCTGATCGACTCGCTGGCGCCGCTTGGCCGCACGACCGCTCGCGCGATCTCCGGTGAGGCCGGGCACATCGTTGGCGGCGCGGCCCACGTCTTGCGTGACCTCTCCTTGACACTGACGGAGCGCGTGCGTCAGGTGCCCAGCGGGCAAATCGTGATCGAAGTGGCAGAGTTCCAGGCGGCCCGCGAGCGGCTTAGCAAGCTGGTGGCCGACCACGACGTTCAGGTGTTGGGTTCGGCAAGCAACCAGCGGACCGACGGTAGTTGGATGGGTATGTTTAATCTCGGCATTCACGCCGGCGACATGGAATCCGTCGCCGCTGAGTTGGAGGCTTTCGGACGCGTCGAGTCTCGGTCCATCACCGGGATCGGGCTTGGCGATCTGTCTCGAAACGACCCGAACGCCATGGGCGTCGTGCAGTTGACACTCGGTGAGAAGGCCGCCATCAACCCGGGACCCGAGCAAGCGGGCGGCTCGATCCGCAATCGGTTGCGCGATGGACTGGTGGGCATGTACAACTCGCTCGGCTACATTGCGTACGGATTGATCGTGATGGTCCCCTGGCTGCTTCTGGTGTTCGTCCCCGCCTGGCTGGTGGCGAGAATCTGGCGGCGCCGGCGCGATCGAACGACAGCGACACCCGCGGCGTAACGAGACCGTTGACTGCCCTGGTGGGTCCGCGTATCGTCCCAAGCCCATGGCCGGGCTCCCTACAGAACGATACGGCGACGCGCCGTGAAGATTACGCCCGCACACGTTCACTGGTTCCGGTTTCGGCAATCCGGGCTTGTCGAGCCGTTTTCGTCACCAGAGCAAACGGCGCGCCGATTGATCGGCGTGCAGGCGCAACTGTTGGCGGCGGCCGACCTGGCGTTCTGGAATCGCACAGCCAACTGCACGCGCGAGAGTCTGAAGGAAGCCAGACTCCAAAGCCGAAGCATCGTTCGCTTTTGGGGACAGCGCGACACGCTGCACATCTATCACACCGAGGACTGGCCGCTCTTGCATACGGCGTTCGGGCTACGTCAGAGGATGGTGCGAAAGAGACTGGACAAGGCCGGGATCCTCGGCGAGTTCCAACGTGTGGTTCGGCAAACCGGCAAGCGGCTCGCCGCGGGAAAGCCACTGGCGTACAAGGACGTCAAGGCCGGGAAACTGGCGGAGGGTATCAGACGAGAGCCGATGGATGACCGCCAGGCATTGTGGACCGCGGCGTACATGACGTTTCGCGAGCTTGAACGCGAGGGCATCGCCTGCCACGGGGACGATGTCGGCGGTAGATCCACCTTCGTCAAGCGCGAGCACTGGCTTCCGCAACTTGACTGGTCGCCTCCCAGCGCCGGAGACGCTTTCGCTGAGTTGGCGCAGCGCTATCTGACCGCGTATGGACCGGCCGAGCCGCGCGACCTCGCCCATTGGTTCGGCACGACGGTGACCAACGCCACGGGTTGGATCGAATCCGCGGGCTCGGCCTGTCGCGCTATCGAGGTGGATGACCGGCGTTTGTGGTGCTGCGGCGGCGATCTCGAGAGCATCGCGGAGAAACCACCGCCCCCGAGTCGCTGGCCCGTTCGTTTGCTTTACCGTTTCGACCCGCTCGTGCTTGCGACCAAGGACAAGTCATGGCTGATCGAGGACGAGTATTACAAGCGAGTGTGGCGCCCTTCGGCGCATGTGGAAGCCGTGCTACTGGCGCGCGGGCGCATCGCCGGCACATGGCGCTATGACCGCGGGGCCGGCGGGCTTCATGTCCGAGTCAGTCCGTTCGCCAAGCTGAGTCGTGCCGTCTTGCTAGCCGCTGAGAAACAGGCGGCCGCGATCGCCGGCTTTCTCCAGTTGAAGCCCGCACCGCTTGAAGTGGTCGCTGTTTGACCACGCCGGTCGCGCGGCGTCTTTCCTCGCTGGACAACCTTCCTCATCGGCTTAGACTGACGGGGTCACGTTCCAGGAGGCATGCGCGTGGGTAGTGGCGCCAAGAAAGGTCGAACCAAACCGCGGCGGCTCAAGGGTTTCCGCGACATCACCGCGGCGGACGTGGGGGCCCGCGACGCGATGATTGCGCGCATCCGCGCCGTCTATGAACGGTACGGGTTTGTGGGGCTCGAGACGCCGGCGCTTGAGTACGTCGATGTGCTCGGCAAGTTTTTGCCGGAGGTCGATCGACCCGACGGCGGCATCTTCGCCTTCCGCGATGAAGACGACGAATGGGTCGCACTGCGTTACGATCTGACCGCGCCGCTTTCGCGCTTTGTGGCCATGAACCTTCAGGGGCTGCCGCTTCCCTTTCGCCGGTATCAGGTGGGTCCGGTGTATCGCGTGGAGAAGCCCGGGCCAGGTCGGTTCCGCGAGTTCTATCAGTTCGATTTCGACTCGGTCGGCACGGGCGCCATGCTGGCCGACGCCGAGTCCTGCCAGGTCATGTGCGACACGCTTGAGGCACTCGGGTTTCGGCGAGGCCAATACGTGGTTCGCCTCAACGATCGAAAAATCCTCGACGGCGTCCTGGAGCGGATGGCCGGTGGTGTGTCGTTGACCGTGGAACTCTCGACCGCCGTCCTGCGGCAGATCGACAAGCTCGATCGCCTGGGCCTCGCGGGTGTCGAGCAGCTATTGGGCGATGGTCGAAAGGATGAGTCGGGGGCGTTCGTCAAAGGCGTCGGGCTGGAGCCGGCTCAGCGCCGCGTGGTCCTGGACTACCTCGGCGTCTCGGGCGGCTCCCGAGGCGACACCGTGGGCGCGCTGGAGCGCATCGTTGGTGACAGCGAGGTTGGCCGCGAAGGAGTGGACGAGCTGCGGCAAATCGATGATGCACTGACCGGCGCCGGCTATGGTGATGATCGGATCGTGATTGACCCAACGGTCGTTCGCGGCCTCGCGTACTACACGGGTCCGGTCTTCGAGGGCGTGCTGACCTTTGACGTCGAGGGTGACGACGGGGCCGTGCGGCAGTTCGGCAGTGTCTTCGGCGGCGGTCGATACGACGGACTCGTCGAGCGCTTCTGCGGACAGAAGATCGCCGCGACCGGTGCGTCGCTCGGTGTCGATCGGCTGCTGGCGGCCACCCGAGCGCTGGGCATGGACGACGCGGCGGCCGTTTCGGCGCCCGTGCTCATCACCCGCATCGATAAGGCACTAACGGGCGAGTACCAGAAGATGGCGAGTGAACTGCGCGGGGCCGGCATCAACACGGAGCTGTATGTCGGCAAGCAGGGGATCGGCAAGCAGTTCAAGTATGCCTCGGACGTGGGCAAGACGGTGGCCGTCGTCATGGGTTCCGATGAACTGGGCAAGGGGGAAGTGTCGATCAAAGATCTTCGTTTGGGTGATGAGCTTTCCAAGGAGATCGGCGCCGACCGCAAGAAGTGGCTCGAAGAGCAACCTGCGCAGTTCTCCGCGCCGCGGGACGGTCTGGTCGCGGCCGTGGGCGATGTCCTCGCACGATACACACCCGGGCAACGCACCTAACGATCTAACGGTCTGTTGGGTACGGGCGCTTCGCGCATAGGACTGATAGGGATAGGAAGGACCGGTTGAGTAGGCGGCCCCTCCCCCGCGAACCGGACGTGCGGATGTCCCGCATCCGGCTATCCAGTCAGTGAGCCCCATCCGAAGCCACATCTTCCGCATCGACCTCGCCGGGGACGCCCAGTTCAGCGTGGACGGCAAGTTCGCCAATCCGTGGATTACCGGGGACTTCGCGTGCAAGACACGCCCCGACGGAGCGGACGAGTTCAATCTCGACTTCCCATCGTCAATAACCATCCATGGGAATTGAGGACTCGGCAGTCGCGCGGCACGTTTTTCCGCGTCGTTGCGCGACACGTACCTTAGAGCGTGTTTAAGGAGGCTCTTTCCGAGCCGCGCCCGTAAGGAAGCGGTCCGGTTTCGCACTCGAAACCGCTCCGTCACGGTCGCGGCTCGGTTCGTCATGACCCTTCTTATACACCCTCTAAGTTCGAG
>CBDUXT010000018.1:0-71085 GCA_965371245.1 uncultured bacterium | reverse complement strand
AGGATACGCCGCTTTTTTATCCCGTCACGATCCACAACTTTCGGTTATATCTCTTGGATGCTCACGAATAACAGAGTGCAAGAAAGTATGATCCGCTTTTTATGTTGCTTCAACATGCGCAAGTTGCCTCGATAAACCTGATTCATCTACTTGACTCCCGGGTTTCCGTGAGCGATCTGGCTCACTGCGCTTCTGTCTCGGCGTCTTGGACGGCTCGTTTCACTCGTACGACGGCCCGGCGTCCTCCATTCCTCGGACCAACGGACCTTCAACCCGGTATTTCCCAGTTAACGGATTTCAAACCGCGATCATAACCGAACGAACCGCTGGATTCAAAAAACGCCCTTTCTCGCGGCGATTCGCTCCTGCGTGGCTGCTCCATCGTTACAACCCTGCCCCCGGCGCCTCGGGAACAACGATTCCGGCCCGTTTCGGCGCAGCATCAACCTTTGGCTCCCACTCGAATCACCAGCGTTTCGCTCGGTCGCGGTCGTCAGCCAAGCTGCACCAACGGAGGCGGCACACCGAATCGCTGGATGCACTCCAGGATCGCTGCGAACAACGCACGCGGCACCGCCACCTCAGTCATCTGGAAGATCACATACCTTGAGCGACGTAGGACAGGTCGTTGACCTGCCGTCAGCATGGGCGAACCTGGATCCAGTCGGGTCGGAACGAGATCGAATACCATCGATACCGTGATTGTATCCACCTCAATCCGGTCAAACACGCATGCGTCGATCGGGCGGAATCGTGGCGTTGGTAGAGGTTTCGTCGTCACGTCAAGCCGGGCTGGCTTGATCCGAATGGGCCGGGGTCCAGTGCGATGGAACTTCCTGACATCGACGATGGAGCATGGATCATAGTAGAGGCAGGTCATCGACCTGCCCTACCTGGCTGTCCCGAGTTTCCGCCGCCGACGCCGTGCCCGTAGACATTCCCAAGGTCCCTTACGGCTGATCCGGGCCACCCGCCGCTTGGCCCAGGCACCTCACCCGCCGATTCATTACAAGAGGTAAAGACAGATTTCTAGTAACCAATACAACAACGCAAGCATCGCCACCAATGCGGCAAAATTCAGCTGTTTCATGTCGTGGCCGCGGAGCGCGACGACGACGGCATAAGCCAGCACCGCTAGCTCGATAACTACGCCCGTCGAGTAAGCGATGGTGGAATACGGATTCGTCCCCCCTGCCCACCAAAAACGGACCAAAGCGGAGAAAAACAGAGCCACACCGACCCACGACGCGACCAAGCAAACCCGGCACGCTGATAGTATTCCCTCGTCGCGTGGAACATCCGCGAAACTTTCCTCATCATCGGGGTCAAAGTCTCGCCCGCACTCGGGACAACGGCGCTTACTCAACCCCAACAGGCAGTATCCACAGGTCAGGCAGTAGGTCTTCCTGGCCGAGCCGTCGTGAGCGTCGCGTTTAGGCGAGTCGGGCAATCTGGATGTCCTGTACTTGGACCACGGCCAGTGGCTCGTTACGGCATGCGGCGGGTGGCATGGGCAAACTCGTTTGCCCGTGCAGGTCGCCCGAGCACGAGTCACGGCCTATGTCGGCGACCCGCCGGTCTGCTCGACCGGCTTGCAATTCATCTTGGCCTGCCGAAGTTTTCGAGGCACGTAGGGCAGGTCGATGACCAATTCTGTCCGGGATTTGGCGAGCCGTGGGTTGAGGGGCGTCGTTGGCGGTGTCGTGGGGCCCGTGACGTGATCCATTTCAGTAGATTGGGAGCGTGGTGGATTGATACGGTTCGTGATTGGCGCATACCGGTGCCGGGATGCCCTTGAGAACGTCGAAATTGATATGCAGACGAACCTGTCCCTTGCGGGTGCCGGTAGCCTCTGATTGGTTGAACAGTGCCCACAAAATCCGCGGAGCCACCGCGAAGAACGAGCCATCCACCGCCAACAACTTCCTGGTCAGTACATCCAACCGCCGATCATGCGGTTGAATCTGTGCACGGTGGACGAGGGAATCGATCAACGGAAGCAATAGGTCGGGATCAAACAGCCGTTGGGCGTCGGCCATCGTACTCTTGGGAGCGCGAGCCAATCCAAACTTCTTGCGACGCCTGGGATCTTCAAACAGGTCTTCGATGGACCGAAGACCTTGCACATTCGGATTAAAGAAGGCCAACAAATGGGCAATCACGACATGGTCAAGAAAGAAACCCCGATTCCCATGTGCCGGCTGGTCATGCAAGACACGCAGGTGTTTCTCGATCAACCGCAAATACCGCGGCCCCACAACCCGACGGTGTGCCTCCGCGTCCATCGCCACCCGCTTTTTTCGCCCGCATCTCATTCCCTTCATGTATAGTGAGAAAACCTGAATGCGCAAGTCAAGTGGAAGTGCACAAGATATCGTGATCCGGAGGCACGCTCGCGGTTCCAGGGAACGCGCCAGAGTCCCGGACAGAATTGGTCGATGACCTGCCACGACCATTGGCGAACGTGAATCCAGTGGGCTCGGGACGAAATGGAATGCGTTCGGTGCCGTGATTATTTCCCCCTCAATCCGGTCAAGTACGGATACGTCGATGGGCCCGAGTCGTGGTCGTGGTCGAGCTTTCACCGTCACGTCGGGTTGGGTTGGCTTGATCGGAATTGGCCGGGGTCGAGTGCGATCGAACTTCCGGACATCGACGTTTGATCGTGGACCATAGTAAAGGCAGGTCGATGACCTGCCCTACTCTGGTGAAGCCTTCCCTTCACGACCTTCCCCAAAATGCGCGAACCTCCGAAGTGGCCATGCGAGTACCCGAAACAACGAGCGATCGGCAGCACAGCCGGGCGCCTGGTGCAAGTGGATGTAAACGGTCGTCGGAGCCATGGCGCACCCGGCCGCCCATACCCCGGTTGGCCGGTCAGAAAGGATTCCGTGCTTGCCCGGACGTTGCGTCGGGCTCGTTCCGTCGCCGCGATTGACCCAAGGTCGGTAGGCTGCGGGTCCGCATATCGGCTGGACGATTCGACCCGCCGTAATCGGCTTCGGTCGGCGCCAACATGAGTCGAGGGCTCTGGACGTCAGCGTCGGCGCCCCGGACGGTCACGTCGCGGCACGGAGATTGCTAGAGGTCTGTGGTGATGTCTATATAGCTATCTGTTTATAGGTAATACCATGCTTTCGCAGACCGCCGAATACGCACTCCGGGCCGTCCTGGCCCTGGCTGATCGCGCCGGACACTCCGTGGTCACGTCGGAGCTGGCCGCCGTCACCGGCGCGCCAACGCGGTATCTTGCGAAGGTGCTTCAGGTCTTGGCGCGGCATGGGCTCGTGCGCTCGCAACGTGGGGTCCACGGGGGCTTCGTCCTGGCCGGCTCATCGGACAGCATCACCGTGTTGCAGGTCGTACGCGCGGTCGAGCCCACCCGGCGCGTCGATCGCAGACCGTTGGCACTGGCGAATCGTGGGTTGTGCCTGGGGTCGCTGTTCAGGCGTCTTGACGAAACGGCCGCCGCGGTGGAGGCGACGTTCGCCCGGACAACCATCGCCGATCTTCTGGAAGACACCGAACCAACTTATCGCCACGAACTGGTACCAGCACACGCAGCGCGGGCGTGGGACGTTGCCGCTCGGGAGGTCGTGCCGTGTTGAACGGGCCGCCGTCCCATCAGCACCAGCCCGGTCGCCCGCGGCAGGGCACGCTGTTTACGCGACGCCGCGGCCGTCTGATGGACAAGGCGCATCGGGAGACACGCGCGTGGTAGCACTCGTCGAATCTCAACTTAGCCGCGAGCTGCGAACCCTGGCGAACTTTGTACACGTCTTCTGCACGCACCGGCATCGCGACGAACCCAAGGCCTCCGTTCAATTCAAGGGCGAGAGCCTTTGGGCCGTCACGGGGCGGGAGGTCCATCTGTGCGGGGAATGTGCGAAGCTACTCGCCCATGCGTTTATAAAGCGCATGCACTGCCCGATGGACCCCAAGCCATCCTGCAAGAACTGCCCCAGCCACTGCTATCATCCCACCTATCGCAAACGCATTCAGGAGGTCATGCGGTACTCGGGGCGGAAACTCCTGCTCTCCGGTCGCCTCGACTATCTATTCCGCCTGTTGTTCTAAGGGTGCCCGATCGGCGCACGGATCACTGCCGCTTGTATTCCACTTGAAGGACGCGATAGTCGTCGGCGGCGTGTAGATCGATCGTGGTGAAGAAAAACTTCTTCTCGTTGAGGATCCGGACCACGTACTTGACGGTCCGACCCACGACCTTCAGACTCGGCTCGTCCATTTCCCCGTAGAACGTAATCAAGCCCGATTGCGGGTGCCGCATGCCGCGCATGGTCAACATGTTCGTCCCGGTTGTCGATACCACCGTTCGTTCGTACAGGTTGCGATAGTTGTCGTACCCCGTGAGGCTCACGCTCTCGAAGTATTGGCCCATCATCGTTCCTTGGAGGCGCTCAAGAAGAAAGCGCCCGCCGACGATCCAGTCGATCTCGGCCGTCCCAGGCGATGAGACCGGCGTAGAGCCCGGCCCGCCCATCCACATCTTCGTCGTCGTCTCCCACGTGCCGACGAAGTACTCCAGGTGTTTATGCCCCTCGCCGGGGGCGGCGATTTTGGCCCACTCGGCCATCCCGGCCGCCCGCTCCGCCGGCGAGGGCTGTGACGCGCCGGGTTGTTCGCCGGACATCACGCGCTGGGAAACGATTCCGAGGGCGCAAACCAGCGCAACCGCCCCGACCAGGATTCTTACTTTCATGGCTCACTCCTCTTGAATGTTTGTGTGGTACCTCGACCCCGTGTGCCGGCACTGATTCGTGGATGCCCCGGGTTGCGTGAGGTTCCGTGACAGTTCCGGCCAGGCGGTTACGCCGAATCAGAGCCGCGGGCGCCGGCCTGGGGACCCCCGCGTCGGTATACCGCCGGGCTTGCGCCCGATGCACTGAAAACCGCCCGATGCCGATTCTATCACCCACTCGGTTGCGTGCCGCCATTTCGTGTTGTTTATGCCCCCCCGTCAATGGTGTGCTGGTCTGTTCAGGACAAGCTGTCGCTTCTCTCGGATGAACCGGAGGTGATGATCGCGGTGGTGGACGCAGAGGCGCACGAAATGCCCCAGCGTCGGCTCCCCGACTTCGGGATGGATGCCGACCCGGTCAAAGGCGTCATCGGGAACTCGGCGGAGCACGTCGGCCGTCACCAGCCGGTTGATCCGGAACAACTCGCATGCCATGGCCGGGTCGAGTTTCGCGTACGGGAGGCGGCTCGCCATGGCCCGTTCATCGTACGGCGCCAGCACCGGCCGCGACTCCACCAGGATTTGCTTCATGCGAAACGCGGCGATCAGATCGCTGTCCATCAGGTGAAAGATGATCTGCTGAATGCTCCAGGTGCCGGGCACGGGAACGGAGTTGAGCTGCGCCGTGCTCAAAGGCCCGAGCGCCTCACGCCGCAGGTTGCGCCCGTCGGCGTATCGCTCGACGGCTTGGCGATTCGTTAGCTCAAGCAGCTCGTCGGGAATCTGAGAATCGAAGTGGGCCACGCGTCAAAGAACCTCCGCGGCGATGAGCAGGCCAAGGCGCCCCTCATCGCTTCCGCGGAGCAGTTTACGGTCACGGCGGCTCCTGGAAAAGCTGCCGCGTGTCAGTTCGGCTGCTTGGTCAGCTCGGCGCGGCCGCCGGTCTTCGCGGCCGCCGCTTTGGGATAGAGCATCTTGTTAAGGTAGACCGGGTTGTTCTTGAGAAAGTAATCAAACGCCCTGGTCCATTCCTCGCCGCTTTGCTCGTGCCAACCGAGAACGGCCATGCGCAGCCGAGTCGATGTCGCGTCGATGGACACGAGCCGATACACAAACCAGGTTCCCCCCTGTTGTACACTCGGAAACATCGGCGGCGCGCCGCCGACGCCGGAAAGCATTTCGCCCGGCACAAAGGCGAGGATCTTCTTGACGTTGCCCGGCCAATCCTGGTAAAGGCCGCCGGGCTTCAGCTCGATGGCGGCCTCCTTGTGGACCATGTCGCGAAGCCCGTCGTTGGTGGCGATGAGTCCCCAGACCGTTTCAACCGGGGCCGGCAGAACGATCTCGAAATCCTGGTACTTGATCGGGCTGACGTGCGACGTCACCGTCACCCGACCATCGACACTTCGCACACTCTTTGGTGGATCGACCCGGGGCTTGGCGGTCCCGGCCGAGGTTGCCTCCAACGTTCTCTTGAGGTTTGCCAGTACCTTCGGCCAAGCCGCATTGAAGTATTCGTAATTGCGATCCCAGTCCTCGCCGGTGCCGAAGCCAAGCTGCGTGAGCGTAACCCGGACACCGCCGCCGTCGGCCTTCTCGAAGCGAACCACGACCTGCGTCATGATGCCGGCGCTGCGAAGGTTCGGGATGCTCGGCGGAGAGGTCCAGTCGAACGCCAGCATTTCCAGCGGGATATAGCTCCGGACGGTGCAACCCTCGCAGCCGCGCTGTGTCACCGCGGGGTCCGGGTTGATGTAGATCTCGTATTTGCCCCCGATGCGCATCTCGATGTCGGCGTCAGCGGCGAAAAACGAAGTCATGCCCTTCGGCGTCGTCCAGGCGTGCCAGACACGACCCAGGTCCGCATCGACCGTGATCTCCTTTCGTAGCACTCGACCGGAAGCCCAGCGCGCGTCGTCATCCAGGGAAACCGGCGCCGCCGACGCTGGCCGGACCGGTCCGACCCACGCAATCACGGCGGCCGCTGCCACTAACAAGATCACACGTCGTCGTTGATATTCGCAACTCATCATGTTCTCCGAGTCTGTTCGCTTGACCATATCTCTTTTTTTCTTTCCGAGCCACGGGCTTCAGCCCGCGCGGACGCTCGTCACCAGATACTTCCCAACCCGCGTAGAACCCGGTCGCGGATCGGGTTCCTTGTTTTCTGATCCGAGCCGCGCCCGTAAGGAAGCGGTCTTCCTGAATTCAAAGCACGGTTGTTCGTCGGCGAACTACGACCCATGCCTGTCCGCCAACAATCGATCCATGTAATCTCGCAACACCTCCATCGCCTGATCAAACGGCTCCAGGCTGCACTGCGCCCGAGCTTGCATGACGCCACCCTCCATCACCGTCAAGATAAATGACGCGAGCTTGTCACTGTCCGTCCCGACGGGCAGCCGGTCGGACGCGGCCTCGATGCATGCGCGGATCGCCTTGACCCAGTTGGCGAAGTTTACGGCGATCTTCTCGCGGACGGCCTCCGACCGCTCGCTCATCTCCAGCGCCAGGTTGCCGATGGGGCAGCCTTGTCGGCAGTCGGTCATAACGAGCATCCGCCGGTAGCCCGCAAGCACGACGAAGACGCGCTCGATCGGATCGGACGTCTGCGCGAAGGCCGGCTCCATCACAGACGGCTGGAGCCCGTCCAGGTACCAGTCAAGGACGGCCAGCAGCAGCTCTTCCTTGGTCTTGAAAAAGTAGTAGAGGCTGCCGGCGTTGACCCCGGCCTCGCGCAGGATTTCAGAGATGCCGGTGGCGTGGTAGCCCTTGGCGAGAAACAGCTCCCGCGCCGTCTCGACCAGCTTCCGCCGAGTCGGCGGCGGCCTGATCGCCGCCACGTCGCTGCCTGTTGCCGTACCTCCTCTTGCCACCGCTTTCGCTCCGAAGACGCCCCTTCGGGCGACGATCAATGCGTCGCCACGCATACTAGTTGAGCGTTCATCTAATAAGATACATCGCCGATCGACCCCTGTCAAACGGTATTTCCGGGCGTTGGGGGTGGCACCTTGGCGGTTGTCGCGGGCAACTCGTTGAAGGGACGCGTCGAGGCACGTCCCCGGTGCCCGCGCATGTATCTGGCTTCGCGTTCTTGTGGGCGGTCTCGTCGTGGGGATGAATGTGGCCGACTCCCAGGAGTTAGCCCTTGCCGTCTTGGCGGACATAGGCGGCACAGTCGCGCGCCTGGGGGGGGCGTGTACTAGCTACGGCCGTGTGAAGGCCGATTGCACGGCACCGAAATCACACAAATCGACGTCGCCGTCGTCATCGACGTCGAAGAGCGGGCATGCCGCTGTCTCCCCCGGGCCTAGCAGGGCCTGGTTGAACTTCGCGTAGTCGGGCAGGCCGATCGTTCCGTCGCAAGCTACGTCGCCTTTCATACAATCCGGTCCCAAGCCGACGAAGTGTGTGGCATCGCTCAGGTTGATCCAGCCAACATTCTCTCCCCAGGCGTAGCCACGGAAGCGGTTCTCGCAGAAGTCGAAGCGTGCCTGTTGGCCATGCGGTCCCTGCGTCGCACGCGTATCGAAGTTGATCCATCCGATGTTCTCGCCCCAGGCCTTGCCGAACAGGTCGCCGGTAGTGAAGTCGATGTTGACGCCAAAGGTCGTTGAATCGGCCTGATCGTTTCGGTACGGACCGGTGCCATCTCCTAAGTTGATCCAGCCCACGTTCTCGGCCCAGACCATACCTGCTAGATGCGTAGGCGTCACCGAGACGCCGTCGCCGAGGTTTGGAGCGTCATGCCGCCAGTTGGTCCAGCCAATGTTCTCGCCCCAGCCGAACCTGTGGGTCGGATCGACGTTCGATGGGGAGAGCAAGCCAGCCATCGGAACCGCCAAGATCGTGACACTTCCAAGCAATGTGGTTTTCATTTCCGGCTCCAATCTTACGGTGCGTGGTTTAGACCGAACGTGCAGGTGGGGCATGGGCTCATGTTGGGATGCCCACTACCTAGTTGATCGTTCTGGATCGCGATGTTCTGGTCAACAAGGCTATTCGAGCTCAAGACGAACCCTTCAAGCCAATTGCCAGAGGCAGTGTTACCGATTACGGTGCAGCCGCCATCGACAAGAATTCCTTGTGCTCCATTTGCTGTAGCCGTACAACCCTGGATCAGGTGGCCTTCGCCGCCGAGGGAGATACCACTCCGCTTGTTTCCCACGACTCTCACGTCGATGACCCGGTAATCTCTCGCGGAGGTCGTGCCGTCTACGATGCCCCATTGTCCGAAGTTACGTACCGTGCCGTTGCGGATTTCTACGTTTCTCTGGCCCGAGATGACAATCCCTGATGAAGAGAGCCCGCTGCCTGATCCAATCAAGCCGTGGCCCGCCAGATCGATGGTGACGTCAGCTGCGGTGATTGTCAGTCCGGGACTAGTGCTTGTCCCTCTCAGCGATCCGGCTAGAGTTACGGTTGCGGGCCAGTCGATCGATTCCGGAATCTCGGAGAGCAGAATGTTGAGTTGGTTGATCTGCAATAAGGGCGGAGTGAAATCGATGTCGTAGTTATCTGTGTTGCCCTTTACGGTGTTGTCGGCGACGTAGTTCCCGCTACCGTCGATGTCCAACCCACGATCGGCACCGGTCAGGTGGTTTCCAACGATCCGATTGTTCGATCCTATCGCATGGATTCCCGCTCCGTCCCCTGTCTCCCGCCCGTTATCCTTGCAGAAATTGTGCTCCACGCGGCAGTCGGACACGACTGAGATACCGTCTCCGACGTTCTTGATCGACCTGTTTCCGGTCACCGTGCTACCCTCCCCGGCGGAGATACCGACGGATCCGTTGTTACGGACGGCGTTGTCAGTCAACGCACAATCATCGCCGGCAAGAATGGCGACGCCTCCGTTATTCGAGACTGTGTTCCGGGTCACCGTACCGGCGACGCCAGTCGTGATCCCAGACTCCGCGTTGCCTTCGACCGTACAACCTTGAATCAGATGGCCTTCGCCGAGAAAGTGGATACCGCCACGCCGGTTTGACACCGCCCTGACATTGATGATCCGGTGGGCTTTCCCGGTACTGAAGCTCTCGCTGACACCGAAGACGGCGAAGTCACGCACGGTGCCGTTACGGATCTCGACGTTGCTCACGTTGCCTAACACAATGCCGGAGCCGGCGGTCGAACCGACACCTCCGATCAGAACGTAGCCGGACAAGTCGACGGTGACGTCGGCCGCGTCAATGGCCAGTCCGTTGGCGTTACCCTCCGCGTTGACGTTGCCCGTCAGGTAGTAGGATCCGGGCTTGGTAATCCTGAACATCGACGTGCCATCACCCCGCGTGTTTGTTGCGTTGATGGCGATCCGTGGCTCGATTTCAACCAACGTCTTCATGGTGGGCGTCACCGGGCCGGGTGGCGGGTTCAAGTCTCCGGCGCTAACCCAGATGATTCCGCCCAGGGTCGCGGCTACAAGCACGGGACCCGCGTTCTTCAATACACGTCGTTGCATGGGTTCAGCCTCCACAATGGGTGTGACAGCGAGTGGGATGCGGCATCCCGAATGGTGCGTCTCGATCGGTACTAGGGACCGGTTATCGGGCGGCGACCCTGGCCGCAAGACCCGTTCCCCAACGAGTCAGACTGGAGTGTACCAAATCGGCCCACCTGGGTTCAATCGACGTTGACTGTCGAGGGGCGAAACGCATGGTCGAGGCGGGGATCGGTCGGAAAGTACCGGTCTTCGGAGGCTGTCGTAGCATGTTGACATCCATGCCCGCGCTCCGCTTGGGCATGCCACACTCTGAGATAAAGTTCTCGCGCTGGTCGGGAGGGTAGCGGACACGGTCGTGTCGGACCGGCGTCCGCGCGGGCGAAAGCCTGCGGCTCAGGACGGAAAAAGATCAACTCTCCAGCGTGCGGCCCCCGACAAGCAAGGCGGCTTATTCTGGCGTCTTCTTGGTGTCACCCGCCGACGTACCGGCCGTCTTGTCGATCCAATCCAACTGGCTGCTGACTCGCATGTAGATGTCTGTTGTCCCGTACCGGCCCGGCTTGCCGCCCATGGATGCGTGGCTGACACCGACGAGATAGGCCTTGCCGTCTTGTCGGACATAGGCCGGCCCGCCGCTGTCGCCCGGACCGCCGACGCCCTCCAGTTCGGTCCCACCGGGCGGCGGATCAAACTTCATGAAGATGTGGTCGGCATCGACTTCATGAATCACATTGGTCACCGCGCGGCAGCGACCATCGCTTCGGACCGGGCGTTTCTTTCCGTCACCGATGTCGCCGAAGCCTGCGATGTACGCGGTCCCTCCCTCTTCGTCGGTCTCACGATAGAGCGGGGTCGGCGTGACATCCGCGACGTCTTCTTTGAACTCGATCAGGGCAAGGTCCACGCCGCCCGGTCCCTGGCGCCGCGACTTTCCTTTGGGGTGCATCACGACACGCTTGACCACGTACTCGCGTCCCAGGAACGCGACTCGCCCCGTTCCCGGCCGAATGGACCTGGCGACGTGTGCGGCCGTGATCGCCCACTGCGGCGCGATGAGCGTGCAACTGCCGTCGGGGATCACGCGCCCGGTCGCGGAGAATTCCTTCCCGAGTGACACGAGTCGTTCGTCGGAAACATCGTGGCGACCGACCACCGCGAACCCGGCGCCGGCCGAGGCGAGCAGCGGGTAGATCGCGGCCACTGACAACATCGCGCACCGTTTGGTGTTCATAAAGGAACTCCGTGCTTGGTTTGGATCGGCAATACTGGTTACTAGTGTATGGTCAACCTTGAACCTGCGGGTTTGCTCGGTGGGTGGCCCACCTCTTTTAGAGGGTGTATAAGAACGGTCATGACGAACCGAGCCGCGACCGTCAGGGAGCGGTTTCGAGTGGGAAACCGGACCGCTTCCTTGCGGGCGCGGCTCGGAAAGAGCCTTCTTAAACACGCTCTTAGAAGTGGGGGACTCGAATGGTCTCCGGATTCGCGTCCCCCACGGCTAAAGCCACGGGGCACCCAACCCGTAAGTTTACGCGTAACGATGCACCCAACGACCGTAGGGTCGATGCCCGTCAACAAGACTGAACGGTAAGACGGCGGGCAATAGCCCGCCCTACGCGCGGCGTAACAGGGTTTCGCTATGCGTGTTTACGATCAGACGATTCGACCAGGCGGCTCCCGCTTCGCGGCAGGCGCAGGGACACCTCACCAGGAAACGAGCACGCGCCGCGCTACTCGATTCGATTCGCTTTCATGTCGCGGTCGCCATTGTGGTAGATCAGCCCGGTCACACGGCTCGACTCGTCGCGGACGAAGGTGATCTGGACTGCGTCGGACTTGGCAAAGAACTTCGTTTCCGACTCCGGGAACATCGGCACGGCGGCGTTTCGGCCGAAGGTGGACACGAGCTTTCCCGTCTCCAACTTGACGGTTATGACCAGACCCGGCCGAACGAAGTACTTGCCGGCGTAGCTCGCCACAACCGACTCATCGAGCGCAATCTCAGTCCGCTCCTGCTGAGGACCCTTGTGCGTGAGGGGGATCCTCGCTTGCAGTAGGTGCCGTCCGATGTCATCGCTGCCTTCGTTGTTTGAATTCGTCAGCACGACAGCGCCCAGCCCGCTCTTGGGGTCGAAACCACAAAACGTCAGGTACCCGCCGGTCCCGCCGTTGTGCCAAATGATCCGCGTGCCGAAGGCGTCCTCAATGTGCCAGCCCATGGCGATGGACATCCCTGACCTGCCCGTGGTATGCCGCTGCTCATGCGTGCGTTTCATGGCCGGATAGAGGGCGGTCTCGGTTTGACCGAGGTTGGCGGCGAGGTAACGAAGCATGTCGCGGGCCGACGATCGAATCATGCCCGCGCCGGCGAGGGAGTCGAGATCCCAGTTGGGCACGACCTTGCCGTCGGCATGCCCGAGTGCCAGCCGCGTGCGAAGCTCCGGCGTTAGGTTCAACACCGTGCTCTCCATGCCAAGCGGCTTGCAAATCCGATCGATCATCATCGCTTCGTAGTCCTTACCGGCGACGCGAGTCAGCGCGTGCCCCAAGAGGCCCGCTCCCACGTTGGAGTATTCGTAGCTTGCGCCAACGTCTCGCGTCAGCGTGTGGTTGGAAAGAAATGCGTAGAGCCGGTCGGTGGTGTAATCGGCGAACGGGTTGGTCGGATCCTCGGGCTCGAAGTTCGACGGCATGCGCGGCAGACCCGAACGGTGCGTCGTCAAGGACAACAATGTGATCTTGCCGCCGCGCGAAGGAACCCTCACCTCTTCCGGCAGGTACTTCTCGATAGGGTCATCGAGGTCGAGTCGGCCACGCTCGACCAAGTCGGCGAGTAGCAGCGCGGTGAACGTCTTGGTGATCGATCCGATCTCGTAGATCGAGTCCTCATCGACCGGCGACGGATCCTCGACCGAGCGCGTTCCGTGGCTGTAAAACGACATGCCGGTGGCATCCACCAGCCCTACCACAATGCTGGGCGTGATGCCCTTGGCCACGCGTGCCCGGACGCTGGCCTTGACATCGTCGGGGATGGTCGGCCCGGCCGAAGCCGCCATCGGCCACGCGATGGCAACGACGAGACCGATCATGAGCCGCGGGTCAACGCAACGACTGTTCATTGTATTCCTCCGATGGTTGGCGGCTCCCGTTGGAGAGCCTTGCTAACGTGACAATGCCCGAACAACCGGTGCGACCGTAGAGGTAGTCGCGAAGCGTGGCAACCGACCGCTACAGATTTACACAGGTGCCGTGCGGCGGTCGTACGGGCGGTATGCGCACCCCGCTGACGCTGATCAACCACACCGTGACGACCGGCCGAAGGTCTGCTCCGCCGCAGCGTTGAACCGCAGCACCAAGCGATTACAATCGTCCGAGCGATGTGTCGGGCGTGGTCGCGTACCGTACGCCGTCGGCGGACCAGGCTTTCGATCCACGCGTTGCCAACGAACTCGGTGGCGTTACGACCAGGAGGTGGCAAGGTGAACATCATGCACCGGGGAGCAACTTGCGTCATAGCCGGGTTGATTCTGCTCGCGGCCGGGTGTCAGCCGCCGTCGGCGTTTGACGACCTCAAAGCCTTGCGGGAGGACGCGAACGGCAACGGGTTCCTGGATGTGATGCCCCCCCCGGGTGTTGCGTTCGACCCATCCACGAACGTGAAGGTTCGCATATCGAGCACGCTGGTGCCGACTGACCTTGTGCCGCACGCGGAAGAGGCCGGCGTGGATCCTTCGCTGGCGACCCTGGCCGTCTTCTTCGTCGAGTTCTCGTTTACGCTTGGCTACGCCGACGGCACGACGATGGTCCTTCGACAAACGGTACCGTTCGCTCCGTTTGAGTTCGCGTTTGAGGCGGCGTGTCCCGCAACGGCCGCGCTGTCGGTCGAGGTGATCGCGACGACCCCACTGATCATGGCGCCGCTCGCCCGGATTCCCGTGGGCCTCAGCCTGGCGGGTGTGGACTTCGGCTGTGGGGACACCATCGAGTTCGCAACCTTCGTCAACGAAAACGGTGACGTGGATGAGACGATCGACGTGTCTTGAGAACGGCGATCGGCAGGCTTCGGCATCGGCAGCTACGCCTTCACGATCTTCCTGCGTCCCGTCTTGACGTCAACCGTGGCGTTGCGCGTATCCACGACCAGCTTGGCGTTCTTCACGATCCATCCATAGTCATAGGCCGAGTGGTCCGTGGCGATCAGGATACAGTCGTACGAGCGGAGCATGGTCGCCGTCAGCTTCTTGCTGGTCATCCGCAGGTTGTGTTCGCGCTGTTTGCCCGTTCGAGGGACGTGGGGATCGTTGTAGTCCACCTTCGCTCCTCGGGCGCGGAGCATCTCGATCAGCTCGATCGAAGGTGACTCGCGGATGTCATCGACGTCCTTCTTGTATGCCAGGCCGAGCACGAGCACCTTGGACCCGTTGACGGCCTTTTTCTGCGTGTTCAGTCCGTCGGCGAGCCGGGTGATGACGTAGTCGGGCATCGACGTGTTGATTTCGCCCGCCAGCTCGATGAATCGCGTGCTCATGTCGTACTGGCGAGCCTTCCACGTCAGATAGAACGGATCGATGGGAATGCAGTGTCCGCCGAGCCCCGGACCCGGGTAGAAGGGTTGAAAGCCGAACGGTTTCGTTGCGGCTGCCCGTATGACCTCCCACACATCGATCCCCATGCGATCGAAGAGCATCTTGAGTTCGTTGATCATGGCGATGTTGACGCTGCGATAGACGTTCTCGAGGATTTTGGACGCCTCGGCCACCTCGCAGCTTGCCACGGGGACGACGGCTTCCACGGCCGCGCCGTACAGAGCGGTAGCGATGGCGAGGCCGACGGGACCGGTGGCGCCGACCACCTTGGGAGTCGTTTCCGTCGTGAAGTTCGTTCGGCCGGGGTCTTCGCGCTCGGGGGAATAGGCCAAAAAGAAGTCCCGTTCCGCGCGGAGCCCGCCAGCTTCGAGGATGGGCTGGAGCAGTTCGCGCGTGGTTCCGGGATAGGTGGTGCTCTCCAGGATGACGAGTTGCCCGCGGCGCAGGTGGTCGGCGATCAGGTGGGCCGTGTTCTCGACATAACTGGTGTCGGGCTCGCGCATTTTCGTGAGCGGCGTGGGTACGCATACGATGATCGCGTCGCAGGCCTCAAGCGACTCCGGATCGGCGCTGGCACGGAACCGTCCCTTGGACACCAGCGACTTGATGAGCGAGGAGGGGATGTGCTTGATATAGCTTCGCCCGGCGTTGAGCTTGTCCACTTTGGTGACGTCGATGTCGAACCCGAGGCACGCAAAGCCCGCGCCGCAAAACGTTCGCATGAGCGGCAACCCGACGTAGCCCATCCCCACGATGCCCACGCGCGCCGTACGCCGGGCGAGGGCGTCCTGCCAGAGCTTATCGGACAAGAGCGGTCGGCGCACGGGCCGTCTCTGCCCGGTTCTTCGTGTCTTGCTCGTCACACGCGTCTCCGATGATCTGCTCATGTACGGATTTCCACCTCGTTGGATGTCGAAACCACGATCCCCACAGGGTTCAACAGTCCCGTGTGGAACTGGTCGAAACCCTATCGGTCGTGCATGGAGGCCACTATACTGCCTGTGAACCGACGAGGCCAAAGAGTTTCCTGAGAGGGTGTATAAGAAGGGTCATGACAAACCGAGCCGCGACGGTGAGGGAGCGGTTTCGTGTGCGAAACCGGACCGCTTCCTTACGGGCGCGGCTCGGAAAGAGCCTTCTTGAACACGCTCTGAGAGGTTGAGAGACTGTATGTCCGAACCCATCGCGTTGGCTCGCCCCAGCATCACCGAGACCGAGATCGAGGCGGTTGTCGAGGTGCTGCGCACGCCGCACCTGAGCCTTGGGTCCAAGCTGCCCGCCTTTGAGAACGCCTTCGCGAAAGCCTGCGGCACGCGCGAGGCCGTCGCCTGTTCCAGCGGTACGGCGGCTTTGCACCTGACGATGCTGGCCGGCGAGATTGGGCCTGACGACGAAGTGGTTACCACGCCCTTCTCGTTCGTGGCGTCGGCCAACTGCGCGCTGATGGTCGGCGCCAAGCCGGTGTTCGTGGATGTCGATCCGAACACCTGGAACATCGATCCGGGGCGGATCGAGGCGGCCGTGACCTCGCGCACCAGGGCGATTCTTCCGGTACACGTGTTCGGGCAGGTGGCGGACATGGAGCCGATCGCGCGGGTCGCCCGCGCGCGTGGCCTGTTGGTGATCGAGGACGCCTGCGAGGCGTTGGGAAGCCGGTACCAGGGCAAGCCGGCCGGTTCGCTGGGCGATGCGGGCGTGTTCGGTTTTTACCCAAACAAACAAATCACTACCGGTGAAGGTGGTATGATTGTCACCGACGATGCGGAATTCGCCGCTTTGTGCCGATCATTGCGTAACCAGGGGCGCGACGCGGGAAACAAATGGCTTTTGCATGCGCGGCTGGGATACAACTATCGGCTCAGCGAGGTCAATTGTGCGCTGGGCCTTGCTCAGCTCGCCCGGCTCGAGGAGATCATCGCCGCCCGGTCCGCGGTACGGGCCATGTATTGCCAGCGGCTCGAAGACGACCGGCGACTCTGGATGCAGCAAGTGTCGCCGGGCATCGAGACGAGCTGGTTTGTGTTCGTCGTGCGGCTCGGCGACGACTACGATCAGAAGGACCGTGACAGGTTGCTCGGCGAATTGGAGGCCCGTGGTATCGGTTGTAGCAACTACTTCGCGCCGATCCACCTGCAGCCGTTCTATGTGGAACGATTCAGGTTCCGACCGGGGGACTTTCCGGTGTGCGAGGCGTTGTCGGCCAGGACCATCGCGCTTCCGTTTCACCATGAGCTGACGCGTGCGGATGTGGACCGAGTGTGTGATACGCTGCTGGGTCTGTTGTGATTGGTTCCTTCGGGCGCATTTGACGTTCGGACGACCGGAGCCGGGGGTCGCATGCGTGGCTCGATACTCAAACGGGATTGACATGCAAAGCAAACTGATCCTGACGCTGGCCGTGTGGTTGAGCGCCGCATCCTCGGTGGCCTGGTGCCAGAACACCGCCACCGCCACCAAGCCGCTGGTTCGCCGGGTGGAGCCGTTGACCGAGGAGGTCTTTCACCTGCCGGTGGGCGATGCGTTGCAACAAGAGATTGACGATTTGGTGACGAAGCTGGGTTCGCCGAATCATGGGGCGCGCGAGTTCAGCTCGGGACGTCTGGTCGAGATCGGCTTGCAGACGTTTGGTCGGCTTCGTCGTGCGTATCACGACGCGGATGACCTTGAGGTGCGGTTGCGCGTCGAGGGAATCGTTCGCCAGGCATTTTTGAACCACCACGTCTACGACCGAAACGGCTTTCTGGGGATCACCATGCGCGCCCACGTTCATGGACAGCGCCCCGTGGTGGCTCGCCGCAACGCGCGGGGGCGAGCGAATCGTGGGCGTGCCAACCCGCAGCGACCGGGCTACAACCCGGTGGAGATTCCCGCCGACGAGTCCGGCGTGGACGTCCAAACGGTTGTGCCGGATTCCGGCGCGGCGCGCGGCGGGATCAAGCCGGATGATGTCATCGTGGCCGCAAACGGCAAGGCGCTCACCGGCCAGGGTAATGCCCTCCTCGAGTCGTTGAGTCTTCCCATACGCTCGCGACCGCCCGGCGCGGTGTTGACGGTGACCGTGTACCGACGGATTGACACGACCAAACGTGAGAAGAAAGTCTTGACCGTTACGCTGGGACGCTGCCCGAAGGACACGGCCGCCCTGGGAAACGTTCGCGGCACCTCCGGGCTGCTTCGCGAGATGAGCGCGGAGTTCCCCGGTTGGTGGTCCGAGCACGTCGGGGCGGTTCCGCGGCCATCGGTGACGTCCGACGGCACGTGAACCGGCGGCACACGTTGGCTTGGCACGGATCGCCCACGAGGGCAGGATAACGAGCCATGAAGGCACTAACCACGATCACGATACTCGCCCTGGTGGGCCTGAGCGGGCGTGTTTGGGGGCAGCCCTCCATCGGCTCGGAGGAGCCACCACCTTGGCACTCCGAGGGTCGTTCGGATGACATGTTCCGCCTCGTGGTTGACCGGAAGACCTCCGAGCGCATCGAGGAGTTGGTGGGGAAGCTGGCGGCGCCCACCTACGAGCTGCGCGAAATGGCCACCGCCGCATTGACCGAGATCGGACTGCCCGCCTTTCGCCGTCTCCGCGAGACCTACCACACGACCGAGGACCTCGAGGTGCAGCTTCGCGTGGAGCAGATCGTCCGCGAGGCGTACTTGGAGCATCATGTATTTGGTCGGAACGCGTTTCTCGGTGTCAGCCAGAGTCGCTTCCCGCTGACGCACAGTGATGATCCGCGCGTGCGCGAGGGGTACTTCGGTGTAAGAATCGGTCGCATCATCCCCGGCACCGCGGCGGCTCGCTCCGTGCTCGACGAAGGCGATGTGATCATCGGACTCGACGGCGAGCCAATCGGCGCGGACGTGCGGTTCGGCGTACCCAATTTCGGCGAGTCATTGCGGCGCCGTGGACCGGGTACGCCGCTGACGCTCAGCGTCTTGCGAGAGGACACGGAACTCGAGATCCATGTGATCCTCGGAGCTCGCCCGAGGCGCTACTACAGGCGACAGGGACTTGTCAGCGAGATGCTACGACACTTCAGCGAACAGTTCGATCTTTGGTGGTTTGAGCGGTTTCGAGCGATGCCCCAGGCGTTGGAGCCTGACCGCGCGGAAGAGCATCAGGCTCCCGTGCGTTCGTCGCCGTAGTCATCTACTTGGTTTTGTCTTCGAGTTCGACGCCGTCCGGGAGCTTGAGGATGAAGTGATCCTCGGAGAACGTGGCGTCGATCACGACCTCGCTCACCGTGGTGTTTCGCGTGTATCGATCCCGCTCGTTGTTGACCTCCCGCTTGAGCAAGAGGCCCGTTTCGGTATCGATGAAATATCGTCCGGTGAACTTTCCGCCTCGCCGCGTGACTTCGAACACGCGAGCGGTTTTTCCGTCGATCACCTCGTCGTCCTTGAGCCTCACGCCGTAGAACGAGCGTATGTCGCGGAAAAGTTCCGGACCCCCGAGATGCAGAATGCGAAGTGGGAGGTTGTGTTTCACGGCGGTCACGGTCTTGGGCAGTTCATCCAGAGAGTAGGCGTACTTGCCGTCATTGACGCTCGTGACTCGCTGGCCCATCAAGACCCAATCGTCCTCGGCCCGCTCAACCTGCGACCGGCGCAGCTCGACGAACTTCACGAGCGTCACACCGTCTTTTTTCTTCACGGAAAACCGGCCGGCGGTCTCCCGAGTCTGCTGCATGCGCGTAGCCGTCTTCTCCTGGTGAAGCTCGGTTCGTATGACCGCCGCAACGGATTGTATCTTGTCCCACCTGGCGAGAAGGTCGGCTTCCGCGTCATTCACTTGCTTTTCGGCTACGGTGGTGATCTTGAGTCCCAAGCTCGGAATCGTGAGTTTGGGTTTCGTCGAAACCTTTTGGGGTGCCTTCCGTGCGGTCTTGGGTTCGGCGACTTTTTCACGCTTCTGTGGGGTCGGCTTGGCCGTTACGTCGCTAGCCGGCTGACCTGGACCCGCGCTGGCAACCGATTTCGGCCTCGCCGCCTGTTTTGCCGCCTTGCCCGGCGGAACGGGCGGTGCCTTGTCCGCAGTTCGTTCGAGGGTCGGTTCGATTCCTGGCGCGGCGACCACCTGCTTCGCGGCTGGCTTCTTTGCGGTTGGACGCGCGGCGCCGTCATCGGCCTTGCGGCATCCGTACCCGCCGCCCAGGCCGACGCTCATCGCCGTCAGGAGGACCGTTCGGGCTGTTCGGTTAAACATATCAGTGCTCCGGTGTTCGTCCGCGAGCTGGTTTCACAACGAGGCCCCGGTCGATCGGATCGTTGGAACCCCTCCCCGCGTACTCAAAAGAGCCGGCATTCGGATCGTTCCGGATCCCTGCCCGCGCCGTGCGGATGTCGCAATGGGCGTACGCTATTCTACGCACGCTCGGCGGGTATGTCATCCCGAACGTCGTACGCGCTGGGGCTTTCCGTGTGCCCGATAATGGCGTTTGCCGAGGCGGGCCAAGTCACGCCGAAGGCTGTTTCGCGGTTGCGGAGGGCGCGACCCGCGTTGTGTGGGGCAAACTCATCTTTTTGCTGCCATCTTGACATCGGCGACCATGACTGACCGTGTCGGGCGCTGGCGTGCTGAAGGCCTCGGCGCAGGCAGCCTGAGCCCTCATCCGCACTTAGGGATGCCTGTCGAAGGACCCGACCCGTGGACCCGCGCCCCTTCCCTCCAGGCATGTTTCCGCGTACAATGCGCCAGGAACTGGGGCGGACTCGCCTGCGTGACACGCCGAGAAGCTCACTTTCCAGCGCCGACCGACGTGGCGGCCGCCTGGAAGCTGACCGGGAGCCAATGTGAACAAGAACATGATGACGGGTGCCGCGCTGGTCGGCGGACTGGGCGCTTGTGTCGGAGGGTGGATGGCGCTGCCGTCCCTTCAGTCGCCCGTTCGCGCGGTTGAGGCCGACGCCGCGGTCCAACTCGAACGGGCTCGCCGCCTCTTGCACGCCTACGATGCCGGGCAGGCCTACGAGTCGGTGCTTGTCGAGCGGCTCATTGACGCCGTTGTCGATGTGGACGTGGACGACATCGCGGACGACCTGGCCGACGAGTATCAGCAGATTCATGGCGAACTATGGGCCGCGTATCAGCCGCAGGACTGGCGACGGGACTCTCCTCGGCCGGCCAATGCGAACTACGGCAACCTCTCGGGCGATGTGGCTTCCGGGCTCCGCGAGCAGGAGCGGCAAGCGACAAGCAACGCCCAGCTCTTGGGCGACGCGCTTGCGGCTGCCCGGCGAGCGCTCAGCCTGACGCGCGGGGATGCTTCCTCTCGCTCATACGCCGAGGCCAACCGGCTCCAGGCGGTGATTCTCTATCACCAGGGAATCGCCAAATTGTCCGAGGCTCAGTTCTTGCGCCGCGAGGCGATGCACTCTCGCTGGTTACTGTTCCACCTGGCCGCCGATGCGAAGGTGGCGTCGGTGGGTCGGTCGCTGGTCCTGGACAGCGGGATCGATGGAGAGGTCGCCCAACTCGAATCCAAGCGGGTCGAGTTGCGTGCGTCAGACACCGCGGACAATGACGCGATTGCGGCACTCGATGAGAGGATCAGCGGGCTGACCGCGCAGCATGCCGACGCGAAGCAGCGCGGCGATGCCGCGCGCCGGGAACTGGATCGCCTGCGTAGCGAAGGCTTCGGCTTTGGCGACCCTGCGGCGATGGAGTCGTTCAAAAAGGCGGTCGAGGAACAAAGCGGCATTTTCCGCGAGGCAACCCGCACCGCCCACGCGCTGGAGTTCGGCGCCTATCCCCATGCGCAGATCGACTACACCGGCGATTATCTCTTGGGTCGATACCTCGACAGGAACACCGGCGGGGAACCCTCGGTGGTGCTCGGGCTTCAGCACTACGTCGCGCAACGAGCCGTCCTGGTTGGGGCCATCGATCAGCGGCGCCCGGCGGTCGAGGAACTTACCGGCGCCATTCAGCGGCTGACCGATACGCGAAGCCAGTCGGAGGTGGTCCAGCGGCTGGCGTCCCGTCGGCTAACCGCCATTGGCTCGCAAGCGGCGGATGCGTATGACGAGCTGAACCGGGTAGACTCGGAGGCGTTTGCTGCTGAGGACGTTGCGATCGACTTGCTCGATCAGGCGGGTCGTCTGGCGAAACTGGCCGGCAGCCAAAGCGGAGCGTGGGTCAACGGAGCCAGAGGCAAAACCCAGAGCCTGTCGCCGGAGGCGCGCGACCGATCCGCCTTCGCGATGCGCGTGGGTGATGGGTGGATGGGCGCCTACGCCGCCGCGCAGGAGGCCGACGCCCGGCTCGCCAAGTCCTGGATTTATCTAGACCGTTTTCGTGCCTACTCGTCCAACGCTGCTGCACTGGCGTCGGTAACGGATACGCTCGCGCTTGGCGAAGTGGACCCGGCCGTGGAAAGAACCAAGGCGCGGGAAGCCCAGGCGGCCGGTGTTGAGGAAGTCGTCCAAGCGATGGCGATTCTCCAGGGCGCACATCGCAACGCCGACCAGCATTGGACGATCTCCGCACAGGCCGCGGCGACGACGTATCTGTTGGCCCTGTTTGGTCACGACAAGTACGTGTCAGAGGCGATCGAGGCCTACCGCTCCGCGGTGAAGGGTCGCGAGGGTGACGCTCCGGCCGAGCCCTTCATGGCACGGTTGGCGCGGCTCGAGAATCGATAGCTCTCCCGCCAACGCGCTTTGAGTCTTGCTCCAGTGCGGCTTGAGTCTGTCGGGACCCGGCTGTGTTGGGTTCGTCGGAGCGAGAGATTCTTCCGGTCGCAATTGACTATGCCCATTGGGCGGGCGATAATAGTCTGCGGTTCGTCAAACAGCGTGCCGCATTCCTCGAACCGGAAGGCCCCTTGCGGTCGCGAAGGGCGACCCAGGCCTGAGCCGGCCCCAACGGCGTCCGACCTACCCCGCAACCCGGACGACCGCCCGAAGGTTTCTTGCCACCCAAGGGTGATCTACCAGACAGGACTCTTGCACCGGCCAATGAGCAAGTTCTTCAACAATGAGATGGCGGAACTCGCGCTCCAACTGGCGTTGGCGCCGCACCGTCTCCGGCTCAAGCAAATCCGCGGCATTGAGACACTGTTGGGGATGGTGGAAGGCAGCCGCAGCTATCCGTTTGAGCTGGTCTGCTATCACATCACCGGGTACCACAAGCGCGGCCCGTCAACGGGTCATTCCATCCCCGGAAGCGCACTGATCAGCGACCTGGTGACCCTGGGCGAGGGACTCAGCCGGAAGGCGAGCCTCCCCGTCGGGGCGTTGAAGGAGTCGTGCAAGACGCACCAAGAGGTGGCCGAGCAGCTCGAAGTCAGTACCAAGACGATCCGCCGATGGCGAAGCCGTGGGTTGATGGGGCTGCGCGTTGTCTATCCGGACGGGGTCATACGCCTGGCTTTCCTGAAGAGCACGGTGGATCGATTCATCGCGAAGAATCAGGATGTCGTGTCGCGCGGGGCCTCGTTCAAGCAACTCACCGGGTCCGAGCGCGATCGGATTATCAATCGGGCTCGAGAGCTGGTGTCACTTCGGCCCTTGAAACTGCACGCGGCCGCCCGCGTAATCGCCGAGGAGACGGGTCGCGCGGTTGAGACGATCCGCTACACACTCCGGCGGTTCGACGGGGCGAACCCGACGGCCGCCCTGTTTGTCGGAGACGACGGTACGAGACTGCCCGAGCGATATGTTGCCGTGGCGCGTTGCCACGCGGCCGGCGACTCGGTGGCGGAGGTGGCGCGGGCGTTCGACTGCGATCAGGCTGAAATCCGCCGCGTCCTCCGCGTGGTTCGTGTGGACGAATGGCGGAATCGGAAGTGGGAGGGCGTTCACAGCGAACTCTTCGATGCCCCCGGCGCGGACGCGATCATTCTCGACGCACCCGAGCCGGCCGGATCGGACGCCCGGTTGCCGGCGGTTCCCCGTGATCTGCCGCCCTATTTGCAATCTCTTTATGCCACGCCGCTTCTGACCCCGGATCTGGAGCGAGACCTCTTTCGCCGCTACAACTATCTCAAGTTCAAGGTCGCCCGTGGCCTCAAGGGCCTCGACCCGGAGGAGATCGGCGAATCCGAGTTCGCGGACATCGAAGCGCTGATCCTTCGGTGTAACACAGTCAAGCAGCGAATCATCCAGGCGAACCTGCGACTGGTCGTCAGCATCGCCAAGAAACACGTCGGCTGGTCGCAAAACCTTTTCGAAGTGGTGAGTGACGGAAACGTGTCGCTCATGCGAGCGATGGAGCGGTTCGATTTTGAACGGGGCACGAAGTTCAGCACGTATGCCACCTGGGCCATCGCCAAGAACTACGCCCGAACCATCCCCGAGCAACATTACCACGGCGCCCGATACGTCACCGGCCAGAACGAACTTCTTCACGCCGCGCCCGATACCAGCGATGTTGCGACCAGCGAGAGCGACCGCGTGCGGATCAAGGAATTGATCCAAGCCGGCATGACGGAGCTGACAGAGCGCGAGCGGGAGATCGTCAACGGCCATTTCGGTCTGGGCGAAAACCAAGGCAAGGTCACGCTTGAGCAGCTTGGCCAGCGGTTCGGTCTCACCAAGGAGCGCATCCGCCAGATCGAGTTCCGTGCCCTTCAGCGGCTGCGCGAGGTGCTCGCCCCCTCGCTTGCAGACACCCTGGGCGATTGATCGCTGAGCCCCTCCGCCGGCCCCGTTGAACTCCCTGTTTCCGCTTGTCTTTCCCACCATGGCCCGCGCACGTCCCGCCCGGTCAAGCACCCCTCCGGGTCCGGCCGATAATGACGAAGACCATGACATGCCTCGGGGTTATCTTGGCGCGCGCAGGAAGCAAGGGTTTTCCCGACAAGTGCCTTCGCGTACTTGCCGGCAAACCCGTCATCGCCTACACCTTCGAGCATGCGATCGCCAGCCGCCGTCTCTCGTCCGTGGTTTTGACCACCGATTCGGAACCGGCCAAGGCGTTCGCGCGAGAGGCGGGCATCCAGGTGATCGATCGACCGGCCGAGCTCGCCACCGTGGACGCCGCCGCCCGGCATGCGCTGGGAGCCGGGTATCCATGATGAGTCGCCGGAATGTAAGATGGGGCGGCAGCGGTGGCCAGACGGTTTCGTCTGTCCCGCCTGCGGTCACGCGAGCAGTTGTTATGTGGCCACGCGTCGGCTTCACCAATGCACGGCCTGTCGATGCCAGACGTCGCTGGCGTCGGGTACGATCTTCCACAAGACCCGTGTGCCGCTGAGGAAGTGGTTCTGGGCGCTGTATCGCATAGGGCAGGACAAGAAGGGCATCTCGGCCATGATGCTCGGGAAGGAACTTGGCGTTAGTTACCCCACGGCGTGGGTCATTGCTGCAAAAGATTCGCCGCGCGATGGCAACAGGCGAGTTGGCTCGCGTGTTGCACGGCCTCGTGGAGCTGGACGACGCGTACCTCGGCGAATGCCAATCCGGCCGGCGTGGGCGAGGGGCGAAGGGAAAAACGCCGTTCTTCGTGGCGGTCGAGGTGACCAGGGCCGGGGGGCTGGGGTGCGCGACCCTGCTAGCCGCGCGGCGTTTGAACAAGCGACGCGCGGAGGCGTTTGTACGGGCGCGTCTGGATTCTTGTTGCAGCGTCCCAACCGACGGACTGAGCATCTACCAGGGCTTGGGCACGTTGGGTTACGCGCATGAGGCCGTGGTCGTCGGCTCCCACGGCACCAAGGCGGTGACGGCCTTTCCCTGGGTGCATACCCTCGTCTCGAATCTCAAACGGTTCATCTTGGGTCGGCACCATGCCATCGCTGGAAAGCACGCCGTCCGCTACCTCGGAGAGTTTGCCTACCGACTCAACCGACGTTGCCAGGAAAGTGACCTTTTCTCCATGCTCCTCGACACCTGTACGAAGGTCCAGGCAATGACGTACCCCGAACTCAAAGCGGCTGAGGTACATTGATACTCAGGAACTCGTTTGCCCGTGTTGTAACACCCGAGGTCACGGGCTAGCGGACACTTGCCCATGGCACCCAACCATCGATTGACGTGCGACAGAGCACTAGCTGCGGAACTGCTTTTTTCCCCCCCAACGCCAGATCATGCGTCGGCCTTAGCGCCGTAGGCCGGCCCCCGGCGTCCCGCGCCAATATCGATACCCAACAACCCGAGCGCAAAGCCTTTCGTGCCGGTTGCAAACCACGACGAAACCAGCCAGGCTCGACCTGACACGCAAACGGGCTTCGCGGCAGCCGCACGTCAGCCCGAACGAGATGGCGCCGGGAGAGAACCTGCCCTTGAAGCGGGACGGACTCTTGGGAACTTGACCAACTACGTTCCCGTTCCGGCGCACCCACCCGGAATCCCACGCTCGGACCGGATCATGCCGACTGCATTACGATAGCTTGTACCGGGACATCCGCGCGCGGGCGCAGTGAGATGCCAGCTTGACCCATCACTGCGACAGTACAAACGCCATCAAGCTGGCACGCACCGACTGCGCGAACGGACCACCGGCGATCGTCGCCTCAAGGCTGACGCTTTGGCGTATCAACCACCTGCCGGTTAGTGAGGCTGCCCCCCGACGTAATCTCGGTTCGGCCTACGTGCCTTTGCAGCGGAACGCCCTTGCGTCCCACTCGCACACGGCGATGCCGAGTCCGCGGGAGGGAACGGGAACTGAGCACCACTGAACGCGTCGAGCGCCCGCGTTACGTCCACGATCGTGATCTTGGAATCAACGGGATTCGGCTGAATGTCCGACCGCGACTTGATCGGCGCGGTCGGCGCGTTCTTGAACTTGTCAAGAATGGCCACCACGTCGCCGCCGACGTCCACGGATCCGTTCGGTGCCGACCAGGTTTGTTCGGCGGTGTTGAACGGGCCAACCGCGTCTCCCCACCGACCGGTCAGAAGTTGCACGGCCCGTTCCGGTGGGAAGCTATTGGCATCGTTCGTATTACAGTCGGTATCAACGACCTGGATCTCATAGGTCGCGCCGGGGATCACGGCCGGTCCGGACACGTGGATCGTGCCTTGCGCGTTCCAGTCGATAAAGGCTGCGTCGGCCTCAAGGCATTCGAGGTTCGCGGTCGTGAATGTAGGTGGCGTGGCATCGTCCTTGCCGCTCAACTCGCTCAGTTGACGCGGCGCACCGACCCAAAGGATCGAATTGGCCCAGAGTTCGAACGGGGCCGGCGCGTCGATGATCTTGATGCGAATGCCCTCCTCCCGCCCGGGCTCGCCCGCGTTGAACGAGAGATAGCGGTTCTTGACGCTATCGACCTTGCCACCCCCGGCGTTGACGACCTGCTCGATTTCGGCGGGCTCCGACGGGGGACATGTAAACCCGTCGCAGAAGACTTCCAGCGCGGCGATGCCGATGGTTTCCCCGCCGTCGCCGTTGTCCGGCTCACCACCGACGCGGATGATGTAGCACTGATCGAACACGGCGACATCCCCGACGGACGGAACGCCCAGGTGGCTGTCGGCGTTGCACACATTATTCTCGCACTCACCGCCGAGGAGGAACTCGATGGGCGGCGGGCACTCCGTGGGACACTGACTCGTGCCGTTGGTGTAGACCGCCATGATCGTGTCGTAGGTGGTCGTACGGCTACCGGTGGAGTTCTCACACAGGTCGAACCCCACGTTGCCCGTGCAACTCGCATGGTACTCGAACCACTGGTCGTTGAGGAACAACTCCGTCGTCCCCCCGGAATCGCACCCCACCCCGGCCGCGTTGAAGTCCGGACGTCCGTCCGTCGTCGAACAAGCGGTGTTGTACAGGTGGTTACCGTCGGAGACCACCCGCGGGAAGACGCAGTCCTCACCTTCGACCCCGCTGGGAGCACCCGGACATCCACTACCCCCGCTTCCGAGATCGAGACAGTCAGGGGACAGAGCGCACGGGGCGAGCGCGAGCGTTCCAATGTTACGCTCCTCCTCGACCGAAGTCGGGAACATGCAGTCGCGCCACTCGACGTCGTCCGTGCAGACTCCGCCATTGCACCGACAGCACGATCCGGTGGGCGTGTCCGGACGGATGCTCTGCCCGTCCCAGTCGGCGAAATCGAGGCACATCGACAATCCGTTGCCGTCGGTGCCCTTGATCGTTGAATTGTTGCTCATCACGCTGTACTCATCACGCGGCTGGTATTTCTCCATCTTCCAGTCGTTGTCCTGATCGGAGTGGGCCATAAAAATGTACGTCTGGCAGTTCGGAAGGCTCGTGTCGTTGGAAACCTCGACCCAGTAACGGTTACCCGGGACAAGCTGAATCGGCGGATCCAGCGTGAGCGTGTAGTCCCAGGAAAGATCGAAGCCGTTGTCGCCGAACATGCCGCTGGCTGCCGACACCAGGTTATGCGTGGACGACGTCACCCAATCCTGCTCGTCGTCGCACTGTTTGTTGGTCGGACAGGTGCTGGGCGAGTCCGGGAGCAGCGCGCCGGGAACGCCGTCAACGTCCTCGTAGAACTTGATGATCCACCTCTCCGCAAAGCCTGAGGCACAGCCATCCAGCACGTTCCCGAAGCGCCACTCGAAGAAGCAGAACTGAGTGAGCAGCGAGCCCCGCGCGATGAAGTCGTTCGCCTGCGCAACCTCGAACCCGTTCGACCTGTCGGACTGGTCAGCGAAGTTCGTTCCACCGGCAGTGCTCACCGACACGCGTCTGTTTCCAGAAATCGAGGGTACCAAGCCCGAGTGCAACATGCATTTTCCGGGCTCGCTGAACAGCGGACATTGTGGGCACGGGCTTGGGGCGCCCAAACATCGCGCGCCGCCCGTAAACACTCCGTTGGGAAGCACGTCGCAGTCAGCCTTGGTCAGCGGGACGCCGTTCGGATCCCTATCCACACATGTTCCGTCACCAATACAACAGGATCCTTCCTCGCATGGCGAGCCTATGCAACTGACAATGGGATCATTGACCACGCACGCGCCGTCTAGACAGTCGTCATCGACATCGCACTCCGAGCCGTCGCTGACGCCGCCCACGCAGCGGTTCTTGGGGAAGTTTGGTCCTGCCAGGAATGCACCCTCCATGACGCCGCACATCGGCTCGTTGGTCTCAGTACAAGATCGCGCGCCACAGGTTCCACCCGGGCAAAGATCGATGCTCGCCGTCAGGCAGGTCGAACCGTCCAGCGTCCCGCCCGCGCAGGTGCGAGTTCCGGCCGAGTCCTCTATGCAGCGCCCGCCGCCGGGACAGGCCTCGGAGCAGGCAAAACCGTCAAGTGTTCCACCGACGCAAGAGCCGTTGCTGCACCGCGCCCCCACGCCGGGGCAGTCCTGGATACCGTTCGGGGAACATGGCTCACCGGTGCGCGTCCCACCATCGCAGAGGTTGACACAACACGCCGCGACGGGGCACGGCGCGACCGTGACGTGCAACTGGTAATCATTCAAGCCGGTCCCGCCGACGATTATCGCAGCGTGGTTCTCGCTCTCATCGTCTCCAAAAGTGGGCATGAAGTAGGTGCCCGGTGCCAAGAGCCCATGGGTCCACCACAGGGCGTCCGTCCGACAGAATGGGCCGCCGCGCGCGGAGCCGGCGCCCTCGATGCCAATGCCGATAGGCGGATCTACCCCGTCTTGCCCGTTAACGGCGGCGCAACAACTAATGTCTGAAGCCTGGTAGAGCTGCGGCCACTGCCCGCGGGGAAAGGGGTCAGACGTGCAGTTGTCAAACCGGATGTTGGCGCATTCGCTGATATGGATCCCGTCCCACCAACCGGGATCCTGCGTGCCGCCGAACACGTCGAAGCTGCCGGAGTTGCAGAGCCGGATGCAGGTACCTTCGTCGGCGGCAAGCGACGGGTTGTCCGGGCATTCCGCGGCCTGGTCCAAGGCCTCCGGATCGCAGGACAGACCGTGCCGCGCACCGCCGTCACAGGTGCCGGTGAACCAGTCGTCGAAGGTCGCGTCTCCGTTGTTCCCCGTGATTGTTAGGGTAAACGGAGTGTTCGGATTGCTGGGGATCGGGACTTCCTGTACGTTCACCAAGCGGCAGTTGTCGGCGCCGGGGAAGGGCTCAGGCTGCGGGCACGCATTGGGCGAGGCGCCGGCGACGAAGAACTCGGAACACCCCGTCGCGAAGCCCAGCGAGTTCGTCCCGACCGGGCAAGAGCTACCCTGCCCCTGTACCTCGACACAGGATCCGTCCGGATCGCAACACGCCTGGGCGCTGCACTGGGCAATGGCCACGCAGGGCCCGTTCGCGCCGCAATCCGGATCGGTTGCGCACGCAGTCTGGGGATCACCCAGACAGAGCTGCTCAGAGCAGGTCCCGTCCGGGCAGTCCGCGTCCGTGGTACACGCGAGCGCATTGTTGGCGCCGCCGAAACAGACGGCACAGCCGATGCCAACACCGCGGAACACGTTGCCCTGGTCGATGCAGATCCAGGGCTTGGTCTGCGCACAGGAACCCACGGCAGCGTCACAGCAGCCGCCCAACGGCTCACCGATGTCCGTTGTGACCAGCTCGAACCGCAGGACGTCGGGGACATCGACACAGGTACCGCCGGGGCAACCCAGGTTGCCCGCGCGGCGATCGCACATGGTGCCGTCGTTGGCGCCGCCCGAGCACTGGCCCAGGAAGTCGGTTACCATCTGGCCGTCCACGAACATCACATTGGGATCGTTGTCACCGACGTCCACGGGCGCAAGGCACGTACCACCGGCCGAACAGTCGGCATCGGTGACGCAGGTGTCGCCATCGTCCTCAAACCCGGGGTTGAAGCAGGAGGAACCCGTGGAGCGCCAGGCGAACGAGCCGGTGTCCGTGAAGGCCCGGGCGACGGAGATGGCAAACACACCCGTCTTTGGAATGGCCAGCGGTGGCGAGAAGATGAACGTGTTCGTTCCGTCGCCGGCTCCGCCGGTCAGGGCGTCCTCGATGAAGATCGGGCGCGCCACGTCGCTCGTTGTGTCCCAGAACTCGAGGAACAGGCGAGTGCCGGTGATCTCGTCGATGTTGAGCCGCACGATCCGAACCTCGACGAACCCGATGCCGTCTCCGATCTTGTAATCGTCGCCTATGCGTTCGAAGGTGGTTCCCAGGCCACAGGCCGCTGCCCCCGGCCCCACGACGATGCCGGCGTTGTTGACTACGGTGTTGCCCGGTGGGGCGATTCCCGAACCGACGGACGGGCAGTCGTCCAACGAGCCTGTAGCGATTTCCTGACAGGGCTCGTTGGTAAACAGCCACGCGCCACCCAGCCCGGTGCAGACCTCTCGGTTGACCTGCAAACAGACGTTCTCGCTGGTGCAACAGCGTCCCGCTCTACAACTGAGATTCCCCGTGCATACCCCTAGCGGGCAAGCAGCGTTGCTGGTGCAGGGGTTACCGTCGTTGTCGCCGCCGGCGCACACGCCCAACGGCGGACAGGATACGCCGACGTCTCCACAATCAGACGCGGTGATACAGCTCGCGCCTGGCGTGTCGCCGCCCACGCAGATCGATCCCTCGCTGCACCCGGCGACCGAGCCGCAGGGGTTGGGATCGACCACGCAGCCGCCCGTTCCGCCGCCGCTACAGTCGCCGTTGTCGCAGTCGGCGTTGAACCGGCAGAGCTGACCGTCCTGTTGCCCGCCAACGCACGACTTGGGGTCGCATCGGTCCAGCGTGCAGGAGTTTCCATCGTCGTTGCAGTCTTCATCCGTGATGCAGGCCACGCGGCACCTGTTAAACCCCTCATCGCACAACTGTTCCAGCTCTTGACAGGTGAATGGCGTCGGCACGCAGGCGCCGGGGTCCTGCTCGCCCGCGGCCGGCGGGCACTCGTCATTCGGGTCTCCGCCGGGGTCGCATGCCAGCCCCACGTTGGCGCCGGCGTCGCATCGCGGCACGAACGCGACCAGCGGGTCGCCGGCTACACAGGTGCTTGTAGCGCTGTCGCACGTCTCCCGGCCGTTGCACTCGAGACCGTCGTTACACTCACCCTCGGTGAAAAACTGTCCGTCCGGCAGGAGGGCGTTGACGCACTGACGACCGCCCGTGCCGTCGGGGCCGCCGGTGGTCAACGGTACGCAGGGGTTGAAAGCGCACACACCGTCTGGGATTTCAAAGCCGTTACCGCAGCAATCGAAGTTTGTCGTGCAAGGTTGTCCGCTATCGACGCCACCGTCACAGACACCCTCGCAGAACTCATCCTCGGTACATCCCTGGCCGTTTCTGCGACCGCCGACGCATACCGAGTCATCGCAGCGGTCGAGGGTACATGAATTGCAATCGTTGCAATCCGCGTCTTGCTGGCACGCCACTCCCGTGGGGCCGCTGAAGGCTGCGGAGACGTTCCCGCCTCCGTTGAGAATCCACTCACGTTGCGTATGGGCACGGTAATCCCCTGAACCCAGATCGATCATCGTTTCCCATTCGCCGCCAACCGCCCGGCGCACGTCAGAGGCACTCTCGGCCAAATCGAGTAACTCTGGGTTGGGGGCGCGAACGGCACTTGGCCGCGGTGGTTTCTTTCCCTGGGCATCGGCCCTTTGCAACGAATGGCCGACGACCAGAAGCCCGGTCGCCAACAACACCACGATACACCGTTGCCTACAGCACTGCAGAGTCTCTCTCATCGTTCCATGCCTCCGTATGTGGAACCGGCTTGATCACCAATGTTCCCGTAGCGGCGCACCCACCCGGAGCCCCACGCTCCGACCGGATGATGCCGACTGCATTACGATATCTTGTAGTTTGACGCCCGCGCGCGGGCTCGGCGAGATGCCGGCGTGACCCATCGCCGCGACGGCTGGGACACCCGATCCGCGACGGTTCCGATGCCATGATCATGGCACGAACCGATTGCACAAGCGTCCTTCGGTGTGGTTTCTCGCGACCGCGCGAGGCGGCCTTGCTTGAGGAAAGAGCGGCGTGGGTGGTCCCAACGGACATGCGGTCGCATCCGATACAAGCGGCGCGAGCACATCCCCGCAAAGAGAAAACGGCCATCAATCGTCCGACCATGGCGACCCTCGCAGAGCCCTGGGAGTTTAGTAGCCCGGGCCAATTATCACTGCGATTGTATCCGATTGCAAGAACCGATACAACCCCGTTCGGACGCTCGAGTCGATCGTTCTTCCGGCGCAGATCTCGGCCCCGATTCCCAGCAAGGACTCTTGCCCAGCCGGAGTCGAAAACGCGCACCCAAGACGGAATATGGCTCGTTATCGGTGGTCCGATCCAGGGATGCCGCGCGGTTCGAGCGCCGGAACGTTGCGCGTTGGCGGCTACTCGCCTTCCGAGACATCAAAACGTTGGACGCTACGGAGTTGTGGGTGGTCCTGACGGTCCGTCTGATGCGCGGCGGAGCCGTCACCGGGCCTCGGATATCCGAGGCCCGGCACGGCAAGAGGGAGCGTGCGGTAGAGCCTTTCCCGGGATCGTGCCGCACCGGCCTCTTCCCGGTGTCCTCACGGGCGGGAAGCCGGTGCCACACCCGTTGTCGGAATAGCGCCTTTAGTGTGCGACCTCGATCTTGGCGATCTCCGTGCGGTCATCGACGACGACGAGCGTGTATTCGCCGTCCGCCTTTCGAAGCTTGAGCCGATAAAGCCAGAGCTTGTCGTCCTTCCCGTGGGCGAACCAGCTCCCGGTCGGTTCCGTCGCCCACGACTCGACAACCCCCACAACCTCCGTCTCGAACGAGCGGCCTCGCCGCTGAACGATCTGCCTGACACAAACGGGCGTTCCCGGTGGAAACCGTGATTCGGACATGTCTTTCACACCCCTTCGCTGGTCACGCCGCCGATCGCATCCGTAAGCGACTGGAGATCCGGATATTGGGCCGACGGCTTTGCGTCCGTCGTGTTCGTATCGTTGTATCGGTTGATCCACACGTAGGCAAGATCGAGATCGCGCGCGGGAACCCCGTCGTGAAACACACTTTGGGCAACGTGCAAGATCTCGGTGCGGTCATATCCCAACGAAAGGAGACGTTCAAAGTGGGCCCGGGCGGGCTTGTACGAACCCACGTCCTCGGCCGTAATCACGACGTCGAACTCAACCCCTAAGCCCTCGGCCGTCTCCGCAAAGAGATCTCGGTCGATGTTGGAGAGAATGCCCAGATGAAATCGCTCTTTCAGACGGGCCAGCGCCACCTTGGTGTCACCAAAGACAGGCCACGACCCAAGTCGGTCGCCCAGTAACGATTCGCGCTCGACGGGTAGGTCGATGCCAAAGTGCGGCGCCAGCCGACGCGCCACCTCCACAAGCACCTGCCGGTAGGGTCGATACGGTTCGGCCTCGACCTCGGCCTCGATCCGCACATAGTCGGCGAACACCTCGTCGGCTCCAGCCGCCATCTGCGAGCCGAACAGCTCGATGAAACTTTCGGTCAGCCCGGCTCGCCAGTCGATGAGCGTCCCGTAGCAATCGAACGTGATGATGCGGGTTCGACCGAACACGTCGGTGAGCGTTCGCACGGCGCATCTCCCGATGGGCAGCCTTCTGCAAGTCCTACCTCAGCAAGTCTCTCGCGGGGCGAGCCGATCGTCAACGCTGCATCCATCCGCCCGGTTGCCAGGCGCGCGACAACATCGGCCGCGCGTGCAAGACGGCGCCACGCCGCGTCAGAGCCGTGGGCGCAAGCTCACGGACACGATGCGAACAAGCCAGGGCTTCTACGATACCAGACCGGTCACAGGGCTCGCGCTCTGTTCTCTGAAAACTGCCCGCCGATTCGATCATACACCCGGTTGGGAGAGGGATCGCCCTCTCCCTTGAAAGCCACACGCCCTCCAGGTACAATCATCGCCAGCGGTTCGGGAAGGAGTGATAAGCCATGAAGCATCATGGAATGCGTGCGGTCTTCCTGGTGTGTGCCGTGCTCGGCGCACACAGCGACATAGCACGCGCCCAACCCGTGCGGGCTCCCGTGCAGGCCATCGCCCGGTACATGCAACCCGCGCCCGGCGGCTTGGGCAACTTCCGTCTCTTCGCCGACATGGAGGACAGTTGGAGCCCGTCCATCAGCGGGGACAACGTCGTCTTCAAGGCGAGCATCGACGGCGGCTCGGGAATCTACGCCCACATCGACGGGCAACTGGTCGTGGTTGCTGACTCTTCGATGAAGATTCCCGGCAGTAATTTCAACTTCGCCTTCGGGGGCTCGTTGGGCTCGGGGCCGACCATCTGCGGCCCAACCGTTGTGTTCAAGGGTCTCAGCCTTGGTTATGGCTCGGCGATCTGGCGCTGGCAGGACGGCCTGCTGGAGAAGGTCGTGGACACCCACACGCTCGTGCCGGGACACAGCGTGACGTTCGGCAGCTTCCCGGGCTCACCCGGTATCGACGGGGAAAACATCGCCTTCCTCGCCCGGCACGATGACGGCACTGGGGTCTACGCAGTCATCAACGGTGAGCTGCGGACGATCGCGGAAAAGGGCATGTTTCTTCCAGGCGCCGCGTTTCCGATCGGTACCGTTGGAGGTCTCACCGTCAGCCCCGCCATCAGCGGCCAAAACGTGGCCTTCTTCGCCACCACGGTGTTCACGCACGGTCTCTACCTGTCGGTCAACGGTGAAATCCGCGTGATCGCCGAGACGGGATCGCCCACGCCCTCTGGCGGTTCGTTCCCCACTAACTTCGGCCTGTCCACCACCCGGTGGCCGGGCATCAGCGGCGAGAACGTGGTCTTTTCCGCACCCTTTGGTGTCTACGCCTACATCAACGGCACGCTTCGCCTGATCGCCAACACCAACACACCGGCACCCGGCGGCGGCACGTTCGGCGGAACCTTCGCCAACAGGATTTCCATCGACGGAGAGAACATCGCCTTCGGAGGCGCCACAGTGGAGGGGGGGGGGCATATTCTCCTACATCAACGGCGAGTTCCGCATCATCGCCGACCAGCGCACACAGGTTCCAGGCTCTTCGACCAACTTCACGGACTTAAACATTCTGGAGGGTGCCGGCCCGGAGATCAGCGGCGAACGGGTCGTTTTCTCCGCCAGCCCGGGCGGCGTCTATACCGGCGACGGCCTCCCACCGCCGCCGCCACCCATCCCCACACTCTCCACCTGGGGCGTCATCGCCATGACACTCCTACTCCTAACCGCCGGAACCATAGCCGTCACCAAACAACAGACCCTGGCATAGCACGACTCCCATGGCATCACGAAGATGGTGCCGCTTCCGGCACGATCAACGCCTGCGACGTAGGTCCGGGGCCGGATCGCCCGGGTGCGTGACACTTTTGACGGGGGGGCGCAAAGCCATCTTGACCGCGCCACGCCGCGTCACAGCCGTGGGCGCAAGCCCACGGACACGATGCGAACAAGCACGGGCTTCTACGATACCAGACCGGTCACAGGGCTTGCGCCCTGTGCTCTGAAAACTGCCCGCCGATTCGGTCATGCACCCTGATCGCCCTCTCCCTCGAAGAACGCGTGCCCTCACGGTAGAATCGCCGTAGCGTCGGGTGGCATGCCCAAGCCGGAGGCGCGGGCATGCGTCGATCCACCGAGCACATGGCCGCGCTGCGCTTGGCCATGCCACCCAACGACCGCAGCCGCGCGAAGGCGAGCCAGCTTTCTGGAAACGGCACTAGTGCATCTTCACTCCTGAATCTGCGGGTTTTCGTTACCCGCAACGCCGCGACCGGTCGTGCTAATCAGAGCCTGCCGCGCTAGCGGCGGGACCAGTCCGCGGGCTAGCGCCCGCGGCTCTGACCCGGCAACGAACCCGCAAAACGACGTGTGACCATGCACTAGGATGCAAAACCCAATACCTTTCGAACCTTGTCGCTCATCTTCACGAACTTGATCACCGAGCCGGTCGGCATGCGGCGAATCTGCGTGTACCAGGTCGACATGGTCTCGAAGAAGCTGAGCATGTCGGCGAGCCGCTCGTGGGTGTGGGCGTCTTTCGCCCCGGATTTTTTCGCCTTGGCGGCGAGTTCGCGCAGGACCACCAGCGTCGGGTCGCATTCGCGTTTCTTCCGCTCGTCCAGGATGATCTGAAACATCTCCCAGACGTCCTTCATCGACTCGAAGTGGTCGCGCCGGTCGCCCATGACGTGGACGACCTTCACGATGCCCCAGCCCTGAAGCTCATGAAGGCTGGTGCTGACGTTGGACCGTGCCACCGAAAGCGTCTCGGCGATCTGCTCGGCGTTCAGCGGGCTCGGCGAGAGGAACAACAGCGCGTGGATCTGGGCGACGGTTCGGTTGACGCCCCACTTGGCCCCCATCTCCCCCCAGTGAAGCACGAACCCTTCCATGGCCGCCGTCAGTTGGATCACCGCGTTTCTCCTGTTTCTGTCTATACAGAATATACTGCAAGAAACCGCCCCCGTCAAGTTCCGTTTGAGAAAAATCGACAAAATCTCGCGGGACGGGCGGGTGGCCCACCTCTTCGGAGGTTAGGGACTCCAATGGTCACCTGATTCGTGCCCCCGTTTGGCTAAAGGCATGGAGCACCCCACACGCAGGTGTCAGCCCACGCTTGCTGCGAAGGCAGCGGGCGCCCAAGTGGGTCGGGCGTCCGCGCGGGCCAAAGCCACGCGGCTCGGGACGACGAACGGGGTATTGCGCAACCGGGCGCGTGACAAGCGGGTGCCCCATCCTTCGTTTTTGGCGAAGGGTGGGGGCCGGACAAGAAACTCGATACCCCACCAGATCCCTCCGCAACCCTGCTACCCATTCCGTACGGTGGTCGCCTCGTTTTTGGGTGCTATAATATGACGGTTGTGCCACCGCCGGAGTCTACCGCAAACCGCACCACCCGGAGAGTTGAACCATGCGACGAGAACTGACCGTTACGCTTTGCGGGATGTTCGTTGTCCCCTTGTGCGTCGCGACGGAACCGCCCGCCCGCGATGCGATGAGCCGCGCTAGCGAAAAAGACGCTCTCGCCGAGTTCGTCGGTCCACCGTATCACGAGGCGCCCGATGATGCGTTCGTGGCGCTACTCGGCGATCGTGTCGCCAGCCGCGGTGACCGGATTGCTCGCGCTCCGGGCTCGGTTCAGCGGGTCCCCACTCATGGCTTCGCTTGACGGCGACGATTGATTCCGAGGGCAGGGAAGAACATGGGCCAAACACTCACGCGACTGTCCTCCCGAATCTCTGCCGCGCTTAGTTCAGTATTGCCCAGGAAGGACCATTGTGTTTCTCGGAACCCTTCGGTCTTGAGACCAACGAGACCCACGCGGTAGAACACTCGCATTAGATACTCCCTGAAAGCCCTCGCGGAAAGCAGATTCTCGACGACGGATCGCGCCTTCATCGCCAGAGGACCAGTCACGGATGTATCGACGACGACGACGCGTAAGCACAACTCCTCAATCTCATCGACGGCGATCTCCCGTAGTCGAAAGGATGCGGGTTTCTTTTTCAGGACGTCGCCGAACTCCAGAAGATCCGGAAAATTCGAATGCCACTCATCCGCCAGCGAGCGAAGGCGATCGCGCGCATGTTCGCGCGCAGCCATTTTCAGCACAGAAACAGGTATCGCGGGTTTACCTTTCTGCTGTTCAATACTACATTTTATGCAGTGATTGAAGAACAGAATAATGTCTCGAGGGCGGTAGAGTGTTCGTTCGAGAAGGTATTCCTGCAAGGATTGCCCATCTACTGAATCGGGGAGAAGATCTCTGTGCGTAACCGCCTCCTTGGTGTAGGAGCGCTGGACTAGCTTGTCGATGCGCCGATCCAGCACCTCGAGCAACTGCTCTTGCGACCAAGAAATCTGCAGATAGAGGTCGCGATACTTCTCTTCTTGAAAGCTCGTGCTGCGCGTCTCACGAATCACACGGTCGATCAGATCTCGCCGGAGCGCGACGACGATCTTCGTAGTCCGCACCTTCGCGAACTCACCGACAGCCTCGATCAAGGCTCTGATGAGCCGATAACGGAAACGCTCGTCTATCCAGTTGTCGTCCAGGCGGTCTATCACGACGTAGATAGGATGCGTCGGATCATCCAGCAGGTCGGTGCTTAGGAGATCTATGACCTGGAAGAGCTCGCGTATCTGAACTGTGTTCACGACGGCCTGAGCCTGCTCGCAGAACTCCTTTCGCTCCTCTTCCGTTAGCTTCCGGCTGCCGCTCGCGGCGGCAGCAAACAGAACTGACTTTGCACCGAACGATCCTCGGATATCCTTCTCGAGCTTGGACGTTACTTCCTGAACCCTGTATTCAGTCTGCTCCCAAAAACTCTCGCCCCAGCTCACCAAGTATTCCATGGCCGGCTTCTTGCGCTTGTCGTCCTGGAACCGCTCGTAAATCCGCTCAAGGAAGGATTTCTTCTGTCCCTCATTCCTTATCCGATATCGTTCCTTGATCAGTTCTACGGCAAACACATGGCGCCACAGAAGCCGGAAAAACTGATCGAGATCGACGCCGATCTCCATTAGATACGGAAGCATCGTGCTGTTCGAGAGGTAGGACAGCGAGAGTTGTTCGGGGGAGATTTCGACCACATGTTCCTCCTGGGCGGCAAGCCGTTGTAGCAGCGCCGTCTTCCCCGTACCGGTTCTTCCGAGCACAATCCGCCGCCGATCCCGGCAGTCCGCCAAAACCGCAAGATCGCCAGCATCCACAAAACAGTCCGGCAGAAACTCCGCATCTTGCTCGGCTGCAGCAGCGCCAATTTGATCATGCTTCCGAAAGCGATATTTGGCTGACGTTAATTTACCCATGCCGATCTCCAAGGGCTCCGACACCCTGGATTGTACACCCTCTTGCGATGTTCAGCCAGCATTCAAACCGTGAGGCGGGCTGTTGCCTGCCTCCTTGTTGCCGACCGGCGGGCAAGAGCCCGCCCTACTTCCTGCGCATCGGCCCCTTCGACTGTAACGGCAACGATATCGACGACGCCGAGGACATCGCCCAGGCCATCAGCCGTGACGTGAACGGCAACGACATACGCGACGAGTGTGAGTTCCGAGGCGACGTGGACGGTGATGGGCAAACCACCCTGCGCGACGTGGCCGCCATGCAGCGCTGCTTCTCGGGCTTCCGCGGGTCGATCCTCTCTACCGAGTGCCACCTTCTCGACATCGACCACGACGCCGACGTGGACCTGACCGACCACGCGGCCCTACTCCGCGTCCTCGGCGCCCCGGTGACCCTGTCGGGCAACGCCACTCGCCCGGACTAAAGACCGCTCCCTGACGGTCGCGGCTCGGAAGGATGGGTGGGTTCGGCGTCCGCGCGGGCTAAAGCCCGCGGCTCCGGACGGAGAACTGCGCAAGCCGGGCGCGCCTTCCTTCGGCGCAGACGAACCGTGCGGGACGGACAACGCCGCCGATCTTGCGAGCCGACTTCCCGATGGATCGAACCGGGCGCCTACTTCTTGGCGATGCAGTAGAGATTCTTGCGACCACGCAGAAACAGTTCGTCGCCGGCGATGGCCGGTGAGGCATCGAAGCGGTCATCCAGTTTGTTCGTCGCCAGCAGTTCAAAGGTCGCACCGTGCCGCAGCACGGCCGTGGTTCCGTTGCGCCCCGCAATGTACACGCGGCCATTGGCCGCGACCGGCGCCGCGTAGACACCCTGCACGCCTTCGAGTCGCTGCTGTACATAGTTCTTCGTGCCGGTCTTGGTGTTGAAGCAGGAGAGAATGTTACGCGTGTTCGCCAGGAAATAGAGCGTGTCGTCGTACAGAAGCGGCGACGGGACGTAGGGGGTTCCTTTGTCGTGTTTCCAGGTAATCGCGGCCGAGTCGGTGATGTCGCCCTTGGCATCGGCGTAGCGAATCGCCTGTACCATGGCGCCGCGATAGCCGCTCATCACGATCACCAGTTCATCGTTGGCGACCGGCGAGGGTATGGTGTTGGGCGTCATGCCGCTGCACTCCCAGACGACGTTTCCGGTGGCCAAGTCGTACGCGCGCGTGCGGTTGGTTGCCGCCACAACGACCTGCGGCTTGCCCTTTGCTTCCACGATGACGGGGGTTGACCAGGAAGTGCTTTCGTCGCGGTCCACCTTCCACCGCTGGTCGCCGGTTTTCTTGTCGAGCGCGACGATGAACGAATCGCCCTCGTGGTCCCAGTTCACGACGATCGTGTCACCGTAGAGCGCCGGCGAACTGCCTTCGCCGAAGCCCGCACGGATGCGCTGGTCGCCGAAGTCCTTCTCCCAGATGAGCTTGCCTTTCATGTCGAAGCAATACAGCCCGCGCGAGCCGAAGTAGGCATAGATGTGCTCGCCGTCCGTCACGGGTGACGCCGACGCCAGACTGCCGTCTCGATGGGAGCCTTGATGCGGCAGCTCCTCGCGAACCGTGTGTTCCCAAACCTTCTTTCCCGTGCGCCGGTCGTAGGCCATGATGGCGAACTGGTGGATGTTCGTCGGGTTGGAGCGACCGCCGAATCCACCTCGACCCCGCCCGCCCGGGCCACGACGATTGGCACGGTTCCCTGGAGGTCCGCCCTGACCGCGCCCCGCGCGATTGGGACGACCCTCGCCCTCACCACGGCCCGCTCGGCTTCCGCGGCGCGCGGCGCGCTCTTGTCGCTGGCCCCGCCCCTCTTCGTCGGCCGCCGCCGGCTTCTCCGCCGCCTCGACCTTCTGATCGGTCTTGATGGCCGTCTGCAGGTATACCAGATCGCCCCAGACGATCGGCGTCGAAAGGCCGTCACCGGGAATCGGAATCTTCCAGAGAATGTTTTTCTCTTCCGACCACTCGACCGGTGGGTTGCCATGCGGTGACACGCCGTTGGCGGTCGGGCCGCGCCAGGACGCCCAGTTCTTGGCGGCATCCGATGTTGGATCACCGGCTGCGGCCAGTGCCGGAGCGAGTCCTAAACACACGATTGCAAACATCGCTTTCTTCATCGGAGTGGTCCTTTTTCTTGAATCCGTGTCGCCGGGAGCCTCGTCGCCGAACGTCCTGTATCGCGCAGCGACCTGCATCATCGCCGCTAAGCCGGGCTGTGGTCAAGCAAAAACCTCGCCTCAAACGGCTAGGTTGGCCCCCGGTGTCAAGCTATCGATGCGGCGGTTTGAAAGAAAAGCCGCCTTGAAGGCTGAAAAGGCCTGGACAACCGTGGATTCCCATCGACGATGGCCGCGGTGGTACCCATTTTTCTATCGTTGGGATTGTATCATGCACGTCACGATCGTGAATCAGCGTGAGGTCGATGAACTGCTCCCGATGCGGGAGTGCATCGAGGTGATGGAGACGATCCTGCGCGCCTTGGCGCAGGGCGAATGCCTACTGCCACTACGGCAGATCATGTGGCTGCCGGATCGGGTCGGAGCCCTGGGACTGATGCCCTCCTTCTGGGCAAAGGCCAAGGTCGTCGGACTCAAGGCGGTCACCTTCTTCCCCGGCAACGAGGGCACGGAACTCGACTCCCATCAAGGTTCGGTGATGCTCTTCGAGTCTGAGCGCGGACGCCTGCTCGCCATCGTCGATGCCACCGCGATCACCGCCATCCGCACGGCCGGCGTGTCCGGCGCCGCGACCAAACTCCTTGCCCGTGAGGACGCCGTCACCTTGGCGATCATCGGCTCGGGCGTACAGGCCGCCCGGCACCTCGAGGCCATGCTGCTCTGTCGCCCGATCCGCGAGGTGCGCGTGTGCAGCAAGACGCTCGACCGCGCGACCGCGTTCGCCGTTGCACAGTCGGCCAAGCATTCGGTTGCGATCAAGGCGATCGCGGGCGCTGAAGATGCGGTCCAAGGCGCGGACATCATCTGCACGACCACGACGTCGCCGGTGCCGGTGCTTCTTGGTGACTGGCTCAGCCCCGGCGTACACATCAACGCGGTGGGTTCGAGTGTCGCGTCGGCACGCGAGTTGGACGCAGCGGCGGTTCGGCGCTGTCGGCTCTTTGTCGATCGCCGCGAGTCGGCGCTGAACGAGGCCGGCGACTTTGTCCTGGCCAAAGCTGAGGGAGCGATCAACGACGACCACATCGTCGGTGAGATCGGCGAGGTGTTGACGGATCGGGTCGCCGGGCGAACCGGCGCCGACGAGATCACCCTGTTCAAGTCCGTCGGTCTCGCCGTGGAGGACCTGGCCTCGGCGTGGCACGTCTATCAAAAGGCCGCGGACGGTGCGAGCGGCGTGACCATCCCATTCGGAGGAAGTCGCCATGATGCCCCTTGAGCCGGTTCCCGTCGAGGAGATTCGGGCCGCCGGGCGGCGCATCGAGGGTATCGTGGTTCGCACGCCATTGGTGCGCCTCAACGTCGAGGATGCGCCCGGCGAAGTGTACCTGAAACTGGAGAACCTTCAGCCGATTGGTTCGTTCAAGCTGCGTGGTGCCGCCAACGCGATGGCGGCGGCCGATCCCGCAAGCCTGGCAGACGGCGTGTACACCGCCAGTGCCGGAAACATGGCACAAGGCGTCGCGTACGTCGCGCGGGCTCGTGGACTCACGTGCCGTGTCATCGTTCCAGAGGGTGCCCCACAAACCAAGCGGGACGCCATCGAGCGGCTGGGAGGCCAGGTCATCAAAGAGTCCTACGATGTCTGGTGGCAGGTAATGCTCGACCACGGCCGCGACGGCGAAAAGGGCAAGTTCATCCATCCGGTGAGTGATCCCGCCGTCATCGCCGGAAACGGAACGATCGGGCTGGAAATCCTCGAAGACCTGCCGGACGTCGACTCCGTGATCGTCCCCTACGGCGGCGGCGGGCTCAGCGGCGGGATCGCCTCGGCCATCAAGGCGATCAAGCCGGACACGCGCATCTTCGCCAGCGAGGTCGATACGGCCGCTCCTTTGGCGCCCGCGCTGGCCGCGGGACACCCCGTCACGATCAAGCACACGCCCAGTTTTGTGGACGGCATCGGCGGTCCGGGTCTGATGCCGGAGATGTGGCCGCTCGCCAAGAAGCTCCTGGACGGGGCGCTGGTCAGTTCCCTTCAAGAGGTGGCATCGGCCATCAAACTGCTGATCGAGCGAAACCGCGTGGTGGCCGAGGGCGCGGGTGCCAGTTCGGTGGCGGCTGCGCTGGCCGGTAAGGCCGGTTCGGGAAAGGTGGTCTGCGTCGTGTCGGGCGGCAACATCGATGCCGGCAAGTTGATAGCGATCCTACGAGGCGACCTGCCGTAGGTGACCGCCGAGCTTGCTCCCGTGGTCCGGATCCGAGCGGGACCATCTGCTTGTGGGCCAGCACCCTTGTCGCGTGCGGTCGAATATGCAAAATGCTGCGCCCGGTGAAGGCACTCAAGGGTTGCAACGCGATAGCGGCTTCCGGCTCCCAGTTACCGACCGTCGTGGCGCGCCACGGTTGAGGTAGTGGGATGGCGCGAGCCGGCTGGTCTCGCCTTACGAACACCGAATGCTGACTGCTTGGATACGCAACACAAGGATGGAAGCCACGGCATGAGAACCCCCTCGCCTCGATCTCCCCGTATTGCAGTTCTTGTGATCCTTGCGGCCTGTTTTTTCCTTCAGACGGCGTTTGTCTACTTGGATTTTCCTCGTCGAGCATCCGCTCAAGAGTTCACACCGCCAGCCAAGCGGGGTGTTGCCCTCTGGAGAAAGCACAACTGTGAGGCCTGCCACCAGATCCACGGATTTGGGGGGTTCCTTGGGCCCGATCTCACCAATGTCATGGGGCATCGGCCGGACGAGGATTGGTCCTACGTGCTCACCAGAGGGCGCAAGCAGATGCCCGCGTTCGACTTCAACGAAGACGAGCAGGGCGCCCTCATCGCGTTCCTGACAGAAATCGACAAGACGGGAACCGGGTTTCCGCGGTTCACGACCGCGCGGGCGGACACCCCGGCGAACGAACTTGTCCGGCATTACTTGTCAGCTAAGAACGGGACGGTCGATGAGGCCGTGATTCGAGGGGAACGTGAGATCGCCGAAAACGGGTGCAACGCGTGCCACGTTCCGTTTGATGTCGGCACGCAGCGATCGTCGGACCTCACTCTCTCCATGGCCCTCTATTCACCGGAAGCGGTGCGACGCATCTTGATCGACGGCAAGGGCAGCATGCCGTCCCAAGATTACCTCACCGAAGCCCAGATCGATGACATGATCGCCTGTTTGGAGTGGATGAGAAAAAACCGACAAGCCCTGGGACGGTTCTACTCGAAGGAGCAGAACGGGGGAGCCGCTAGCTGGAAGGCCCTGCCATGGTTCGAGTACTAGATCGGCTATCCGACAAACAAGCTCGACCGGTGGCCTTTCTGATTCTCTGTGCGATCGCGTCCTGTACGATTGCCATCGTCTTCGGCGGGCTCGGCGTGCTGACCTACTCCGAACAGCGCAAGGCCGTCGCGGGGTTGACGCTTCAGCATCTTCGTCCGTTGCACACGACGTTTGCGGTCGCCTGGATCTATCTCGCAGCCGGCGCGATCGTCTACTACTTCCTGGTTTCACAGCCGGGCGAGCGCACGCGGGCCTTCTCGCTGCGCCTGAAGGGCCAACTGGTCCTGTGGGGCGTGGCCGGCGCCGGCAGCCTGGTGACGCTGTGTTACGGGGTGTTCTCCGGTCGAGAGTACATAGGAAGCCACTGGGCGTGGTCCGTGTTGATCTACGTGGGTTGGATCCTGTTCGCGTGGAACTTCTTCTCCGTCGTTGGGTTTCGCCTGAGTGGCCGGCCCACGTACGTCTACATGTGGTTCACGTCGCTGCTGCTGTTTCTCTGGGCCTTTGCCGAGGGCCACGCCTGGCATCTCGCCGTCGTCGGCGACTATCCCCTGCGAGACATGGCCATTCAGTGGAAGTCCTACGGTCCGCTCGTAGGCAGCTTCAACCTGCTCGTCTACGGCTCGCTCGGGTACATCGGGTGTCGTCTGGTCGGCGACTCCCGATACGCCTATTCGAACACTGCGTTTTTCTTGTTCTACATCGGTGTGTTCAACAGTTTTACCAACTTCGCGCACCACACCTATCATCTCCCTCAGTCGCACGTCGTGAAGTGGATTAGTTGCCTGGCGAGCCTGACGGAGATCGTCCTGGTCATGAAGTACCTGGTTGATCTTGGCTCCCGGATTCGGCAAAGGCATGCCCCGACAGCGTCGCCCGGGGTTGGGTTCCTAATGTCCATGACGACCGCTTGGTCGTGTCTGCTGGTGGGCCTCGCCGTCCTGATCTCGGTGCCGCCGATCAACGCGCTCATTCACGGAACCCACTTCGTGATGGGGCATGCGATGGGAATGATGCTCGGCATCGATTCGATGGCACTGTGGGCGGCGCTTCTGTTCGTCATTCAGCGAATGGTTCCGCCGACGCACCGGCTGGCGCGGGCTCGCGCCGTGGTGCCGCTGTTTACGGTCGTCAACATCGTCATCTTTCTGCTCGTTGCGCTTCTTTCCGTGAAAGGGCTCTTCACCGGCTACCTGCGCTATCTCGGGCCGCTCGCGCAGGCCCCTCCGAAAATACTCGCTCTCTTCCCGCAGGTCTTCATGGTCTTGGGCATCCTGTTGGCAGTGTCCGTTCTATGTGTGAACGTTGACTGGGCCCTGGCGGTGACGCCGATCGCGTTTCGCCGACGAAGTATCCGGCATGCGCCGCAAGAGGTGCGGGCGCAAATGCAGACCGAGTTCGTCGTCACCGCATCCAGGCAGTACGGAAGTGAAACGGCCGCTCCATCGAACGGAAAAGGCGAAACGCGGACCCCATCGCCGACCGAGTCGCTTGCCGATTAAGTGCGCGTATCGGGTGCGCGCCGTGGGCGTGTTCTTTCTTCCGAGCCGCGACTGTGATGGAGCGGTGTTTGTGCCTGTTCTTGACCGCTTCTTCACCGGACGTGGCTCGGTGACGATGCACGTCGAACACGCTCTACGAGCCGCGCAGCGGGTACTCATTCGCCGGGGCATGCCCTACGCGGATGTGGAAGAAGGCTGCGTTTCCCCGCCCGGCGCCCGCTTCAGCGACCACTTCAGCGCGGGCGGCGTGATCAGCGTGGTCACCATGACCATTACGACGATCGCAGAGAAGACTTCGTCGTTTACCACGCCGACGCCTCTTCCCACGCTCGCGAAAATCAAGCCGACCTCGCCACGCGGGACCATGCCCAGCCCCACGGAGAGACGATCGATGTGCTTCCCCGCGGGAAGACCGGCCACCAGTTTCCCGATGATCGCCACGACCGTGAACGCCAGGGCGATCGACACGGTCCCCGGTTGAAGAAACGAGGCCAAGTTCACCTGCATGCCCATCAGCACGAAGAACACCGGCGCGAAGATCCGCTCGAGCGGGGCGATCAGCGCTTCGATCGTGGCCTGTCCGCACCCCGAGGGGAACTGCTGCTCGTTGAGGATCAGCCCGGCCGCGAAGGCGCCGACGATGGTGGCCAGTTGGATCTGATTGGCAGCCCACGACAGCACGAACGCCAGCGCCAAAGGGAAGAGGAGCTTGCTGTTGGCGCGATCCAACAGGGAGACGATCCGCGCCCCGACGCGGGCAAAGCGTTCACCCACAAGCATCACGGCGCCGAGGAAGAGACTTGCCATCACCGTGATTCGGACAATCTCCTTGGCCTGGACTTCGCCGGTCACGACGATGCCCACGACAATCGCCAAGATAATCAGCCCGAGCACGTCGTCGATGACGGCCGCGCCGAGGATGATCTTGGCCTCCTTACGTTGCAGTGCCCCAAGGTCTCGGAAGACACGCGCCGTGATGCCCACGCTGGTTGCACAGAGCGTGGCCCCCAGGAACAAATGGGCCGGCACGGGTAGATCCGGAAGAAGCCATTGGCTCGTCACAAAACCCAACCCGAACGGGACGACGATGCCCAGGATGGCTACCGCCATCGCCCGACGGCCTACGCGGAGCATCTCGGAAACGCTGGACTCGAGCCCGACCATGAACAGCAGGAGGATGACGCCGAGGTTCGAGAAGATCCAAATCCCGATACTCATGAGGACGAACTGCGAGGCGTCCGGACCGGTCATGATCTCGACGATGCGCGTGCCCACGCCGTCGGTTGCAAGCTGCGCCTGCGAGAACACCTGACCGGCCGCGTCCGCAACCGACGCGCCCGTGCTCCACACCTCCTGGAACAGCTTGTTCGACTCACCCTGGTGCATGACCAGGACGAAAAACGGGCGCCCCAGCCAGTAGCCGATGTTGCCCAAGACTACCCCGATGAGAAGTTCGCCGAGCACGGCCGGCTGGTCGAGCTTTCCCGCTGACCAACGGCCAACCATCGCCACGATCAGCACGAGCGCCAACTCGATCAGAATGAACGAGAACGGGTCGCTATGGCCGCCGCCCCCATGGTCGTCGCTGGTGGTGGCATCGTGGTCCGCCGCTTCAGTGTTCGCGGCTGGCTGCGTTTCAGTGGGCGCGTCGGCATGGGCGGTCGAAGTCGCGGCCCGCGAAGCTCTCGGCGTAACCGTGACAGCCGTCAGCGAAACGGCGATCATCGTCAGGGCGACGACGACCCAGCCTCTGTGCCGAGTTTTGGGTTTGAGCATGAATGGTAACCTTCGTTCGTGCCGGGCGGGCTCCGCGCTCTTGGGCACCGGCCCGCCACGCAGGAACGAAGTCGGCCCGCCGAGAGCCGCACGAGACAACAGGGTATCCGGATTCGTGGATCGTTCAACGGGGGCTATGGGTCCGTACTTGTCAGCGGCGTAACACGCCCCATCAGCGGGTGCGACGTGGTTCGGGACTTGGTAGCATCCGCGGGTGAGTGGATGGCGGGAGATTGGGCACTGTCGTGCAGACGAGAAGGAGCGGCGTAGATTGCCTTCTTCGCTGCGGTGAGTGGCGTGCGCGTTGTCTGATCTGGATAAGAGGCGTTGATAATTCGCGAGGTGGAGTCCAACAGTATGGAGCGTACGGAGATCAGCCCGCCTCTTCCTGACGGCCAGGAGTTGCGATATTCAAGCAGGGCTTCCGAGAACGCTTGCTGTGCGGATCGACTGTTCTTTTGTTGGCCCCAACCAGAGGAGAACTATGCCACATCGTTCTACGTTAATAGCCGTTCTCACCCTGCTCACCGTTGCTTGCGTCAATACACGGACCCCCATGATTTCTCGCCGTGGATCGCGGGCATCGCCAGCGTCTCAAGCATCGACGCCCAACCGAGACGTCTCGTTCTCCGTCATCGCCATTAGAAGAATTCCGGGCATCAGACGGAGCCTCGATGTCAGGTTGAATAGGAAGGTATCCAAAGACGCTCTCAGTGCCATCGCCCGTGACCTCAGATCGAGAGATTCGGCCCAGTACGAACGCACCTTCATAGCCTACTATCTTCCCGGCATGAAAGTCGGGTCTGGCGCTTGGGCAACAACCCACTTCAAGCCGGATCTTGAAGTGAAGATACTGGGCTTGTCGGTGGAGGAGGAAGAGGAACTAGTAGCGGAACCCGCGCCGGCGACTAGGCAGATCATAGGGCGCTGGCTTGATGAGAGCCCGTATGTCGGCGGGCGGATCACGATCTTCCGCGAACGCGGCAAGATATTCATCGAACAGAGATTCAAAGATGGCAGCGTGCTCAACGAGGAGCTGGTCGAGAGGGCGGATCGGCTCGGTCGATGGTTCGACAAGGCGGAGCGTTCCGGCCACGGTGATCACTGGATCCTCCACTCCAACGGAGACCTGCTTGTGCGTGACCGAGAGGGGACGATTGCGACGGCGAAGAAGCTTCGATAGACGACGGGCATCGCGGCGAATCAATAGGATCGACCTTGCACCGTCCGCTTGGGGGCTAAGTGTTTTCATTCGGAGATGCTCTGGCGCCCTGTTCAGGAGTAAGTTGATCAGACGGACGCCGGTGCGACGATGATCGAGGACATTTTGGGAGCCACCCCGGTTTAGGCGAGCCTTGCTGCTTGTTGGCAACCGCACAACCTTGACTGAGACAAGCTTTGCTTTGACAGGAACCATCCGTGTCGTTTGAGATGTCTCTTTGGAACGTGGCGGGAAAGTCACTGGAACAGGTTTCCGCCGCTCGGCTGGATCGCGAAGAACGGCTCGAAGACTGGATCTGCGCCAACCCCACGATGTTGGGGATGGATCTCGCGGTCATCGGACGGCAGGTCCGTACTGAGTCCGGCGGCCGGATCGATATCCTGGCCATGGACGCGCAAGCCAACTGCGTGATCCTGGAAATAAAGCGGGGGCGCACGCCGCGGGAAGTCGTGGCGCAGCTTCTGGACTATGGGAGCTGGGTCAAAGGCCTGGGCTACCATGAGCTGGACCAGGTCGCGCAAGAGCATCAACAACGGAGCCTCACCTCAGTCTTCGAGGAAGCATTTGATTCCACAATCCCAGAGACGGTCAACACCGCGCACAACATGATCGTCGTCGCATCCCACCTTGACGACTCCTCCGAACGAATCATCAATTATCTTCTCGAGGAGTACGGCGTGAGCATCAACGCTGTCTTTTTCCGCTTCTTTCGTAAAGGGAAGACGGAGCTCTTGGGTCGAGCATGGCTGAAGGACCCTGTGGAAACCATCGAGCGTTCAGAGTCGCGAAAGGGGGCTCCGTGGTCGGGGTATTGGTTTGTCAACGCTTGCGACGGTGAACACAGAAACTGGGAGGACAATCAGAAATACGGTTACATCGGGGCCGGGCAAGGGGAGAGATACTCCCGGCCGCTCCGGCACCTGAAAGTCGGCGACAAAATATTCGCCTATATCTCGAAACGTGGTTACGTTGGCTACGGCGAGGTGACTCAAGAGGCGGTGCCCATAACCGACTTTGTCGTTCAAGAGAGTGGAAAAGCGGCGCTCAGTCTCCCCCTGAAGGCCCCACATGCAGATGAAAACAAGGAGTATCCAGAGCTTTGCGAATGGGCCGTTGGCATCAAGTGGCTAAGAACCTTCCAACGCGAAGAGGCCAAGACCTTCAAAGGAGCCTTTGCCAACCAGAACGTTGTGTGTAAACTCCGAAACTCGAAAACCATCGAGTTCCTACGGAACGCGTTTGCGGTTACATAGACCGGCTGAGTGCATTCGGGTTTGCCCCGCGGGACATCATTGAAAGCGCAGATGTCGGGTCGCGTCCACCGGTACGTCGGGTCATCGACCCGGCAGTTGTTGACTGCCACCGCAATCAAATGATGCATACGCAACCGAACATCGCGCACGAAAGATGCCGGGTCGATGACCCGACCTACGGACTGAAATCTGCGTCACGCCGATTCCGTCACGCACACCTCGACCCCCGACGCGGACTGGCTGACGAACCCGCGGCGACGGCTACGCTTGTGACCCACCCGGTCCGCGTGGCACGATGCGATAGCGCGTCCGCCTCCCCAAGCTGTATGTCGGACGAGACATGAATACGTCTCACGAAGGCATGCAAATCAGCGTAAGTGACTGGTCGGCGTTCATGGGGCACCTCCGCGCAACGCTCGGCGCGTTCGCAGTACCTCGGCAAGAGCGAGACGACGTCATCGCATTCGTCGAATCGACGCAAGCCGAAATTGTCGAGTGCTAATGCCGTTTCTAGAAAGGTTCTTCCGTTTTTCGAGTGGCATGCCCAAGCCGGAGGCGCGGGCATGCGTCGGCGCACCCAGCACATGGCCGCGCTTCGCTTGGCCATGCCACCCAACGACCGGAGGCGCGAAAAATCGAGCCACCTTTCTGGAAACGGTACTAGCTGACTAAGGGTTGAGGACGGACTCGCCGCTGCAGCAACGAAAGTCGCTACTCCTCCGTAACGGTCAGCACGCGATCCACTGCCACGTTGCTGAGCTGGGTCGTCACACCCGAGGGCCACCGAACCGTGAGTGTGTCGATGCGGGTCCGATCGCCCAGCCCGAAATGTACTTGGGGATGAACGGCCGTAAACGCACTCGTTGTGGTGACAACCTCGCCGACGAAAAGGGTCTCGGCGCAGGCGGCCTCTACACGTGCGCCGATGCCGAAGCGGTTACTCTGGGTTCCGATGAGTCGGACGGTCACCCAGTGGCCTTGCTCGACACCGGGGTTCATCAGGCACGAGAAGGCTTCGTCGGGGTTGGGAAGAATAAAGGCGTTGGTTCGGCAGATGTCGGCCAGACCATCACCGTTCAGATCAACGGCCGCCAACGCGCGCCCCGGGCGGCTGTATCCGAAGTCCGCGGGCAGATCAGCCCGCCAATTGAACAAGCTCCGCTGCGCCGTTTCGTCGGTGAAGCGGGCGCCGCCGTGGTTGGTAAGGTACCGACCCACGCCGTGAAAATCGCGGCGCAGTGCCCCCTCCCGGATCAGCCCGGAAAGAACGATGTCGCCGATCCAATAGAGGTCCGGCCACCCATCGTTCTGCATGTCGAACCACTGACAACCAAAACCGAACTCGAACGCTTTCAGCCCTTCGCCCCCGAGACTGTTGGCCGGCGGCAGGGCGCCAGTCGTGACGTCAACGTCCTCCGCGACGTCAATGAGACGCCCGTCGCCGTCGTTGCGCAACAGACGGTGGAAGGGATGCCCGTTGGGCAGACTCCACGCATTCGCGATGTGGTTCGCAGCGGGCGGACCCATTGCGTCGCCACCCACGTTGGCCAGGAAATAGTCCAGGTGTCCGTCGCGGTCGAAGTCGGCGGCCGTGATGCCCATCCACCCGCCATGCTTGTTCAGCAGGTCTTCCTGGGCGAGCGTAAAGGTCAGATCGCCGTTGTTCAGGAACAGATCGACGCCGCCGGGAATCTCCTGGAGTGAGAACAGATCGAGCCACCCGTCTTCGTTGACATCGGAGAAATAGACGGCCCACGTGGGGACGTGGTTGACGATGTCGGCCGTATCGGGCGCCAGCCCGGCCACGCGCGTCCCGGCCACGCCCGCCGATTCCGTGATGTCCTCGAACATCGGGACACCATCGACGATCCCCGTGTTGTGCAAGAGTACGTTGGGCGTATCGGGCAGGTAGGAGCCAAAGCGGAAGTCCAGATCCTTCAGTTCGTAGCGCCCGATGTAGAGATCGAGCAACCCGTCGTTGTCGATGTCTCCGACTCCGATGCTGCTACCAAACGTGACCGCGTCCAAACCGGTCCGCGCCGTCACGTCCTCAAAACGAACGATGCCGTCTTCGTCCGGCCCGAGGTTCTTCATCAGCAGCAGTGTGTCGTTGACGGCCGGGGGTCCGAAGAAACCGGCTTGCCGGCTGATGATCAGATCGAGTCGACCGTCGTTGTCGAAATCGCCGACGCCCGCGCTCAGGCAACCGTCCGCCGACAGCGAAAGACCGGCCTGCTCGGACACCAGCGTGAAGTCTCCCGCGCCGTCGTTCTCATAAAACAGGTTGGGCATACCGGCGGGGTTCGTGACGAAGATGTCGATGTCGCCGTCGTTGTCGTAGTCGAACAGCGCAAGACCGGGCCAACCGCCGACCGTCGGCGGCGGGTGAAAGGCGGTTTGCGTGACATCCACCAGCGCGGCCTCGGTCGAAAGACGCCCGACCGGCGGCTCCTGTTGGCACGCCGACGCCAACAGCACACACGGGCAAAACGCCCATCGGAAGCAGGCCGTCATCATCTTCACTTCGTGGATTCGCATTAATCGTCTCTTTCCAGGAGCGTGTTTGAGAAGTCTTTGTCCGAGCTGCAGCCGTAAGGAAGCGACGGTGTCTTGTGCGTGGTTTTCTTGCTCATGGGGAACGGCCTCCAACCTGAGAACGGATGGACCTACCCGTTTTCGATCTTGGATTACGTCGCTCCGCCACGTTGGCGGGTATCCCTAACTACGGGATTCAGCACGATCTAGCTTCGACTGGGCCGCCACGACTCGAACCTGGAACCTTCTGATCCAGAGTCAGACGTGCTACCCCCAAAAACCGCACTCACGACCACTACAACGCTGATCGACGATGACGGTGCCGCGCCAAGTGCAGTTACCATACAGATTCTTGACGACCTGAGCGAGCAACTGGGCCGGTTGGATGACGACGGAAGGCGTGCTGTATTAGCCTACGCCCGGCGGCTGGCTGCCTATGCCTGATACACGCTCGGTAACCGTCACGCTCAAGCTCGACGTGCGGAAAGCTCATGTGCCGTTGGCGTGTGTGCTTCGAGGGGTGCTCAAGATGCTGGGACGGTACTACGGCGTCCGGGGCGCAGAAGGGTGTCTTCTGCCATCTGAGGTGTTCCTCCCAACACTTCGGAAGAAAACGCCGTCAGATCCCCCGAAGCGGCTTCTAAGGGTCGATGCTGCGGTGGCGAAGGACTTCAGGCGGGCCGTCCGCGGCATCGTGGCTTGCACAACCGAGCCCTTCTTGAATCATCTCGTTCATCAGACTCCATCTCCTCCCACGTGGGCCATTTGGATGATCCACAAAGCAACCGTCGCTCTGCCCCAACAGGTCGCCCGGGTCGCTGCGGTCACTGATGACGAACGATGCCACCGTGGCCCGCGCGACTCAGACCGGGCGTGCTCGTAGTCGCACGTGCCGAAGCGCTGCCCGGTCAGCTTCTTACACGCGCCGACTCCACCACCTCAGCCGAACACAGCAGTGTCACCTCGTCCAGCTTGTCGAGGCTCCACGCCTGCTTGATGGAAGAGCCAGGCACATGGCACCAAGCGGGGCGGAGGTAGTGAGTGTCACGCTTTAGGCACTATGGACGGTGCGACCGTGAGCATGCCGGCGTCTTCGATCACCAGGCCGCTCTGAAGCGGGCCGGTGACCACCGTCTCGAGCCACATCAATGCGGCCGCGATGCTCAGGAAAACACGGATGCCCGTGTCGCGCAACTCGGCATCGCTCAGGTGCGGGGAGACCAGTGCCACGTGGACGCCGCGCTCCGCCTCGTCCATCAGGTGCCGCAGCTTCACGGCCTTGTGGTCGCCCAGTCGATAGCCCCGCGTGTCAACCATCCGGCACGCGCCGGCGTAGTCGTTGGACCCGCGAAGTAGCTCCATGAAGGCGTCCTGCCCGATGCCCTCCGGACAGCCGGCCTCGACGACAATCCCGCCGCCATCGCGCACGGCCCGGTGGTTGTTCTTGATCGCCTTGTCCCCCTGGTAGAGGTTGCGACCGAGGGGCGGGGGGACGCGCAGGTGCAACACGTCCACCGGCTGGTTTACCGTGTGGACATATACCTCGCGAACCACGGGCAGCAGGTCGTCGAGCACGGTCAACGGGTTTCCGAGCGATGCTGCCAGAACCGTGGCACCGTCGATGACCTCGCCGATGGCACAGATCGATTTGCCCGCCGCTTCGAGCCCCGTAAGGATCGCGGCGATGCCCTCGTGAACCGGGTTGCCGCGCAGCCGGAGTACGTCGGAGCCGGGTGCCAAGGCCCCGGCGTGGTTGCGTTCGATGTCCGCTTCGGCCATGCAGCCGACGGTGGCCGTCTTGTGGGGACCGGTCAGGCCGGCGAAGTAGTGCGGCTCGACGCTTCCGATGGGAAGAAGGAACGCGCCCTGGGCCACCCAGCAGTGCATCCGAACGCCGGCGACACCCACCAGGTCGCCGTCGTCTCCCGCGTCATGCCAGGCGACTTGCTCGATGGGCAGCCCACCGCCGAATGTTTCCTCCTCGAAGGCGCGGCGCTCGGTCGAGCCGAAGGAATGCGTGCCCGTGGCGACCAGGGCAACGAAACGGGGGCGAATACCAAGCTCGTCGGCTAAGCGACCGATCGCCGCGAGCGCCGGCCGGGTCTGCGTTGCGCGATGTGGATCGTTAACCAGAAGCCGCACCGGCTCGTTGGCGCTTGCCGCGGCTTGCAAGAAGGCGCGAAGCTGCCGCGAGGCCCCGATGGCTCGCCCAAGAACGTCCTCGGACGTATCGAGCCGGTCCGGACGAGTCGGTCTGATCGTCTCCCATCGAATGGTCACGTTGCTTCTCTAGGTCGCTCGGTCGTCAGCGTAGCGCTAGTGCCGTTTCCGAGGAGGTTCTTCCGTTCTTCGGGTGGCATGGGCAAGCGCCAGCTTGCCCGTGCTGGTCTCGTAGCGACACGGGTACACAAGTTTGCCCATGGCACCCGCGTGCCAACCCGCAGAATTGCGTGTGAAGGTGACTAGCACATGGCCACGCAAGCGTGGACCATGCCACCCGACCACCCGACCAAGATTGCCTTTCCGAGCCGTGACCGTGAGGGAGCGGTTGACTCGAAACAGCATCGACCTTCTTGGATGCAGCACTACGTCAGACTCACGCGCGACTACTTCAAGACCTCAAACGAAAACAGCGGCGTCACGTCGTCCAGCTTGTCCAGGCTCCAGGCCTGCTCGATGGTTCGCTTGGCCGTGTCGTCACTGATAACGCCGTCGGCCATGCGGTTGAACTTCTCGACGACCTCGTCGTCGGTCATGGGGTTTTCGGCGTGGCCGCGGGGGAAGTCGACGCGCTTGTTCACCGTCGTGCCGTCGGCGCAGGTGATGGTCACGTCGTTGGGGATCCCCTTGGGGTAGCCCTCGTTGAGCTTCGGGTCCTCGACGATCTTGGTTCGGTCGATCAGGTCGAGCAGCTTCGGGTCGGTCAGTCGCTCCTTGTCGAATGTCGCCAGCGTGACATCGCCATCGACCAGGGCGGTCGCACAGCAATAGAACATCGAGTGGTCGGCCGTCTCGCGCGAGGTGGGGCGGAGCTTCTCCGGCTCGGAGCCGATGATGCTGACGGCGGCCTCGAAGCTGGCGATGTGAATCTTCTCGATCGTCTTGCCCTCGATCTTTGGCCGAAGCTGAAGGCACGCGTCGATGGCCGACTGCGAGTGGTACTCCGCCGGCCAGAACTTGATGTAGGTCTTGTCGATCATGAAGTCGCCGCCGGTGCCGAGCACCAGTTCGCGAACGCCGCCGATGTCAAGCTGGTTCATCAGCCCCTTGGGACCCTCGAAGATCTCGAACGGACCGGTCAAACCTCGGCGGGCGAGGTCGGCGGCGAAGATGCCGTTCCGGGCGGCATTGGCGAACGCGCAGGCCTTCCAGTCGGAGATCTGTCCGGTGCGGGTCTGGCGGGTGGTGATGTTGCACACCCCGGCAAGGCCCAGTGCGTGTTCGAGCTGGTCCTCGGTCAGCTCCCACAGTTTGCCGGCGGCCACGGCCGTGGAGAGGGCGCCGTAGGTCACGTGGTCCCAACCGCCGGCGCGCAGGCTGGCGGCGTCACACAGGCGGCACTGAATCTCGTAGGCGATGACGGTGGCTAGGATGACGTCGCGCCCGCCCTTGCGGGCCGACTGCGCGGCGGCCACGGCGGCGGGTATGTTGTCGGACGGGTGCGCGGGCTCGAGGCTGAGATAGGTGTCGTTGTAGTCGAGGTATCGCACCATCGTTCCGTTGGCAAAGGCCGCCAGGTCGGGCGAGGTGTGGTGCTTCGTGCCCCACACGGTGGCCGCCGGCGGCGGATCGTTGATGGCCATCGCCTTGGCCCGGGCAACCTTGGCCGGCCTCGATCGATACGCACCGAGGCACGTGGCGATCGAGTCAATGACACGCCGCCGCACCTCGTGGATGGTCTTCTCGGGAAGGTCTTCGTACCGTAGGGCGCTTGCCCACCGGGCCATTTTTCGTGCGATGGTCATGGTTTCTCTTTGTTTCCTTTCCGTTTCCGAGCCGCGGGCTTCAGCCCGCGCGGAGCATTTTACGGTTGTCGTCTCGCGCCTGGACGCTAGGAATTATAGCGTCGCGCTGCGACCTTCAATTCTGCGGCGTGCTTGTAGAGATCGACGGGATCGTCGATGGGATGCCTCGTCTCGTTCTTTTCTTCATCGAGCAGACCAATGTGCCGCCGCGTGGGAGAGTTGAAATGTAAACGGCAAATCGGCTTTCGATTGTTGTCATCCAGCAAGATGCCGCAGTAACTCTGGGTGTCGCGCATGAAGACCCGTCGGACATCGACCGTATCGCCGAGAATCGCTCGTACGATATAGAACGCCTCCATTTCGTCCTCCGTGGTAACCACATCGCTGTCCGGCGTCTCGCCTTCCGCCGGAGTGCGGTCTTGTACCTCACTTGAGGATTCTGCCGATTGCGTATCCGACCGCTCGAGGGCCGACTTCAATCGCTCATTGAGCCGGTCGGTCACGAACTCGTGGAACGCACGCTTTACGATCGGTGAGAACTGTTCACGAACGCCCTGCGTCATTCGTCCGGAGTACACGCGACCTCCGAAAAGGCGCACGAGTTCGTCGGACGGGTTCAACCACTCTTGCGCGAACGCCCGCTTGATACCCTTCGTGTATTTCAATTCGCTTGCTGTGGAGAGGATGGCGTCTAGGTCAAAACTTTGCTTTTCGAAGCGCTTGAGTTCGGCAACACTCTGCTTATCGATGTGTCGCAAGTCAAACTCGAAGAAGGGACGCGAGTCCATCCTGTTGGGGGCTTCGAGATCAGAGAAGAACTTGTAACAAACGCCGTTTGTGAGGACGCCGAAGCGGGCTGGAGTGACGGAGAAGTAGCGGTAAAGCTGGGAGGCGTGAGCCGCATCGAGATCTACACTGCTCGCCTTGCATTCAACCAGGATGATCGGTACTCCATCGCGCATGATCGCGTAATCAACCTTCTCGCCTCTCTTCGTTCCGACGTCCGCGGTGAACTCCGGTACAACCTCGGTTGGATCGAAGACGTTGTATCCAAGGGCGCCGATGAAAGGCATGATAAGTGCATTCTTGGTGGCCTCTTCCGTCGAAAGGTGCGCCAACTGGGTTTGCAGGCGGACGGACATCTCCTGAAGTCGATCGATCAAATCCATAGCCCCGCTCTCCATCTTCGAGATTTCGATGTGTTTCGCCAGCAACGTGGAATGGCGCAAACCTGCACGAACGTACCGTCTGGGGTCATACTTGGCAAGCTGACCCATCGACGCTCGGGGATCGTCTTTCACGTCGCGTGTTCGCGCGGGGAAGTTGTCCCTGGTGCGTCCGGGACGCACCCTACGGCTACGACATCCGCGCGGGCTGAAGCCCGCGGCTCGGGTACTTAGGATTCTTTATCCTCCATCACGGATTCAAGCAACATCTCCGCAATGTCCACCTGAGGCAGTTCCTCGCGGCTCTGGTTGGCCAGGCCGTCGGTTAGCATGCGCATGCAGAAGGGACACGCACTGCTGATGGCGTCCGGCTTGGTGGCCAGCAATTGCCTGGTTCGCACGTCGTTGACGCGCTCGTCGCCGGGCTCTTCTTCCTTGAACATCTGTGCGCCGCCCGCGCCGCAGCACATGCCCCGGTCGCGGGTCTCGGCCGGCTCCAGCACGGTCAGGCCGGGGATGCTGCGCAACACCTCGCGCGGCGGATCGTAGACCTCGTTGTACCGCCCCAGATAGCACGAGTCGTGATAGGCGACCTTCTTGTCGATTCGTTTGGTCGGCGTCAGCTTGCCCGCTTTGACCAGACCCGCGAGGAAGGTCGAGTGGTGCAGCACTTCGTACCGTCCGCCGAAGTCGGGGTATTCGTTCAGCAGCGTGTTGAAGCAGTGCGGGCAGCTTGTGATGATCTTTTTCTTCTCGGCGCCATAGCCGTTGAGCGTCTCCACGTTTTGGGCGGCCAACATCTGGAAGAGGTATTCGTTGCCCGCGCGGCGGGCCGGATCGCCGGTGCAGGTTTCTTCGTTGCCCAGGATGGCGAAGTCCACACCGGCCCGCTGCATGAGTTTTGCCGTCGCCCGTGTCACCTTCTTGGCACGCTCGTCGAACGAGGGTGCGCAGCCGATCCAGAAGATGACCTCGGCCTCGGGGTGGTCGGCCAAGGTCTTGATGCTCAGCCCCTCGGCCCAGGCGGCTCGGTCGCTCGCCGGGAAGGACCAGGGGTTGCCGGTTGATTCCAGGCCGCGGAAGGCCGTCTGCAACTCGGTCGGGAACTCGGCGCGTTCCTGCACGAGGTAACGCCGCATGTCCACGATCTTATCGACGTAGGTGATGAGCACCGGGCACTCCTGCTCGCAGGCCCGGCAGGTCGTACACGCCCACAGCACCTCCGGGTCGATGACGCCATCGACCAGGTCCTTCACGTGTTCCATCGAGTCGCCGCTGCCATCGCCGGTGGCTTCCACGCCCGACTCGGATTCATCGGACCCGTTTCCGCCGGCCGAGGACTTCGCGGCAACGAGCGCGTCTTCGTGCTTATACAGGAAGTCGCGCAGGTCGAGCGTGAACTGTTTCGGCGAGAGCTTCTTGCCGGTCTTGGTGGCGGGGCAGTAATCGCTACACCGGCCACACTCGGTACAGGTGTAGAAATCCAGCACGGCCTTCCAGCTAAACTGCTCGATCCGCCGGATGCCCAGGGTTTCTTCGCGCTCGAGCTTGCCCTCGATGTCTTCCAGGTTGGGCAATCGACCCGGCGGGTCGAGGCTGCGCGCGTAGACGTTGGGGATGCCCGTGATAACGTGGAAGTGTTTCGAGTAGGGCAGCAGGTTGAGGAAGATCAGCACCAAAGCGGTATGGGTCCAGAAGCTGACGTGTTGTACGGTCTTGACGGCTCCGTCTGCAAGGGGAGCGACCGCATATTGGAGAACGCTTCCCGCTGGTTCCCATCCGTGGAACCGCAGTGCCATTGCCGGCGGCGCGGCCCCGCGGGTGTTGACGTGTACTTCGGCGGCGGTTTGGCGTGCGGTGAGTACCATCGACGCACCGTCATAAACCACGTCGGCCGCCATCATCACCAGGATGATCCCCAGAATGACCAGCCCCTCGGTGCTGAGCGTCATGCGGCCCAGGCGTTTGATCGCGCGGAAATAGACGAACACCAGCGTGCCGAGGATGACCAGTACGACGAAGATGTCTTTCACGAGCGAATAGATTTTTCCGAGCGGTTGCTCCAACCCGAAGAGCCAGAAGCAAAACGACTCGTCGTACCCGCGCCCCCAGAGGATGAGCGTACGCAGAAGGAGCACGCCGAAGCCGGAGAAGATGAGCATGTGGGCGAGCCCGGCCAGCGGGTAGCGGCGCATGCGCAGCTGCGTGATCGCGTAGGTCCACACGCCGCGCAGGCGCTCACCTGGTTGGTCGAAACGGTTGTCGGCCGCGCACACCATCATCAGCCGCCAGCGCCGCCAACAGGAAAAGGAAAACGCGCCCCAGCCGACGAGGAGCAGAATCGTCATGAAGATGAGGTTCATCTAACGGAGAATCCTTTGGGTCGGGATACGCGAGCTACGGATCACTCGGTGCGCCGTTCCGCGCCGGCGGTAGAACGCAACTTTGCGTTATCGAGTTAGTACGTCCGCGCGGGCTGAAGCCCGCGGCTCGGCGCGCTCGTCGAGTGAGGGCGAACCGGCGACCTAGCCGTCCAGCTTGCGAAACTCCGCCGTTAGAAGCGGCACCAGCGTAAACAGATCGACCACACAGCCATAGTTGGCGACCTTGAAGATCGGCGCCTCGGCCTTGGTGTTGATCGCCACGATCACCTTGCTGCCGCGCATGCCGGCCAGGTGTTGGATCGCGCCGTCGATGCCGCAGGCGATGTAGAGCCGCGGCGTCACCACCTTGCCGGTCAGCCCGACCTGGCGCGAATGCGGCTGATAGCCCGCGTCACAGGCGGCCCGCGAGGCGCCCACCGCGCCGTCGAGAAGCTCCGCAAGCTCGAACAGCATCTTGAAGTTGTCCTCGTTTTTCAGCGCACGACCGCCCGAGACCACGATGTCCGCTTCGGTGACGTCCTTGATGCCCGCACTCGTGCCGGCCACCTCTTTGACGATCAGTCGCGTATCCTGATCGCCGAGCGTCACCGCGACCGGAACGGTCTCTACGGCCGCTCCCTCCTTCGGTTCGGACGCGCCGTACGCATTGGTGCGCACCGTGGCGACCTGGAGCCGATCACTCGAGAGGCGAAACTTCGCGCTGAGCTTACCGGCGTAGACGGGCTTGCTGACGATCAGGTCGGCGCCGTCCAGCATGACCTCGGTGCAGTCGATCGCGAGGGCGGCCTGCTTCCGGGCGGCAACGCGCGAGGCGAGGTCACGCCCGAGGAACGTCGTCGGCAAAAGCAGCGTCTTCGGCTCGGCCAGGTCGATCACCGCTGACACGGCGGTGGTGTAGGGCACCGCGCGGTAAAGCGCGAGTTCCGAATCATCGACGACATACACCTTGGACGCTCCGCAAGCGCCGATGCGATCGACCAGGTCGGTGATGCCCGAGCCCACCACGCACGCCTCAACCGTGCCGCCGGTTCCGCCGGCCAACTCGGTCCCCAGCGTCAGAAGCTGAAACGAGGCCGGGTGAATCTTGTGCTCGCGTTGCTCGATAAAGACAAGAATGTTGTTGCTCATGGCTATATGACCTTCGCCTCCTCACGCAGGACCCGCACGAGTTCCTTGGCCATCTCCTCCGGCTCGCCGCCGATCATCTTGCACTCCGGCCGGGACGGCGGAGGGGCGAGCGACTCGAAGTGTGTGCCGATCTGGTCGCCTACGTCCACCGATAGCTCGGCTGCGGTGAGAACCGTCACCGGCTTTTTCTTCGCCTTCATGAGGTTCGGCAGCGACGGATACCGCGGTTCGACAAGGCCCTTCTCGATCGACAGCAGGGCGGGCAGGTCGCACTCGACGACTTCCTCCGCCCCTTCGATACGCCGGCGGGCGGTGAAGCGGCTGCCATCGTCGCTGAACTCCAGCCCCTGGACCGCGCCGACGTGCGGCAGGCCGAGAAACTCCGCCAAAGCGGGGCCGACCGCTCCGGCGTCCAGGTCGGTCGTGTATTTCCCGCAAACGATCAGATCGAACCCGGTCTCGTCCTTCCGAACGGCCTCGGCCAGTATCTGAGCGATCAGAATCTCGCTTCGTGTCTCAAAGGTCTGGTCGTTGATGTGAATCCCGGCGTCCGCGCCCATTGCCAGGGCGACGCGAAGCGCCTCGGACGCTTTGTCCGGGCCGAGGATCATGGCCACGACTTCGGTCACGTCGCTACGTTTTTCGCGGAGTTGGATCGCCAGCTCGATGCCGAACTCGTCGAACGGGTCGGGGACCAGCTTGACACCGGTCGAGTCGATTCCACTTCCGTCGGACAGCACCTTCAGCGGGGCGTTGGAATCGGGTACTTGCTTGACCACGGTTAGGATGCGCAACGGCTCATTCTCCTGCCTCTGGGGCCGCGGAAACGTCGGTCCGCCTCCTGCGGGAACCTCGAAAGGGCGGCATGGTAACGGATTCTCGCCGACGTGGGCAGGGGTGCCCACCGGGTTCCGGCACGCAAGCGGGATGCCACTTCCGCCTGTTCACAAGACGATACGGAAACCGGCGAACTCACCGGAGGCCGGCGAATCGGCGGCCTCGACCCGGCGGATGTTTGACGACATGGCCTGTTCGACTGCGGCCTGTAAGCGGTCCATCTCGCCTGAGGCGCCTTCGGCGACGAGTTCGACTCGTCCGTCCGGCAGATTACGCACGTAGCCGGTTACGTCGAAGCGAGCCGCCGCGATCTGCGCCGTGTATCGGAAGCCGACACCTTGGACGCGCCCGGAAAACAAGAGCGTGCGCCGGATGAGGTCTGGTGGCCTCGTGGAAGCTTTGGTCACGGCGGCGGCCTACGTTCGGTGTTTGAGGAAATACAACTCGCGCCCATCGTCGCGAAACTCGACCACGTCCATGTATGCTCTGATGAGCATGATGCCGCGCCCGCGGGGAAGGGGCAGTCTTTCCGGCGAGGTCGGGTCCGGCACCTCGTTGGGGACAAAGCCTTGACCCTCGTCCCGAATGATCACGACGACCTTCTCTTTGCTGACGGCGTAGCGGACGGTGATTTTCTTGGCCGGGTCATCCCGGTTGCCGTGTTTGACGGCGTTGGTCAGCGCCTCTTCCAACGCAAGCTTGATGCCAAACAGGGCGTCGTCCGGGAATTGATGGCGCACAAGGTCGTCGAGAACCCTTCGCTTGATGAGATCGAACTGGCTCAGGTCGCTGGGGATGGCGCAGACGTGAAACGTGGCCTCGTTGTCAGGATCGACCTTGGTCATGCTCACCGAATCGCGATGGCGAGCGACCGACCGGCGAGGCCGTCCGCCACGTTACAGCGTGCCCTTCCGCGGGCTAGAAGCTCTTCATCGCCACCGACGTGGTCTCGTGGATGTCGAAGAGCTTGTTGAGCCGCGTGATCTTGAACACCTCGTAGATCTGGGGTGAGATGTCCGATAGCTTCAGCGTGCCCTTCTCCTCGGAGACCTGCTTATCGAGCGTGATCAGCGCCCCGAGCGCGGCGCTGGACATATGCTCCACCGCGCTGAAGTTCAACAGGAGCTTAACCCCCGGCGAGCCGACAACCAGCTTGGAGAGTTCGTCGCGGATTTCGTTGATGCATAGCTCGTCGAGGATCTTGCGGTCAGCAAACTCGACGATGGTCACGCCGTCGCTGCGTTTGACCGTCAGGTGGGACGTCTCTTCCGTCATGGCGGACATACTCCTACATTGCCATGGTTGAAAACGACAGTTGGCGCGATAGAGTTTAGGTTGGCGCCGCTCCGGGTGTCAAGCGAGGTTCGCTCGCGGGGCGAAACGTTCGCCCGACCATGCCGGGCGATTGCGTTGGGCCGGTGCCGCCGGCGGGAAGGGGCGCTCGATGGGGCCTCGTGCCGCCGGCCAGGTGTTTCTTGACGTGTCCGGCGGCGTCTTCCACAGAGGGTTCAATAGCGTGCGGTTCACAACGGGTCTTCTGGTCATCGCGGTACTTGTCGTCTTGGGCGACGCCCGCGAAGTACTGGCCTGGGGACCCGGCGTACACATCGGGCTCGGGTCGTCCGTACTCAATGGGTTGTCCGTTCTGCCGGCCGCGGTGGCAGCGCTTCTGGCGCGACACGGGGTATCTTATCTGTACGGCAACATCGCCGCGGACGTCGTCTTCGCCAAACGATTGAGCCGGGTCAAGCAGTTTTGCCACCACTGGTCAACCGGGTTTGCTCTGCTCGACGAGGCCGACGATGATCGATCCAAGGCCTTCGCCTATGGATACCTCGCGCACCTTGCCGCCGACACCGTCGCCCACGGAAAGTTCGTTCCACGCCAGCTCGTGGTCAGTCGGTGTACACTCAATTTCGGACATGTCTATTGGGAAATGCGCGCCGATGCGACCGAGCCCGGAGCCACGCGTAAGAAGCTGGAGGCCATTCTTCAAGCCGACCACGCGGACCACCACGCTCGACTGGAGCGCCGAATCACGGACACGTTCCTCCCCTACGATCTCAACCGTGCCCTGTTCGCCAGGGTGAATTCCTTGGTCGCTCGACGCGCGTTCCACCGAGCGGTGGATACCTGGAGCCATTGTTCCCGCTGGTATCTGTCGCCCTCGCTGGTCGAGGCCTACCGGTCGGAATGCGTCGATCGGATCCAATCGATCCTCTCCGAGGGCACGCGGTCGCCGTTGGTGCGAGAGGATCCCAACGGAACGTCGGCGCTGATGCAGGTTCGTGTTCGGCGACGCGAGCTGCGGCGCCTAAAGCGTCGAAGCGTGCCGGTCGAGGGCCGTCGTATCGAGGCCTCACACGGTCTGGCGCCCTGCCCCGCGAAGACGTCCCCCAGCTTTTCGTCTTACTTGTGAAACGCGGCACCGGGCGCAGGCGGCGATCCCGTGTGCGGTTAGGAAGCCATCTTCCGGCTGACAACTGAAAACTGACCACTGACGACTCCTTCCATGGCCACACGACTCTTCCTCGAAAGCACGTGGGGGCTGCTCGCCGTGCTCGTGGGTTGCCAGTTCGCACTGGTCAGCCTCTGGTCCTGGCGGCGGAGCCGGTTGCTTGCCCGCGCCGTCCTGGTCGGCCTGGCGATCATTCCCGTGCTCCTGGTAGTTTCGTCTGTTGTGGTTACACAACGCGAGCGCGTCATACGGCTGTGCGAAGAGATGGCCGACCTCGTGGATCGTGGCGAGGTGACCGCCCTTTCCACCTATCTTTCCGACGACTTCTCGGCCGGCTCGATGGACGCGTCCGCGTTCGTCGATCGCCTGGAGGACACCCTGCGTCGATTCCACGTGGACGATCCGCTACTCCGCGGGTTCGAGGTGGCGTTCGCCGACGACGGTGGGTGTAGGGTGACCTTCGACGCGAGTGCTCGGATTCGCTCGGTCGATCGGTTTACGGACCGGGTCCGCTCGCGATGGCGACTGACCCTACGCCGACGAGGCAGCACGTGGGAGGTCAGCCGGCTCGAGGCGCTTCCCACGCCGTTCTCCCCGATCCGCAACTTTCGCGATTGGCTTCAGTGATTCCGGCTGTTTCCCCCTGTGAAATGCTGCTCTGTTGATCGCATTCGAGTGGTGCGCGGGTGGTCGCTCCGGCGACCGTGTGAGGTTTGGACGTCCTGGGAAAGCACACCAATTCCCCTTGCCCTTCCGTCCCCGAATTCCGTACAATGGCATTCCTAACCGGACCGTGAACAAGGGGAACCGCTGAGCTGGGCCAAGCACGAAGGAGGAAATCATGCCGCGCGGGCTAAGTGCCATAGGAATGTTTACGCTCGCCCTGTTTCTTGGCGTGTGCCCTGCACGGGGGCAGAGGATCTTCTGGACCGACCATCTGGCCGGGCGGGTCTCCAGCGCCAAACTCGATGGCACGGAAAGGAAGGTGCTCGTTACCGCCGGCTTGGATCGACCGGACGGGCTCGCCATCGACTCCGTCAACGGTCATGTGTACTGGGCCGAGGCGGGCGGCGCGATCAAACGAGCCGATCTTAGCGGTGCCAACGTCTTGACGCTGGCGACACCGGGCGGCGCGCCGACGGACGTGGCCCTCGATCTTCCGGCCGGCAAACTCTACTGGTCGGAGCGGATCGGGGCGCGGGTTGCCCGGGCGGACCTCAATGGTGCCAATATCGTGACAGTGGTCCAGCCGGCCTTCGACGCGGTCGCCGTCGATATCGATTTGGTCGCCAACAAGATCTATTGGGTGGCGAACTTCGTGGTCATGCGAGCCAACCTCGACGGCACGGACGAGGAACACCTGTTCACCACGAAGGGTGGCTCGCGGCGCATCGCCCTGGACCTACCGAACGAACGGATGTTCGTCATCGACTACACCATCGGGCGCATCCTCCGCGTCGATTTCAGCCCGCCTGCCGGCCTCAACCTACAGGTTGCTGTGGAGAGTCCGCACGACATCGTGCTCGACCCGGTGGCCGGGCGCCTGTATTTCGTCGATTCCCCGCTCCACTTCGGTACGCCGCGCATCGGCCGCGCGGATGTAGACGGTTCCGACTTTCAGACGATTCTGGACGGTGGTTTTGTACGGCTCACCGGCATCGCCTTCGACCCGAACCCCAGCGCGGTCTGCCCTGATGCCGACAACGACGGATTCTGTGACGCCGCCGACAACTGTCCCGACGTGTCGAACGACACACAGGCCGACCTGGATCGAGACGGCGTCGGTGACGCCTGCGACGACGCGACACACTCCGTTCTCTTCCTCGATTTCGAGAACGACGCGGCCCTGGCAAGGCTGCCGGCCGGTACGGTCGTCTCGGACCAGTGGGTGGCGCTTGGCGTTCAGGTCAGCGCAAATAGCAACGCCGCCGGGGGCCCGGACGTCGGTGTCATCTTCGACAGCGCCTTCCCCACGCCGAGCAACTTTGACCTGGGAACACCAAACAACAGGCTGGGCGGTCGTGGTTCCGGCGGTGGAGGCGAACCCGGAACGCCCGGCGAGAACGGCGCGTCGCTTCGCAACCTGCTTGTCATCGCCGCAAACGCCGACGATGTCGATGGCGACCGGCTCATTGACCTCCCGGACGACGAGAAGTCCGGCGGGACACTGACGTTTAACTTCGCACAGCCGGTGAGCGTGTTCACCATCGACCTGGTGGACATCGACGAAAATGAGCCGGGCGGCGATATCTCCGTGACCTCATCGACCGATGCGGTCAGCACGTTCGCCGTTCCCGCGCTGGGCGACAACTCGTTCCAGCGAATCACCATCGACACGCCCGACGTGGTCGTGCTCACCGTCTCGCTGGTCGGCTCGGGCGCGGTGGCCGAGCTTGTCTTCTCCGGCGGACCATGCCCCGACGCCGACTCGGACGGTGTCTGCGATGCGACCGACAACTGCCCGAGCGTTGCCAACGAAACGCAAACCGACACCGACGGCGACGGCGTCGGTGATGCTTGTGAGGCTGCGATTCCGACGGTCTCTCAGTGGGGACTGTTGACGATGGGGCTCTTGCTGACGACGATGGGAACGGTCGTGTTGCGGCGGCGATCTGCCTCGTTCGTCGAAGCCTGACACCTGGGACGTGCTCGGCACGTCTTTCCTTCGTCAAGGGCCGAAGGCAATCGACGCATCGCGCCGGCGACCTCGATTGCGCCGAGCGCGCCGCTCCCTGCCACGGCCGCTTCGGCGCCAAGTGCCGGTCACACCGTGACGAGGAGGTTTTCGCGAGTGCTGTCTCTGGTGAGAAGAGCAGGTCCGCACGTCGTTGCTCTGTTCGTGCTCTATCACCTGGCCGCGACGCTGGTGACCGCCGTGCCCTCGCCGGCCTCGGTGATGAGTCGCCCGTTGTGGAAGCAGCGCACGGTCCAGGACGAGTTCGCCGCGTGGGCGCGCCGACTGGAGACACTGAGCGTCTCGATGGCCCCGAAGGAATTGGAAGAGGCGGCGTGGGCCTTGTGCGTCGCGTGGGTCGAGGGTCGCCGGATCGCGGTGAGGCCGTTCCGATCCTACCAACGGTACACCGGCACCCGCCAGGACTGGCAGATGTTCGCGGGGCCGCACCGATACCCGACGCGCTTTCATATCGACTTGCGAGAACCCGATAGCGAGTGGCGAGCGGTATACGTCAGTCGATCGACCGAACACACCTGGCGCGGCCACCAGTTGGAACACGTTCGAGTCCGCACGACGCTTTTCCTGTTTGCCTGGCACCACGACCCGGCCGGCTACGACCGATTCGTTTCGTGGTTGGCTCGTCATGCCGCCCACGACTTCCCCAACGCCGCCGAGTTCCGCATTCGGATGTACAAGTACCGAACGGCCACCCCCGAGGAGGTGCGCGAAGATCGCCGCCCCATCGGGCAATTCACTCACACCAAGACGGTGTCGTTGGAGCGGTACCACTGATGGGCGCGTGGGATCGATGGGTGGGCCTCTTTCGCCGGACGGAGTTGGGCGAATCCCTCGCGGCGTTCCGTGTCGCGTGCGGGTTTTGCGTACTTCTCACCGTCGGGGCGGTGGTGTGTGCCGACCTCGTGCAGGCCGTTTGGACGGACGTGGCCGACGGAGGGTTTCGGCGCTTGGGCGCCCAAACGTGGCTCATCAGAGCACTCGGTGGGCCGACCACCCAGGTCGTCTGGGGTGTCGTGGTCGCGACACTGCTGGCGGGCGTTGCCCTGGTGGTCGGTTTTGGAGGTCGGCTCTCGGCGCTGGCGGCCGCGCAGGGCGTATGGGCGTTGGTCTCCATCAACCCCCTGGCGGGAGGGGCCTACGATCCGCTTCTGTGCAACGCCCTATGGCTTCTCGTGTTGTCCCGATCGACGGCGACGCTGTCTCTTGATTGCCGGCTCAAGCACGGCGCATGGGTACGCGACGTCAAAGTCCCGGCCTGGCCACGGTATCTCATCATCTTCCAGCTCGTGGTCATGTATGCATCGACCGCGATGCAAAAGCTCAGCGTGCATTGGACCCCGTTCGGCGGGTACTCGGCCCTGTACTACATCCTTCAGCAGCCGAGCTGGCAGCGGTTTGACATGGGCTGGGCGGCCTATGTGTATCCTCTGACCCAAGCGGGGACGGCCCTCACCTGGGTGTGGGAGCTGACAGCGCCCCTGCTTCTTGTGGCCATGTACTACCGGGCCACGCGATCCAGGACCGGTCGCCTTCGCGCCGCGTTCGCTCGCTTCGATCTGCGCAAGCCGTTCGCGCTGATCGGCGTGACAATGCACCTGCTCACCTGGATCCTGATGGCCGTCGGCCCGTTCACGTGGATCACGCTCAGCTACTACCTCTGCCTGTTTCACCCCGGCGAGCTTCGCGCCCTGTGGCGCGCGGGTGCCAACCGCGTGGCAGGAAGAAGGCGGGCAATAGCCCGCCCTAGCCCAAGTTGAACAGTTGTGGAGTTTGAACGGGCCTGGTGGTGGCGTCAGGGCTGTTTTCGGGCAGAAGTCGTGACCACATTTGTGCGACCTCTTCGATTTGCCGGAGGCGTTGGGGTAGCGTCAATCCGAGGCGGTTGAGCAACACCTTCTGAGCCTCGTCGGGCGTCGTCACGCAACGCAAGTGGATCGTACGCCGACTGCCGTCGGCCATCTGGGCCGGCAGGACCACATCGCCGCTTTTTATCTTGGCGAACTCCTCCAACAAGGTCCGCGGAGCGTCGCCGAGCCCGGCCCGACACATCCACTGGGCCAAGGCCTTCCACAGGACGTAACCCAGGAAGCACACCAGAATGTGGCCGAGGACACGGTCTTTCTTCTGATGCCAGATCGGTCGGATTCCCAGTTCGTGCTTCTCGATTCGAAAGGCCCACTCGGCTTCGGTCAACTGGATGTACTGCTTCCACAGCGTCGCCGGATCGGTCTCGGTCAGGTGGGTCCGCAGCAGATAGCAGCCTTCCGACAGGGTGACCCAGTCACTCCAACTCTGCCCGCGGTGCCAGGTGATTGACAAGCATGCCTTGGCCTTGGACTGTTTGCCTTTGGATGGTTCGCTCTTGGGTCGTTTGCGTTTGGCGATCTTGATCTCGAAGACCGCGCCCGCTCGCCAGTCGCGTTCCTCTAAACGACCCAACCGTCGTTGGGCCGCGGCTTCATCCTTCAAGCGACCGCTCTGGATCGAGGCGCGCATCTTGGTCAGCGCCTCTTCGATCCGATCGAGGAACCGCTGGTGCATCGCTTGTTCTTTCTTACGGCGATCCGCACTGCGCGCCAGAACGAAGGTCTCCTCCCCGTCCGGGCCGGACACCAGCTTCACCTCGACCCCGGCCTGGACTTCGTGCCAATCCTTCTCTGTCAGGTGCTGCTCGAACCGCCGCCGCATCGCCTTGGGTGTCCCCACAATGTACGAACCGCCGCGTCGCCGCAGGAACTTCAAGTTGTTCTCGCTCACCATCCCGCGGTCCATCACCCATATCCGGTTCGCCCGCCCGTACTCGGACTCCATGGCCTGTACGATGGTCTCCACCGTCGTGGAATCGTGCGTATTGCCATCAAAGAGCTCGTAGCCCAGTGGGATCCCGTCCGTTGTCACTACCAACCCGATGCAAACTTGTAGAGAGTCCGGACGAGAGTCGCGCGAATAACCGCGCTTGGCCATCGGGTTGGACTTGCACTCACCTTCGAAATACGTGCTGGTCACGTCGTACAAGAGCAGCTCGCAGTCCAGATCAAACAGATCCCCGAGTCACTCCTTGAGATGCCTCTCGATCGCCTCCTTGTGCGGCAGGAGTTGATCCAGCCCTGCGTAGAGTCGGCGGTGATGCACCTGTTCCACCCCGACACCCAGCAGATCTTCCAAAGCCGTGCGGCGATACCAGGTGTCCGCGATGTGCAACTCGTTGGATGGTTCACAGAAACGCCCGATCGACGGTCTCCCGGTCGATGGAAGCGTACTGAAGATGCCGGGAAAGTCACTATGAGAAGCGGGAGTTTATGTGAGACGATGGGCCGTGGAGTTTAGGATCGATCCGTCTCCCACGCTTCGCGAAAAGCCAAGGATGGGGCACGCGTCGTTATTAAACACGCTCTAATACTACAGCGCCGCTTGGTCATGGTTTACCCCTTCGGCACGAGGGCAGTTCT
>CBDUXT010000017.1:0-71515 GCA_965371245.1 uncultured bacterium | reverse complement strand
GATATCAAAAACCGTTCCAATTAAATCGACAAGCCCTTCAGAGGTGGGCCACCCACCGAGCAAACCCGCAGATTCAAGGTTGACCAGGCACGAGGATCCGAGCGTCACGAGCGCGTCTTCAGGGCCGACGTCCGGGAGGCGGGCTTTGCCCGAGTTCCGGCGGACGAATCGACGGTCAAGCCTGTGGCCTTGTCGATGTTTGCAGGAACCTGATCAAGCCGCAGCTTCATCACTCGCCCCACTTTGAATTTTACCGTCCTGCGTGACGGAACATGCACCTTGTCCATGGTCTTGGGGTTCTGGGCATTACGTGGAGCCCGGACCTTGCTTTCAAACACACCGAAGTCTCGGAACTCGATCCGGTTTCCAAGACTCAGTTCCTCGACGATCCCATCGAGGAGTTGTTGGATGATGCGCTTCACCAGCACGCGTTTGCAGGTCTCGGCGTCGGCGATCCGGTCAATCAGATCCTTTTTCGTAATGGTTGCCATTCCGCGTCTTTCGCTTGCATGGGGCGAAGCGTCACAAGATGGGTTCGGCCCTGGGAACTTCGCGGTGCGCCTCACTCACGGGATGGGCTCGCGAACGCGATCGCGTCCCGGCCAACCCGATCGGATCGCCGCTGGGATCGCGCATCCAAAATCGTTGTAACCCATCGTAGTGTAATGACTTCGGCACATCAAGACGGACGTGATATCACCGCTTGGGACGTAGCGCAAGGCTGTGATTTGATGCGCCCGTCTACCGCCTGGCCCGGCCGGTACGGATCGACCGGAAGGTACGGCTGAGGTGATCCCGCCCGTGCTCCGATGGCTGTTGGCGATCGAAGATCGTTGTCGTGTGTTCGACTTGTTCAACCGAATGGGCATACGCCGGAGTAGCAGGCCAATCAGAACGGCCGATAAAACCCGACAGGCCAAAGTTCGCGTGAGAACTGAATAATAGGTCTCGTACAGGACTTTGTCGATGAACCCTGCTTTGCGGGTTCGGTGCGGCACAGCCCGCCGAGATGGGAAGGACGATCAACGACGCTACGAGTGCCAAACGTTTGAACATCAGCTTCCCCCCACGTTGGTTCCGCCGGCAATCGCCCGCGGCACCTTCACGACCAGCCATCCGTCGGCCACGTGCGTGGTTGGTGCGAGCGGTCCGAGAATGGCGACCGGACGACGAGCCCGGGGGCTTGTTGGGTCAGCGTGTATGACTTGTGACGGTCGTTTGACGTGATCCGTTTGGTGCGCGCGTGCGGTCAACCGATCGCTGATGTTGCGGCCAGACCCTCCAGTCCGGCGCGGATGGGCCCGGTTGTTTGCTGCCCATCCGGTCGTGTCCTACCATGGCGAGCTGCGCGGGCCGACGACAGCGACCCGAAGAACTTCGGCGCACGTGTTGTTGGACTGCTGATGCTCTCTCGGCGACACCTGTAGGCGGTTGCTTCGTGAATGACGTCCTGTTGACACTCTCGATCGCCTTGTCCTGTATGCTGTGCGTTGCGCTGGTCATCGTCTCGCTGCGTCGGCGCGGTGACGGGGCACGGGCCGATGAGCTTGCCGAGCAGAGTCACAAGGACCGAACCGAGGAACTGGCCGCGACGATCGACCAGCTCAAGATCGCCTTCGCCGCGTTGTCCGGCGATGCGCTGTCCAAGAATACCGACGAGTTCCTCAAGCTCGCGGGGACAAGGCTCGAAAAGCAGACCGCCGCGGGCGAGCAGGCGCTGGAAGCGAAGAAAAAGCTGATCGACGCGCGGCTGGCGGATATGGGAGGCAAGCTCGGCGAGCTGAACAAGCTCATCCATGCCGTCGAGAAGCAGCGGTCTCAGACGCATGGGTTCCTCACCGGCCACATCGAGAAGGCGACGCAGGCCACCCACCGTCTGCAAGAGACCACGGGGCAACTTCGCGAGGCGCTGGCCAACCCTCAACGCCGCGGGCAGTGGGGCGAGCGCATGGCGGAGGATGTCCTTCGACTTGCCGGCTTCGTCGAGGGCGTCAACTACGCCAAGCAGAAGCAGATTTCGAGCGGGACGCGTCCGGACTTCACCTTCCGCTTGCCAGGCGATCGGGTGGTCCACATGGATGTGAAGTTCCCGCTCGCGAACTACCTGAAAATGCTCGATGCCTCCGATGAGTCCGCGCGGGCGGGCGCGCTGTCGCAGTTTCTCAAAGATGTCAGGGATCGCGTGAAGGAGGTGACCACGCGTTCCTACATCGACCCGGCTGAAGGAACCGTCGATTATGTGCTGGTCTTCATCCCGAATGAAAGCGTCTACAGCCTGATTCACGAGCGCGACAGCGACCTTCTCGACTATGCCATGCGCTCGAAGGTCGTGCTTTGTTCTCCGATGACGCTCTATGCCATCCTCGCCGTCATCCGGCAGGGCATCGAGAACTTCCACCTCGAGCAGAACGCCAAGCAGATCCTGGCACTGCTCGCCGGCTTCCGGAAACAGTGGGGGAAATACGTGGAGAGCATGGAGAAAATGGGGGAGCGGCTCGGAAAGGCGCAGGACGAGTATCAACAACTCGTCGGCGTACGCACGAAACAGCTCGACCGCCAGCTCGACAAGATCGACAGCCTCCACGATGCACGGCGTTCCCCCGATGCGTTGCTCGACTCAACGGTGCCGTCAGTATTGACAACTGATAACTGATAACTTCCAACTCCGCCCCCGCGTGCTACAGGCTCGCCTTGATCAACTGATAGATGGCCCGCGTCGCGGTGGAGCGGTTGAGGGTATAGAAATGAATCCCGGCCACGCCCTGTTCGAGTAGCGCGAGGCACTGCTGCGTCGAGTGGTACATGCCGATATGGCGAACGGCCTCAGCATCGTCCTCGACGGCCTCGATCTTGCGTAGCAGTGTCTTGGGGATGGTCGCGCCACACATCTGCGTGAACCGCTTGACCTGTTTGACGCTCAGGATCGGCATGATCCCGGCGACGATCGGCAGCTTGATGCCCGCAAGGACCGCCCGATCGCGGAAGTCGAAGAACCGGTCGTTGTCGAAGAAGAGCTGCGTGATGAGAAAATTGACCCCGGCATCGATCTTCCTCTTGAGGTTGTCCATGTCCGCTGCCTGGTCGGCCGCCTCGGGGTGAACCTCCGGGTAGCACGCCCCTCCGAGGCACAGGTCCGCGTGCCGCTGGCGGATAAAGGCGGTCAGTTCGCTGGCATAGTGAAACCCGCCCTCGCTCGGTGTGAAGTTCTGCTGACCGTCGGGTGGGTCGCCGCGAAGGGCGAGAATATTCGTGATCCCGCGATGCTTCAGACTGTCGATGACCTCACCCAGTTCATCGCGGGACGCCCCGACGCACGTCAGATGGGCCATGCTCTCGATGCCGATGTCCGACTTGATGCGCGCGACCAGGTCCAGCGTTTTCTTGCGCGTGCCGCCACCGGCGCCGTAGGTCACGGAGACATAGGTGGGATCGAGCGGTTTGAGCGACTCGATCGTGCGGTAGAGATCCCAGAAGCCGATGTCGTCCTTGGGTGGGAAGAACTCGAAGGACAGCGACGGGCTCTTTCCAGCAACCAGGTCTGCGATATGCATGGTCGTACACGTCGAATGGGCGCGGCAGGATTCGAACCTGCGAAGACGTACGTCAACGGGTTTACAGCCCGTCCCCTTTGGCCACTTGGGTACACGCCCCTTGTCCGTCCGCTCACTGCGTGATCGGCCAGCCCTGGTCGGCGGGCAAACGGCACAGCGTTCTACCGCAAGACCCGCATGGTGACAACCCGGTGGTTGCCGGACGCCGGGACCAAGCGCCCAACACCTCGACGAGATTCGCGAACCTCCCGCGCCGAGTCTCCGGCTTGAGCCCGCGGGGCGCAACCGGCAGCGGGGACCGCCCGGCGATCCTACACCAGGAAGCCCAGAAGTAGGGCAATGGTACCGATCAGGACGGCCAGGAAGATTTGGAAAACTGTCATGGTTGAACTCCCAAGTGTACGCCAAGCGGATCGTCGCGGTTGCAGCCAAGCCCTCGTCCGACAGAAGAGACCCGACCCCGCTCCCCAGGTTCGCGTGTCGTCGGCCCTGGGACCGACCGGTTTCGCCTGCCACGCGCGCCATCGGGACAGGTGAGCGGGCGGAGTCTAGTCGATGCGGTCGCCGGTCGGCAAGCCGCGCCCCTCAGGCAACTTCTCTTGGGGTGCATGACCGAATCGGTGGGCAGCTTTCAGAGCACAGGGCGCGAGCCCTGTGACCGGTCTGGTAGCGTAGAAGCCCCGTGCTTGTTCGCATCGTGTCCGTGGGCTTGCGCCCAGGGCTCTGACGCGGCGTAGCGCAGTCAAGATGGCTTTGCACGCCCCGCCAAGACTGTCGCGCAGCCCTTCTCTTGGGCTGCCTGACCGAATCGGCGGGCAGCTTTCAGAGCACAGGGGGCGAGCCCTGTGACCGCTCTGGTATCGTAGAAGCTCCGTGCTTGTTCGGATCGTGTCCGTGGGCTTGCGCCCACGGCTCTGACCCGGCGTGCCGCCCTCAAGATGGCTTTGCACCCCCCGCCAAGACTGTCACGCACTCCTTCTCTTGCTCCACGGACCGCGCCTACGGGCACGTTGACACTCGGAACCAGCCTCGGCTATGGTGTCGCGCGTAGGCAGGAGGCTCTGCCGTACCCGTAGGGTGTTGGCAATGACTGATTCATTACATCGGACACCGTTCTACGAAACGCACGTGGCCATGGGGGCCCGCATGGTCGATTTTGCGGGTTGGTCGATGCCGGTGCAGTTTGCCGGGATCACCCAGGAGCACAACCACACCCGCACCGCCTGTAGCGTGTTCGACGTGTCGCACATGGGTCGGCTCAAGCTCACCGGCAACGACGGTGAGTCTCTTCTCAACCGTTTGTGTACGCGGAACCTCACCGACGCCGAGGTCGGGCGCTCATACTACTCGCACATGTGCCGTGAAGACGGCGGCATCCTCGACGATCTGATCGTCTCCCGGTTCGAGTCCTACTGGGGCATCGTTTGCAACGCATCGAATCGCGAGAAGATCGTCGCGTGGGTGGAAGGGCACGCGGCGGGTACCGATGTGTCCCTGACAGACGAAACGTTTCGGACGGCCATGCCCGCCATTCAGGGACCCCGTACACTGGAACTCGTCCAGGACGTGGTCGCCGAAGACCTCACCGCCATCAAGCGGTACCGCTGCAAGTCCTTCTCGGTCATGGGCATGTCCATCATCGCCTATCGTAGCGGCTACACCGGTGAGGACGGGTTCGAGGTGGTGTTTCCAGCGGGCCTGGTCAAGCTGCTGGTGCCGCGGCTGATGGGGACCGCCGCGAAACCGCATCCGGTCATCAAGCCCGCCGGCCTGGGGGCACGCGACACGCTCCGTATCGAGGCGGGTATGCCGCTGTACGGTCATGAGCTTTCCGAGGACTTGGACTCGCTCACGGCCGGTCAGGGTTGGTGCGTGGACCTGACGAAGGACTTCATCGGCGCCGAGGCCATGCGCCGGCTCAAGGAGCAGGGGTTGCCGCGACGATTGGTCGGGCTGGAGTTGGAAGGGCGGCGAATCGCCCGCCAGCACTACAAAGTTGTCACCCAGGGGCGCCAGGTCGGTCAGATCACCAGCGGCACGCTCAGCCCCACCTTAGGCAAGAGCATCGCTATGGCGTTGGTGACCGCGGACTGCGCCGAGGACGGCACGCACGTCGAGGTGGAGCTTGGCCGGAGCCGGGCGGCGGCCCGCGTGGTGAAGCTTCCGTTTTACAAACGCACTACGAAGAAGTAGACATCCATAAGTCTTGGCACGACCCGCCCGGTGGGATGGCTGGGGGCCGCGCGGGGAAGGTGAACCGATGAGCGTCCCGACGGATCGAAAATACAGCGAAACGCACGAATGGTTCCTCGTCGAAGGCGACCTTGTGACCATGGGCATCACTCAGCATGCGGCCGAGGAGCTGACCGACATCACCTATGTCGAGCTTCCCGCGGTCGGAACCGACATTGCGGTGGGGGCGTCGCTTGGTGAGGTGGAGTCCGTCAAGGCCACGTCGGAAATCTTCAGCGCCGTGGCCGGTGAGGTGGTGGAGGTCAACGCCGCGCTGGATGACCATCCCGAATTGATCAACGACGACGCCTTCGAGGAGGGCTGGATGGTGAAGCTCCGGGCCACATCAACTCAGCCACTTTCCGCGCTGATGGATGCCTCGGAATATGACAAGTCCATCGGCGCCGACGCGTAGCTCAGGGTCCGTGACAATTCCAGTGGGACGGCCAACCCGAGTCGGAGTGAGCGGAGCGAACTGAGGCCAGGCTGCCGGTCGGCGATTCTTGGAGGGCGCCCGCGCCGGTGTCGTTTGCTCGCGGTGCCCGGCCCTATTGGCCCCTACGCTCGTTGATCCAGCCGATACGCTTGGTGTCGAAGTAGACATCGAGCACCCCATCGCACAACCTGGACCGCAGCGCCACCGGGTAGCCGCGAAGTGCCTTCCCAACGCGGTACGCCCGATGCTCTAGTGCATCGTCACGCGTAAACTTGCGGGGTGGGTGGCCCGTGGCTTTAGCCGTGGGGGACGCGAATCCGGAGACCATTCGAGTCCCCCACCTCTAAAGAGGTGGGCCACCCACCGAGCAAACCCGCGGATTCCAGGTTGACCAGACACTAGGTACTCACGCACGAATCATACTGGTTGGCGAAGTAGCGATCGGTCATCCCGGCGAGGTAGTCGCAGATGACGGTGTTCAACCCTTGCTCATCGACGCGCGCCGAGAACCGTCGTGGCAGAAGCTCTGGTCGGCGCCGGTAGGCTTCGAACAACGCGACGACTCGCTCGCGGTTTCGCGTATCGACGTCGGCCACTTCGGGTCGTCGATAGAGTCGGTCCGCGAGAAACTGCTCCAGATCACGCAGCCGTCGTTCCGTTTCGTGCGAAGCCGCCACGAGCGGGTGCTCCTGGGCCGCTGCCGCTTCCGGCGACTCAACGGTCGAAAGAAGCTTCCGCGACGTATCGACAACGTCTTGCAGCACCTCGTCGAGCATCGCGTTGAGGACACCGCGCCGGATCGCGTGGATGTTCGTTGCCGGAGATCCCTTGGAGACCCCCTCGAAGGCGCGCTGCCACAGCGCTACGGACTCGAGTTCGCCGAGCTCGAGGAACCCGGCGCCGATGGCATCTTCGAGATCGTGATGGTCGTAGGCGATACGGTCGGCCACCGAGGCAATCCGCGCCTCCACGGATGCGCCCTGGGCGGTGGTTGATTCGGCGTCGCTCCGTGTGGCGGGTCGATCGTACCGCGTCTGGTGAGCCGCGAGGCCGGCGCGGGTCGCGACAGTTAGGTTGAGTCCTCGGAAGGCGGGGAATGGATGTTCCAGGTATTCCACCACGCGCAGAACGTGGGCGTTGTGGTTGAAACCGCCGTGGTCGGTCATGACCGCATCGAGCGCCGCCTCGCCTGCGTGGCCAAAGGGCGGATGACCAAGGTCGTGGGCCAGGGCAATCGCCTCGGCGAGGTGCTCGTTGGCCTGCAAGGCGACCGCCAGGGTGCGGGCGATCTGGGCGACCTCAAGCGTGTGGGTCAGGCGGGTGCGAAAGTGGTCGTGGAAACCCGGCGCGAAGACCTGTGTCTTTCCCTCAAGCCGTCGGAAGGCGGTGCTTTGGATGATGCGGTATCGATCCTGCTCGAACGCGCCGAACAGCGAGGCGGGCGGCTCCAGGTGCGCGCGGTCGTCGGCCCGACCGGGAACCACGGCGTAGGGGGCGAGGCGGTGCGGGGTTGATCCGGCCATAGGATGTTTCGCTTGCCGACCGGTCGTCAGGATCGAAGTCCCTTGGACTGGGCGTGCTCGACGAGCTGGGTCCACATGGCGTCGAGCGAGTCGGGAATCACGCGGCTGTTCCCGATCACGGCCATGTAGTTTGTATCCCCGGACCAGCGGGGCACGATGTGGGCGTGCAGATGGTCCGGCAGCCCGGCCCCCGCGCACCGGCCTAGGTTGTACCCGATGTTGAACCCGTGCGGGCTGAGCGCGGCCCGCAACACGGCGACCCCGTCGCGGACGGCTTGGTTCAGACAGCCGAGTTCGTCATCGGCGAGGTCGGCGAAGTCGCCCTTGTGGCTTGCGGCGGCAACCAGCAGATGGCCGTTCGTATAGGGGAACCGGTTCAAGACGACGAACGAGCAAGCACTCCGCCACACGACGTGGTTCTCGGGATCGTGGTCCGGCTGCTCCCAGTACCGGCAGAGAAAGCAGCCGTCGTCGGTAAGCTCGTCGCCCAGCGAACGGATGTACTGCATCCGCCACGGCGCCCAAAGGTTCTGGTTGAAGTCAGCCATGGCAGCGTGGGCTCCCGAAGCTTCACAGTCTATCGCGGCAGGGGTACTGCCTCAAGGATGACCTGTTGGCAACCTCCGGTCCAGCGGGTAGACTCCCCGCCCAATGCGGTCTAAACCGGTATTTCTACGTCTTGTCGGCTCGGTGCTGGGCTTGTCGGTCCTGGGCGCGTGCAGCCGGGACGCGCGCCTTGCGGGCCAGCAGGTCCGCCAGGATGTGACGGTCGAGGTCAAGACGCTCTACGGCGTGACCCTGGACAAGGACGCCACGCCCGAGCAAGTTGCCTTCGTTGCGCTACGGGCCATCCGTGACGACTTTCAGGCACAAACAGCGGACGAGCGGGAGGCCGCACTCGATAAGCAATTCGACGTGTGCGCCCCCAACGTGATCCAGTTGCGGAATCGTTCGGGCATGGACCCCGCCGACTTCCTGCACAACGTGGTCTACCGCTGGACGCCGACCGTCTCGCACTACGTGGACGACTTCGAGACCGACTGGGAAAAAGCCGAGCTTCGCTTTCGGCGGCGCGGGGTCGTGGCTCGTACCGGGGAGAACGCGGTCGAGGAGAGCCAGGTCTTGCTGGAGGTAGCGGACCCAAGTGGCGATCCCAACGCCAGTGCGGTGCTCATCGCCTACCTCTCCAAGGACGCTGGTTTCTGGCGCGCCACGCACTTCGGTTTCGCCAAGAACGCGCGCAGCTTCAGGCGTCCGCGGACCGTGACCGATGCCCCGGCCGCCACACAACCCGGCGGAAACTGACCCCTCGCGATCGACGACCTTGCGTGAGTCTGGGCACGACGCGCGGGACATCGTACCATCCACCCCCATGGAACCCCGAACGATCACGGTCAAAGGTGCGCGCGAGCACAACCTGCGCGACGTCTCGCTTACGCTGCCGCGCGGGAAGCTGATCTGCTTCACCGGTGTCTCTGGAAGTGGCAAGAGCAGCTTCGCGTTCGACACGCTCTTCGCCGAGGGACAGCGTCGCTACCTCGAGTCGCTCAGTTCCTACGCACGGCAGTTCCTCGGCCAGCTCGCCAAGCCCGACGTAGACCAGATCACCGGGTTGAGCCCGGCCATCGCCATTCAGCAAAAAACCAGCGGCTGGAACCCGCGCAGCACCGTCGGAACCATCACGCAAATCCATGACTATCTTCGCGTGTTGTTCGCCCGCGCCGGTCGCCAGCACTGTACGGGCTGCGATCGACCCATCGCCGCCCAAACCCGTGAGCAGATCATCGCCCGAATCCTGGAGCTGCCCTCGGGCACGAAGGTGCTCATTCTCGGCCCGGTGGTCCGCGGCCAAAAGGGCGAGTACCGCGACCTGTTCGAGGACATGATCAAACAGGGGTACGGTCGGGCGCGGGTGGACGGCGAGGTGGTTCCCCTGGCCGATGCACCGACGCTGGCTCGCCATGTCCGACACAACATCGAGATCGTCGTCGATCGGCTAACTCTCTCCGCGACGGTTCGCTCACGACTGGCCGAGGCGGTCGAAAGCGCGATGCGCCTGGGCGACGGCACGCTGATCGTACAGGTGGTCGATGGTGCCCGGAAGAGCGCTCGTTCGTCACGCGCCGCGGCGCAGCCCAAGCTGGCGAAGGCTTCGGCTGCCGGCGATCTGCTGCTCTCCTCGCACTACGCCTGCCCAAGCTGCGATGTCAGCTTCGAGGCACCCTCGCCCCAGCTCTTCAGCTTCAACTCGCCGGCCGGCATGTGCCTTTCGTGCGATGGGATGGGAACGCGGTTCGACTTCGACCCGGAGCTCATGGTGCCGGATCCGCGAAAGCCGTTTTTGAAGCTCGCGGTCGCGCCGATGCGCACGCGGATCGGCCGGTGGCGCCGCCACATCTTCCGAGGCGTGGCGGCCCACGTCGGGTTTGACCTGAAAACGCCCTGGAAGAAGCTGCCCGCGAAGGCGAAAAAGGCGCTCCTTTACGGCTTGGGCGATGCGCACGTGGCCTTCGAGTGGCGCTGGTCGGGCGGCGTCTACCGCCACGGCGGCACCTTCCCGGGCGTGATCGCCGACCTCCGCGAGAAGCACCGCAAGGCCAAGTCCAACTTCGTGCGTGCGTACTACGAGAAGTACATGCGCAAACGGTCCTGCCCGGATTGCCGCGGGGCGCGGCTGAATGCCCAGGCGTTGGCGGTCAAGGTCGGCGGGTTGAACATCAACGAGGTGTCGGCGCTGTCCATCGATGACGCCGCCCGGTTTTTCGCCGACCTGAAGCTCACACCGTTCCAGCAGTTGATCGCCAAGGACGTGCTCAAGGAGGTTCGCGGGCGTCTCGGCTTCCTGCAAGGCGTGGGGCTCGACTACCTGACGCTCGACCGCACAGCGCCGACGCTTTCCGGCGGTGAGTCGCAACGGATTCGACTGGCCGGTCAGATCGGGGCGGGGCTCGTCGGCGTCCTTTACATCCTCGACGAGCCGAGCATCGGCCTGCACCCGCGAGACAACCAGCGCCTGCTCGACTCACTGTGCCGCCTGCGTGACATGGGGAACACGGTGATCGTCGTCGAGCACGACGAGCAGACCATGCGGGCGGCCGACGAGATCATCGACTTCGGCCCGGGCCCCGGCGTGCGCGGCGGCAAGGTGGTGGCCCGAGGCGACATGGAGGCGATCATCCGGTCGAAGCGATCCATTACGGGGCGTTACCTACGCGGGGATGACGAGATTGCAGTGCCGAAAAAGCGTCGGCCGGTAGCCAAGAGCGCGGCACAATGATCCAGCAAGGTAGGGCGGGCTCGGCCCGCCGCACAACGGAAGACAATCGATGATTCAAGAACACCACGACGACGCCCAGCGCATGACAGACGTGATGAATGTTATCGCGGAACACTTTCGCAGCATGAGCCCCCAAGCTAAGGACCGGTTGATGCAGCTTCATCTTGCGGAGGCGCGGGGGCCGTTGCGAAATGCGAGGATGTTGTGCGATATGTCGGCCATGCTCTTAAAGGCGCGGCAAATCAATGTGCCGCGGGGGGAGTGTGATGCACAGTAACCCAATCTATGAAGTCATGGAGCAGGTCGTCTCAGCCCTTGTGGAAATCGGAATCGAGTATGCCATAACGGGGTCGGTTGCAAGCGGTCTGTACGGGGAGCCGATCAGCACGCAAGACGTGGACATCATTGTGCGCATGACGGAGCAACAGGCTAACCGGCTCGGCGATATGCTTCCGCCAGGGCTGTACCGCAACAAGGATTCCCTGGTCGCCGCGGCGCGCAATGGGGGGATCGTCAACGTGATCGACATGGATTCGGCATTCAAAGTGGACCTTTCGGTTGTTCAGTTGACACCGTTCCATCTTGGCGTGTTCAAGCGGTGCCGAGGAATCGAGCTCGAACCGGGCTGCATGAGAATCGAGGTCGTATCTCCCGAGGACATCATCTTGATGAAACTTGATTGGCGGAAGGATACTCGATCCACCAAACAGTGGGACAACGCACTGAGTGTTTCGCAGGTTCAAGGCGCGCGGATGGACTGGGGCTACATGTTTAAGCAGGCGGAGACGTTGGGCATCGTCGATGACTTGACGAAGCTACGCGACGAAGCGGGGATTTAGTGGGGCGAGCACGCAAACAGGCTGGACGGTCACGCATCCCGGGCTCCGCGCCGGCTGAAGCCGGCGGCTCGGGGGGCGCTTCGAATGTTGAGTGGCTCACCGTCGTCGGTGCGCGGCAGAACAACCTGCGCAACCTGACCGTGGGAATCCCCCTTGGCCGGTTCGTGTGTGTCACCGGCGTGTCCGGGTCGGGGAAGAGTTCGCTGGTCAACGACATCATCGCGGAAACGCTGGCTCGCGATCTGAACGGCGCGGAGAAAGTCCGGCCGGGCTTGCACGATCGCATCGACGGGATGAAGCACCTCGACAAGGTCATCAGCATCGATCAGTCGCCCATCGGGCGTACGCCGCGCTCCAACCCGGGCACCTACATCAAGGTCTTCGACGAGGTGCGCGCGATGTATGCCCGCCTGCCCGACTCGAAGGTCCGCGGCTACAAGCCCGGGCGCTTCAGCTTCAACGTGCCCACGGGCCGCAAGGGTGGGGGTCGGTGCGAGGCTTGCGAGGGCAACGGCCAAAACCGCATGGAGATGGACTTTCTCGCCGACATCTGGGTGACCTGTCCGGTTTGCGCGGGGCGCCGGTTCAATCGTGAGACGCTCCAGATTCTGTTCAAAGGTCGATCGATCGCCGACGTGCTCAACATGGACGTCCAGGACGCGATGGTCCACTTCGAGAACGTCCCGAAGATTGCGCGGATGTTGCGCACGCTGAGCGAGGTCGGGCTGGATTATCTCAAACTCGGACAGTCGTCCACCACGCTTTCCGGCGGCGAGGCCCAGCGCATCAAGCTTGCCCGAGAGCTGGTGAAGCGATCGACCGGCCGAACGATGTACGTCCTCGACGAGCCGACCACCGGCCTGCACTTCGACGACATCAAGAAGCTTCTGGCCGTGCTGCACCGGTTCGTTGACAGCGGAAACACGGTCATCGTCATCGAGCACAACCTCGACGTCATCAAGACGGCCGACTGGGTGATCGATCTGGGTCCCGAAGGCGGAGCCGGAGGTGGGCGCGTTTTGGTCGAGGGCACGCCGGAGCGCGTCGCGCGATCGAAGCGATCGTTCACCGGCGCGGCGCTTCGTGACGTGCTTGAGGCGCGCGGGGGTTCAAGACGAAACGGCGCCGGGCGAACGTGTGGGGCGTCCATCAAGCGAAAGCGAAGCGCCGCCCAGGCAGTCGAGCGACAGACCGCGATCACTGTCGTTGGCGCCAGGCAGCACAACCTCAAGGACATCACCGTGTCCGTGCCACGGGGTAAGACGACGGTCTGTTGCGGTCCCAGCGGCAGCGGCAAGAGCAGCTTTGCCATCGACACGATCTATGCCGAGGGGCAGCGGCGATACGTCGAGTCGCTCAGTGCCTACGCGCGGCAGTTTCTCAGCCGTCTCCAGCCGCCGAGCGTCGATCACATCGACGGTCTGTCGCCCTCGGTGTGTATCGAGCAAAAGTCGGCCGGCCGCTCGCCGCGTTCGACGGTCGGTACGATCACCGAGATCTACGACTACATGCGCGTTCTGTGGGCACGCATCGGGGAACCGCACTGCCCTTCGTGCAAGGTGCCCATCGGCACCCAGAGCAGTCAGGAGATCGTCGAGAAGGTGCTCTCGCTGGGCGAGGGCGCAAGAGTCATGCTTCTGGCACCAATCGAGCCGACGGGTCAGGAATCGTACGACCACATGTTTCGCCGCGAGCGGGCGAACGGATACGCCCGTGTCCGGATCGATGGCGAGGTCCACACCCTGGACGAGACCATCGAAATCGATACGCGGCGCCGTCACCGGGTGGAGCTGGTCGTGGACCGCATCGTGATTGCCAAACGCCAGCGAGGTCGCGTCGCCGACAGCGTGGAACAGGCTCTTTCCGTTGGAAACGGTGTGATGCTCGCCGCGATCGTGGAGCCCGAGACCGGCGGGGCGAACGCTCCCAGCGGGCGGGCTCGAACCGATGCCAAGGCGCGGTCATCGAAGCGCCGCGGTGGGCGGTCGGTCAGCCGGGCAAGCGAGTCGGAGTTTCGTTTCTCGCAACATCACTCGTGCGATCAGTGTGGCCGGAGCTACGAGGAATTGACGCCGCACCACTTCTCGTTCAACAGCCGGATGGGCTGGTGCGAGGCGTGTGAGGGGCTCGGCGTACAGCAGGGGGCCACGCCGGCGGCCATCGTGGTGCATCCGACCCGATCCATCCGCGACGGGGCCATCGGGGGTTGGGGAGTGCTCGAGGCGGGCTCGCAGCTCTTGGTTCTAGCGGAAGCGTTGGCCGGCCACATCGGCCTTGATCTGGACTGCACGTGGAACGATCTACCCGAGGCACACCGGCTGGCGATTCTGCACGGGTGCGGGGATGAATGGATCTCGCTGGCTGCGACGACGCAGCGCGCCCCGGCAAAGCGTACACGTGGGAAGAAGGTCGTCGCGACGGGTTCGAGTACCGCGAGCACCTTGCGTGACGTGCGCATTCGATGGCACGCCTTTTTCCCCACGATTCACCGTGCGACGCGATCAAGCTGGCAGTATCGAAAGCGTCTCGAGTCGCTCGTGACCGAGGTGGCCTGCGACGCCTGCGCCGGCGGCCGGTTGCGCCGCGATTCCGCGGCCGTGCGTCTTGGCGGGGCAACGATCCACGACGTCTGCCTGTGGCCGCTGAGTGAGACGCTGAGTTGGTTTGCTGCCTTGAAGCTGCCCGCTCGAGAGCGCAAGATCGCCGGAGAGCTCTTGCACGAGGTTACGTCGCGGCTCACCTTCCTGGTCGATGTGGGGCTCGACTACGTCGGCCTGCATCGCACGGCCACGACCCTTTCGGGCGGCGAGTCGCAGCGAATTCAACTGGCCTCACAGATCGGCACGGGACTCACGGGCGTTCTGTACGTGCTGGACGAGCCGACGATCGGGCTGCACCCACGAGACAACGCGCGGCTGACGCGCGCCCTGCGGCGCCTGCGCGACCTGGGCAACACGCTGCTGGTGGTCGAGCACGACCGCGACGTCATCGACTCGGCGGACCACGTGCTCGACTTCGGTCCCGGCGCCGGGTCGTTCGGCGGCGAGATCACCGCGGCGGCTACCCCGAAGCGGTTACGCTCGAAGCGGGCGTCGTTGACGGGTCAATACCTGGCCGGCGTGAAGGCGATCCCCGTCCCCTCGAACCGCCGAGGCGTTGATGACAGTGTGAACCGGCTGACCGTACACGGCGCGCGTGAGAACAATCTGAAGGAAATCGACGTCGCGTTTCCGTTGGGGCGGTTCACGTGTGTCACGGGTGTGTCAGGAAGCGGTAAGAGCACGCTTGTGTCGGCGATTCTGTTTCGGGCCTTGGCCTCACGCATCCATCGGGCACGGCTCGTCCCGGGAGGACACGAGCGCGTCACCGGAATCGAGCACATCGACAAGGTCATCAACGTCGATCAGTCTCCGATCGGAATCAGCCCGACGAGCAACCCGGCCACCTATACCGGCGTCTTCGACGCGATCCGCGAACTGTTCGCCCGCCTGCCGCTCAGCAAGGTACGCGGCTACACCGCCAACCGGTTCAGCTTCAACCGTCCGGGGGGGCGTTGCGAGGCCTGCGAGGGCATGGGCCGGCAGTGCATCGAGATGCACTTTCTTCCAGACGTCTGGATCGAATGCGAGAGCTGCGGCGGGGCGAGGTACGTCCCCGAAACGCTCGACGCCCGTTTTCGCGGCCGCAGCATCGCCGACGTCCTGAAGATGCGCGTCTCCGAGGCGTTACCGCTGTTCGAGGCCGTCCCCAAGGTGCGGCGGATGCTTCAGACGCTCGATGACGTGGGGCTGGGGTATGTGGAACTCGGGCAGTCCGCGCCGACCCTGTCGGGCGGCGAGGCCCAGCGGGTGAAGCTCGCGGCGGAACTCGGTCGTCCATCGACAGGTCGAACGCTCTACATTCTCGACGAGCCGACCACGGGGCTGCACTTTGACGACCTCAAGAAGCTGCTGGCCGTTCTTCACCGGTTGGTCGATCTGGGCAACACCTGTATCTGCATCGAGCACAACCTGGATGTCATCAAGACCGCCGACTGGGTCATCGACCTCGGTCCCGAGGCGGGGGCGGCCGGCGGAACGGTCGTCGTGGAAGGAACGCCGGAGGTCGTCGCGGCCGCGCCGAGTTCGCACACCGGCAGGGTGCTGGCGCCGGCCCTGGCGGCCGGTCCCATTGAGGTGCGCCCCGATAACAAGGGACCTGTAGTCGATGCCCTCCCCGAGGCTGAACGTGACCCGGTCGAACTCGGCAGCGACGTGGAGATGCCCTGGCAGCGCGATGGCCAGGCGTGGCACACCATCGATCATCGGGACGGCAAGGGTACGCCGGTCGCGTGGGACGCCGGCGTGCTGCTCTGGCTTGTCGAGACGATCGAGTCGCTCGGCGACTTTGCCCCCACGGACTGGGCCCAGCGAACACGCATCGAGATCAAAGCCAAGACGGGCAAACAGTGGTTCTGCCATGTTCTCACCGGCGGGAAGGACCTGCTCGATGTGGCCATTCGGGTGCCCGAGGGCACCTTCGACGCGAGCGACCTGAAGCGCAGGCTCAAGCTCAAGACGCTGGACGGGCGCAAGGACCTGCCCATCTATGGGCAGTGGGACCGCCTTCGTTGTCGCACGCTGACCGACGGTTGGGATGAGTGGCGACTGGACGTCCGCGACTTCATCGACGTGTCGAAACGAGCCTATGGCGCGTTCCTCAAGGTCGCGGCGACGGCTTACCTGTCGCGGCTCGAAGCGGACGCGGCCGATCCGGACAAGCGTGAGCCCTGGAAGACCGATGGGCAGGCGTGGCACATCTCGCAGCGGTCCCTGTCGAAACGCCAGCCCGTCAGGTGGAAGCCGGCCATGTTGATGGCCACGCTGGGACGCCTCAAGTCCATTGAGCCGGGGCTGACCCTTCTGTGGGACACCCGAACGGCCGTGCGATTTCAGGTGCCTGGTGAGGATCAGGTGGCCGGCAAGATCGTGACCAACATCGGTCGCGGTCTGCGGATCGAGCTTCGCGCCCCGAAAAACACCCTGACGCCGACGTTGATTGACCGATTGGGTGAGGATGCGGAGATCAAGCCGGGGCCTCAGTACGACCGGATCGTATTCTGGATCCGCTCGCTGAGCCAGAACGACTCGAAGCAGTTGATGGACGTGTGGCGACGGTGCCGGGTCGGCGGCATGGAGAGGAGGGCACAGTCCGCATGACTCAGCTCGTGCCCAACCGGTTCCTGTTCGACTTGGAGTTCCCGCTTCGCTACCGGGCGCATCTTGGGAAACTCGATGGCCGCGCGGCCGGTTGGTCCGACGAGGACCGGTTGCCCGAACTGGGCTCCATGGACGGTGCTCCGCCATTTGCGAATGTTTGGGCATGCTGGAACGAAACCGGTCTGGCGATCGCCTGCCGCGTGGCCGGAAAGACGCGGGCGCTTCGGTGCGATCCGAAGCGATTCTGGACCAGCGACCATCTTCGGCTTTGCACCGACATGCGCGATGCTCGATCGAACAAACGAGCGACGCGATTCTGCCAACAGTTCCACTTTCTCCCGATCGGTGGCGGCGTGGGCGGAAAGAAAGCGGTCGCCGGAGCGAGCAAGATCAAACGCGCGCGAGAGGACGCCCCGACGATCCCGGCCGGGCGCATTCAGGTTGCGTCGCGCGTGTCAGGGACCGGGTATACGCTCGAGGCCTTCATTCCCCGCGAGTGCCTCAGTGGGTTCGACCCGGTCGAGCACCCGCGTATCGGGTTCTACTACATCTTGGAGGACTCGGAGTTGGGGCAACAATACCTGACGGTCGGTGACGACCTCTACTGGTATGTGGACCCGTCAACCTGGGCGACGGCCGTCCTGACAGGGCAACCCGCCGTGCGATGACCCGGGCGAAGCCTCCTGCGACTCGGGTCTGTTTTGTAAGGCGTCTGGCCTGTTTGCCCGATCTGCTACTGGCAAACGTCCCCGATGCCGTTCCCATCGGAATCGGCCTGCGTCGGATTGGGCACGTCAGGACAGTTATCGCAGACGTCGCCGACGCCGTCTTCGTCACCGTCCAGTTGATCGTCGTTGGCATCGGTCGGGCAGTTGTCGCAACGGTTTCCTATCCCATCCAAATCGAAATCGAGCTGGTCGTCGTTCTTCACTTCGGGACAATTGTCGCAGGCGTCGCCGACACCGTCCGAATCAGTATCGCTTTGGTCGTTGGCGCAAACCCCGTCCTCTTTGCCATCTGCCGTGTCGCACTCCGAATCTGCTCGGCACGTCGCAGATAGGCCTTCGATGCACGTCCCCATATTGCGACCGTTCGGAGTCGATGGACAGTTATCGCAGGCATTGCCGACGCCGTCCTCGTCCAGATCGTCCTGATCCGGGTTAAAGTCGTCTCGGCAGTTATCGACCTCGTCGCGCACTTCGTCAGCGTCGGAGCCCAATGTCAGTTCGGTAAGCACTCCTCCAAGCCGTTCAATCACCCCGTCTCCCTCAATGCCGCATCCGGTGATGAGTACGATAGACAACGAAAGCGCAATGACCGCGGCGACCAGCAATTCTTCATATCGCCTCAACATGGCAAAACCTTCCTTTCAACGCATCGGATCGAATCGGCCACGGGGGCGCTGCGTGCCAAGCAGCCGGGTGATTTTCGTTCTTCCAGCCGCGCTCGCCGGCGACCGGATGCCGACGCGCGTGAGCGTTGTGGAGCAATCGAAACCGGATGAGCCGTGGCCCCAATCCGGTGCCGTGGTCGGCAGGGAGGGTATTCTACAGCGTGTTCAGCGGATGACCAGTGGGCAGGACCCGTACCTTGGCTGGCATCGGAGCGTGACGCTCGGACGGCGTGCGCAAGCTCGAAAGGGCGGTGACCGTGCGTCCGTCGTTCCGGACGGCTGGCTCAGGGTCGGGCACGTAGCGGCGCGGCGCTTGCTAGGGTGTCCGAGGGGGGTGACGAACACGCTACGGCGTCGCACGTTGCCTCTCATGGGCCAGTGGGTATAATTCCGCCTCACACCGCTCAAGTGGAAGGACGCTCATGGTCGTCCCAGGAAGCGTGAAGGAGTGATCAGGCAATGGACATCGACGGTTTCTTGACATCGACAGAGTTTCTTTCTCAGATCGCGAGGTTCCTTTCGCTGATCCTTACCGGTATTGTGGACCTGTTCCTGGCGGCCTTGTTTCGTGCGTAGAGCCGCAGAGCGCGGTTCGGCTGCCCGCCGACGGTGGATCGGCCCCTGACCGTGCCGTCGTCGGGTGTTTTCTTGTGGGCCAACGCGGCGACGCCGGATCGCGGAACTTCTTGACTCAAATTGCCGATGTGATATATTAAACTGTGGGTTTTGGACGTGTGGGGTGTTGCGCCCACACGGGTCCGTAGGTCTTTGAGGATCGCTTTTTCCAGCGGTTCAAAGCTTGACGACACGCACGGCATGTTAGCGTCTGTCTCGTACAAGGCTGGTTTCGGCCTGCGCGATCGGACCGTGCGTGGGGTCGTGCTTTGGCCCGCTTTTTTCGTTTCGGGCGCCGCTCTGTCGGCCCCGCCTTCGGAGGTCATCTCCTGAAAGTCAGACTGCCTGACGGAACCGTGTTGGACGTGGCGGACGGAGCGACGCCGGGCGACGTCGCGGACACCATTGGTCCGGGGTTGGCTCGCAAGGCGATCGCTGCGGTGTGGACCCACGACGGGCAACGCGAGACCGTTGATTTAACCCGACCGCTACCCGGTGACTGCGACCTCACCATCCTTACGGCGACCGACGAGAACGACGACAGTCTGTTCGTCTTGCGCCACAGCATGGCGCATGTGATGGCCGAGGCCGTCTGCAAGCTCTTCCCGGAAACGAAGCTCGTCTACGGTCCGCCTGTCGAGAACGGTTTCTACTACGACCTCGATCTGGACCGCTCGCTCGTGCCCGATGACTTCGCGCGCATCGAGCAGGAGATGACGCGGATCGTCAAGGAAAACCGCTCGTTCACTCGTTATGAGCTTTCGCGCAGCGAGGGCCTGGACAAGCTCCGCGATGAGGGCAGCCGCTACAAGATCGACAACGCCGAACGTGCCGAGGGAGACACCCTCAGCTTCTACGTCACCGGCGAAGAGCGCGGCGTTGACTTCGAGGATCTTTGTCGAGGACCCCACGTGCCGCGGACGGGGCTGGGCAAGGCGTTCAAGGTGCGGCAGGTCAGTCGCTCGCACTATCGGGGCGATGTGAACGACACCCCGCTGCAACGTGTCTACGGCACGGCGTTTTTCAAGCGATCGTCACTCGACGAGTTTCTAAAGCAACAGGAAGAGGCGCGGCTACGCGACCACCGCGTCATCGGTAAGGCGCTCGATCTGTTCCACATCAGCGATCAGGTCGGCGCCGGACTGATCCTTTGGCTCCCCAAGGGCACGGTCATTCGCAACGCGTTGCAGGACTTCCTGAACGAAGAGATGGTCCAGCTCGGTTACGATCTGGTGATGTGTCCACACATCGGGCACCTCGGGCTCTACCGTACGAGTGGACACTTCCCCTACTACGAAGACTCACAGTATCCGGCGATGTTCGAGACGGACCGCGGCAAGGCGATCCAGGCGTCGCTTCAGTTGGCCCGGCGCATGCTGAGCCAAACGGGCACGCAGCGCGAACAGGGCGAGGCCGCCGTCGCACACTTGCTCAAGGCGATCCAGGCCTCGTGGGGCGCCATCGACGGGCTTCCCGACGGCGCTTCTCTCGATGAAACGATCGAGGCGCTCTACGCTGCGTCGGCGACCGAGCCGGGCTATCTCCTCAAGCCCATGAACTGCCCGCACCACATTCAGATCTACGCCTCTCGGCCGCGAAGCTACCGCGATCTTCCCGTCCGCCTAGCCGAGTTCGGTACGGTTTACCGTTACGAGCAAAGCGGCGAGATCAGTGGCCTGACGCGCGTTCGCGGCTTTACGGTTGATGACGCCCATCTCTTCTGCACACCCGATCAGTTGCAAGCCGAGCTCGCCGCGACGGTGGACCTGACTCGCCGTGTGCTGAGCACGCTTGGACTGACCGACTACAGGGTTCGGGTGGGGTTGCGCGATGCGGCAAGCGACAAGTACGTGGGCAGCGACGAGAATTGGGAACTGGCGGAAGCGGCGATTCGTGCCGCGGCCGACGAGAGCGGCGTTGACTACACGGTGGAGACGGGCGAGGCGGCCTTCTACGGTCCCAAGATCGATTTCATGGTCAAAGACTGCATCGGCCGCAGTTGGCAGCTTGGAACCGTTCAGGTGGACTACAACCTGCCGGAGCGCTTCGGGTTGACGTACATCGGTCCGGACAACGCGCCGCACCGGCCGATCATGATCCACCGGGCTCCGTTCGGAAGCATGGAGCGGTTCGTGGGCGTCCTGATTGAGCACTTCGCCGGTGCGTTCCCGCTGTGGCTTGCTCCGGTGCAGGTCGGCGTGGCGACCGTCAGCGAGAAAAGCGATGCCTACGCCGCCGAGGTTGGCAATGCCCTCAAGGCGGCCGGTTTGCGCGTCGAGGTCGATCGGGGCAGCGAGAAACTCGGTCCCAAGAAACATCGCTTCCGCGCCGCGAAGGTGAACTACGTCCTGGTTGCCGGCGAGAAGGAGGCGGCCGAGCGAACCGTCAACATCAACGACCGGGACGGTCGCCTGCGAGGGAATATGCCATTGGCGCGGTTTGTGGAACTGTGCCTCGCTGAGATTGCGAGCAAGGGTCGCGGTGACGACGCCGCGTGCTCTGTTGGGTGTGACTCGGCCACGTCAGAGGGCGTGGCGGCTCGGGCATAGCCACCGAGCGGGTCTGATCTCTTGTCTTTGTTGAAAGGAACCACACCATCGCTAAAGCACTTCGACTGAACGACCGGATTCGGGTGTCCCCGGTCCGGGTGATCGACCAGCACCAGACGCAGCTTGGTGTCCTCCCGACGTTCGAGGCGTTGGGCCTGGCACGCGACGCGGGTCTCGACCTCGTCGAGGTCTCGCCCATGGAGTCTCCGCCGGTTTGCCGCATCATGGACTACGGCAAACACAAGTACGAAAAAAAGAAGCGTCAAAAGCAGGGCTCCGCGGGGCACGTCATCACGCTCAAGGAAATCCGGCTTCGTCCCAAGACCGATACGCACGATCGGGCCATCAAGATGAAGCGCGTAAACGAGTTCCTCCACGAGGGGCACAAGGTCCAGTTCACGATGTTGTTCCGGGGGCGAGAGCGCTTCCACAAAGAGCGCGGGCTGGCGATCTTCGAGGAAATCCTGGCCGAACTAGGTGAGGCGATCAAGGTCGAACGCCGGCCTGTCAGCGAGGGACGTCGCATGACCATGATGGTCGCTCCGGTCCGCCCTGGTAAGTCGATGGGCGGACCCAAGGCGTCCAAGACCCCATCCAAGGCGCCGCCGAAGGCGAAGCCGGAGTCGGCTCCGCCTGTCGTAGCATCCGCGCCGAAGGAACATGCGCCGCCCGAAGTCGTCGCCGCGCCGCCGGCATCGCCTGCACCCGAGGCGGGCACATCGTCCGCGCGGGAGACGCCGTCCGCCGAGTAACTCAGCGGTTCTGTCCGATGCGTAGGACGTCCTCGTGGGTTCGTGCAGCCTGGCGCACCCGTGGCCGTCGGAAGGGGAAACAGCGTTCTCGCGTCGGCGCTGCGGCCCGTCCTCGCAAAGGCCGGCTGGAGCCGCCCACGGTTCTCGCCGGGGTTGCCTGCCCTTTGGCTTCCCCCTACTCTCCGTGATTCGCACCCCATCGTTTCCATGGCGGGTTCTTTGGGTTGGCGCGGTGGTATTTTTCAAGGCTGGCGAGGTGACCGTCCCGTGGATTCGATCGATTCGACCAGGATGATCTCACCGCCTGTCGTGCCGAATGAGGTGCTCGACGCGCTTCGATCGCTGCGCCGCCCCGTCCTCGTGACCCACGTCGTCCCCGATGCCGACGCGCTGGGGTCCATGTTCGCCCTCACCGCCGCGTGCCGGTCCGCCGAGTGCCGCCCCCGGGCGTCCGTTCCAGATGGCTCCATCTCAACTCGGCTGGGGTTCATGGCAGGCCTCGCGGCTTTGAAGACCGCCACGCCGGACGACTTCGCCGATGCCGACGGCTTCATCGTACTCGACACGGCCAAGAAGGGCCGGTGCAACGTCGGGGCGGCCTTGAAGGAGACGGATTGGAGTGCCGGACGGGTCATCATGAACATCGACCACCACGAGGGCAGCACACGTTTCGGCGACGTCAACTGGGTGGTTGCTGAGGCCGGCAGCACGTGCGAACTGGTCTACTATCTGCTGCGTGCGTGGGACCTGGAGATTACACCGGCCGTCGCGTCGCTGTTGTACGCGGGGATACAGACCGACACGCTGGGCTTTTCGCTGCCATCGACGCGGGCCGCAACCTTGCACGCGGCGGCGATGCTGGTCGCATGCGGGGCGGATGTCGGCATGCTCGGTGATCGCCTATGCCGCAGCCTGCGAAAGAGCGAGTTCGATCTGGTCCGGGTGATCTATGCCAACACGAAGGTGCTGGCCGGCGGCGACCTTGCGTACAGCTCGGCGAGTTACACGGAGATTCACGATGCCGGGTGCCGTGCCGCTGACATCGACGATCAGATCAACGTGCCTCGCTCGCTTGAGGGCGCGCGCCTGGCGATGCTGTTCACCGAGGGAAAGCGCGGCAAGACGCGGCTCAATTTTCGCGGCTCGCACGAGGTGACCGTCATCGAGCTGGCCGCGGCGTTCAAGGGGGGCGGACACAGCCAGGCCGCCGGCGCGGTCCTGGACTGCGGACTTGAGGAGGCCATAGAGCGCGTCGTGCCTCGGGCTTTGGAGCACCTGGAGAAGTTCCCGCGCTGACGGTGGCCCTGGGAACGTGTTTAGGAAGGGTGTTCTCCTTCCCAGCCGCGACCGTCAGCGAGCGTTTTCAGCGGGACCGTCGGACCGCTTCCTTACAGGCGCGGCTCGGAAAGAAAAACGTAGGGCGGGCTATTGCCCGCCTTCTTGCGGTCGAACGGCGGGCAATAGCCCGCCCTACCCATTTGTTATTGGTATCGCGTCTTAGCGCATGACGCGCCGCCGGCTAAGGGAAAATCAAGTGAGCAGCATCCAAAAAGTGGCCGTCATCGGGCTTGATTGTGCCGAGCCGTCGCTGGTGTTCGACCGGTGGATCGAGCACCTGCCCAACATCCGCCGCCTGATGGCCTCGGGCACCTATGGCGAGCTGACCAGCTCGATGCCGCCGATCACGGTGCCCGCCTGGAGCTGCATGACCGCCAGCAAGGACCCCGGCACGCTGGGCATCTACGGCTTTCGCAACCGGGCCGACCATTCCTACGACAAGCTCGCCATCGCCACATCGCTCGCCGTCAAGGAGCCGCGCCTGTGGGACATACTCACCGAGGCCGGCAAACAGTCGATCATCGTGGGCGTGCCGGGCACCTTTCCCATCGTTCGACCCATCAACGGCTGCATGATTACCAGCTTCCTCACGCCGGACACCACCGACCCGGCCATGCCATGGACGCACCCGGCCACGCTACGGACCGAAGTGAACAAGCTGGTCGGCGAGTACCTTGTCGATGTAAAAGGCTTCCGCACGGACAACAAGCGATGGCTCCTCGATCAGATCTATCTGATGACCGAGAAGCGTTTCAAGGTCGTCCGCCACCTGCTGACCACCAAGCCGTGGGACCTGTTTTTCATGGTGGAGATGGGCGTCGATCGAATCCACCACGGGTTCTGGTCCAACATGGACTCGTCCCATCATCGGTATGAAGAAGGCAACGAGTTCGAGCACGCGATCTTCGAGTACTACAAATACATCGACGACCAGATCGGGCAGACGCTCGAGTGCCTCGATCTCGACACCACGGCCGTCTGGCTGGTCAGCGACCACGGGGCCAAGGGCATGGTCGGCGGGCTGATGTTCAACCAGTGGCTGCTCAACGAGGGCTACCTGCACTTCAACGAGCCCGTCAAGCCCAAGCAGAAGTTCGCCGTGGCCGACGTCGATTGGTCGAAGACGACGGCCTGGGGAGAGGGTGGCTACTACGGGCGGCTGTTTATCAACAAGGCCGGCCGCGAGCCGAACGGGCAGGTGCCGGCCGACGGGTACGAGGCCTTTCGCGATGAACTGATCGCCAGGATCGAGGCCATGGTCGATCACGAAGGCAAGCCGATGGGCAACCGCGGCTACAAGCCGGAGGAAATCTACGAATGTGTCAATAGGGTGGCACCAGACGTCGTGGTCATCTTCGGCGACCTGCGCTGGCGTTCGGTCGGCTTCGTGGGCAGTGACAGCATCTACACCTTCGAAAACGACACCGGCCCCGACGACGCCAACCACGCCCAGCAGGGCATGTATCTTTACTCACATCCCTCGCTACCATCCCGCGGCCGGGTCGATGGTCCCACGCTATACGATGTTGCGCCAACGATTCTCGAACAGCTCTCCGTGCCGCTGCGTCCGGACTTCAAGGGCAAGAGCCTTGTCTGACGGCCGACCGGACGACCCTGGTCCAGGCATGCGGCCTTGGTGTCGTCGCGCCTTGTGGCATGCCCAAGCATAGCGCGGGCATGGCGGATCGGGTGACGGAATCAGTCCGCCGCCGACCAGGCCTGCGCGTACGCCTTGGGCTTGCCACCCGCCGGTGCATGTGGGCGCTTGGTCGCTCTACGGCGTGACCGTCGCATGCGGCAAGAAGATCGCGTTGTCGTGGAACAGATCGTCGAACTGGTTGAAGATCTGCCCCGCCGCCCGCGGCGACTCGACGGTTGCGTTCAGCGCGCCACCGGGCGCGATCGGCGTGCCGTGTGCGTAAGTCCGGTCCGCGCAATAGCCCAGATCCGGGTTGGCGGGATCGATGAACAGCGTTCCGTTGTTCGGATTGATCCACGGAAACGGCTTCCACGCCGTGGTCGGTGGGATCATGTCACCGCCGGCGGCGTTGGGGTTCCGCAGGAAGGGCGGGAACCGCAGCATGGTCGGAGGGTCCAGCGCCGTCGATCAGACGTGGACGGCACCGGACGCAACGGTGAGTGTCGCGTTCGATGTCGTGGCGATTCTCGACAAGTTCAAGAACGCGCCGACCGCGCCGCGGAAATCGCGTGCCGACATTCAACCGCACCCCGTCGATGCAAAAATCACCATCGTCGATGTGACACGGGCGTTGGACGCCTTCTCAGGGGCTCCGTTCCCGTTCGCGCCGGCCGATCCGACGACGCCTTGCCCGTAGAGCGGTCTGGGCCGAAGTGCGATCGCCGGCAAGTATCGGCGCGACCGGTTCGACCGGCCGGAGCGCTATGCCCCACGCGCGCTTGACCGCGGCAGGTTGCTCGGGCATCCATCCAGCGATACGGTGGTCCGCTGTGATCAGTGACACGCACCCTACGCCTGGAAGGAGCTTGGCCATGCTCAGACTGGCAACCATTCTCGGGTTTCTTGTTTCCAGCGCGGCTTTGGCCGAGTCCGGCGAGCGCCACGTTCCCTCCATCGACGAACTGATGTCGATCAAGTCGATTCGCGGCGTGGCCATGTCGCCCGATGGGTCGTTGATCGCCTACCAGGTACGTGAAACGGACTTCGACGCGGACAAGTACGTTTCGCAAATCTGGCTGGCCGATATCGAGAGCGGGGGCGCGTTTCAATTGACCCGAGGCAAGAACTCGGCTTCTGCGCCGCGATGGTCGCCGAACGGGAAATGGTTGACGTTCACGCGTGGCGGCGAGAACGACAAGAGCCAGATCTTCGCCATCCGTCCGCGAGGCGGCGAGGCGTTCCCGCTAACCAAAGCCAAAGAGGGCGTGGGATCCTACGAATGGTCTCCCGACGGCAAGTCGGTTGCCTTCGTTGCCGGGGATTCGGAAAGTGACGAGCAAAAGGCACGCAAGAAACACCTGGGCGACTGGGTCGTTGTGCGCCGCGACTATCGCCATCGCCACCTATGGACCTTCCAGGTGGATGAGGCCATGAAGGAACCGGTGGAGGGCAAGCGGCGCACCAGCGGCACGGACTTCAACGTCGGTGGGTTCTCCTGGTCGCCGGACAGCCGAAAGATTGCCTTTAGCGCAACCATCAATCCGGACCTGGTCAACATGGCCACCTCCGACGTGTACGTCCTGACGCTTGACGGCGACGGGGTGGAGAAGATTGTTTCGCAACCCGGATCGGACAGGAGTCCGCGCTGGTCGCCCGACGGACGGCACATCGTTTTCGCTTCCGTCATGGGCAAGACGCCGTGGATGTCGGCCAACACGCGGCTGGCCGTGGTTTCTGCACGCGGCGGCCCGCCCCGCTCCATCACCGACACCTTCGATGAGAGCGCGCGTCTCGTGGAATGGAACGAGGACGGCATCTACTTCAGCGGCATGCAAAAGACCGCCTCACATCTGTTTCGCACGAACATCGACAGCCGGACGATCGAGCGCATCACAGGCCCCGACGAGCTGATGGCCGCCTCGTTTTCGCTGTCGCACGACGGCAAGCGCGTGGCCTTCACGGCCGGTTCCCCCACGTCACTCGGTGAACTCCATGTGTCCTACATCGACCGGTTCGCCCCGCGCGCGCTGACGACCATGACCGAACAGTTGAAGGATTATGTCCTGGCGTCGCGCGAGGTGATCTCATGGACGAGCCGCGACGACACCTTGATCGAGGGAGTCCTGCTCAAGCCGGCCGACTTCGACCCGAAGAAGAAATACCCGCTTCTTTGTGTGATTCACGGGGGTCCGACGGGCATCGACCGTCCGGGACTGTTGACGCGCGGCACGCGCATCTACCCGATGGACGTGTGGACGGGGCGCGGGGCGCTGGTTCTTCGCGTAAACTACCGGGGCAGCGCGGGCTACGGAGAGGCCTTCCGCCGCTTGAACGTCGGCAACCTCGGCGTGGGCGATGCGTGGGACGTTCTTTCGGGTGTGGATCATCTGATTGAGAAGGGCTGGGTCGATCCGGACAAGGTCGGTTGCATGGGATGGAGCCAGGGCGGCTACATCTCGGCCTTTCTCACGACGGCCTCGGACCGTTTCGTGGCCATCTCCGTCGGCGCGGGGATCTCCAACTGGGCAACGTACTACTACAACACCGACATCACCCCCTTCACGATCGACTACCTGGGCGACAACCCGATCGATGATCCCGACATCTACCGAAAGACGTCGCCGATGTCCTACATCCGCAAGGCCAAGACACCGACCCTGATTCAGCACGGCGAGTTCGATCGCCGCGTGCCGATCGCCAACGCCTATGAGCTGCGTCAGGGTCTGGAAGATCGCGGCGTACCGGTCGAGTTGATCGTCTACAAGGGCTTTGGCCACGGCATCAGCACGCCCAAAGCTGCCCGCGCGGCCACGCGCCACAACCTGGCGTGGTTCAACCACTACATCTGGGGCGACCCGCTTGGCGACTTCACGAAACCGGACGTGCCCGATATCGACAAGGATGACCCGTCGGACGATGATTGAGCCACTCGGCGATGAGGAATCGCGCGGCTGATCGGATGCCGGTTGGGATTCGGCCAGAACCGATAGCCCCCGCGCTAGGCTCTCGCGAAAGGAACCGGATCGATATGATCTCCCTCCGAGTGCAACACATGATCTTGCGATCGCTCTGGTGCATGCTCTTCCTGACCGCGCCGGTCGGTGCCGCTCAGCCGGACGTCAGGGGAAAGCTGGACCGGATCGGTCCGTTTCGCATCGTGCGGGTCTGGGGGTCGCCGCAGGAGATGGGGTTTGCGCATGGCTATCTGGTGGGTGCCGATTTTGTCGCCGACCTGCGCCAAGAGGTGGCAGCGCTGGAACCGAAGCAGCGCGAGACCTATGACAACGATCGTGACGGCTTGCTCGGCGCCATTAGCATTCCGGGGCCTGCGCTTGAGGAACTCAGGGGGATTCTGAAGGGCATCACGGCCGCCATGGGCCAGCTTCCCGACTTGGCGGGTCTCGGTCGGCCTTTGCGTGTTGAGGATCTCGTCTTCTATAACGCCGGAGACACGCTCCGCGCCTTCGGTTGCTCGGGCATGACCGTTTGGGGCAAGCAGGCCGGGCATGCCGACGTCGTGACCCTCCGCAACTTCGACTTTCCCGTTGCCACTCGCGAGGCACTCGCCCGACAGATGATTCTTGTGCGCCACCCAGCGGGCGGACACCAGGTGGCTACAGTCACCTGGCCGGGATACATCGGCGCCTTTACCGGGCTCAACGACGAAGGCGTATGCATGTTCCTTCACGATGGAACGGGTCCGCGGATCGGCACGCCCAAGGGCAAGTACACCCCCGCCGCGCTCGTCTTGGCCGACGTGTTGGCCAGCAGTTCCGCCGTCGATGCTCACAAGCGCGCCGAAGCAGCGATGAAGGCCATCGTCCCGTACCCGTTCAGCTACATGGTGCGTGTCGTTACGCCGCGGATCCCCGGCAAAGTGGACGTGCCGGCTCGTGTCTTTCGTATCGACGGCGCCGGGCTCAGCGAAAACCCGGTGAGGTCGTTTTTCTCCATCACGACCAACCACTACCTTCAGCCGGATTTTCAACCGGTGCCGGGTTCGTCGCGTGGCTCGATTGACCGCTTGCACGTGTTGACCAGCCACCTGCGCGCTACGGTCGATAGGGCGGTTGCGTGGAACGCGCTCCGGGCAGTGGTTTCACCAGCGTACACCGGAGCGCCCACCCTACACTCGCTCGTCGTCTACCCGAAGCTGCGGCGGCTTCAGCTTGCCTTTGCGACATGGAGCGATCGAATCGTTGCAGCGCCGGAATCCCGCATGGTGGCCGACATCACCTTTGACGAACTCTTCGCGGGTCACGACTGAGAGCGTGCGCTGACGCGAAGCGGCGGGGCGTGAAAGCCCGATGTACATCACCCCGGAAAGGTGCATGCGTGTGAGCAAGAAGGGAATCAAGGTCAAGGAACTCGCCGGAGAACTTGGGGTCACCTCGCGAGCGATCATCGACCGTTGCCGCGAGGGCGGGTTGCCGGTGCAGAACAGCGTGTCACGTCTCGACCGATCCACCGAGCAGGCCGTCCGAGCTTGGTTCGAGCTGACGACGGGCCGGCCCGCGTCGGAGCAAACAGGTGGCTGAACGGGCGTGCGCCCCGTGTCAGGGGCGAGCGTCGGATCGCGACGCGTCGTTGAAGCGCGGTGAAAGCAAAAAGGACCGCCCAAAGGGCGGTCCTCTTCTGTAGATTGAAGACCGGCTCGCGTTTTCGAGTCCGTCCCGGTTAGACCATCATACGCCGACGGGCGGGACGGGTCTGGTTGACCCGCCCCGGTCCGGACGGCTGATACTTATCTTAGGCCCGATGCACTGACGTCACGGATATGGATCCGAAGTACTCGGGGTGAACGGATACTGGGCCCCCGAGAAAGCGTCGAGCGCGCGGGTTACATCGACGATGCTGATCTTGAAGTCCAAGTCCCGCGGCTGAATGTCGGACCGCGCCTTTTTCGGGGCGGTCGCCGCGTTCTTGAACTTGTCCAGAATGGCCACCACGTCACCGCCGACGTCCACCGACCCGTTGGGTGCCGACCACACGCCTTCACTGCTGTTGAACGGCCCGACCGCGTCAGCCCATCTCGGGTTGACGACGGTAGCCGGATCGGAGAAATGATCCGGGATGAGCTCGCTACAGGTTGAATCGAGCACCTGAATGTCATAGGTGCCCCCCGGAATGATCACCTCGCCGAAGACGTGGATTGTGCCCAAGGCGCTCCAGTCCCTAAACAAGAACGACGACAGATCAGGCTCAAGCGGCGCCGCCATAAACGTCGGCGGCGTAGCGTCATCCTTACCGCTGAGTTCACTGAGTGCGAACGGTTCGCCGACCCACACAACGGTGTCACCCAGTCCGTCGTTGTCCTGATCGACCGTCCAGGTGTCATAGGGCACCGGCAGGTCGATCAGGCGAATGCGAATCGCCTGGCTTCGTCCGGGATTGCCCCCCGAGAACGAAAGGTAGCGGTTCTTGCTGCTCGTGACCTTGGTGCCGGAACTGTTGACAACCTGCTCAAGGTCGATCGGCTCGGCCTGGTCGCAGATCGTGAATTCGCATTGGGCGGTCAGCAGCACCGTGCCGAACGCGCCGCTGTCGTCACCCCCGACGCGGAGCTTGTAGCAGACCCCCGGGTCGCCGAAGAACTCAAACGACGGAGCGCCGGTTTCCGCGGGGCACTCGGCGTCGTTGCATTGACCTCCGAGTAACGTATCCAGCGGCGGCGGGCACTCGGTGGGGCATTCGCTCGTCCCGTTCGAATACACGGCATACATGACGTCGAAGTCACTGTCTCCGCATAAGTCGAACTGGACCTTGCCGCTGCAGGTGGCCGTGTACTCGAACCACACGTCGTTGACGAAGCTGCCCCCCCCGCAACCGAATCCTTGCGGGAAGGTCGAGCGTCCGTCCGTGGTCGAGCAGGTCGTGTTGATGGTGAAGGATCCGTCGGTCACCACAAGCGGCAACTCACAGTCCTCCAATTCCTGTTGCGTTCCACCGGCACAGCCCCCGCCGGCACCAACATCTAGGCAGCCGAGCCCGTCATTGAGCTCTGCGCATAGCTGATCGGGAAAGAACGTGCCATTCGGGAAGAGCGGATCGATTGCTGTACCGGCCGCAACACCGTCCGGACAATCATCGAGGCATGTGTATCCCAGGCACTCGTCCCAAAGAACATCGTCGGTGCAGGCACCGGCACACTGACAGCAGGCACCGGTCAGGGGCGCGGCGATCACGATCGACGGCGTCGATGTCCCGCCAATGCAATAGGCAGCGTCGTTTCTCGTATCCAGCCGGTCCTCAAGCGTCCATTCCTGGTTGTCCGGGTCGAAGTGATCCTGCTCATTGAGCGAGTAGTTGTTGCCCTGGGTGGTTCGCACGAGCCCGACCACGCAGTTCTCATTCCCCGCCCCTGAGAACTCGATCCAATAGCGATCGCCGACCACGAAGCCGCCAAGCGGGGGATCGAAGATGATCGAGTAGTCCCACGTGATTAGTGGTGGATCAAGCTGCTCTCCGGTCCAGCTCTTGGCCGCAATGATCGCCGGTGCCAGCTCGTGGTCCGGACTTACTAACTGGCCCGGAACGCCGTCATCGTCGAGGAAGAAGCGGATTTCGAAGTCGTCCGCGGGTGGACCGAACGCTCCGTTGGGGTCCGCACAGTCAAAGAAATCGGCACCTGGGGAGAGGATGGTGGCAAAAAACGCCGGCGTGAAACAGAATTGCTCGATGGCTGGGCTCCCCGCGATGAAGTCGTCGGCCACTTTCACGCCGCCGGGGTTCGCCGGGTTGGCGCGATCCATGAAGATTCCGAACAAGCTGTCGGCTATGAGGCAGTTACCTTCCCTCGGTACCGTGCAGACCGGGCAAGGCGGCGGTTCGAACAGGCACCTGGAACCGCCACGGAACACGCGCGGGGCCGGACAGTCGATCCGGCGGATCGGGTTGCCGGAGGCGGGGTCCCGGTCCTCGCACGAGCCGGGTCCGGCGCAGCACGAGCCAGTGTCACAGGGGTTGGCCCCTCCGCCCTCACCGCAGCCTGCGAACTCCAGGTTTTCGATACAGTTCGCTGAGGGGCAGTCGGCATTGGTATCGCATTCCTGCCCGGCGCTGGCGCCGCCGTCACAGATGTTGTCCGGGAAGTCTCTGCCGGCGAGCCAGAACCCGTTGGCCGCTTCGCAGAGCATCTCGTTGACTACCGCGCAGCCGGTGGCGCCGCAGACGCCGCCGCCCGGGCACTGATCGACCTCACCGGTCAGATCGTCACAGGGCAGGCCGTCGAGCGCACCGCCCACGCACGTTCCCGCGACGCAGGTTGCCGCGATGCCCGGGCACGCGTCGATGCCGCCGTTGGCGCAGGTTCCGCCCGTGCCGCATTGGCCGTCCTCGACGCACTCCGCACCCGGTGTATCCCCGCCTCGGCACAGCTTGGGAGCGCACGGCTGACCGTCTTGGGTGCCGCCCTCACAGAGGTTGACGCAGCAGGCCGCCACGCGGCAGGCACCGGCCGTGATGTGGAGCTGGTAGTCTCCGCCCGGTGGAACCGCAAAGGTGCTGTTCGTCGATGAGAGAACCTGATAGAAGTAAGTGCCCGGCGGCAGAGCGCGAACAGTAAACCATAGATTGTCCTGGGCACAGAACGGGAGCCCCCGTTCGTTGGGTTCGCTCTCCTCCGTGGCACCGGGCGGCCCGATCGGCGGAAGCGTGCCGGAATCTTGAACGATGGCGCCGCAGGGGCAACCGGCCTGCAGGAAACTCCAAGCCGGCTCGAGGACCGGGTCGGTCGTGCAGAAGTCGATCCGGATGTCCGCGCAGTCATCGACGTGGAAACTCTCCCACCAGCCCGGGTCAGGGTTGGCGAGGCCTGGGTTCAAACGCCCGTTGCCACAGAGGCGGGTACATTCACCGCCGCCGCTTGCCGCGCACTGGGCGTCGTCGGTCCGGCAGGTCGTCTCGTCCGCGCAGTCGTCCGCAGAGACGCTGCACGCTGAGCCGTTTACGCATATCCCGACGTCGGGATCACAGCGCTTCAGCAGGCAGGTCGTTGTGTCCGCGCAGTCGTTTGCCGCGATACTGCAAGCCGTCCCATCCTTGCACGTTCCGGCGTCGGTCGCAGCGCCGGTACCGCCGGTACACACGCCAGCGTCGAAGTCATCCGAGGTGGCCGTCGAGTTGTTGCCCGAGATCGTCGTCGTTACCGGGGCTTCGCCCAGGCCCGGAACCGAAATCAGGTTGGTCGTCGTGTCGAAGCAGTTGTCGCCGCCGGTTGGGATCGGCTGGTGGCAGGCGTTGGGATCGCACTTGCTCCCAAAACCCGAGCCGGTTGCCCCGGCCGGGCATTGTGCCTCACACGTCCCGCCCGTGCAATCGAGGTCGCTGTTGCAGGCCGACGAATCGTTCGAGCACAAACCGCCCGCGGTTGCGTCACAGGTTCCGTCGGGGTTGCAGCAGGCCGTTACGAAACAAGCCGGCGGCGTCAGGAAACATTCCGCCGTCCCGGTGCATGTGCCCTGTGGGCAGTCGCCGTCGTTCGAGCAGGCCTGCCCGTCAGCCGCGCCGCCGACGCACGCCGGACAGTCGGCGTCCACCGCGCAGGCCTTCGTGAAGTCATTCAGGCACGCTGCGCACGTGGTACCAACAGCCTGGAACGTGTCGCCGCCGGCCTTGCACTCCCAGGGCAACTTGGTCGCGCACGCGCCGGTTTCGGAGATGCAGCACGCGCCTGTCGGGTCCGGCGCGTTGGGAACCGCCACGATCTCGACGGCCAAGTTGTCATTGACGTCGGTGCAGACGCCGGGGGTACAGTCCGCGTCACCGCTGGCCGCGTTGCACCAAAGCCCGTCACGCACCCCGCCCGCGCACTGACCCAGGTTGAACGAACTGCCATTGGTGGGCGCGCCGTTGACGAACATTCGGGTCGCATCGCTCATGCCGACATCCACGGCGTCGCCGATGGACAGCCAGCTATACGAACCGGCCGGGGAGAAGTTGCCCTTCACGACGATCCCGACAAAGCCGGAGGCGGGTAGGACCAGCGGCGGGAAGAAATCGAGCGTGTGAATGGCCGGCCCGGTTACGCCGATCCCACCGGGCAGGATCGTGTCGTTGATCAGGAGGCCGTTTGAGTCCCAGAACGCGACCGCCAGGCGTGCCGTGCTCTGAACACTAATCAAAAACCTCACGAACGTGACGGTCACGAAGCCGGTTCCATCTCCGATTTGGTAGTCGTCGCCGAGACTGGTCAGGACCAGATCGCAGGCGATTCCCTGAGCAGCAATCACTGAGCCGACCTCGACGATTGCGTTGTCCTGAGGTGCGATGCCCGCACTGTAGCTGGGGCAGACATTGAAGTTCCCGCTGTTGGTCGTCTGGCAGGCCTGGCCGGTCCCGAAGAATACTCCGCCGCACTCCATGAACGTTTCCCTCGAGCAGGCGCCATCCGTGCAGCACCGACCCTTGAGGCAACTGAACCCGTTCGGCGGGGTTGGGCACGTTCCGCCCGCTGGTGTGCCGTCATCGCAATCGGCTGCCGTGGTGCAAGGCTGGCCGTCGAGACCTCCACCGTCACAGACGGAGCCGTTGAAGCAGTCGCCCCCACCGCAGGGGTTTTCGACGGAGCAAGAGCCGTCGCCACCACCGCTACACGCTCCGCCGGCGCCACAGTCGGCGTCCGTCCGGCACCCGACGTCCGGCGTGGGGCCGCCAACACATTGCTTGGGGCTACACACGTCCAGCGTGCAGGGCAGCCCGTCGATCTCACACTCGGAATCCTCCAGGCACGCCGCAACGCAGGCCCGTGAGGTCTCGTTGCAGATCAACTCGTCGTCTTCACAAGCAACGGCCGTGGCGACGCAGGCGCCGGGGTCTACCTCATTCGCGGCCGGCGGGCACTCTATGTTCGGGTCGCCCAACTCGTCGCACCCCAAGCCGATACGGTTTCCGGCATCGCACCGGAACTCGGAGATGAAGACGGACTCGGCCGGATCACCAGGCACACATGTGCTTGTGCCGACGTTACATGTTTCGCGGCCGTTGCAGCTAATACCGTCATCGCACTCGGCCCCGCCTTCGAAGCGCCGCACGCAGGTCCCCGGGTTGAGGGGGTCCAGTGCGGAGGCAGGGCAGCCGTTGTTCAGGTCAGTCGGGTCAATGTTGGGATCGCACAACTGTCCCTCCCGGCTTCCGGTGTCGCAAGCGAAATCAGGGATAAGAGCGTTGACGCACTGATTGCCGCCCGTGCCCTCGGCGCCGCCGGTGGTGAACGCTATGCAAGGATGGAAATCGCAGGCGCCATCGACAATCGCCTCTCCGTCGCCGCAGCAGTCGAGATCGTCGCGACACAGCAGGCCGTTCTTTACGCCCCCGTTGCAGACGCCTTCGCAGTCACTGTCCACTTCGCAGGCGAACCCGTCCCTGTTGCCCCCGACGCATACTTCATCATCGCACGAGTCGATCGTGCAGGGGTTGCAGTCGTTACACTGCGCGTCGAATCGGCAACCATCACCGGGCGCCGCGACGGCCGAGACGGTGCCCACGGCGTTGATGATTCCGCCACCGTCCCGATAGTCCACAATGACCGGGTCGAGAATCGGCACGTTCAGATGATCCGGCAAGGCTCGCCCGAACGTGATCGTAGACGGTTGGATCGATCGACTCGGTTCCATAATCCGCCCGATCGTCTGGGGTTGAGCGGTTTGTTTCCCCTCGGCGTCCTGAGCGGCCACCGTCCGGCCGACGCCGGCGACGATGGTCAGACCAAGTATCAGCGTCGTGATGACGGACGGTGCCCCACATCTTCGTCCAACTGTCTTCATGATCCCCTGTCTCCTAAAATGGATTGGAACGGGTTCCCGCTTCGAGTAAAGCGGACCATAAGCGTTTGCCTCGAGGCGCATCGTTCGCGATGCGCAAGGTTTGGTGACTCTTGGCCTTCAGTGGGTCGCACCAACAAGGTCGGGCAACCCAGTGTCGAGCGTTTGGTTGACGCGGTGTCTGGAGATGGTTCGGTCCGAGACGCTCCTCCCTACTAAGGAGCCCGCTGCCGAGGCGGCGGAACGAATGCCCATGAGGCGACTTGCGGAACGTCTGTTTCCGGCCCTGGCGAAAAGAAGAAAGTCGTCCCGTGGCGCCCCACCACAACGGAAACGAATCCTCCGTCGAAAACAGTCAAGTACTGTAGCAAACCATCTTACCGGGCTCAGGCCGAAGACGCAACACCTAATCCCAGGCACGCGGCCGCCCAAAGGAGGCCAAAATCCAGCAATGCTCGATATTTGTACCGTCCCACGGGCGTGAGGAGCGAAAAGCCGCGCGCTGGTTCCCGTACCCGCCGCGAAGCGTACGGGAGTTCGTACGTGCCGCCAAGCTGGCGATGCGCAGCATGCACCACTTGGGCTTCCGGTTTTTGTGTGGACAAATCAGGCCGTCGAGACACTTATACAATGACCGCATTTGGTTCTTACGGCCATGGAAACTCGCGACGTGCCGCCAACAGACGAAACACTGGTCCTCGGCGTGCTCCACGGTGATCGATCGGCGTTCGCCGAGTTGTACGATCGCCGTGCGCGCCTCATCCGAGCCGTCTGTTACGACGCAACCCGCGACGTTCACCTGGCCGCCGACCTGACCCAAGAGGTGTTTCTCCGAGCTTTCCGGAGGCTCGGAACGCTGCGCGATCGACAACGGTTCACTGCCTGGCTGACGGGCATCGCCCGGCAGGTTTGCCGGGAATGGCGGCGAGAGCGACGGCGGGACCGGAACCTGCTGTCGAACCTGCCGGATGAGGTCGTATGCACCGACCCGTTCGACGAGCCCGACGATCGAATCGCGGCCATACGTGACGCGCTCGCGTCACTTCCGGAGAAGGAACGTCTGGCCCTGCACGCGTTTTACCTCCGCGGGTTGGACGTGGACGAGGCCCGCACCGTGCTGGGCCTTTCGAGATCAGGACTCTACCGCTTGTTGTCATGCGCCCGTGGGCGCCTCACGAGGTTGATGAGTAGGAAGGAGGTTGCTCCATGACATGCCTGAACGATACCGAGTTGACTCGGCTCAGTGCGGACCTCGTGGACAAACGAGAGGCCGCGGAATGGCGCGACCATCTCGAACGATGCGACCGCTGCCACGCACGCTTTCGACTGGCGCGGCGACAGCACGCTGACCTGCTTCGAACCTATGAGGCGTTCGATCGTGACCACGACGAACGGCGAGAGCAACTTATGGCTTCGCTGCCCCGTGCGACGCCGCAGGTTTTTGCGGTGAACCTGCCCGCTCGCTGGTGGCGATCAACAGGAGACTTCGTCATGACTCATCCCAGAATCGTACGGCGAGCGGCCGTCGCGCTCGTGCCCGCCGCCGCCATTGTCATCGCCCTCGTGCTGTTCACATCGTCAGACGGCGGTCGTGCGTTCGCTCGTGTAATAGAGCAGCTACAACAGGTGGACAACATTGCCGCGCGCGTCACGTCCACCCTTACGGGCGGCCCGCAGGACCAATCGAGCGAGGGCCGACTCCTCGTCTCGTCCAGGTTCGGAAGCCGCTTCGACATACACGTCGATGGCGACCTGTTGAGTTCGGTCTATTCACCCCTGGACGGACCGACCGTCGCGATCACGCCTGCGACGAAGACCTGGATCAGGATCGAGTCCGCCGAAGCCGACGGACAGGCCCGGGCGCAGGAACGTCCCGATCAATGGCTGGATCGCTTGCAGGGGCTGACCGCCGAAGCCGACCGCGAACTCGATGATGACGTGATCGACGGCCACAACGTTCGCGGCTGGTGGATCGCCGGTCATAAGCTCGGATTGGGCAACGGACCGGGATGGGCGAAAGCCGATCCACAAAAGTGGGGACAGGGGATCTGGGAGGGAAAATCGTGGGCACCATTCGCGCGTCTGTGGGTCGATGCGGAGACCTGGCTGCCGGTGAGATTCGACATCGAGATGTCCGGCCCGACCGAAGGCTCGTGGATGAAGATCACCCACGATCGGTTCGAGTGGAACAAGCCGGTGGGCGCGGACACCTTTACGCCCGACATCCCCGAGGGCTACACCCGGCTCGATCTGAAGCTGCCCGCCGCCAACGAGCGGACGCTCATCGACGGGCTGCGAGCCTACGCGGATCTTTCAGGCGGCAAGTACCCGCCCGCGCTCGACGCCGCGCGTGTGCCGGCCGAACTCGCCGGCTTTTTCGCCGCCAAGCTCGTGGCCGGGGGCGCCAAGCCCGACCCGACGGACCCGGCCTTCAAGGAGATAACGGGAAAGATTCTTGTGGTCGCGGCGGCTTGTAAGTTCTTTAACGCCTTGATCCGCGACGGCAGTAGCCCGGAATACTTCGGGGAAACCGTGACCCCGGCGGACGCCAGTGAGGTGCTTGTTCGATGGAAGCTGCCAGACGGTGACGTACGAGTGATCTATGGCGACTTGCGGATCGAGACGGTCAACGCCGAATGACCTGGGCGGCGGCGCGCCCGAGTTTCATCCGCGATCATCTGGATATGTACCAAGCCCGTTTCCGTTCCGGAAACGGGCTTGCGTTGCTGACCGGCTCGGCCTCTTGCCCTTACCGATCAGCGCTGTGCAACTGCTCCTTCAACAGGCGAGCGAGCATGGCGCACGCCGGCGGATCGAGTTCGTTGAGCGCGCTGCTGAGTTTTTCGACGCGCTCTTGTTCCTCAAGATAGTTGCGGATGTCGGGCACCAGCCGGATGGCGTCTTTGAGGATGCCGCGCAGATCACCGATCGAGTGCTGATCGATCATGCCGGCCCGTTTGGTGACCTCCTTCATCAGCCGCTGTAGCTCGCTCTTCCAGTCGCCGTAGTTGTTCTCGTGCTTCAGGTAGCGCTCGGCGTCGCAGACGAGGAAGGTGCGGATCAAGTCCTTGTCCACCTCGGTGGGCGGCACACCCTTTTCGAGGTTACGAATCGTCGCCTTGGCCTGGTCCGCCCACATCGACTGTTGGACCTCGCGGACGTAGGCCTCCACTTCGTTGACGAACGACTCGAACGCCACGAAGCTCTTCACGTCTTCGGTCTTCAGGGCGGCCGAGGCCGAGTCCTGGAGATTCTGAATCGTTTCGACGAGTTGATCCGCTGCAACGGTTGTCATACCGGCGTCTCCTCGAGCGTGGCGTCTGATCGATAGACCGGTTCGTCTGGGGGCTCACCGCCAAGGGCATGCCCCGTCCCTATGACGCATCGACCAGCGGCCCCGCCGTGTTGAACAAAGGCCGCGCGCGACGGCGTACCGGCCGCTCTTGGGGTTCAACAGGAACATCGTGACGCGCGTGCGGGCTAGGGATAAGATGCGCGGCGGGCACATGGAACGTCCCGTAACCAATCAAGGGGAGACTCGCGCGTGATCTACCTGGACTACAACGCCTCGACGCCGATTGACCCGGCCGTCCGCGAAGCGATGCTGCCGTATCTCACCGAGCGGCACGGAAACCCCTCCAGCCGCCACGCGGCCGGTCGAGAGGTCAAACAGGGCATCGACCAGGCGCGAGACCAGGTGGCGACGCTGTTGGGTGCGGACGCTTCGGAGATCGTCTTTACCTCGGGCGGTACCGAGGCCAACAACCAGGTGATCAAGGGGGTGTCCGCCGCACTCGAAGGCAGGGGCCGCCACATCATCACCTCGGCCGTCGAGCACCCGGCCGTGGTCGAGCCGTGTCGGTTCCTCGCGGAAAGCGGATCGGAGATCACCTTCGTCGGCGTGGATTCGACCGGCATGATCGATCCGCAGACGGTCATCGACGCGATCCGCCCGGACACCATCCTGATCAGCATCATGCAAGCCAACAACGAGGTGGGAACGATTCAGCCGCTGGCGCGGATTGCCCGTGCCGCCCGCGAGCGAGGCGTGCTGGTTCACACCGACGCGGCCCAGGCGTGCGGAAAAATCGAGACGGATGTCAATGTGCTGGGCGTCGATTTCCTTTCCATCGCCGGGCACAAGGTGTACGCCCCGCAGGGCATCGGCGCGCTGTACATCCGTCGTGGGATCGACCTGCCGCCGCTGCACCACGGCGCGGGGCATGAGGGCGGACGCAGAAGCGGAACCGAGCCCGTGCCGGGAATCGTGGGATTGGGGGCGGCCGCGGCAAGTGCCATACGCTGCGACGACAGTGTCAAAATGATGGCACTACGTGACCGGCTATACGACGGTCTGCGGGCGGCGCTCGGCGTACAGGTCGTCCTGCTCGGTCACCTCACTCAGCGCCTGCCCAATACGCTCGCCGTCGGTTTCCGCGGGCGAATTGGGTCGGACGTACTCGCGGCGTGCCCGAACCTCTGCGCGAGCACCGGTGCCGCGTGCCACGCGGGCGATCGGAAGCGATCCGCCACATTGAAGGCCATGAATGTGCCTGAGGAGATCGCGTTTGGGGCGGTCCGCCTGAGCGTCGGACACTTCACCACGGAAGCTGAGATCGACTCGGCGGTCTTGGCACTCTGCACGGCGGTCAAGCGCGGAGGCTGACCGCCACCGGACCGCGGCGCTTGTGTGTTGCCCCGGTCGGTACCGGGGTTGGTGATCCTGGCGCAGAATCAACGCCCGAGGCGCCGGCATGGAGAAACGTGCGATACATGGCCGCGCTGCGCTTGGCCATGCCACCCATCAATTCGCGCGTGACGGAGTAGCAGGACGCCTGCACGGTTGAGGCTCGGTGCCCCCGTAATGGCAGTCGTTCTATTGCGCGACTCGCTCGGCCACAAACTCGAACGTGTCGGTTTGGCTGGTTTGATCGGCGGGGAAGCCAAACTGGGCGAGCAGCGCCGGGTCGAGAGTGATCTGGGTCGAGAAGGTGAATGTTCCGGTCATCCGATCGCCGTTGTCGGGATCGAAGGTGCCGCGGGCCGTGGCTGATCCGTCGCCCACTTCGAACGCTAGCGCGAACGCCACAAAAACGGCCTCAAACGTGAAGCCGGTTCCATCGGCCGTCCCGGCGCCGAACGTGGTGGCGGCATACTCGAGGGGCGGCTCGCTGGTGGCGTGGCGCACACCGTCGAACAGGATCGTCGCGCCGAAGATCTCCGGGGCGATCGTGCTGTTGGTGAACGAGGTCAATTCTCCGCTGGGTCCGAAGGTGATTCTCACGAAGGCCGCGCCCGCGCCGCTGCGAAAGAAGTCCCAGGCCGAGTCGGCGAGAGACGGCACGCCGCCACCGGCCTCCACCTCTACGGTGGTTCCATCCGGAAGCTCGACCACGACGGTGGCCGGCAGGCTGGTGCTCGGTGAGGCGCAGCCGGTCAAGGTTACAAAGGCCGATCCCGAGAGAAAGAGCACGAGGCTGCAACAGAGCGTACGATGAATCATGATTTGTGTCCTTTGTATCTAAGCGAGGAACTCTAGTGACTCAACACCGTTTTCTTTCGTTAAACATACGAAACATACACCCAACGGGCCGTCTCATTGCACACAAGGCGCAGTTTTCGCGGTGACAGTTCGTTCTTGAGGCGCGCATCTCCGGCTGGTTGGACGCGCTAAGGGAGTGTCATGCTTTCGACACTTATGAGCGGTGTATTATCGGCGCAGCGAGGCGTAGTCCACGTCGGAAGGGTTATCGATCGTGGGAAGATCGAGCGGAATCGTCTCGACGTACTTGCATGAAGAGCCGGTGTTGAAGATCACGACCCGCTCGTTGGGCTCGATGTGGCCGCTTGCCAAGAGTTGCTCGGCCGCCAGAACGCACGCCGCCGCCTCCGGACAGACGGCGATCCCTTCGGCGGCCACGGCGCGGTGCATGGCATCGATGATCTTCGACTCCGGCACCGCCACCGCGCGCCCGCCGCTGGCGCGGATGGCGTCCAGCATCATGAAATCTCCCACGGCCGCCGGAACGCGCAGCCCGCTGGCACAGGTGCGTGCGTTTTCCCACGGGGTCGCGAAGCGCTCCCCGGCATCGAACGCTCGGGGGATCGGGGCACACGTGTCGCTCTGGACGGCGACCATCCGCGGCATCTTGTCGCCGGCAAGCCAACCGAGCTCGCGAAGCTCCGCGAAGGCTTTCCACATGCCGATCAGACCGGTCCCGCCGCCGGTGGGGTAGAGGATGACGTCCGGCAGCTTCCAGCCGAATTGCTCGGCCAGCTCCAGCCCCATGGTCTTCTTGCCCTCGATTCGGTAGGGCTCTTTGAGCGTGGAGAAGTCGAACCAGCCCATGGGCTCGACGCCGCCGCGGACGATGCGACCGCAATCGGTGATCAGGCCGTTGACCTTATAAGTGTGAGCGCCGGCGAGCACACACTCGATCTGGTTGATGACGGGCGTGTCGTCCGGCATGAAAACGAAGGCTTCCATCCCGGCCCGCGCGGCATAGGCCGCCATCGCGCCGCCGGCGTTGCCGGCCGTGGGAATGGCGACGCGCTTGATCCCGAAGTGCCTCGCCATGGAAACCGCCATGGCCAGCCCGCGACTCTTGAACGACCCGGTCGGCAGTTGCGACTCATCCTTGATCCACAAATCGTCGAGCCCGATGACTTCGCCCAGGCGCGGGGTGGGCAACAACGGGCTCATCCCCTCGCCGAGCGTCACCGGCCCCGGCTCGGCGGGTACGGGCAGCAGCTCGCGGTAGCGCCATAGCGTCGGCGGGCGCTTGGCCAGCACGTAAGGATCGACGGCGGCGCCGACAGCGGCGAGGTCGTACCGAACCCAAAGCGGACGATCCTTGTGGAGGGTCTGGATCGTGTCGTGCGGCAGCCTGGTCCCGTCGATCGCGGATTCCAGGTGAGTGACAAAGGTCGGCATCGTGGATCTCCTGCCCTGGTTCATCGTCACGCCTAAGTTTTCGAGTGTGCCGCTGCTCTTGAGCCGTGTAGGGGCACGACACGGCGTGGACCGAACCCGAAGATGAACGTGTGACAAAGCACGAGTGCTGCGTCACACCTGTTTTCGCGGGTTATCCGAGCCGCGTCTGTAAGGAAGCGCCCAACCGCGAGTAGGCCATCAAAGGTATTTCCGCTCCCTTACGGTCGCGGCTCGGTCAAAAACAACCCGTCGAATGGGGCGCGTCCAAGCATCAGGGGGCTATCCTAGCCCGAATTCGCCGCGTCGTAAGGCCTTGCGTCGGGTCGGTCGGTAGGCCTGGCGGCGATCACTCGTGAAGTTCTCAGGCCTGAGGAGTGTCTTGGGCTCGATGGATGCCGGAAGATAAAGTTATAGGCTAATTCTTGGCTTGACACGGCCGGCTCACTCGCCGAAACAGATAGGGGTCCACAAAGGCCACCATCCGATATAGGGAGAATGGCCTGCGCCCCTGCGATGGGCCGGACCAGCCTGTAAAGCACAGAGTCACAGGTCAATCAGCGGCGGATGGCGATTGACATCCGTTCGTGCATACCAACAATGTCGCGCGATCGTCGATTGCCGCCTCAGCGTATCGATGCGGTTGGCCGTGCCGCGGACCATGCCGCGACGGATCGATTTGGATGAAGGAACGACCATTCCGAACTAGCGGCGTCCCACTGCTTCGCTTGGCCGCCATCAACGACACCCCGGCATTACCATGAAAACAAACGTTGAATGTCTCCGGCTTACGATCATCGCCAGTCTGGCGCCCGCCATCATGGCGGTCGGCGGCGGTGCCTACGCATGGCTGTTGGCTACCAAGCCGGCACCGCCCCAGCGGACCGTCGCGGTCCGCGCCTTGGAAGTGGCTGTTGCGCCGGCCAACCCGGTCACGGCGGCCATGCCGATCATCGGCCACGGAACGGTTCGCGCGAAGCACGAGATCAAGATCGTTCCGCAGGTCTCGGGCAAGTTGGTTCACGTCCATCCGAGCCTGGCACCCGGCAAGATGATCGAAGAGGGCGAATTGCTCTTCGAGATCGACCCGACGGTGTACGCGGCGCAGGTCCAGCGGGTCGAAGCGGAGGCCCGCGCCCTCGAGGCCGCGCAGGATCGATCCGACCAGGAACTCAGCAACCTCAACGAGCGAATCACCAACGCCGAGAAGGTGCTCGCCATCGACGAGCAGGATTACCTGGGAGCCAAGCGCCTGTACGAAGACGAGCAGGTCGGCACCCCGCGCGACGTCGATATGGTGCATCAGAAATACCTGCGCCAAAAGGGCGCCCTGATCGAACTGAAGAGCCGACGTTCGATGATTCCGCACATCAAGCTCGAGACCGAGGCCCAGCTTCAGGCGACGCGCGCGCAGCTTCGCTCGGCCCATCACAACCTCGAAAACACCAAGATCTTCTGCCCGTTCAATGCACGGGTGGAGTTCGTGTCGGCCTACACGGCTCAGGTTGTGACGGTGCCGTTCTCGATCGCCACGCTGACGGATATGTCGGCGTTTGAACTGACCGTGGGCATCGACCCAGCGGAGCTTCGGTGGCTGGAAGAATCGATTCAGCTCGAAGCGCTGCAAGGCGAGCACGAAGGGGCGAGACCGGAGGTCACCGTTCGCTGGTCCCTTCAGGGACAATCCTTCACTTGGCGCGGTTTCGTGACACGTTTTGAGCGGGTGGACGAAATGACGCGAACGGCCCAACTGGTCGTGGAAGTCCGGAATGCGGACATGCGCGGTTCCGTGGAGCTTGGGAACGTGAGTTCCCGCCCGACGCTTGCCATCGGCATGCATTGCCGGGCCGAGTTGCCGGCCAAGCCTCTGAAGGGCGCGCTGGTCGTACCCCGTCACGCGGTGTACGACAACCGCTGGGTGTACGTCTTCCAGCCGGACGAACCGGGGTCCAGCACCGGTCGCCTGGCACGGCGCGACGTTCCGTTGTTGCGCTCCATGGGCGACCAAGTCTTGGTGGACTACGCCGACCGTGACGGCACGCGCAACTGCGAGTTGAGACCGGGCGAACAATACATCGTTTCTCCCCTGATGAAGCCCGTCGTGGGCATGCCGCTTCGGCTTCGTGAAGCGCGCGTGACGACGCTTCCCACGCCGCGAAACGCCACCTTTCCCACGGCGCCGGCTTCCCGCGACCGCACGCCCGTCCTGGCGCACGTCGGGCTCGGCCCCGGTGGGGGCTAGTCGTGGGCGTGCTCCGCGGGTTGATCGCGGGGGGCGTTCGCAATCCCGTCTTCGTGAACCTTTGGATGTTGTGCCTGTTGGTGGGGGGCTACCTTTCCACGCGCCTGATGGTGCGTGAGACGTTCCCCGAGTTCTCCCTGGATCACGTCGTCATTAACGTGCGCTATCCCGGCGCGAGCACCGCGGACGTGGAACGCGCCGTGTGTACGCCCATCGAGCAGGCCGTCCAGGGCATCAGTGGCGTGTACGAAGTCTCGTCATCCGCGACGGAAAACCTTGGTCAGGTGTGGCTCGCCTTGCAGGGCACCGTGGCGAATGTCCAGGTCGTCATCGATGAGGTTCGGGATCGTGTCGGGCAGATCACCACCTTCCCGGCGGAGGTGGAGAGGCCCGTGATCCGCGAGGCCGTCGTCCGTACGCCGGTCATCAACGTGGCCGTCTTCGGTTCGGTGCCGGAGCGCACGCTGAAGCGCTTCGGGCAGGAACTGCAAGACGACCTGATGACGACGGCGGGCATCTCTCAGGTTTCCCTCTCGGGGGTCCGAGAAGACGAAATCACGATCGAGGTCTCTCGCGAGTCGCTACGTGCCTACGACTTGTCGATCGCTCGGCTCATGACGATCGTCGGCAAGAGCAGCCTCGATCTACCCGCGGGTGTGATTCGCACGGCGGATGAGGAGTTCACCCTTCGCGTCATCGGACAGCGGTACGCAGCGCGGGAGTACGAGGATCTCGTCATCCTGGAGAACGCCGACGCGGCGGTGCGCCTGGGAGAGATCGGCACGGTTCGCGAGGGGTTCGAAGAGTCCGTCGTCCGGGGGAGCTTCAACGGTCAACCGGCCGTCGTGGTCCAGGTGTTCAAGACGCCGCGGGAAGACGCCGTCGAGATCGCACGCCTCGTGCGCCAGTACGTGGAGGCTCGGCAGCCGGATCTGCCGGGGCGGCTGCACCTGTCGGTCTGGGCGGACGGGGCTCGCGACATCGACAGCCGAATCTCGATGTTGGTCAAGAACGGTCTGTGGGGCATCTTGCTGGTCTTTGGCGCGTTGGCGGTGTTCCTGGAGTTTCGTCTGGCCATCTGGGTCGCCATCGGCATTCCGACCGCCTTTGCCGGGGCGATGATCATCATCCACGCGCAAGATCAAACCTTGAACATGATCTCCCTGTTCTCGCTGATTATGGTGTCCGGCATCATCGTCGATGATGCGATCGTGATTGCGGAAAGCATTCACAGCCGTCGCCGCCACGGGGACGCTCCGGAGTTGGCCGCGATCGAAGGGACGTCTCGCGTGGCGCTGCCGGTGTTGGGCGCGTCGATTACCACGATCATAGCGTTTGTGCCACTGCTCTTTGTCCATGGGGTGCTGGGCCGGTTCATCTATGTGCTCCCGGTCGTCGTGATTGCCGCCGTCGTGGCCTCGGCGGTCGAAGCCTTCGCCATTCTGCCAAGCCATCTGTGTCACCGCGATCGGTCGGAGGGTGGGCGCGGACCGGGCCGTTTTCGGCGAGCCGTGGACCAAGGCGTCGCCCGCTTCATCACGGCGTGGTACCGCCCGGTCTATCGCCTGGCGATGCAGCGAAGGGCGATCACGGTCTCGGTCGCAGTCACCTTGTTTGTGATCGCGGCGGGGATGGTCGTCAGTGGGCGTGTGCCGTTCGTGGTTCTCCCGCCCGAAGACGGCAACATGTTGCGCGCCCGCATTCGCTTCCCGGAGGGCACGCCGGCGTCGGTGACCCAGCGCACGGTGGATCGGTTGCTCGAAACGGCTCGCGCGCTCAACCATGACGCCACGCTGGCACCATCGCGTCCGGGCGACCTGGTTCGCAATGTCTACGCCGTGACCGGCGAGTTCGCCGATTTCATGTCCGTTCGCGGCAACAACCTTTGCGAGGTTCGTGTAGAGCTGATGCCGTCGGAAGATCGGTTGATCGAGGACGAGCGCATCATCGAGCGCTGGCGCGAGCGCATCGGCACCGTTCACGACGCGGTGCGGATGACGGTGGGGCGCCAGCCGCTCGGGCCCTTGGATCGCCCGCTTGAAATCCGCCTCCTAGGCCACGACCTCGACGACATGATCGAGGCCTCCCAGCGGATCCAGGCCAAGCTGGCCGAGTTCGACGGCGTCTACGACGTCGATCATGACCTTATTCCCGGGAAGCGCGAACTGCGCGTCACACTCAAGGCATCCGCACACGCGTCGGGTCTTACGCTGGAAGACGTGGCGCGCCAGTTGCGATTCGGATTCTTCGGCGGCGAGGCCGTGACGCTCCAGCGCGGACGGGACCGGGTGAAGGTTCGCATTCGCTTTTCGGAATCGGATCGCCGGTCGATCACGGACCTGGAGCACGTTCGGATCAAGACGCCCCGGGGGCACGAGATTCCTTTCCTGGAAGTGGCCGACGTGGAGTGGGCTCGCGGGTATGCCTTCATCATGCACCAGGACGGAAAACGGCGCATCCGGGTGGTTGGAACGGTGGACGATCGACGAACCAACGCCGAGCGCGTACTTCAAACCATGGAGGCCGGGTTTCTCGATGACGTGGTCCGTGATTACAACGACCTGACGTACAAGATCGCGGGGATCCGCGAACTGCTCAACCAATCGCTTGACAGCCTGTTTATGGGGTTTCTCATGGCCGTCGTGGCGATCTACACCGTGCTCGCGGCGATGCTTCGGTCGTACGTTCAGCCGATCGCGATCCTTGTCGCCGTCCCGCTGGGCCTCATCGGTGTGGTGGCCGGGCACCAGGTGCTGGGCATGGACATGACGATCATGACCCTTTTTGGCTCGGTCGCGCTGTCGGGCGTGGTCGTGAACGATTCGCTCGTGTTGATCGACGCGGTCAACCGGGGGATCGGGGAGGGCAAGAGCCTTCGCGATGCCGTTCACCAGGCCGGTGAGCGGCGGTTTCGCGCCGTGACCTTGACGTCGCTGACGACGGTGGTTGGACTGTTGCCGATTCTCCTTGAGCAGACCACTCAGGCGCGTACCTTGAAGCCCATGGCCGTGGCAATCAGCGCCGGGTTGATCTTCGCGACGGGGCTGACGCTCCTGGTCGTCCCGGCTTGCTACTTGCTGATCGAGGACGTCCGCCGGTTCTGTCACTGGCTGCGGCACGGCGGGCCGTATCCTGCCGAAGGGTTGATCGAGGAGCCCGGAAAACGCCCGACCGAAGGCGATCTGGCTACCGGATAGCAACCCGTAGTACAACACAGCCTGTCCGTGGGGCCAACTGTACGATCGGTCTTATCCGCCGCGAGCCGGCGACGAGGGAACACGATGTGGAACGAGGCAAGGAGGCGGTGCCACGGCGGCTGGTCGATCGTCGGGCTGTCGGCGCTTCTGGTTCTCTGCGTCGCGTCGTGCCGTGTGCCGGCGGGCTCGATCCAAGATGCCTTCGAACACCGGGCCCAGGCTCTTTCCAGATTTCCCAGCGAGGAACGAACCCTATCGGCGATCATTGAGCATGAGGATACGCCGTCGCGCAGGGACGAAGTTCTAGCGGGAAGTGAGCTGACGCTCGAGGCGGCGCGCGCGTTCGCGGTGGTCGCCAACCCCGATATCCACGCGGCCCGCGCTCGGCTGGACGCCTCTCTCGGGCGGATCGATGAGGCCCGCGCGCTCTTTGCTCCGATCGTTTCGCTCAAGCACACGTCGTCGCGGACTTTTCTGACGACGCCGAACCAGCCGCGGCTGACTTCGGCGATCCAGAGCGTCGCACAGCTTCAGACCGGGGCGGAGGATCCACTTGCGGGTATCGACCCGATCTTCCGCCCGCTGCTCCAGCCGCTGTTCGGCGCACGCGGGCTCGGGGCGAACACCAGTGCGTTTAGCGACCACACGAGCGCTCTGACCGTGACCTGGACGCTCTTCGACGGGTTCATTCGCGAGGCCCGCTTGATGGCGGCCAAGTATCAGCGCGACGCGATGTCCGCGTCGTTCACCGACGTCGCCCGCCTGATCGTTCAGGCGATCGATACGGCCTACTACCAGGCGCAGCTCGGGCATGAACAACTGCGCATCGCCCGGGCCGACGAGACATTCAGCCAGGAGCAATTCGAGGAAACCAGGAAACTTCGCGACGCGGGTCGCGCGACCCAGGCCGACGTACAGAACTTTCGCGTTCGCGTTCTCGCCGCCCAGGCGAACGTTGCGGCGGCGGTTGGGCTTCGCGACACCGGGCGCGTGGTGCTGGCCGAGCTGATGGGGCTGTCGGGTGCCGAGCTTCCCGCGGCGCTTGCGCTCTCACCGCTGGCGACCGAGTCGGTTACGGAGATGCTTCTTCCCGACGTCGATGATTGGGTGGATCGCGCGCTGGAAAGCCGCCCCGACCTGCGCCGGCTTGCGGCCATCTCGAGGCGTGAGGAGGAGAACGTTCGCGCGGCCAAGGGGGCTTTCAGTCCGGTGGTCGGCGTCAGCGGAAGCTGGGGCTTCAACCGCAGTTCCAACATTCACTACGGCGAGGATGATCAATCCGCGTTGGGCGGCTTGGAGATCCAGTGGGATCTCTACACCGGCGGCGGACGACAGGCCCGCGTGCGAACGGCCGAGGCGCACCGGATGGAGGCGGTCGCCATGCTGCAGCGCACCCGTCTGGCGGTTGAGTCACAGGTTCGCGGGGTGACGATTGAACTGGGGGATGCACAACAACAGATCCGCCTCCAACGAGAAAACGTAAAGATCGCGCTCGAGACCCGGCGTATCGTTCAAGCGGCGTACGTCGCGGGGCGTGAGACGTTGACGCGACTCAACCAGACGCAACGAGACTACATCGACGCTGATGTGAACCTGTCACTCGCCAGGATTCGTTTGCGGCAGGCATGGACCGACCTGCGCGCCGCGGCGGCTGAGTCTTCCGATGAAAGCACGATTCTCCCGGACGGTGACGGCGGATAGCACTCCGATGCCCGTGATTTCAGGGATGCGATCGTCTTGCGGATCAGGGTGGCATGGCCACGCTTGCGTGGCCATGGGCGTGCGACAAAGCATGCTCACGCAAGCGTGAGCATGGCACCCATCAATTCACGCTACTCAAGGGCCGCATCGAGTTCGTCGAGCGTCGTAATCACCTTGTCGGGCGTACCTCCGGCGGTCGGCAGGCGACCCCGGTAGACGCCGTCCGGCCGGACGATCTGGACGGTCATCCATCCCAGAGCGTTGGGTGCGACGAAATCCTTGGTCGCGTTGTCGCCCACGTACGCGCACGCGGTCGGCGACACGTCAAGCGCTCGGCAGATCAACTCGAACGCAACGGGGTTTGGCTTGCCGTGCCCCGCGCCCAGCTCCGCGGTGACGACGATCTGATCGAGACGCGGCGCGAGATCGAGCGCGGCGATCTTGGCCCGCTGCCCAGCGGCCGGCCCATCGGTGATGAGTCCCAGGCGATAGGCTCCATTCAGCCGAGTCAGGGCGGCCTCCGCGTCAGGATGGAGGGAGACCATCGGCGCGTGGTTTCGGTAGGTTTCGATCATCGCGCGCACGAGCCGCGCATCGTCGGACCGGCGAACGCCGGGGTCGGCGAACCCTCTACTTTCCAGCAACTCGTTGAACACGCGCGGGCGATGTTCGGTATCAAAGAGTGCGCGCATCCGCGTTGCGCTTTCGACCGCGTCACCCAGCCGGTCGGCGAAGGCGGCAGCGACGGCGGCAAAACCGCTGAACGCATAGGCTCGCTCCGGGTAAAGGGTGTCGTCGAGATCGAAGATGATCGCGTGGATGTTGGGCATCAGCAGAAGTTGGTGCGCTCGGGACGCACCCTACCAGCTCCAGTCTCGTTGGCGCCAGGGCGCCCTCATGTTTCGTTGAAGAGTTTTGACGCCCGGGGAACGAACACCGAGTCGTCGAACCGCAGCATGGCAACATCGTCGCGAAAGCCGGTCGGGTTGATCCGAAGCCGCCGTCCGAGGTGCTCCGCGAGTATCCACTTCGGGAAGTTAGCACCGGCGTGGATCGCCAGCGGCGCCCCCCCGCCGAAACGCGGGTTGATTTCGATGACTCGAATCGTCCCACGCGCGGTCACGATACACTGAACCGTGACGACACCGCGGCACCCGCCGAGTGTCTCGACCACGTGGGCGCCGACGGCCATGATGCCCTGATCCTTGACGATCAAGGCCTTGCTGACCTCCCCGGTGCGTACCTCGAGGCGCCGCCGAGGAACGACGCATCGCGGCTGCCCATCCAGCCCGGTGTAGACGTCCATCGTGTGCTCGATGCCGTGTACGAATTCCTGGACGATGGCATCGGGCACGGACCGCCCGAACGTGTCGAGTTCGGTCCTGTCCCGGATGACGTGGTTCCCGACGCCCGCGCTGCCCGCGCGAGGCTTCAGGAAGTAGGGGAAGCGGTGCCGCTTGCGGGCCGCGATCTCTTTCCAAAGCCACGTCTTTGGCGTGTCGATCCGCGCATCGCGTAGCGCCTCGTACGTGGCGAGCTTGTCCGTGCAAATCGAGATCACCCGCGGCGACGAGACCAGTGCCCGGCACCCGCGCTCGGCGAATCGATCGACGGCGTCCGCCAGAAGCGGTAGTTCGGGATCGAGTAGCGGGATCAACAGATCGATCCGGCGCTTCCGGATCAGGCCGAGAAGATCGTCGATATACCGGCCGCTCGAGATACGGCTGACCAGGTGGGCCTTATCGACGCAGTGCATGCCCGGAGAGAGCCGGGTCGCATCCGCGCCGTGGACTTCGAGACCGATCCCCAAGCGGTCGGCGGCCGCGCGGAACGCCCGCATCAGTTCGATCCGACGGCCGACGCAGGTGAACAGCACGCGCACGGTCTGCCCGCCGGGTTGCGTGCGTCGTCGCGGCTTTGTTGCTGAGGCCTTCATGTGCGGGTCACCTTGGTGAGCGGATTGCGAGTCGCCACCCGGCGCGTCCGCGCGACTATATACCCTTCCGCTGGGGGCTGCCATGCGGCTTGGTGCCTGGCCACGCACCTGCTACGCTGACCGAGCCATGGACGCGGTCATCCTCAGTATCGGCACGGAGCTGACCACAGGTCAGACCGTGGACACAAACGCCGCCTGGCTCTCGCAGCGGCTGACTGAGATGGGCGTGCGAATGCTCGCGCACGTCACCATCGGCGATGACATCGGTGCGATCCAGGCGGCGATGACCCGCGCGCTCGATGATTCGAACCTGGTGGTTGTCACGGGCGGGCTGGGGCCGACACCCGACGATCTGACCCGACGGGGCTTGGCCGGTGCTTTGGGCGTACCGCTTGAAGAAAACGCCGAGGCGCTTGCCACGATGACGGCGATGTTCGAGCGATGGGGCCGACGCATGCATCCATCGAACAGGGTGCACGCGATGGTTCCGGTTGGTTGCGATGTGATCCCAAACGAGCACGGAACCGCGCCGGGAATCCGCCACGAAAGCGGTCGCGGCACGCTTGTCGCCCTACCCGGGGTGCCGTCGGAGATGCGATCGATGTTTCGCGAGGCGGTGGCCCCTCGGATCCAAGCTCGGATGGGCGGAGCCGGGACGCAGCAAGCCGACTTGCACTGTCACGGAATCAGTGAGGCGAAGGTGGGGGAACTACTTTCCGACATGATGGCCCGCGACCGGAACCCACTGGTGGGAACGACGGCGGCCCAGGGCGTCATCACGGTGCGAATCACGGCCAGCGGTGAAGATGCGATCCAAGCCGGCAGGCTGCTTCAGGACGACGTGGCCGAGGTGCGCCGACGTCTGGGGTCAGTCATCTTCGGTGAAGGGGACGAAACGTTGGAACGCGCGGTCGCCCGGCTTCTCGTGGCCAAGGGCTTGACGCTGGCAACGGCCGAGTCGTGTACGGGAGGATTGGTCGGCAAGCGACTGACGGATGTGCCCGGCAGTTCGGCCTACTACGTGGGCGGCCAGGTGACGTACTCGAACGCGTCTAAGACGGAGCTGCTGGGCGTCCCGCCAGCACTGATGGAACGCGACGGGGCGGTGAGCGAAGCCGTGGCGGAAGCCATGGCGTCCGGTTGCAGAACAGCCACCGGGTCTGATCTTGCAGTTTCCGTGACCGGGATTGCGGGTCCGACGGGCGGTCGATCGCCGGACAAGCCGATTGGGCTGGTCTACCTGGGATTGGCCGACGCGAACGGCGTGCGCGTCAAACGGATGTTGTTCGGAGAGCACCTGGACCGATGTGATATCCGAGAGCGGGCGGCGAGCGCGGCCTTGAACCTGTTGCGGCTGTTTCTACTTGACGCCCACGATCGCTAGTGCTTTGGCACGGCTCGATTGATGGATGGTGTCCGATCGGGACAATCCCGGACTCAGATCCGACGCCGGCGTGGAGAGCGCGCCACACATGGCCGCGCTTCACTTGGCCATGCCACCCATCAAATCACGTGCGTCGCAAGACTAGCCGTGGTTTCTGATTTCGGATAACGGTCCGGGTCGGTTGCGACTCGATCGTCGGCCGCCTAGAATCCTGCGGCCTGAAGTGAATTGGCGAGCATGGGCCCGTGCAATTGGTCGCCGGTGCCGATCCCGGACCCGAGACGGTGATGGAAAACAACCCGGTTCGTGACTACTTCCGCAACATCTATCAGACGGTCCGCACGATTCTCGTGGGGATGCGGATATCGTTGAAGTACTGTTTCGCCAAGACGGTGACGCTTCAGTACCCCGACGTCGCCCCGGCGCTGCAGCCGCGCTATCGCGGATTTCACTTCTTTGAAGTCGAGAAGTGCATCGCCTGCGACCTGTGCGCCAAGGCCTGCCCCGTTGATTGCATCTACATTGAGAAGAGCGGGCCTCGGAAGATCGATAAGGCGACCAACATCGCGGTGGGCGGGGCGATGACCCGCTACGCGATCGACTATGCCAAATGCATGTTTTGTGCGCTATGCGTGGATCCGTGTCCGACGGACTGCATCCACATGGGCAACCTGCACGATATGTCCGGCTACGACCGCGAAAGCATGATCGTGGAGTTCACCGACCTGGCGACCGAGGGCTTGCAGACGCCGCAGCCGCTTTGGATGCAGCGAGAGAAGCTGCCCGAGTGGGCCGAGCAGCGTAAGGACGAGTGGGTCGAGTTTGCCCACTCCGATGACAAGCTGACGGGTAACAACGACGTACGCCGTACGAAGATGCGCGAGGCGCTCGTTGCGTCGGCGCCGGTAAAGAAGAAATGATCGCCGCGCGGGCGCCGGCGACGGTTAAGGTGTAATGATGATCGCGAAGCTTACCGGCGTGATGACATCGCTCGGCACGGGGTTCCCCATGCAACCCGCCGGCGCGTACGAGAACACGAATGTTGAACTCGTTCTCGGCATCGCGCTGTTCATTCTGACCGGTTTTGCGTTGGTGTTCGGGGGGCTCACCGCGGGTCGCTTCGTACGCCCGAACCAGCCGCATCCCGAAAAATCGGCGGCCTACGAATGCGGCGAGCCGGCGATCGGCGATAGCTGGGTTCAGTTTGACCTTCGCTTCTATACCGTCGCGCTGGTGTTCATCGTGTTCGACGTCGAGGTCGCGCTATTGTGGCCTTGGGCGGTTGTGTTCAAGGAAATGGGCGCGCCGGCGTTCTGGGCGTTTTTCGTGTTCTTCCTGTTGATTGCCATCCCGTTCGTGTATGAATGGAAGTCGGGATACCTCAACTGGGTGCGGGCGAGCACCGGTCAACAGCGCACGTCGGTCTTGTCCGATGCAGAGGCTTCATCCACTGTCGGATCGACGTCGGCGTAGAGGTTTGTCATGAGCTGGATCGAGAATCGTTTCGAGGAAGGGTTGATGGTCACGTCGCTGGACTGGGCGCTCAACTGGGCGCGCAGCAACAGCATCTGGCCGATGACCTTCGGCCTGGCGTGCTGCGCGATCGAGATGATGGCCGTCGGTGCGTCGCGGTTCGACATCGACCGGTTCGGCGCGGGGGCGTTTCGCGCCACGCCACGACAGAGCGACCTGATGATCGTGGCCGGCACGGTGACTTACAAGATGGCCAGTCGCCTCAAGCGGCTCTACAACCAGATGCCCGAGCCCAAGTACGTGATGGCCATGGGCGCGTGTACGATCGGCGGCGGCCCGTACTTCAAGCATGGGTATCACGTGGTCAAAGGCGTGGATCTGGTGGTGCCGGTGGACATTTACATTCCGGGCTGCCCGCCGCGGCCCGAGGCGCTGCTCGAGGGCCTCATGCGTCTTCAAGACAAGATCCGTCATCAGACACGAGCCAAGAGCGTGATGACCAAGGCCAAGGAGATGGCATTAGCGTAGATCGTCGCGCAATCCGACGCTTCGCTTGACCTCGCCACCCACCGTCGGTCGGGTGATCGCGTTGGCGACGACAGTCGCCCGACGGTACAATGCAGACATGAGTACGACTGCCGAAAACATCCGAGAGCTGTTGAATCGCGACCCGTTCCTTCCGTTTCGTCTGATCATGACCAGTGGGAAGACCTACGAAGTGGTCAGTGCCGCCTTTGCAATGTTGCTCAAGTCCGAGGTTTTCATCGTCTTCCCCGACGGTGAGCGATGGGCACACGTTCCGTTTCTCCATATTGCCTCGATCGAGACTGTCTCCGATGGCGGAGGGCGCCGGACTCCTCGCCGGAAGGGTAAGTAGAAGGATCATGTTGGCGCCGTGCTCCGGAAGAGTTTTTCAAGAACCCGCTTGCGAGTAGAAGCCGTGCGCAAGCCCGCGCGGTAGAATTGCCTCGTGGCGAAACTTTGAGGCGATTGCAAGACAGCGAAGGGCAACATGGCACCGGAAGAAATCTGCCACTTCTTGGAATCTCAGTGCGGCGATGCGATCGTCGGGACATCGTTGGACGGCTGCCGTCCGTTCGTTCAGGTGGCGCCGGCGCGATGGCCCGAGGTGGCGCTTGTCTTGCGCGACAATGACCGGCTCGGATTCAACCTGCTCAATTCCATTACGGCTCTCGATCTTCTCGCCGACGATCAGCTTGCCTGCGTGTACGACCTCTCGCATGTTCCGATCGAGCCGTTGGGCGACCTGGTCGCCGAAACGCACACGGTGGCCGTCCGGGTCGTGACCGATCGGAAGAACCCGACCATTCCATCCGTGGCACATGTCTGGGTGGCGGCCGACTGGCACGAGCGCGAGGCGTACGACCTGATGGGGATCATCTTCAGCGGGCATCCCGACCACCGACGAATCCTGTGTCCGGACGATTGGGAAGGTCATCCCTTGCGAAAAGACTACGAGTTCCCGTTGTCGTATCACACGATCCCCGGATCGACGGAGTATGACTTACCCAACCCACGGCACTAGCCGTTGGACCAAGGCGCTGCCACGGGCGCAAGATCGAAACGAGCCATGAGCGAGACGATTCTCGAATCAACCCCCGACCTTCTGCTTGACGTGAACCGCGTCGAGCAGGGCGACCTTCGGACCGAGGAAATGCTGGTCAACATGGGCCCGCAGCACCCCTCGACGCACGGCGTGCTGCGTATCGTGTTGCGGACCGACGGGGAGATGGTGCTGGAGGCGGTTCCCCACATCGGCTACCTGCACCGCTGCGCCGAGAAAATCGGCGAGAACCTCGCCCCCTATCAGTTCATTCCCTACACCGACCGGATGGACTACCTGGCCGGCATGAACAACAACCAGGCGTTCGCCATCGCCGTCGAGCGGCTCTGCGGCATCGAGGTTCCGCCGCGTGCGAAGGCAATTCGGGTAATCTTCGCCGAGCTCAATCGCATCGCGTCGCACCTGGTTGCTCTGGGCACTTACGGGCTGGACATGGGTGCCTTCACGCCGTTTCTCTACTGCTTCCGCGAGCGCGAGATGATCCTCGATCTGTTCGAGGCCGCGTGCGGCGCTCGGTTGACCTACAGCTACATCACGGTCGGCGGCATCCACGACGACCTTCCCGAAGGCTGGATCGAGCGCTGTCGCGAGTTCCTCGACTATTTCGAGCCCAAGATCGACGACTACAACAATCTGCTGAGCTTCAACCACATCTTCGTAAAACGCACAACCGACGTGGGCGTCGTTTCGCCGCAGGAGGCCGTGGCCTACGGGCTCACCGGACCGGTGCTTCGCGCCAGCGGCATCCGCTGGGATCTGCGAAAGGTTCAGCCCTACGACGGTTACGAGACGTACGATTTCGATGTGCCCATCGGGCTCCCCGGCGGCACGGGCGATTTTCCGGCCGAGGTGGTCGTGGGCGATTGTTGGAGCCGGTATTTCGTGCGGGTTCTGGAGATGACCCAGTCCGTTCGCATCATCCGGCAGGCCATGGATCGGCTCCCGGGGGGTGACACCGAGGCCAAGAAGCTCAAGAATCTCAAGCTGCCCGATGATGAGGTGTACGTGGAGATCGAGAACCCCCGCGGGCAGCTTGGTTTCTACGTACGGGGCGATGGCTCCGCGATTCCCTGCCGGGTCAAGGCGCGTGGCCCGAGTTTTTGCAACCTATGCATCACGTCGCTTCTGTGCCGAAACATTCTCCTTGCGGATGTGCCGGCCATCATCGGCAGCCTCGATGTCGTGATGGGCGAGGTGGATCGGTAGGGTTTTTTCCGAAGCTTCGCTACGTCCGGCGCGGGACGAAGCGAGCGAATTCGGGCGACCCCCGTTGCGGTGCGGCCGGGGCTCGTTACCATTCGTGCCATCTTTCAGACAGTCGGTGGCCCTGAGTGGCTGGAGCATGGCGTTGACTCAGTTTTCCGTACCCTGGCAACCCAAACGGACGCAGAGCCGCGGCGTGCTTTCGCAAGCTACGGTGAGTGTGGCCGTCCGGGTCTACGACCTGGCCGCGCCGATCGTCAGCCGTTTCCCAGGGCCGATTATGATCGGCGCGGTGGTAACGGTCTGCCTGGGCGTGTGGGTCCACGCGGGCATCTTCGGCTACGTCGATGTTCACATTCTGGGTGCGGCGGCCGCTGCGGGCATTGAGCCCGCCGCCTTCGCCTACCTCTCGCCAAGCACCTGGGGGCTGCCGCCGTCGGCGATTCACGCTCTTCTAATCGAACGGGCCGGTGCGGCCGAGTCGTTCTCGGGCATTCTGCAATACCTGGCGTGGCCCGTGCAGTTCGGCATCGTGCGCGACCTGATCGGTGTCGGGGCGTTGTTCGGTCTGTTCAATCTGGTCCCGATCTACACGATTTGGTGGGAGCGGAAGGTGGCCGGGCGCATCCAGTCGCGGCTGGGACCCATGCGGGTCGGCGGTTGGCACGGCTGGGCGCAGTCCTTCGCCGACGGGATCAAGCTGGTTCTCAAGGAAGACCTGATCCCTGGCGGCGCCGATGTGGCACTGTTCAGGGTGGCACCTTATTTTGCGATCATTCCGGTTCTGTTGGCGTTTCTGGCCTTGCCCTTCGGCGTCGGCTACGTCTTCCGCGATCTGGACGTGGCGTTGGTGTTCATTCTCGGCGTGCTCGGCGTCGAGGTGATGGCCGTCATCATTGCGGGCTGGGCCTCGAACAACAAGTGGAGCATCTACGGCGCGATGCGTGAGGCGTGTCAGGTCGTCTCTTATGAGATTCCAATGGGCATGGCCCTGTTGATTCCCGTCCTCTGTGTCGGCTCGCTCAGCCTGCGGGAGCTGGGCGAGGCGCAGGCCGGCGGGTGGTTCACCTGGCTGGCGTTCAGCAATCCGTTCACGTTTGCCGCGTTCGTTTGCTATTTCATCGCCTCGCTCGCCAGCGCCAAGCGTGCCCCGTTCGATCTGCCCGAGGCGGAGAGCGAACTGGTCGCCGGTTTTCACACGGAGTATTCCGGCTTCCGCTGGGCGCTCTTCTTTTTCGCCGAGTACGCGGGCATGTTCGTAATCGCCGCGCTGGCGACCATCCTGTTTCTTGGCGCGTGGCACTCGCCGCTTCCCGCCCACTGGGGCGAGGGGCTTGGTGACGGCGTCTTTGGTCGGGGCTTCCGGGGGCTGCTCTTCAGCGGTCCGATCTGGCTCGTTCTCAAGTGCGTGTTCCTGCTGTATGTTCAGATATGGATTCGGTGGACGCTGCCGCGTATCCGCATCGATCAGGTGCTCTATGCGTGCGTGCAGGTCCTCTTGCCTTTGACAATGCTGCTGCTTCTGGGGACGACGCTGTGGGTGTGGGCGTCCACGTCCGACAGCGGGTTCTGGCGAGTCTTCAGTGGGCTGGTCAACGTCAGTCTGGGGCTGGTGGGACTCGTGTTCGCCCTCGGTTTCCCGGTCATCGCCGGGTATGGGTTCATGAATCGCCGCCGGCTGGTTGGCAATCTTGTTGTCGATGTGATGCCGGGGTCTTGAGCAGGGATGCTTAGTAGAACGTCTCCTATGATGCAGCGTGACGGAGCATTTCGCGTTTTCGTTTGCCGGGTTCTCTATGGCCATCGATGTGCCCAAGACCGAGAGTCCGCGCGGGCTGAAGCCCGCGGCTCGGGACGAACAAAAAGAGAATCTGCTCGGACGCTGGCATTGGGACTTGGCGCAGTGACTCTATTCTTGGCTTGTCCCGCGCTCGCCGCGGCGCAGGAGGATGCGGCACGCGTCGGTGTCACCACCGCGGCCGCACCGGGCGGTGTTCTCGAGGCGCTGCTTTTCTATGCCGTTGCGGGCGGTGCGATCATCTCGGCGCTGGCCGTTTGCTTCACCAAGAACATCGTGCGTATGGCCGTCTGGTTGCTGCTGGCCCTGGGATCGGTCTCCATGTTGTATTTTTCGCTGGCGGCCAATTTCCTCGCGGCGATTCAACTGATCGTATATGCCGGCGGCACGCTGGTGCTCCTGGTGTTCGGGGTCATGCTCACGAGCAAGTCGCCGTGGGCGCGGTTCGAGGCGAGCCGGCTCGAGACGCTCGGCTCGTTGGTCGTGTGCGGCGCGCTGGCGTTCTCACTGGCGACCCTGCTGACGCGCACGCCCTGGCCGCAGGTAAGCGGCACGGTTACCGGCGCGTCGGTTGCCGACCTGGGACACAGTTTGCTCACCACGTATCTGGTGCCGTTCGAGATGGCCGGCGTGCTACTCATGATCGTGATGGTGGGTGCCGCCCATCTCGCGCGGCAGGACAAGTAAGACCATGTGGACGATCGGTCTGGGACATTATCTGGTGGTGGCCTCGGTGCTCTTCGGCGCCGGGATCTTCACCATGTCCACCAAGCGAAACGCCATCGGCATCCTGATCGGCGTGGAGCTGGTCCTGAACGCCTCGACCGTCAATCTCGTGGCGTTCGACCGGTATGTCTGGGCGGGTCAGCTCGACGGGCAGATTACGGCGCTGTTCGTGATCGTGCTGGCCGCGGCGGAGGCAGCGCTGGCTGTTGGAATCTGCATCAACGTGTACAAGAACCTCGCGACGGTCGATGTCGATCGCGCGAATCAACTACAGGGCTGATCAAACGATAGGCTGTCTGTAAGAAACCATGGGCGCGCACTTCTACGAAATCCTTCTCGCCGCCGGCGTCGTGTCGCCGTTTGTCAGCTTCTGGCTGCTGGTGTTTTTCGGGCCTCGTCTCGGGAAGCCCAAGGCCGGCTGGGTGGCGGTGGTCCTCGGTATGGGCGTCCCGTTGGTGCTTTCCACGGTTGTGTTGGTCGGTTGGCTCGGTGAGGACGCTTCCTCGAAGGCTGCCCTCAGCGCCGGCGTGTTTCGCCACACCTGGGCCTACCTCGGCGACATCCCGGTCATCCTCAGCGTCAAGCTCGATTCGCTCACGGTGGCCATGTACTTCATGGTCACGTTCATCGCGTTTTGGATTTTCGTGTTCAGCATCGGCTACATGGCCGGTCACAGCGACGAGGTGGCGGGCAAAAGCAAGTACCACCGGTTCTTCGCCTACCTCTCGCTTTTCGCGTTCAGCATGTTGGGGCTGGTGATCAGCACCAGCCTGTTGTTTCTGTTTATCTTCTGGGAACTGGTCGGGTTGTGCAGCTACTTGCTGATCGGCTACTACTTCGACAAGGCCTTCGCGTCGAAGGCGGCCATGAAGGCGTTCATCACCAATCGCGTGGGCGACTTCGGCTTTCTCATCGGGCTGATGCTCGTCTTCGTTCATCTCAAGACGCTCGACCTCGACCAGGCCGCCGCGAACTTCGCCGTCCAGGCGGCAAGCCACACGGGCATCTTCGCCAGCAGCTACACGCTCTTCGGCTGGTCGCTGGCGACGATCATGGGCATCGGCTTGTTCTGCGGGGCCATGGGCAAGAGCGCCCAGTTCCCGCTGCACGTGTGGCTGCCCGATGCCATGGCCGGTCCGACCCCGGTCAGCGCTCTGATCCATGCGGCCACCATGGTGGCGGCGGGTGTGTACCTGGTGGCGCGGGTCTTCCGCTTGATGACGCCGGAGGCGCTGCTGTTCGTTGCGACCATCGGTTGTCTGACGCTGGCGCTGATGGCGCTGATCGCGATGGTGCAGGTGGACATCAAGAAGTGCCTGGCCTACTCGACGCTGTCGCAGCTTGGCTACATGATCTTCGGCATGGGCTGCGGTGCGTGGATCGCCGCACTGTTTCATCTGATCACGCACGCGTTCTTTAAGGCGATGCTCTTCCTGGGTTCCGGTCAGGTGATCGAGGGCTGTCACCACGAACAAGACATGCGAAAGATGGGCGGGCTTCGTAAGAAGATGCCCGTGACCTGTTGGACGTTTTTCATCGGCGTGCTGGCCATATCGGGCGCGGGCATTCCGGCGCTTCACATCGGCCTGGGCGGCTACTTCAGCAAGGACGAGATCCTCGCCGTCGCGTACGCGCGGGCGTATGAATGGTCGCCCGAGAACTTCGAGGCACACGGGGGCGACGGTGGCCATGCTTCGTCGAACGATGCGGGACAGAGCGCGGCGCGCCTAGCCGCCTTTCAGGAGCACGCCGCCCCGAGTGAGCAGGGGCAAACTGCGGCGCATGCCGCGCCGGCGGGTGGCGATCGTACGAGCATCTTCGAGAACACGCCGCCGCTTCCCAAGTGGATGTTCTTTTTGGCCCTGGCGACGGCCTACATCACGCCGTTCTACATGATGCGGTGTTGGTGGATGACCTTCATGGGTAAGCCGCGGGATGAGCACGTGTACGAGCACGCTCACGAGACCCCGTTCATGTACGTGCCGCTGGCGGTGCTGGCGGTGGGAACGGTCTTTGCGAGCTACCGGCTCTTTCGCCCGCTGATTGCGGGCGCGTCTGAGGTGGCCGCCGCGGCGCCGCTTGTTTGGGCGATCGACGGCACGCAGGATACGCCGGCGATTCACGCCGCGCACCGCTTCTTGACGCTGGGCGTGGGCTTCTCCTTCGTGGTCGGCTTCGTGCTGGCGATCGCCATCTACCGAAACGGGTTGGCGCTGCCGGGCAGGATAAAGCAGGCGCTGCTCCCGCTGCACACCGTGCTCGAGCACAAGTACTTCATCGACGAGTTGTACGGGCTGGTGTGGGTGAAGGGTTGCGTGCTGGTAGCGAAGATCGCGCGCTTCATCGACACGTGGGTGGTCGATATGGTCTTCAACCTGTCGGCTGCCATCACCGAACGGCTGGCGGCCTTCTCCGGGCTTGTTTTGGACAAGCACGGCGTGGACGGCATCGTGAACGGCGTCGCGCGCACGACGAACGACTTCGCCGGCGTGGTGCGGCGTCCCCAGACGGGGCGCATTCGCAACTACGTCCTGTTCGCCGCGGGCGTGGCTACCGTCATCATCGTTTGTCTGGTTTGGTTCTCCATGGAGTCGAGCGGGTCCGGTTTTACCACCGTATCCGCCGTCAGGTAGGTGGCTATGTCAGCCTGGATTAGAAAGACGCCGTAACGATGGACCATCTTCTTTCGATCATCGTCTTCTTGCCCACGTTGGGGGCGCTCCTCATCCTCTTCGCCCCCAAGGATCGCGCGCGCACGATCGCCGTCGCGTTTTCCGGGGTCGCCCTGCTTGCGTCGCTGCTGTTGTTCCCCACGTTCTTCGTGGGCGGCGACAACACCGAGGTGGCCGTCTTTGGGAACAGTTACGGAAACCTGCAGCACGTGGCGCGAGCCCCCTGGATTACCATCACCGGTGACCAGATTGACGCGACCACCGGGGAACCAAAAGTGCTGCTGGCCATCGAGTACTTCCTTGGTGTCGATGGGCTGAGTTTTCCGCTGATCGTTTTAACCACGCTGGTGTCGTTCCTCGCCCTTCTGGCAAGCTGGAACTTCGACAAGTGGAAGATGAACAAAGGCCCGAAGGCGTATTTCGTGCTTTTTCTTCTGCTCGAAACCGGCATGCTCGGCGTCTTCGTGTCGCTGGACTTCTTCCTCTTCTACGTCTTTTGGGAACTCATGCTGCTGCCGATGTATTTTCTCATCGGCGTCTGGGGCGGGCCACGGCGTGAGTACGCGGCCATCAAGTTCTTCCTCTTCACGCTCGCGGGCTCCGTGCTGATGCTCATTGCCCTGGTGGCGATGTATTTCTACAGCAGCGACGCGATCACGGCTCGGATGTTCATGGACGGCAGCACGAGCGTGGCCAGTGGATACCGCGACGGGGTGCAGATCACCCACGGCACGTTCGACCTCGTCGAGTTGGCTACGAACCCGGCCATTCGCGAGCACTTCGGCTCACCCGGCACGCTGTTCTTGAATCTTCCGTTCGCTTCGATCATGTTCGTTTTTCTGTTCATCGGTTTCGCCATCAAGCTGCCCATTGTGCCCTTCCACACATGGTTGCCGGATGCGCACGTCGAGGCGCCGACACCGATCAGCATGATCCTGGCCGGTGTGCTGCTGAAGATGGGCGGCTATGGCTTCCTTAGGCTGTGCTATCCGATTTTTCCGACCGGTGCCCAGGCGTGGGCGTTCGTTCTGGCGACGATCGGCGTGGTCAGCATACTGTACGGGGCGCTGTGCGCGATGGCGCAGACGGACTTCAAGCGACTGGTCGCCTATAGCTCCGTGTCGCACATGGGGTACGTTCTTCTGGGCATCGCGGTGATGACGCCGGCCGGTTTTCAGGGGGCGATGTTCCAGATGATCGCACACGGTATCAGCTCGCCGATGTGCTTCTTTCTGGTTGGCGTGATCTACGACCGCGCCCACCATCGCGAGATCAATCGCTTCGGCGGACTGTGGCTGACCATGCCGCGCTATGGCACGATGGCGACCATTGGCTTCTTCGCTTCGCTGGGCCTGCCGGGTCTGTGCGGCTTCATCGGCGAGGTGTGGGTGCTCTTGGGCACGTTCGACGCCGGGTCGAAGTTCACGTGGGCCTATCCCATGGCGATCCTGGCCGCCTCGGGTGTGATCCTGACGGCCGGCTACATTCTGTGGCTGATCCAGCGTGTCTACCTCGGCAGGGAGCGCGAGGAATATCGCACGTATCTGGATGCGACGCCCCGAGAGACGTTTATCCTGGTGCCCTTTGCGGTCCTGTGTATCGCGCTGGGCGTGCTGCCGATGCAGACGGTGTTCAACTTCTGCAACGGCACGCTGGACAACATGCTGACGATGATCACCAGCACGTTGGCGTCGGTTTCATAAGACAGGCGAGTCCTTCGGCGCGGTGAAACGGCGCTGATGGCAAGACCGAGTGTCTGCGCTGTTCGTCGGTCTGTGGGGCTCCGTTTCGGCGGGATCACACGGCGGAGCCGATAGCCCCGAGACTCCGCGCGGGCTGGAGCCCGCGGCTCGGGTTGTGAAGACATGGGTTTAGAGTACGCAGCGGTATGAGTTTTCTGTCACAAGCCAACGCATGGGAAGGCGTTCCAATCGGCGAGCACCTTGTGCTTTTCTCGCCGATGATCGCACTCATCGTCACGATGCTCGGGGTAATGCTCTGCCCCATCCTGGTCGGTCGGGCCACACGCCCGACGGCCACCGTGGCGGCTCTTGGCGTCAGCGTGACGTTCGTCCTGACGCTGCTCGTTGCGAGCAAGGTGGCCGACGGCGGAACCAGCGGCCTGTCGCCCGACGCTTCCTCGGGCATGCTGATCGCCGATAACCTGTCCGTCGGGTTCCAGATCCTCCTGGTCGGGTTCCTGGCGGCCGTGATCTACCTCTGGTGGATCGGGTCGTCCGCCGGCGAAAAGAACGCGCCGGAGTTTTTCATCCTGCTGCTGGGTAGTGCGCTCGGCATGGCGCTGATGGTCAGCACGAGCAACCTGTTGATGATCGTGATCGCGATCGAGGTCGCGTCGCTGCCCAGCTATGCCATGGTGGGCTTTGACAAGCGCGATCGCGTGGCGGCCGAGGCGTCGCTCAAGTACATGATCTTCGGCGCCATCAGCGCGGCCATCATGATCTACGGGGCCAGCCTTCTCTACGGCTTGGTGGGCAGCCTCGACGTCAGTGCGCTGGCCGTCTTTGTGACGAGCAACCTGCGTTCGGGCAGTCATCGGGTGGTCCTCGCGGTCGCCCTGCTGTGCTTCATGGCGGGCATCGCGTTCAAGATCTCGGCCGCTCCGTTTCACTTCTGGTGCCCGGATGCCTTCCAGGGCGCGAAGATCGAAGTGACGACGTGGCTTAGCGTCGCCAGCAAGGCCGCCGGGCTGGTTCTGTTGGTACGCCTGGTGTCGGTTTTTTGCCGCGCCGTTCCCATGCCGGTGCAGTTGCCCGGTATCGCCCCGCTCGCCTGGGCGATCGGTTTGATGGCCGCCGTCACGTGCACCGTGGGAAACCTATCCGCGTACAAACAGCAGAGCGTCAAGCGGCTGCTGGCCTACTCGTCGATCGCCCACGCGGGTTACATGATGATGGCGGCCGCCGTCTTCGTTCATCCATCCAGGGCGGATCACATGGCCGGGATGACGGCGCTGTTGGTGTACATCGTGATTTACGTATTCATGAACCTCGGAGCCTTCGGCGTGACGGCGCTGGTGAATTGGGACACGGGAACGGACGACATCTCCGCCTTCAGCGGACTGGTGCGCCGCGCGCCGTGGCTGGCGGTCCCGATGATCATCTGCCTGATGTCACTGGTGGGTCTTCCGCCGCTGGCCGGCTTTATCGGGAAGTGGTGGGTGCTGGTAGCGCTGGGCAGCCTGACGGACGCCTCCGGCGCTCAGTCCGGCTCGCTAAGCACGCTCGGCTGGCTGCTGGTCGTCGTGACGGCCGCGAATACGCTGATCAGCCTGTTCTACTACATGCGCGTGGTCGTCAAGATGACCCTTCACGACGAGGGTCGTCCGTCGGTCCGGGCACCGCTCGGTGGGGTGGCGCTGGTCAATCTTTGTGCCGTGGCTCTTTTGGCGCTCTTCCTTCTTGCCAACCCCCTACGCGCGACGGCCGATCGGTTCACGCAGGACTTGTTCCACGCGAGCCCCCAGGCGCGTTCCGTGGCGGCGGCGATCGACGGGGCGAACTGATGGAACCAGCAGCAATTGTCGAGATTCTTAACGAGCTTCTGGCGGCCGAGCAACGCAACCTCGTCACCTACCTGATGGATTCGACCGTCTTCGTGTCGCGCCTCGGTATGAAGGAGTTGACCCTGCTGGAGCAAATGGCCAGGGATGCCGACGACGCCGGAGCCCGGCTGGCGGAGGCGATCATCGCACTCGGCGGCGTGCCGGGTCTGCGGACGGTCGATCTGGCACCGGCCGATTTGCACTTTCAGGAACTTCATGCGGCCCTGCCCAGGCTGACGGCCGATCGGCAGGCGCTCATCGACAAGTACGCCATTGCCGGTTCACGCGTCGGTCCCGAGCCCGTTGCGGCACAGGTCGTCGGGCGAATCAAGGAGCGGCACGCGGATGAGCTGGCTCGCCTGACCGAGCTACTCAAGCGCAACGTCGGCTCCTCGGCGTAGCGGACGCTCGCCGGTTCGGCCCGTTCGCCCCTCAACCCCGGTGGTCGCCCTATCGAACGACGAGTAGAACGGCAGCTCCGAGAAGCCAGCAGTACACGGCGAAGTAGTGCAGGCGGGCGCGACGCACGGCGCCCAGAAGTAGCCTCAGCGCAAAAACTCCGACGATCAGCGAGACGATGCTTCCGAGAATCACCGGACCGATGTGGACCGCGCGGAGCTCCGCCTCGGGCAGGGCGAGTGTTTCACGTAGCTTGAGGATGGCGGCTCCGGCGATAGTTGGCGCGGCAATCAGGAAGCTGAACTGGGCCGCCCAGCGGCGGCGCAGGCCGATATAGGAGGCCACGCAAATCGTCAGACCGCTGCGCGAGATGCCCGGCATGATCGCAAGCCCCTGGGCGACGCCGATCAGCACCGCCTGGGCGATTGCGACTTGGCGCCAGCCACGCCGTCCGCGCTTCACGATACCAAGCATCGCCAGGCATCCACCGGTCAACAACAGACCCGCAGCAATCCACGCGGGACGATCGAACGCCGCCTCCAGCGAGTCCTTGAACGTCAAGCCGATGATGCCGGTGGGGATCGTCGCGGCCACCGCCAGGCCGGCGACTCGCCAGGCAAAGGGCCGTCCAACACCGGTCCCGGAAGCCTCCCGCGCGAGTCGGCGGATGAATTTCCGCGCCGGCGCCATGAACACGATGCCCACTGCCAGCAGCGTGCCCAGGTGTGCCAGGATATCGAACAACAGCAATTCGGTTCCGCCCGGTTCAAGCCCCATCCATCGCTGGCAGAGCGCGAGGTGGCCGCTGCTGGAGACGGGTAGAAACTCCGTCAGCCCCTGAACGACACCGAGCACGACCGCCTTGAGGTAGTCAAGCTCGCTCACGCGCCGCCGCTCTGGTCGAGGATGTGTCGGGAGCGGATGAGGTATTGGATGGTGGAGAGGGCCGTGATGATGACCGTCAGCCATATGAGGACGGCCTTGATCTGCCCGCCGAGCGCGCCGAGATTCCAGGCGTCCTCATGGGCCACGATCAACAGGACGGCCGGGGCGGCGATGCTCTGCATCCACATCTTCAGCTTGCCGTGGAGCGACGCGCCGAACGACTTGCCTATCGATTCGTTGAAGCCGCGAAGACCGGTGACCAGCAGTTCACGCCCGACGATGACCACGACCATCCACCCGCGCAGCTCGGTCACGTTGTGACCGTGGGCGTCGATGAAACCGGGACCGAGAAGAAGGATGAACGCCCCGCAGATGAGGACCTTGTCCACGAGTGGGTCGAGCACGCGCCCGAGTGCGGTGATCTGCCCGAACTTGCGGGCGAGGTAGCCGTCCAGAAAGTCCGTACTTGCGGCGATGACGAAAATCACGATGGCGGCGTCGAGCAGGCCCGGGCTCGTGACGCCATGGTCGTACTGCGACAACAGGATGAAAAACACAATGGCAAGACCCAATCGAGCCAAGGTGATCTGGTTGGGCAGGTTCAAGCGGAGTTTCATGTTCCGAGCACGGGAAGGGCGACCGCAGTCGGTGTCGCGACCAGGTCATAGGCATCGCTGTTGATACATCGCACGGAGACGAACTCGCCCGGACTCGCCGAACAGTCCGTCACGATCGTGACACTATCGACAGCGGGTGCCTGCCCTTCGTGTCGAGCCGTGATACCGTCTTCGCCAGGCCCATCCACAAGCACATCGAACGTGTCGCCGACTCGCTTCCGGGCGAGCGCAAAGGCGACCTGTTGCTGGGCGGTCATCAGGGCATCGACGCGCTCCTGCTTGACCGCCTCGGGCACGTGGGCCTTCATCCGACCCGCCGGCGTGTCCATCTCGGGCGAGTAGGGAAACACCCCGAGGGCGTCGAAGCCGAAATCCGTCACAAAGGTGCGAAGCTCCTCGAACTCCTCGTCTGTTTCACCGGGAAAGCCGGCGATGAGCGTGGTGCGGATGGTGACGCCGGGAATACGTTCGCGGAGCTTGTCCAGCAGCCGTTCCGTGCCCGCGCGATCGACGCGGCGGTGCATGGACTTCAGGATCCGGTCGTTGATGTGTTGGAGCGGGATGTCGATGTACTTGCAGACGTTCTCACACTCGGCAACGGCGTCGATGATCTCGTCCGTCATCACCGAGGGATAGACGTACATCAGCCGAATCCATCGCACACCCTCGACCGCGCTGAGCTGACGAAGTAGGCCGTCGAGACGTACGTCGAAGGGATGCTCGCCCAACCCATAGCTCGTCGTATCCTGCCCGATCAGGTTGAGTTCGACGGCGCCGTCGGCGACGAGTTCCCGCGCCTCGGTCAAAACGACCTCCGGCGGCTTGCAGTGCATCGGGCCGCGGATCGCGGGAATGGTGCAGAACGTACATTTCTGGTCGCAGCCCTCGCTGATCCGAAGGTAGGCGTGATGACGGGGGGTAAGGCGAAGGCGCGAGAGATCGAGCTGGGTGAACGAATGGTAGTCGCTGAGATAGAGGTCGGGGGCCTGATGTTGCCGTGGGCGAGCGGACCCAAGGACCGCCCGGACGATGTCGTCCCGGTTGTTTACGCCGACCAGCGCGTCGATCCCCTCGATGCGATCCATCAGTGCGATCCCGTCGCGCTGCACCAGGCAGCCGGCCACCACCACGCGCTTGACGCCGCCGCCGGCTTTGCGGGCGACGGCTTCGCGGATGACCTCGTCGGCCTCGGTGCGCGAGGCCTCGAGGAAGCCGCAGGTGTTGATGACGATGGCGTCCGCGTGGGTCTCGTCGTTGGTTACGGCGCAGCCCGCCTCGGCCAACTGTCCGAGCATCTTCTCGGAGTCGACAAGGTTCTTCGCGCAGCCCAGCGAAACGAATGCGATTCGGGTCGGTTCAGACATCGGCTCATGAGTATCCACAGCATGCCACGTCGGCAGCAGTGTAACACACGACCGCCCGGACGGAAGGGCCGACATGTCCGGCGACGTCCTCAGGCCCAGGCAAAGACGAGTCGCCTGGGGTCCGAGAATACTCGCCTAGCCGAATCGAATACGAATTCCACGGAGGGCTGGTCGGCGGTGAGTTGATCCTGTACGATCGCTTCACCGACGATGGTCGGCTCGCTGGCGCGGTCTGGAACGACCAGTGGCAAGCCGGCTTTCGTCCGTCCCCTCTTTCGTTGTTAGGATTGCGTGTGGACCTGGCCCAACGATGGCGTTTCTTAAAGGGCTACGTGCGTCAACCCCACGTGGTGGGCGCGGTGGCACCCAGTTCGACGGCCCTGGCGTCAGCGCTGTGCGAGCCTTTCCACCGATACCCGCGGCCCGCAAGGGTGCTCGAGGTCGGCGCCGGCACGGGCGCCATCACACGCCATCTGGGAGCGATCCTCGGGGACCGGGACGAGTTGGATGTCTGCGAGATCAAGCCTGAGTTCGCCGATATTCTTCGTCGCGACGTGTTGAGCCGACCCGACTTCGCCTCGGGCGTTTCCAGCGGCCGCGTTCGGCTCGTCGAGTCCGCGGTCCAATCGCTCCCACACGAAGACCGCTACGACTTTGTTATTTCGTGCCTTCCCCTGAACGCGTTCGAGCTACGTGAGGTTCGGGAGGTCTTCACCGTTCTCCGCCGGTGCCTCAAACCGGGCGGCGTGCTGAGCTACTTCGAGTACATGGCCTTTAGACGCGGCTCGGCCGTCTTCTCGCTGGGTCGCCGGCGCAAGCGCATCCGCTCCGTCTCGGCCTACCTGACCAGTACCATCAAGAAGTTCCAGTTCCGCCGTCGCGCCGTTCTCGCCAACTTCCCGCCGGCCAACACGCGGTTTCTTCGATTCGATTCTGAGGGTTCGTAGTACCGGTCTTGGCGATCCTCTGATGGGCTGGGGATGCGCGGTGGTGGACGCTTCGTCGGGACCGACGTTTGTTTGCCCGCGCCTCTGGGAAAGACGCTAATGCTTTGTCACCTATAGCTCTTCGGGTTCCGTCTACGCCGTGTCCAGCCCATACACTGCTCAAGAGCACTGGCACACCCGAAAACTTAGGCGTGACGCTGCGCTAGGCCCAAGACAAGCGTACGGCGGTGGGCATTTTCGTAACGGCGCGGGCTGGCGGCCCATGGCGCGGACTGTCCCGGCCGCCGTTTGTGCCGGTTGCGTGGCACTCGGATTTTCGTTTGTCATGCTTCACTCTCGTACTTGTTGGGGGCCTACGCGAACCGGGACTTCCCTACCCCGGCATCATGAAGCGAACTCAACAACGAAGCGGCCGATTCACTTGCCGGTCTATGGCGTGGACGCCGCGTAAGAACACGTCCAACCATTGACTCCAAGCCAGCACGCGATAGACAATTCGCCGTCCGGTCCGAATCACTTGCGCCGGGATGTTCATAAACGCGTTGCAAAACGTCTGGCATTCCATACGCAGCACCTTTTCCTTCTCCGGCTTGTACTTTTCGCGCCACCGTCCGCACTCCGGCAACGAGAGCGCGAACCAGCTTTTCAATGTCCACGCCAAAGAGGCCATCACCATGTAGGCCCAGTTGCTTACCAGGTTGTCCACCGGCATGTCCAATGCCCGAACGCCGCTCTTGAGCTGGCCGATCAGTTTTTCCTGATTGCAGCGGCCGTTGGCCAACGTCACA
>CBDUXT010000016.1:0-73417 GCA_965371245.1 uncultured bacterium | reverse complement strand
AAGTGCTGGGTGAGGAACATCCGTCCACGGGAAAGCTCATTCCCGAGCTGGGTACGCTGTATTTCAGGCAAGGCAAGCTTGACGAAGCGGAAGCGCTGTTTGGCAAACTGGTCGAAATGACTCGCCGTCTCTTAGGAGATGAGAATCCAACTGTGCTGGAAATGATGCATCGTAAGGGAGTGTGGGACCTGATCATCGGTCGTGACAGCGAAGCCGAGACGCTGCTCGTCAAAGTGCTTGAAGACAGGCGCCGCGTGCTGGGTGAGGAGCACCCGGATACACAGGCCACCCTCGGCGTCGTGTACCTCCAGCAAGGCCGGTATGACAAAGCAGAGCCGCTGCTCGTCAAGTCGTTGGAGAATGACCGCCGCGAAGAGGGCCAGGAGTTTGGTCCGATCTTTTCCATTCACAACCTGGCTTTGCTTTATCACAGACAGGGCCATTACGACAAGGCCGAGCCGCTGCTCCTTGAGATTCTTGAGCTGTACCAAGTTGTGCTGAGCGAGGGCCATCCGAGCACGGTGGCTGCGATGAACAAGCTGATTAAGCTCTACGAGGCCTGGGGAAAACCACGGAAAGCTGACCAATGGCGGTCAAAGCTGCCCCGTAAGAAGGGCGCTGAGGAACAATAACCAAACCGCAGGGAAAGACAGCGAGCAAGAAGGTTCATTCGTGGCCGGAACGCATGGACGCCTTCAGGCGCCCAGAGCCCGCTTGGCCGATAGTGGCCTGCGGCTGGGATTCCGCTGTACCATGCCATCGGGCTTGGTGCGTACGCGTGCCTGCCATCGGAGCGCTTTGCCGCGGCTGCGGAATCCGCGCGGGCTAGAGCCCGCGGCGCAGCGGCGACGTCCAGTCGTGTTCCTTATGAAACGCGGTACTAGGAAGCCGTTGGAGACCAAGAAGTGAGTCCGCGAGGGACGTTGGATTCATGCGACGTGGCCATCGTCGGCGGCGGCGTGATCGGAAGTGCGATCGCGTACTTCCTGAGCGCCGACGAAACGTTCACCGGCCGCGTGGTGGTGATCGAGAAGGACCCTACCTACCGCGCATGCTCGACGACGCGCTCCGTCGGCGGTCTTCGTCAGCAGTTCTCGACCCCGGAAAACATCCGGATGTCTCTCTACTCGGCCGACTTCATCAAGCGCGCCGATGAGTTCCTCGACATCGATGGGGAAGCACCCGCGCTGTCGTTTGTTGAGGCCGGGTACCTGTTACTCGCGACGGAGGCCGGGGCCGATGCCCTGGCGGCGGGTCACGCGATGCAGCGTAGCCTCGGAACCGACAGCACGCTGCTATCCAAGGCCGGTCTGGTAAAGCGTTTTCCTTGGCTCAACGTCGATGACCTTTCGACCGGCTCGCTCGGGCTCAGCCGGGAGGGTTGGCTCGATCCCCATGCGCTGCTACTCGGCTTTTCGCGGAAGGCCCGTCGGCTGGGCGCCGAGTACGTACAAGGCGAGGTCGCATCGATCCGAATTGAACACTCGAAAGTTCAATCAATAGAACTTACCGCTGGACGACGGATTCACTGTGGCGTCCTGGTGAATGCGGCTGGGCCTCGCGCGGCCCAGATCGCTTCGATGGCGGCCGTGGAACTGCCCGTGCGGCCGCGAAAACGCCAGGTGTTCGTCATTGCCTGCCAAGAGCGCTTGAGCGACTGCCCCATGGTTGTCGATCCGACGGGCTTGTACTTTCGACCCGAGGGAGAAACCTACATCTGCGGCATCTCGCCGCGCGAAACCGATGACCCTGATTCGCTGGACCTTGATGTCGATCATGGGCTGTTCGAAGAGCACATCTGGCCGCTACTGGCCCATCGGGTGCCCGCGTTTGAAGCCTGCAAGTGCGTCAACGCGTGGGCCGGGCAGTACGCGTATAACGTCTTCGACCAAAACGCCGTCATCGGAACTCACCCTGAGGTTACGAATCTGATCTTCGCCAACGGCTTCTCGGGTCACGGTCTTCAGCAGAGCCCGGCCGTGGGACGCGCCGTCTGCGAATTGATCTGTCACGGCGAGTATCGAAGCCTGGATCTATCCCGATTCGGGTTCGAACGCTTCCTCGAAAACAACCCAATCCGGGAACTCAACGTCGTGTAGAAATGATGCACGCCGCCGCTGGGCGCCCTATTCAGGCGGATCGACCGCCCCGTTGGGTCCCGTGTGCTCGAGGACGGCGACCATGGTGACAACACACAGGCACTGGGCCAGCAACAGCCAGGCGTACGACCAGCCGACGCGCGGGAGCACGATGGCAGGCAAACCCGTGGCGGCGGTCGCGAGGTAGATCGTCAGCACGGCGCCGCGCCGGGTCATGCCGCGCCTCACCAGGCGGTGCGAAAAGTGGCGTGCATCGGCCCGGAACACGCTCTCGCCGAGGCGGAGGCGGTGGATGACCACACTGGTGACGTCGTAGAGGGGGACGGCAAGCACGACGATCGGCACCAACACGCCCATCGGCGTGAGGCCCTGTCGCGGGTCGTAGAACGTCGTGAGGATCGTCAGCACGCTCAAGAGGAAACCGACGACCAGGCTGCCCGCGTCGCCCATAAAGATGCTCGCGGGTGCGAAATTGAACAACAAGAAACCCAGCAACGCCCCCACGACCACCCAGGCCATCACCGGAACGAAGATTTGACCGGCGGCCGCCGCGGACACGGCGAAGATCGTCGCGGCGATGGCGGCCACCCCGGCGCTCAGACCATCCATGTTGTCCAGGAAATTGAAGGCATTGGTGATGAGCACGATCCAAAACACGGTGAGGGTGATCGAGACGGGCGCGGGAAGCAACTCGAATGCGCGAATGCCCATCGGCCAGGCCGTGAACAGCGCGACCGCGAACTGAACGGTGAGCTTGATCATCGGCCCAAGGGGACGGTGGTCGTCGATCAGTCCCACCGCGTGCAGCACCAGCGCCCCGGACGCGATGGCAAGGACAACGGGTAGCTTGGAGGCGATGCCTTCCAGATGGGTGCGCGCCAGGTCGGGCAGCCACGCGGGCGGATCACCGGCGTCGATCATCCAGGCCAACAACGTCCCGACGAGGATCGGACCGAGAATGGCCAGTGTTACGGCGATGCCCCCACCCAGTGCCACGGGTGTGCCGTGTTGCTTGTGCCCACCGGGCTGATCGACGAACCCGCGGCTGCGCGACCAGCGGCGCACGGCGAGCGTGGCGACGATCGAGACGACAAACGGGCCGGCAACGGCCGTGGGAATGATCCAGTGCATCGGCTCGGAGTGTAAACGACCAGGATGGCGGACACCACGGCCGCCGGCGCTTCAGGCAGTGGGGCCCGCTCAACGTTGGTACGCCATGTGGCCTGGGGAGTTCGCGCGGCTCCCTATTAGGACCGACTCAGGCGGTCGCCGCGGCTGCAACCGCGGCCGCGGCCTTGCGCTGGCCCTTCAAGTCGTCGAGCTCTTCCTGGACCAGCGCGGACGAGTTCGCCAGGAACTCGTCCATCGCGATCTCGTCCCCATCGACCTTGGCAAGGAGCGAGCCTTGCGCGCGATAGTCGAGGTTATCGACACCGGCCTTACTCTGTAGCAGCCGCCACGCTTTGCGTCGCTCGACGCAGAACAACACCATCTGACGCGACAAGGTCAGGAAGCGCGGCTTGCCGTCGCCGACGTCGGCCTTGATATAGACACCGAAGTCCGGGATGAACGAACGGTGCCGCTTCCTCAGGTGGCGGCGGAAGACGACGTCGTCTTGCGTGATGCGAACGAGCTGGTCGTCCAGGTGGGTCAAGCCCGCGACCTCGTCCTCCTTGATCCGCTTGAAGTGCCGCCGAAAGCGTGCCTCGGTCGCCGCCCAGTGCGCCACCGTGTAGCGGTAGTTCTCGCGCGGTTCCTTGAACACGGTGCTCCACCAGTCGGTGGCCAACGAGGGGTTGCCCTTCAAATCAATCGTCTCGGCATACGTCTCGCCGTTCGAGGGGTTGAAGGTGAACTCGGGCATGCCGCGACCGTCGCGTACGCGCTTGGCCTGGATGTTGGCCTTGTCGTCGCCCACGCCGTGCTCAGGCTGGCACGTGGTATAACACTGAAGGAAGGCCGTCCCACGGTACTCCAAGGCGTCGAGCACCGTCTTGTAGATCTTGGCGGCGTTGGCCATCGACACTTGGGCGACGAACGGCGAGCCATGACCGGCCATAAAGATCTCAGCCAGCCCCTTCTTCTCGGTCAGCTTTCCTTGGGTGGCCGCCCCAAGCTGGTTCATATCGAACCCACCGGGACCGGGCGAGGAGTCGGAGTTCTGCCCGCCGGTGTTGGAATAGACCTGCGTGTCGAGCATCATGAGCTTGACGTTGGGTCTGTTTTGCAAGACGACCTTGGAGACGTTCTGGAAGCCGATGTCTCCAAACCCGCCGTCGCCACCGACGCCCCAGACCTTGGGCAACTCGCGGATCTCTTGATCGGTCATGATCGCGTCGGTCATGTGCGTCAGGTCGAAACAGGTCCGGTCGTCGATGCCGCCGTCCTCACCGTCGAGCAGCGCGTCGGCCAGCCGCTCGGGTATCACCGAGCGACGGGCGTGGTCCATGATAAACGCCTCACCCATCACCCACGAGATCGTCGCCCCGTCCTGAAAGAGCGAGTTCATCCACGGATAGGGGTGGGGGTTGTTCGGTGGGGTGGATCCGTAGACCGTGTTGCACCCGGTGCAGGCGCCCATGGCCATGACGGCCATGCCGTTGGAGAGCCGCCCATCAATTGCCTGCAAATCCTTGTGGTTGAAGGCGTCCTGGCGCATGACCACGACCAGTGCGTCGATGAGGTCGCGGTCGGTGATGTCGCCGTGTTGGTCCAAGCGATGCTGGGTGTCCTTGTCGTCTTCACCGCCCAGACCCATCACGCAATGCGCGACGGTCCGCCGGAAGCGTTCGTGCTGTTTCGGGTCGCGCTGGGCCAATTGTGCCAGGAGCTCGGCACCCTCCGACACGAGCCGGTCCGCCTTGTCCACGAGCCGATCGGCCTTGGCGTGGAACAGCGGGCGCATGTAGGCTTCGGTCAACGTCGCCAGGGCACGCAGCACGCTTTTCTCTCCGCACCCGGCGCACGCGCCGTCTCCGGAGGCCAGCGCCTCATAGTTCCGGCGGACCATCAGATGGTTCCTCAGGGCGGCGGCCCGGGAGTCCTGCGGGTTGTCGTCGTCGTAGAGGCCGAGGAACTTCTTCTGCGTATCGGGCATCAGGTCGAAAAAGCCCTTAGCCGACTCGTACTGGGTGTTGAGCGCCTCGTTGTCCGGCTCCATGCGCAACGCCTTGTGGCTGCCGCATTCGGTCACGCACTCCGCACAACCCTTGCACAAATCGGAAACGAAAATGGCAAAGAGGCCGCCGTTGCCGGGTTTTTTCTTCTCGATGCTTGAGAAGATCGCGTGGGATTTCGAGTAGGCCAGCGGCAGGATGTCGATGATGGCGAACACTTCCTCCTTCGCCTTCGCGGACACGTCGTCGAGCGACCCGATCTCCTGCCGGACGATGTCCTTGAAGGGCAGCGTCTCTTTCGCCTTGACCTTCCCGAGCATGGTCGTGCGAATGCGCTCCTCCAGCCCCGGTACCGCGGCCAGCAGGGTTTCGCGATCGGTCTGGTCGGTCACGTAATGACGGACGGCGCTGGTGAGCACAGTGCCGATGTCCTGGGCGGTGTTGGGCAGCGCGGTGTCCGGGCAGGCCGCGATACACTCCATGCACTGCGTACAGTTCTCGGCGATGAAGACCGGTGTCTCTCGACGGGCGACGGACTTCGACGCCGTCGCCCCCGTGGCCGACGCCATCACGCCGACGGACGCCAGCTTGGAGGCCGGCTGGTTGTATCCCAACCCCGCCCGGAACTCCTTGTCGAACGTCTCCATGCGAAAGACGGGGGAGCGCGTGGGTTGCGATGCCTCGGGAACGCACCTCTCGCACCAGCTTTGCCCGTTGCCGTTTGCATTCGCCGTGTTTGGCAGGAGGGGAAGCCCGCGCATACTCGAACGGTCCGGCGCCTCGACGGGTCCGTGGGGCACTTCGGTCACACGTTCGAAGCCGTCCTTCATCACCTGCATGTTGGATTCGACGACGGCGTCGCCCAAGCGCCCGAACTTCTTGTCGTACTGAGCCCGCACGACCTTGCGGTAGTGGTCCTGCTCGATTTGGTTTTGCTTGAGGAAGGGCGAGACGTGGAAGAACGCGCCAAGAAACGCATTGCCCTGCATGCGCAGTTGCAGGTCGGCCCGCGGCGTCGCCTTCCGGGCGATCTCGAACCCCGGCAGAATGAAGAGGCGTATCTTCTTATCGATGATCTCCTGACGGAAGCGATTGGGAATGCGCTCCCACGATTGTTGCGGCGTCTCATCCGATTCCCAGACGAACGCCCCGCCCTCGGCGAGTCCGTCAAGCGGATTGGTGTGGGTGAAGGCTTTCGGGTCACAGCAGAGCACGACGTTCACGTGGCGCAGATCGCAGTTGACACGAATTCGCTCCGGCGCGACCACCAGAAAATAATTGGTCGGGGCGCCTTTCTTTTCGGAACCGTACTTGGGATTCGCACTGATATGCAGGACGTCTCGCAGGCGTCCGAACTCGTCGTACTGCTTGTCACGCTCGGCGATGTACTCCCCGAACTTGCCGATGATCTCGCCGAGGTTCTTCCCCGTGGTGATCATTCCCCAGCCGCCGATCGAGTGCAGCCGCACCGCGATCGCACCCTCCGGAAGAAGCGACGGCGTGTCCGCCGATTTCACCGCGTAGGGGTGGTCCACCCCCGCGACAAAGAAGGACACGCCGTCGGCCGCGACGCGCCCGTCCTGTCGCTTGCCGGTTCCTGTCGCATACTCAAAGGCGCCCAGAATATCCTCGGGCCGAAAGTCCCGTGAACCGAGCCCATAGACGCCGCTGAACAGGCGCGGCATCTCGGTTGGCTGGAGTTCGGGAAGGTCCGGGTGGGGCGCGTGATCCCCGGTCCTCAGCGCCTTGCTCAACGCCGTACGGATGTCTCGACCCAACGGGTTGTCGCCGGAAAGCGGCTCGTCCGTCCGCTCCATGACAATGACGTTTCGCTTGCCCTGAAGCGCCGTCACCACCGCCGCCTCGGGGAAGGGTCGCAGCACGTTCACGTGGATCGAACCGACCTTCGCGCCGCTGTTGCCGCGAAGGTGATCGACGGCGGCCTCGATGTTCTCCGCGGCCGACCCCAGCGAGACAAACACCGTATCGGCATCCTCGGTCTTGTACCGCGTCAACAGGCCGTAGGATCGACCGGTCAGCCGGCCGAACTCTTCATAGGCATCGACCAGGAACTTCAGGATCCCCTCGGCAAAGAAGTTCCGCCGAGCGACCACGCCGTTCATGTAGTGTTCCTGATTCTGCACGGGTCCCAGGAGGATGGGGTTGGTCAGATCGATCATGGCCGGCACGCGCCGGCGCGTGGGTCCGAACAGCTCTCGCTGGGTGTCGGTGGGACAATCGATGATGTCATCCGCCCGACCGAGAAACTCACGGATCAGATCGGACTCGTGCATCGAGAACGTCCGCTCGAGATGCGACGTGAGGAACCCGTCCTGCGTGTTGATCCCGGGGGTCAGGCTCAGCTCGGTCACCCGCCGCAGGATCAGCGATTGGTCGGCCGCCTGTTGGGCATCCCGGGCGAACAACACCGTCCACCCGACGTCCAGTGCCGCGTAGATGTCATCGTGGCCGCAGTGAACGTTGAGGGCATGCTTGGTGAGCGCCCGGGCGGCCACCTGAAGCACCATGGTCGAGAGCTTTCCGGGTGCGTGGTAGTACTGCTCAAGCCCGTAGACGATCCCCTGCCCCGATGTGAAATTGACCGTCCGCTTTCCACTGACAGACAACGCGATGGCACCGCCCTGGGCGGCATGCTCGCCCTCGGCCTCAATGGCCAGCGTGGACGCCCCGAACACCGTCAGGCGCCCCTCCGCGAACGACTGCTGGTACATCTCTCCCATCTCGGTCGAGGGCGTGATGGGGTAGAAGACGCCGCCGTCCGCGACTCGCGCCTCGGTGAAATAGCTGACGAGCTGGTTGCCGTTCGTCGTGATCCGAATGCCGGGATACTTGGGTTTGGTCCGCGTCATACGTCGTTACACCTCACTGATCATCTATCGGTCCGGCCACCTGCTCATCTACGTTCCAAAGCTTAGCCGATCCTCCCCGACCCGTGAAGCGAACCGCGCCCCACAGTTTCATCGGGGCCGCGAGCGGTCCATCTGAGCTAAGCACCATGCACACCGCGTGCCTGAACGGGCCACTGGAGAGGATCGATCGTGACAAACGCTCTGGTGACCGCGCGGACAATCGGCTACACCCAAACAACGACAGGAATCCCGGCAAGCCATCAGAAAGGATCCAACCATGCTGAGTAAGAACGCGGCCACCGCCTATCGCTGGTCTGACATGCAGGCCGACCAACCCATGCCACTGGTTTCCCGCCGGCGCATCGTGGGCGAACACGCCATGTTGTCACACGTGTCGCTTGCCAAAGGCTGCCGGGTCCCGACCCACGCGCACGAGAACGAGCAGTTTGGACACATCCTCAGCGGGCGAATCCGTTTTGGCATCGGGGCCGAGGGAAGCCCCGATCGACACGATCTGATTCTCGAGACCGGACAGGTGCTCTACCTCCCACCGAACGTGCCGCACTCGGCGGAAGCGCTGGAAGACACCGTCGTGCTTGATGTGTTCAGTCCGCCCAGTGAGAAAACCGGCGTTGACCGGGAATGATCTGGCCGCGACTGAGCAAAACGAGATTGAGCAGCACGGGATAGGCGTAGGACGCCGCCAACGCCGTTTCTATGCCCCGAGCCGCCGGGTTAAACTCTTACTGCAACACCCGATAACTCCTGGACGCCAGCTCCCCAGGTCGCTATGATTGCGACAGCATGCCCGTTGCAGGGCGCGGTTCCGGGCTTTCCGAAGCTCCGGCGTCGCGCACTGTGGGCGAGCCGCCGCGCCAAACCACAGCAGAAACTGCTTGAGCGGACATGGTATGATGGTCACTCTCGCCGATGGATCGAGTCGCGGGCCGTTCACGTTATCCGACGCTTCCCTTGTGCCTCGCGCGGATCAGCATTGCCGTCGGAGTCGTACCCTCGCTTCTGGGCTTCAGTTGGCGACGATCGTGGTTCCTTGGCGAGGTGACCGCGACAACCGACGGACCTCACCAACGGTGCCCTGGTCAGGGCGTGCAGCCCGGTTCAGCCGCCCCGCATGCGTCCCAATCGATATTCCCGCCACTCCTGATCGCGCCCGTCGCTCCAAACACGTGCTAGGGCCGGGCTCGGTTGCCCTCCACTTCAAGGAGAATTACAAATGAGAACGGTAGTTGGCCTACTCACGTTGATCGTTTGGACAAGCGCATTCGTATCCATGCCCACCAAGAGCGAAGCAAGGTTTGGAAGTGGTAGCGGTGCTGATTGTGACTGTCCTTCCCTTATCATCCGTGGCAATGAGACACAGACAATCTGCGGGGCTAATGTCAGCAACGACGAACCTTGCGGACAAAGTAATAATAGTTTCTGTGATTGTCCCGGTTCGGAGACCGCATGCAAATGGGACAAGGCCATCAATCACACGGCCATCCTGTTCTCACCGGATATTAGATGTACTGCGAACAAAATGTGCTTCTACGCCAGCAATACACAGCAGGACGCATGCACACGAGCCACATGTTCCGGTTCAAATTGTACCTGCAGTTTCGGAAGTTCCTCGACGCACACCAGAACCCTATATGTTTCCGGTGAGTTTACATGCGACGGAGGAGGTGCAACGAAGTAGCCCGTTGTAGAAAAAGCCACCCCGGAACCGGCGTGAATAACTCGCTCTCACTTCTTGAGGTAAAGAGGATATCCAAGCATGATACCTATAATCGCTATTTGTATGCAGGTGAATAACCTACCCTCTGAGATTCAGTCAGCTAAGGAAGAGCGTTCCCGGTTCATGACCGCTTACGCTGAATGGACTGTGGACCACGGGGACTATAAGGAGTGGTTCAATTTGCAGGTTGCGGGAGATACGATCTGGGAACGCAATTGGGGAGACAAAGATGGGTTTCACCCGAAGAACTATGAGCGAGCCTTGCAGTGGGAGGAAGGAGAGGGCGGAAGGAGATGGGGGCAAACGAAGGAGATGTATAAGAATCAGTACATGGAGCCACAGCATCGGCTTCTCTACGACGGTGAGGTATGGAAAAAAGAGGGAAGTGCCGAGCATGCGAGTCACTGGGCTCCAAATTTGCTTGAAACCACTTTGGGATTTGGAGATTGGGGGTTCGGTGCGACACCAGAGCCCTTTCCTTTGCGCATTGACGGATGCGGTTCATCCGTAGACGGCTCCCGTAGAATAGTGTCCTGTCATATCCAAAACGACAAGACGATCGAGTGGGTTTTGGACACTGAAAGGGGATCCCAACCGGTCAGTACAACGGTGCGCGACGCAGATTATAATAAGGAGGCATGGTCTCGGTCCGAACTGAAGAATCTTGATGGAAGATGGCTGCCAGACAAGATTGAGTTCTTCCGCGCCGGCGAGGAAGACTCTTACGAGACGATGACAATGTTGGAGGCGTCATTCGATCAGAACTGGCATAGGCAGGAACCATACGATCCAAATGACCTGGGCATCGGGTTAGGGCATCAGATCGGCGCCCAGGAGTACTGGGATGGCGCGTCCGTGATTGGGAAGGAAGAATATCTGAAACTACGGTATCTCTATGACATGCCTCGTCATCCTGACGTCGTCAAGAGACAAGCACAATTCCTACAGAAATCCGTAAGAGAGATATTGGAACACGGACTCCGGAAAGCTAAGCAGTATAAGATTGATCATGCGGCTGAATATGCGGAGTTGCTAAGGAAACGTGCGGCCCAGGAGAAAGACGAATGGGACGCTTACACAGAGAAGTTCATCAGGGAACACAAACTGAGCAAACCCAAGAAGGCGCTGGCTGAAAGAATACTGGGCTCAGCCAAGAAGCTGCGTGATGTCTACCGGGACAAGCAGACGGCGTCCTCCGAGAAAGCAAGGTACGATGCGATCGAAAAGCGTATTTTTGATCGATTGCTGGTTCGCAACCTGAGGCGACTGAAGTGATGAAGAAGAAGGGTGCTACGATATTATTGGCCGCGGCGATGCTCGGGTCGTTGTTCTGCGTGTGGAACATCCATCAGCGTGTTGCGGTTCTCGAAGCGCTGTTGGAACAGGTCGGGTTTTGATGCTGACAGCTTGTTGAAGACCGCCGGTTCGACACTTTTTCAACAGACGGTTAACCCGCCATGCGAAAACGGTAAATGCTCTAGCCGCGACTGAGCAAAACCAGATTGATCAACACGGAGACGGCCAGCAGCACGCCCATGAGCAAGAGCCACTGCACCGAGATACGCGGGGAGCGCCCCGGGATGGTGCCATCCTCGAGCTTCTGATCGACCACCTTGGATCCCGATGCGAGCGTTTGGAGCAACTCGTGGTCGTACTTGTGACGCGCCTGGAGTGGCGCGTCTCCCTTGGCCACCGCCTCAAGATCGGCGATGAGCTCCGTCATCGACGGGTACCGATCATCCGGCGACTTGGCCATCATCACCTCGATGATTTCGCCAACGCCGGAAGTGAGCGCATGATTGAGGTGATCGGGAGGGACGAGCGTGTTTTTCAGGTGCTTGTGCATCACCGCGGACGGCGTGTTCCCGTCGTACGGCACCTGACCCGTGACCATGTGGTAAAACGTCGCCCCGAGACCGTAGACGTCCGCTCGGGCGTCGATGGTGATCTCGCCGCGAATCTGTTCCGGCGAGATGTAGTACGGTGTTCCGTAGGCACGCCCGGCCTCGGCGTTGGCCGTGGCAAAATCCTTGATCTCGCGTGCCAGACCCATGTCAGCAAGCTTCAGAACCCCTTCTTTGCTGATCATCAGGTTCTTGGGTTTCACGTCGCGGTGGATCAACCCTTGCGCGTGGGCGTGCTCCAGTGATCGGGCGGCTTCGAGGACCAGGCGAATCGCCTCCGGCTCTTTGATGGCCCGGCTCTCGGTCAACAGGTCGTAGACCGTTTGACCGTCGATGTATTCCATCACGAAGTAGTGATAGCTGCCGGCCTCGCCGACGTCGTAGGCCTGGACGATGTGCGGATGGTTGAGCCGGGCGGCCGCGCGCCCTTCGCGGTAGAAACGCTCGACGAACTCCGGGTTCTCGCTGAGTCGCTTGGGGAGCACCTTGATCGCGACGGTGCGATCGAGGCTGAGCTGCTTGGCCTTGAACACAACGGCCATGGCACCTTGACCGAGCTTGCCGAGGATCTGGAATCCCGGAATCTGCTGTGCCGGGCGGTACATCGAATCCTCGTCGGTGTCGCGCGTCAGCCGATTGATCTGGCTATGCGTGACATACCCTTGTTCGACGAGGAGCAGGCCCAGGCCTGTACCGTTATTCAGATTTGCGTGGGTCTTGAGCTCGGCGCGGACCAACTCTATCTCATTGCGAGTACAAAGCTTGCGCTCTACCAGAAGCCGACCGAGTTGAGAATCATCAATGGCGGACATGTACGAATCCGAAGCGCCGCACCCACAGCCCGGCGGCGCTTGGCCTCAGACGCATCGTGGGGCTTTCGCCTAGCCATTCAGACTGTAGGCAGCCCGTTGGCCCACATCAACCGGAAAGGCGTTTTCGCCCTCGCGGTTGATGCCCGCGTCCGACGTTCCAGGTCAAGCCGCGCCCGCGGTCCGAAACGCCGCAGGATTATAGCCCGCGCATGAGCCGAGTCACTTGCTCAAGGTCCGATTAATCCCTTCCGGATTCCGGCCGAGGCCAGACCCCCGCTCGCCGGTAAGCTGGATAGGACATCCGCAGCGATACAGGCCTGACGACCCGAGAACAGGCAGGGGCTCGAATCGCGGAAATCGTCAAGCCCAAGGGCCTTGAGAACATGGGTGGGCACGTTCTCCGCCCCGGCACCCGTGGTGGCCGAGGTCCGAATCACCGGGCTTCCCGCGAGTTGGCCGATCGCGTGGATGTCACCCGGCTCCCAGGCGTGCTCCAGGTCGGACTTGTTCGCCAAAACCAACAGCGGAGATGGCGAATCCAACTCCGCCCTTAGGGTGGCCGCCGAGGCGTCGAGCGGGATCGAGCCGTCCAGTACCAACAGACGCACCTCCGCATCGCCCCCGACCTGCCGACCGACCGCGATGCCTCGGCGCTCCAAGGGGTTGACCGCGTCGTGCCGACCAGCCGTATCCGCCAGCGTGATGGGAACGCCACCCATCTCCACGTCAGCGGCAACCCAATCCCGTGTCGTGCCCGGCTGTGCCGAGACGGTGGCCGCGTGCCGGCCGGCCAACCGGTTGAACAGGCTCGATTTTCCGCTGTTTGGCGGGCCGACCAGAGCGACCGTCGCGCCTTGAAGAAGCCGTCGAGCCGCGGCATAGCGATCGAGCAGGTCGGCGATGGCCGGGTGGGCCGCATCCGGGTTCGTCAGGCAATCCGCGGCGATCGCGTCGAGGTGGTCCGTGAGCTGAACCCGCTGCGCAGCGAGGAAGCGCACGGCGCGGCCGGTCTTGGCCGTCGCAAGCATGCGGAGGGCCTCGTCTTCGATTCGATTAGCCGCTTGCCAAGGCGAGGCGGGGTTCCTGGTTCGATCCGAAACCGTCACACCCCTTCGCTTGAGCGCCTCGAGGATTCGCTCGACCACGCGCACGCCGCCATGAGCACAGATATCGATAGCCGGAGGTTCCCGTTGTGGGCTCCAACTGACGATGACGTCATCGATGCTCTCTTCGCCGCTGACGATCCTCGAATAGTGCAATTTTGCCGAGTGAGGGAGCGACGCCAAGGCGGGCTCGTTCTTGCCGGGGTGCCACCCCTTGTGGCGAAGCAGCGAAGCGACGACCGAAGCGGCTTGCGGCCCCTGTACGCGAATGACCGCGATGGCCCCGGCGCCGGGTGGCGTCAGGACGGCGCAGGAACAAGCTTCCCCCCCGCTCATCCCAAAGCCGTTGCGATGTGTTTACGGTAGGCAACCCCCAGGCCGTGCAGAGTCAGGTTCGCCACCAGCGTGTCCAGAAAGTCGCAATGAGGAGCCACGAACTCGACATCACCGCCGGTTGCGATGACGTCGGGCCAGTGGTTCAGGTGCGACGCATAGCCCTCGACAATGGCCCGTACCGCGCCGGCCATTCCGCGGCAGACTCCGGTCTGCATGGCCTCCTCGGTGTCGCGCCCATAGGGTTGCTCCGGAATCCCCGGCTCCACCGCCGGGAGCGCAGAGGTGAACTCGTGCAAGGCGCGAAGTTGCATCTTGATGCCCGGCATGATGGCCCCGCCGAGCAGAACTCCGTCGTCGTCGATCAGATCGACCGTGACGGCCGACCCGAAGTCCACGACCGTGCAACCTCTCTCAAGTTTGTCAAAGGCGGCCGCGGCGGCACACACCCGATCAACCCCGATCAGCCGGGGGTCCGCAACCTTCACATCGATCGGAAGCGGAACGGACTCACCGACGACCAGCGGCTCTTTGTCCTGCCGGCCGTCTATGAACTCACGAATGCGTTCAAGCGCCTCGGGGACGACGGAGGCGATCACCGTCGCGCCGATGGACCCGCGGTCCGACGAGTCCAAATGGGCCGAATACGCCTCGGAAAAGGCCGTCTGATCCGTCGTGGGGACGGACAACGAGGCGTTCAGTCGGTCTGATTGCCACGTGGCGAGCGTCACCGTGGTGTTGCCGATGTCGATGACGATGATCGGGGCATCGGGATCAAATGGGGGTACTTTGTAGATCATGTCTGCGTCCGGTGCGGTGGAGTAGGAAGGACCGGATCGGCCGGTCGCGCCTCCTTGCCTCGGCCGACAAGCGGCCACAGCGCTTCCAACAGCGCCGACACTCCTTTACCGCTGACCGCGCTGACCGGCAAGACCTTCTTGCCAATCTCCTCGGCGAACGCCCCTATGGGCTCCTCGCCATCGGTCAGGTCCAGCTTGCTGCCCACAATCAACTCGTCTTTCCCGGCCAATGTATCACTGAACCGGGCAAGTTCCGCGCGAATCGCCCGATAGGCCTCTGCCGGTGGAAGCGGCGGATCGTCCGAGCCCACATCGACCATGTGCAAAATGACGCGAGTCCGCTCGATGTGCCTCAAGAAGGCATCACCCAAGCCGGCGCCGTCGTGGGCTCCCTCGATGAGCCCGGGGATGTCGGCCATCACGAAGCGGCGCTGTCCTGTCAGTTCCACAATGCCGAGCTGCGGTCTCAACGTCGTGAACGGATAGTCCGCGATCTTCGGGCGGGCCTTGGATATGCGTGCCAGGAGCGTGCTCTTGCCCGCGTTGGGCATGCCCACGATACCTACGTCGGCGATGAGCTTGAGTTCGAGACGGAGGCGGCGCTCCTGACCCGGGGTACCGGTCTCAAACTCCCGCGGCGTCTGATTCGTTGCCCGCGCGAAGCGGGTGTTGCCCCGTCCGCCCCGACCGCCTTGTGCGATCGTGATCCGCTCGCCCACGTCGGAGAGGTCCTTGATGCGAACGTTGGTCTCGCAGTCGTAGATCAGCGTGCCGGGCGGCAGTTGGAGGATGAGGTCACCACCCTTTCGACCCGACTTGTTCTTGCTTTCGCCCGGCTGTCCGTTCGCGGCGTACCAGTGGTGTCGCCCGGAGAAATCGAGCAGCGTATCGACGCCCGGTGTGGCCTCGGCGTATACGCTTCCCCCGTCGCCCCCGTCGCCGCCGTCGGGACCGCCCTTGGGGATGTACTTCTCGCGTCGAAAGCTGAGGCAGCCGTCGCCCCCTTTACCCGCGCGAACCTGGATTTCGGCTTCGTCGATGAACATGAGGAACCGCGGCTTTTGCTTGCGGGGCTATGAAAACGGAGGACGGCACCGTGGCCATCCTCCGGAGATCTTACACCAAAACGTCTGTCGGTTACGCCGAAGCCGGCACCACATCGACCTTTCGGCCGCGGAACCGGACGACGCCGTCCGACAAGGCGAACAAAGTGTCATCACGACCCTTGCCGACGTGCCGACCGGGAAGGTGCGGGGTGCCGCATTGACGGATGATGATGGTACCCACCGTCACGGTTTCGCCCGCGTAGCGCTTGACGCCGCGATACTGAGGGTTGCTGTCACGACCGTTGCGAGACGACCCCTGACCCTTTTTATGTGCCATATCGGTTGACTCCTGAATGCTCGCACGGGCCAGGGGCGATCAGCCGCCCTGATTCCGCATCAAAAGCGAGCGTCTCTATCGCATGACCCATTGCCGAAGGCGGCGGATGGGCTTTACCCGGCTCCTGAAGGCCGGATCACCCGGCAACTCATATTCAATCGCAAGGGTTCGACGGTGGTGAAAATGTCGCCGGTTGCTCGCGGATTCTTTTTCGTTACGGTCGAACGCCGGATTCGGCGAACGCTGGAAATCGCCGGACAAGCCCGCGGCGTAGATCGTGAACCGAGCGGCGTTTGGGTCGAAATCACGGAAGATCGCAACCGATGCCCGGGCGTTCTCGCGTCCTTGAAGCAGGAGCCCGGTTACCTTCACGGGCGGCGCCAGGAACGGAAACTCCCGCCGGTGCCGGGCGATGACCCGGTTGTAGATCGTCGGGCTGATGTTGGCACCGCCTTCCACCACCTGAAGCGTACCGGTCACCAGGCGAAACGACGGGAAAAACTGTCGGTCACGTCCGGTATTGTTGGTGACCTCGTAGATCAGATACCAGTAGACCGTCGGCTCCGTGTCGCCCGGATGGACGATCTCGATACGCTGGGGGTCGTGGAACCGCATGTCCAACTGCCAGGACACGCCCGTCTTGGGCGCAGCGACGACCGGCGCGATCGCGAGCAGCGCAAGAGCGGCCGCTAAGAAGCTGATTCGTCCGTTTGGCATAGCCCCTTATTGTACCGCACCCATGTCCGTCGTCAACAATCCACAGGTGCCGATTGCCGGGCGGCGGGCCGACAGATAGAGTGGCGGATGGGCGTTTTTGACCCCAAGACGCAGGTGGAATCGTCGCGGCCGAGCTTCGTCAGCGCCGGGTCGCTCCGAGGCAACAGTCGCCGAATAGGCCCGTGGGCACGCCGCCTGGCCCACCGCCGCGGGATTCCGGGGCCTACGCTTGGGGCCGCTGGATAGAGTTTGCCATGAAACCAGGGTTCGTCCCGGGCATCACGCGTGAAATCAGCATCGTCGTGACGGAGGCCATGTGCCCGGCCTTCGACGGCGTCATCGTCCATCGATGCTATTCCACGTGGTCGGTAGCACACCATTTCGAGTTGGCCGCCCGCAAGGTGCTGGTGGACTACCTGGAGGACCACGAGGAAGGGATCGGCGCCCACGTCAGCGTTGATCATCTGGCGCCCTGCCCTGTCGGACGGACGGTGTTGATCCGCGCCGAGCTGGTCGAGGCGTCACCGCGCCGCGTCGTGTGCAACCTGACCGCCCACCTCGACGGGCGACTGCTCGCCAAGGGCAAGCAGGTCCAGGTGGTCATGAAGAAAGATCACCTGATTCGGCACATCGAGGCAAGCTAGGAGCGGGTAGGGCGGGCTATTGCCCGCCGTTCGGTCGAGTAAACGGCGGGCAATAGCCCGCTCTACGTTCCTTCAAATAGGTGCCCCCCAGCGATCGGAGCCGCAAAGACTCGAATCACCTTTCTGGACACGGCACTAAGAGCCGACCTTCTTGGCTTGCAGGCGGTTGGCCGACAGATCGACGACCTCGATGATGGCGGCCCAGTCGTCCGCGACCAGGTGCTCGGCCAGTTCCTCGGCGGTCATCCGGGCCTTGATGCGGAACGTGGCCACCCCCTTCGACAGCGAGTGGTTGACCGCCCGGATGCGGTCGGGGTCGAGATCCAGCAGCTTTTTTCTCAGCTTGATGACGTCGATCATGCGCATGCCCTCGACTTCGAGAACCAGCTCGCCACCGGCGCTGATCCGCGTGGCCCAGCGCTTCATCACGTTCTGATAGCACGCCTCGACGAGTTCCGCGCCGGCGTTTTCCAGGGCCTTCTTGCCGCCCTGGCGAGAGTGTTCGTTGAACCCGCGAGCGCCGCCGCGCCGGTTGGCCAACGATTCGCTCGCCAGCAACTGCCCGGTGTCGGTGTGATACATCTTGATCGCGGCATCGCAGTTGTACATCGCCACCGCCTGACCGGCGAGGTCGCGGACACCCGCGGCGTCGGCCCCTGCTGTTCCGGTGATGAAAATCCGCGCGCCGAAGTTCTTGGCGATCGCTTGCATCTTGGCCGCGTTGTCGTTGGCCGCGGCGTCTGCCGACTCTCGCTCGGCAATGGCGCGAAGCTGGCTGCCGGCGTAGACGTTGAAGCCCACCTCGAGCAATCGGTGCTCGATCTGTGTTTCGAGGATGCTGCTGTCCTGTAACACGCCGTCGATGCGTTCGTCGATGTAGACCGCCACGCCGGGTCGCCCGACCTGTTCGAGCACATTTTGCAGCGCACCCCAATGAGACGCGACGGCTTTTCGACTGACGGTCGCGCGAAGCCTGCAAAACTTGACCCCGCCGGTCGCGTCACCCTGCTCAAGAATCTCGAAGTCGGTGACGATGCCGTCGGCCCGGGCGTAGATCGTGTCGCGAATCAGGGCGAAGTCCCGCACTTCGCTCCGCGCACTGATCTCGACGCCGGCGCCTTGCTCCAGGGCATTGCGAAGGGCGTCGTGTCGAGCGGCCCGCTCCGAGATTCCCGTTCCGGTGACCGTCACGGTTTTGACATCCTCGTCGCCCATCGCGCGAACGTCCGGTAGGGCGAGCAAGGCTAGAACGAAAGAAGCGGTCAGACCGAAACGCGTCATGGTGAAGCTCCCTGTCATCTGCTGGCATCCCCTTTGGCGACCACGCCGCTTCCATCGGTGCGCGTCGGTCCCTTAGGGCGTGTTTAAGAAGGCTCTTTCCGAGCCGCGCCCGTAAGGAAGCGGTCCGGTTTCGCACTCGAAATCGCTCCCTCACGGTCGCGGCTCGGTTCGTCATGACCCTTCTTATACACCCTCTTCGGGCGGCGAACACTCTGATATCGGACGGTCGGCAGCCTACGCTCGCTGGCGCGCGGCGTCCATCGACACCGCCGCGCCCGCGACCGGTCGGTCGCGAAGAGTCCGGGATTATCAACGCGGCCGCCGTGCGCGCGGGGGGCGCAGAACGGCCACTTTACAAAAGTCAGACAGTACGCACCGGCCGCCGGTTAGAGACTTCTTATAGGGCTTGAGTTGAATACCCGGTTGATGGCATCCATAATAGGTAACGCCAATGGGGGTGCCGTCTGAAACCGAGCACGATTGAACGCCGTGTGGAGGCGTACCGTCGGTCCACCTTGGGCGGACGCTGGGGGCTCGCCTTCGATCGCAACGAGCGAAAAACGGGCCGTCGCATCCCACGGGATGTGCGTGGCGTACGATCAGAATCAGAAGACGACACAACGACACTACGACGCACCGGGGCTCAGACGGCGAGGCTGTGCCTGGTTCCATCCGGGATGGGGGTGAAACATCGAATTGGTACGTCCACACAGTGAAACAAGGCCGCGGAGCGCGCGCGAGTTGAGGCCACGAACCCTCGGCACGTCCAGGCTTGTCTACCTAGCCGCCGCCGCTCTTTTGGCTCATCTCTGCCCGCCCACTTATGCGCAAAAGCCACCCGTTGGCGGACGCTCCGCGGTCCGTACCCTGGCGGCCGACGTGAACATGGCACTTGGCGTCACGGCCAGCGAGGTTGTGACGATCAGGGCTGCTCGCGGGCTCGGCGGCGCGGCCACAGTCCACGTGCCCATCCAGGGGCGACCCTGTTCACTGGAACTCGTTCCCTTTTCGAATCGGACGGACGACTATAAGGTCTTGGCGCAGATCGACGATGGCTCATACGTCGAAATGCCCGCGACACCCGTCACCACCATGCGCGGCACCGTGCCGGAGATCGAAGGCGCGGTGGTCGCGGCCACCCTCACCGACGTAGGGCTCATCGCGCGGGTGCTCCTGCCGGACGGCTCGAGTGTCTGGGTCGAGCCGATCTTCGGGCGGGTTGCGGCGGCCGGTGCGAACCAGCACGCCGTCTACCGCGATCAGGACATCATCCCCTCCGGTGGAACCTGTCAGGTGTTGCCGGGGAACATCGCCGGCGCCGTGGCGCAGTTCCAGGCGCAAGAGTCATTGGGAACCATCGCCGGCACCGGGCCGACGTTTGCGGAACTGGCCATCGATGCGGACTTCGAATACTTCCTGCGCCGCGGCAGCAGCGACGCAGCGACGGAGACGCGGATCGAAAGCGTCATCAACACGGTCAACCTTCAGTACGAGCGCGACGTCAACATCCGGCACGTCATCACGACCATCATTACGCGAACCAGTGCCGCGGCCAGCCCATACACCGACTGCGACTTCCCGGTGCCCAACGACCCGAACTGCGAGATCGCAGACAATCTCCTGTTTCGGTTCAGAGACCACTGGGTCGCGGAACAAGGGGGAGTTCATCGCGACGTGGCACAGCTCTTCACGGGTAAGTCGATCGTTGGAGGCACGGTGGGCATTGCCTGGCCAAACAGCATTTGCTCATCCATGTTCGGCTACAGCGTGGTTGAATCCGACTGCTGCGGACAGTTCGCGTGTACGACGGACCTTTCCGCTCACGAGCTGGGCCACAACTGGAGCGCGGGGCACTGCAGTTGTTCGACCCCCGGGTTCACCATGAACGCAACCCTGACGTGCAGCAACCGGTTTCACCCCTCGCTGACCATTCCCGACATCACGTTCTTCCGAGACGGCGTGACGCCGATCTGCCTGGCGGTCGATGAGCTGCGCCGCGTGGCCGTGTCCGCGCCGGCCGACACCGTGGTCGAGGGCGACACGCTTCAGTTCACCGCGACGGCCGACTTTCTCATCGCGCCCGATGAGGACGTGACCTCGCAAGCCGTCTGGACCGTGGACCCACCGACCGTAGGCACAATCGACGGGAGCGGTTTGCTGACGGCCGCCGGCGTAACCAGCGACACCTGTGCAACGGTGACCGGCTCGTTCACGTTCGATGGGACCACGCGAAGCCGCACGATTGTCATCATGATCACCGACGCGAACACCGCGCGCGAGATTCTCCTTTCAGTTCCCACCGATGGCGCCATTGACGCGCGGCAACCCACGAACCCGCTCGACACGACGAACCAGGGATGGCAGTCGGTTGATCTCGTGTATAACGGAGACACCTGCCTATTGGCGGTCGCCACGTTCGGCATCAGCCAGGCGGGTGGGATCGACGCGGCGCCCGTGGTGGCCGGTTTTGAACAGCTCGGCGCCCGCACCGTTCGTCTCACGTTCGACAAGCCGCTTGAGCCGGGCACGCGGGCAACCATCACCGACACCAACAGCAACCTCAGTGTCACCCTCGGGTTCCTGCCGGGCGACGTCAACGCCGACGGTGTGACCGACACCAATGACGTCTTCGAACTCCACGACGCCCTCAACGAGATCGGCCCCAAAAGACCGATCTGGTCCACCGACCTCGACCGCTCGAGTCAGCCAAGCCCGGCCGACCTCTTGCGCCTGATTGACCTGTTCAACGGCGCCGAGGGCTACGACGAATGGTTCGGTCGATCACTTCCGCCGTAGGCGCTAGTTGCCGGTTCCCCCCGGTGTGAGCCTGGGTTGGGTGGCATGGTCCACGCTCGCGTGGCCATGCTTGCTGGTAACAGAAGCGCGGCCTAGAATTCTGCCATGCCCGCAGGTGAAACATCCCATAGCGCGGCCAAGCGCAAGACTTGCAAGCGGCACAACGAACCGGGGCACGCTCATTCGCTAACATTCTGCTGCTTCCGACGCCGGCCTTTCCTATCGCGGGAACGAACAAGAGTTTGGCTGCTCGACGCCATCGGGCGTACCTGTTGCACGCACGAGCTCGATCTTTGGGCGTATGTCGTGATGCCCGAACATGTGCATGTCCTCGTGCATCCGCGTCAGGACCCGTATGACATCAGCCGGATTCTCAGCAGCTTGAAACAACCCGTCTCCAAGCGGGCGATCCTGTATGTGAAGAAAAACGCGCCGTCGCGGCTTGCGATGATGACCGACCGCCAACCCAACGGAAAGACGTCGCTTCGCTTCTGGCAACGCGGGGGTGGTTACGATCGCAACCTTTGGTCCCCGAAATATGTTTGGGAAACGATCGACTACATTCACGGGAATCCTGTTCGACGAAAACTGTGCGAGCGCGACATTGACTGGCGGTGGTCCAGTGCAAGAGCCCATGCGGGTTTGGACGCCGGCCCGCTCAACGTGAATGCGTCATCACTTCCGGACGATCCCCGTCAAATGAACGCTCTTTGACGGGGCACTGACGGAGCGCAAAGATGCTCGGCACTGGCAACTCAAACGGCGCCCCGCATGGCCACGCAAGCGTGGACCATGCCACCCGCCGCGGATGAACCAAAACTTAGGCGCGAGGATGCGCTAGTTTCCGGATTTCTCCGGTGTCAGCTTCACGTTCAGCGTCTTGTCGCCGCGACGAACCTTGATGGTGAACGCATTCGGCGAACTGAGCACCTTGTTCAACAGGTCCAAGGCCTCGCCGTCCAGCGTCTGTCCGTTGATCGCGAGCAGCACGTCATCCGCGAGCAGACCTGCCTTTTCCGCGGGGGAGTCCTCTTCCACATAACTGATACGCGCTTCATGCCCGTCGAGTTCGAGGCCGACACCCATGCGATAGGGCGGTTTGAAGCTTTGAGCGTCGTCCGGGGAGCCGGCAAGTTCTCGCGCGTCGGTCGATGGAATCGCGCCAAGCATCCTCTCAATGAAGCCTGAAACACGCATGGCGACCCCGTCGTAGTTGGCCATGACCGCGAACGTGTAGCCGAGCGCTGGATAGAATCTCAGGTTGGCATTGATGCCGGGCGCGCCACCGTTGTGGCCATACGAGCGGTGACCGTTGCGCTTGTTGTCACCGAAGAGGTAGGCGTACATCGAGCCCGGTCCCATGGCGGATTTTCCCTCCAGCATGGTGGCCGTGTACTTGGCGTTGAGCAGCTTGTGGTCTTGGACCGCAGTGGCGAATTTCAGCAGGTCTTCCACGGTCGAGTATCCGCCGCCGGCGGGGCCGCCCTTGACCGAGTGGAGGAAGAGGTTGTTGCGCCTGGGCCCTCTCCCCTTGGATCCGTCGTAGTTCAGGTTCGTGTAACCGATGGCCAGGTTGGGCGTGGGGCGATCCATCTCGTAGCAGTCGGTGTTGTACATGCCGGTCGGCTGATAGATGTTCTCCCGGACATAGTCGTAGTAGGACTGGCCGGTGATCTTCTCGATGATCCGGCCGAGGACGATCGGCCCGCTGTTGGAGTATTGAAATCGTTCGCCGGGCTCGAACGCGAGCGGCTCGTCCACGAACGTGTTCAGGAATCCTTCGACCGTACGAATCGTCTTCCAGTCGTTCTCGTACTTTTCGTTCCAGTATGAGCCCAGCCCCGAGGTGTGCGTGAGAAGATGATGAATCGTGACCTTTTCGGCCACTTCCTTGTTGGGGTAGTCGGGAATGTGTTTGATGATCGGGTCGTCGAACGAGAGCTTGCCCTGCTGAGCGAGCTGGCAGATGGCCACCCCGGTAAACATCTTGTTCATGGAGCCCAGGTTGAACTTGGTATCGACGCGGTTGGGAACGTTGTATCGCTTGCTGGCTAGTCCATAGGCCTTCTTGAAAACCGGCTTGCCGTCCTTGGCCAACAGGACCGCGCCGGAGAACCTGTCCTTGGCAACCAAGCCGTCGAGATAGTCCGAGAGCCTCTTGGCCATGTCGGTAGTGCTGGGTTCGCCCGTGCCGGCGGGTTCCGGCCTGCGGTCGGCTTGTTGGGCAAAGGCGACCGTGGCGAAGGTGACGGCGAGCAGGACGGAAAGCGCATGCAGTCTTGTCTTGATCATCTCGTGGGCTCTCGTTCGTGGTTTACGCGGGCAGAGCGGGAAGCGGGCGCTCACCGGAGACCGCGTCTGTCTACTTGTCTCTCTACCTAAGACGTAGCGGGGTGGCCCGGCCTGTCAAAATCATCAGAAGCGGGGGCCTCGATGGCTTGATCTTGCCGTTTTCGGCGCCCGTTTCTATACTCGCCACCGTTGTATCGACCCGAAGATTGTGTGTCCGTGATGCGTGCCGATTCGCACGCGACACCTGTTCAACCGGATGATCCGATGAGAAGGGTATCCATGCTGGATTTGCCTGCTGAGTTCAAACTACTTGGGGACGAGGTCCGGGCTTCGGCGATCGCCGTGCTTGAGAGCCAGCAGTTCATCAACGGCCCGGCCGTCGGCGAACTCGAGCGGGCGCTCTGCGAACGCGTCGGCGTCACCAATTGTGTCGCGGTCAGCAGCGGGACGGATGCGCTGCTCTGTACGCTGATGGCTCTGGAGATCGGTGCCGGCGACGAGGTGATGGTTCCCTCGTTTACGTTCTTCGCCACGGCCGGCGCCGTGTGGCGCGTCGGTGCAAGGCCGGTCTTCGTGGACATCGACGAGCGCACCTTCAATCTGGACCCGACGAAGACGCAGGCGGCGATCACCGACCGGACCAAGGCGATCATCGCCGTCCACGTGTTCGGTCAGTGCGCGGAAATGGACGCCATCAACGAGGCAGCCGCCCGAGCGGGCCTTACCGTCATCGAAGACGCCGCGCAGGCGATCGACGCGACCTATCACGGTCGATCGGCCGGAACGCTTGGGCGCGTGTCGTGCTTTTCGACCTATCCGTCGAAGAACCTGGGCGGCTTTGGTGAAGGCGGGATGATTCTGACGAGCGACTCGGACCTGGCGGCCATCGCCCGGCAGCTTCGCAATCAGGGACAGTCCGGGACGTATGTCCACGACCGCGTCGGCGGCAACTTCCGGCTCGACACGATGAAGGCGGCCATTCTCCTGGTCAAGCTGAAGCACCTGGCCGAGTTTTCGCGGCTGCGACGCGCAAACGCCGCGCGCTACGACGAGATGCTTGCGGGCACCGGCGTATCCACGCCATTCGTGCCGGCGGGTCACGAGCCCGTCTACCACCACTATTCCATTCTCACCGATCGCCGCGACGAGTTGGCGACGTTCCTGAAGGATCGCGGCATCGCGACGGGCGTATACTACCCCATGCCGCTTCATCTTCAGCCGTGCTTCGCCTCGCTTGGTCACAAGCCGGGCTCGTTCCCGGTCGCTGAGCGAACGTGCGAGCGAATCCTTTCCCTGCCGTGCCACCCGATGCTGAGCGATGACGATCAACGGCACGTGGCCGCGTCGGTTCGCGAGTTTTGCGGTGCAGGCGCCTTGGCGGGCGACCCGGTGGGTACGGTTGATCGGACGGGTGTACCTGCGAGCTAGCCGCAAGACGGCGTTGGGAGACTCACGATGCGTACACTTGTCACGGGCGGAGCGGGGTTCCTGGGAAGCCACCTTTGCGATCGTCTGCTTGGCGACGGGCATGACGTGATCGCCCTCGATAACCTGTTCACCGGCTCGAAGAACAACATCGCTCACCTGCTCGGTCGCCCCGACTTCGAGTTCGTCCGCCACGACGTGGTCAACCCGATCCTGCTCGAGGTGGACTGGATCTTCAATCTCGCCTGTCCGGCCTCACCCATTCACTATCAGTACAACCCGGTCAAGACCGTGAAGACCTCGGTCATGGGCACGCTCAACATGCTCGGTCTGGCCAAGCGCGTGAAGGCCCGCATTCTTCAGGCTTCCACAAGCGAGGTATACGGCGACCCGGCCGAGCATCCACAGAAGGAGACCTACTGGGGCAACGTCAACCCCATCGGGCCGCGTAGCTGCTACGACGAGGGAAAGCGCGTGGCCGAGACGCTGATGGTCGACTACCACCGCCAAAACGACGTTGACATTCGCATCGCGCGCATCTTCAATACCTACGGGCCGCGCATGGCTGTCGGCGACGGCCGGGTGATCTCGAACTTCATCGTGCAAGCGATCAAGGGGGAGCCCTTGACGATCTATGGTGACGGTTCGCAGACGCGATGCTTCTGCTATGTCGATGATCTGATCGGGGGTCTGGTCCGCCTGATGGAATACGAGGAAGACGGCGCGAACGAACCGGTCAACCTGGGCAGCGCCGACGAACGGTCGATGAACGACGTCGTCGCGTGCCTGGGCGAACTGATCGGCCGGAAGCTCGACGTGGAGCGTTTCCCGTTACCGATCAACGACCCGGTCCGGCGGCGCCCCGACAGCACGCGGGCCAAGCAGCGACTTGACTGGGAGCCCGGTGTCTCGCTGAAAGATGGTCTGGCGAAGACGGTGGCCTACTTCCGCGAGGTGACGACAACCCGGGGCTCGTGATCCGGCTGCACCGTTCAAAGGCTCATCCCCGGTTTTGACAAGAGGAGGGCCATCGGTAAGATTATTTCTGTCAAGAGGTTGGCCCCGTCGCCGAAGATGTGACATAAGAAACATAGGGCGGGCTCTTGCCCGCCGTTCGACAAAAACAAGGCGGGCAATAGCCCGCCCTACCCGAGGCGCGACCGGCCGGTCGAACACGAGACACCCACCGGAACAGTCACGTCATCGTTTGCGGACCCGTCCCAGAGACCCCTATGAAAAAGCCCGACATCCTCGAACTCGCCAAGCAGCGCGTCCTGGTCTTCGACGGCGCCATGGGCACAAGCGTTCACCAGCACGACCTGCCCTTGTCGGACTTCAACGATCTGGAAAACTGCACCGAGATCCTTGTGCTTACGCGCCCGGACGTGGTGCGCGAGATTCATCGCTCCTTTCTTTCCGTGGGCTGCGACGCGGTTTTGACCAACACGTTCGGGGCCAACAAGGTCGTGTTCGATGAGTTCGGGCTCTCCGAAAAGACCTACGAAATCAACAAACGCGCCGCCCAGCTGGCGCGCGAGGCATGTGCGGCCTTCGAGAAACCCGCGCGACCACGGTTCACCGTCGGCTCGATGGGTCCGGGAACCAAGCTGCCGTCGTTGCGGCAAGCGACCTGGGACATACTCCACGACAGCTACCGCGAGCAGGCGCGCGGTCTGATCGACGGCGGCGTGGATGCCCTGGTCATCGAGACCTGCCAGGACATCCTTCAGGCCAAGTGCGCCATTGTAGCCGCGACCGATGCCATGGCCGAGAAGGGTCGGCGCGTGCCCATCATCTGTACGGTGACGATCGAAACCACGGGCACCATGCTCGTCGGCACGGACATCGCTGCCGCGGTTGTGGCACTTCAGGCCTACGACCAGGTCGGGGGTCTGGGGCTGAACTGTGCGACCGGGCCACAGGAAATGAGCGAGCACGTTCGCTACCTTGGCGCCAACTGCGAGCGTGTTCTTGTCGTTCAACCCAACGCAGGCTTGCCCCAGCTTGTCGATGGCAAGCCCTACTACGCCCTGACGCCGCAGGAGCTGGCGAAATGGCTTGCCGAGTTCGTCGAGCAGGACGGGGTCAACATTGTCGGCGGGTGTTGCGGAACCACGCCGGCGCACATGGCCGCCGTGGTGGATGCCGTCTCGGGGAAAACGCCGACGCCGCGGCGCGTGACGAGCGAGCCCAGCGTCTCGAGCCTCTATCAGGCGGTTTCGCTTCGCCAGGAAAACGCCGTCCTCGCCATCGGCGAACGAACCAACGCGAACGGATCCAAGAAGTTCCGCGAACTGCTAGGCGCCGGCGACATCGACGGCATGGTCAAGATGGCCCGTGAGCAGGTGGGGCACGGCAGTCACCTGTTGGATGTTTGTGCCGCCTATGTCGGACGCGACGAAACGGCCGACATGGAGACCCTGCTGCGCCGGCTGGTCACTGATGTGACCGCGCCCCTGGTGATTGACAGCACCGAAGTGCCGGTCATCGAGGCGTCGCTCAAGCTGGCCGGCGGAAAGTGCATCATCAACTCGATCAATCTCGAAGACGGCGAGGACCGGCTCGACCAGGTGTGCCAATTGGCCAAGCGGTACGGAGCGGCCGTCATCGCCCTGACCATCGACGAAGAGGGGATGGCCAAGACGTGCGAACGCAAGGTCGAAATCGCCCGGCGCATTTTCGACCTTTGCACGAAGCGGCACGGTCTTCACGCCGAAGACCTGATCTTCGACCCGCTGACGTTCACCATATGCACCGGCAACGAGGACGACCGGTGCCTGGGACACGAAACGCTGAAGTCGATCGGGCGCATCAAAGAAGCCTGCCCCGGCGCGCATACGCTGCTGGGGCTCAGCAACATCAGCTTCGGGATCAAGCCGCCGGCGCGTCGGGTGCTCAACAGCGTGTTTTTGCACCACGCCCGTAAGCAGGGACTGGACGCGGCCATCCTTCACGCCACGGGTATCCTGCCGCTGTTCAAGATCGAGGACCCGCACCGCCGACTGGCCGAGGACTTGATCCATGACCGTCGGCGCGAAGGGTACGATCCGCTGCACGAGTTGCTCGCGGCCTTTGACGAGGCCGGCGCCGCGCCGCCGGAAGAGGAGAAAGAGCACAGAACCGTAGAGGCTCGGCTCAAGGCGCGCATCATCAACGGCGATCGAACCGGTCTGGAAGAGGACCTCGACGAGGCCATGCTCACCCAGCGCCCGCTGGACATCGTCAACGAAATCCTGCTCGATGGGATGAAGACGGTGGGCGATCTGTTTGCGGCCGGCCAGATGCAGCTACCCTTCGTGCTCCAGTCGGCCGAGACGATGAAGGCCTCGGTACGCCATCTCGAGCCCTACATGGACAAGGCGGACAGCGGCGGCAAGGGTTCGATCGTTCTGGCGACGGTTCGAGGCGACGTGCATGACATCGGCAAGAATCTCGTCGATATCATCCTGACCAACAACGGCTACAAGGTCTACAACCTCGGCATCAAGCAGCCGATCAACAACATCATCGAGGCTTTCCACAAGTACGACGCCGATGCCATTGGTATGTCAGGCCTGCTCGTGAAATCAACCGTGGTGATGCGCGAGAATCTACCCGTGCTCAACGAGCGGGCCATCGACGTGCCCGTCATCCTCGGCGGCGCCGCCCTGACGCGCAAGTACGTCGAGCAGGACCTGCGACCGGAATACGACGGACCACTCTTCTATGCCAAGGACGCCTTCGCCGGGCTGAGCCTGATGGACTCGATCATGGCCGGTACGGCCGGCCTACCGCCGGTGGTCCATTCAACGGCGTCCAGAAGGGCTACCTCAGCCGCCGCGCGCGTTAGCGAAGACGACGCCCCCCGACCCGGGCCACGAGACCTGCACGAGGAGGCCTCCGAGCGGCACGGATTCACACCGCCCCGGTCGGACATCTCCCGCGAGGAGCCGGTGCCCGAGCCGCCGTTTTTCGGCACCCGCGTGGTCGAGCACATCGAGCCCAAAGCCGCCCTGGCGTACCTCAACGAAAACATGCTGTTCCAGGTGCAATGGGGTTATCGCAAGAACCGTCGCAGCCCGGAAGAGTTTAAGCGATACATCGGCACCGACGTGCGACCCATCCTTCGCGAGCTGGTCGAGCGATGCCAGCGCGAGGACATCCTCTTGCCACAGGCCGTCTACGGCTTCTGGCCGGTGCAGTCCGAGGGCGACACGCTGATTGTGTACGACCCCAAGCGCCGCGACCTGGAGGTCGCCCGGTTCGACTTCCCGCGCATGGGCAAGCCGCCGTATTGGTGTCTCAGCGATTTTTTCTCGCCGATTTCCAGTGGTGTCGTGGATGTGGCCGGCTTCATGATCGTCACCGTCGGCCGGCGCGTCAGCGACGTGGCACGCGAGTGGTTCGCCGCGGACAAGTACGTCGATTACCTGCACCTCCACGGCTTGGGCGTTGAGCTGGCCGAGGCGCTCGCCGAGTACATCCACAAACAGGTCCGCGTCGAGTGGGGCATCGCCGATTCCGACGCGCGCGTCAAGCAGGAGATCTTCAAGCAGCGCTACCAGGGCTCGCGATACAGCTTCGGCTACCCCGCCTGCCCGCGGCTGGAGGACCAGGTCAAGCTGTGGCCATTGCTTAAGCCGGAGCGCATCGGCGTGACCCTCAGTGAAGAGTTCCAGCTTGAGCCCGAGCAGAGCACCACCGCCCTGATCACTCATCACCGGCAGGCGAAGTATTTCAACGTGCGATGATTCGCCTACCGCCCGCTGTTCGCAGGGACGAAGCGTAGCACTCGTGGCTTGCGCACCAGGCTCCGCCTGCGGGTTGGACGGCGTGTGGCATGCCCAAGCGAAGCGCGGGCATGGAGACTCCGGCGACTGATGCGGTCTGAAGCGAACGCGTACTCCACCCGAGCCCGAGGCACAAGCGCCGCCCGCCCCTGAGTCGCCGCCTTGACATTACTCCCTCCAGGCGCCAACCTCGATTCTTCGCTATCCGTGACAAACTTTGCGCATCGCCGCGGGTTGCTCGATCGGGTCGAGTTGATCCGAGGGCTCAAATGGTGTGCCACATTCGGGGCATCGCGGCTCGGTTAGCCCGGTTAGATCGTAGCCACATTGAAGGCAAATACCGTCGGCTCGGCGTCCCGAGCGGCGCCACGGCCCGCGGAAGAACGCCCACAGAGGCCAGGCGGAAAACAGTGCGGTCGGCGCCCAAAGAGGTGCGCTCGCGGAGATCCGTACCGGGTTGGTCCTGCCAAAGTAAGCTAGCTGCTCCTGCGTGAATTGCGGAAGCCCAAGCCCGCAACGGACTGTGAAAGGGCCGCTGACTCGCCAACGGAACGCGCTCCAGTGGAGGCTGTGATCAGGTTGTGGCCACGCCTTGGGGACGCGAACGTAGCCGGCTAGGTTTATAATTCCTTGCTCGGTCCGGAGAACAACGAACGGATCGACCAACTCTTCCGAGCCGCTAATCGAAACGATGGGGCCCCAGGATTTAATCCGGAGCGGACCGACCGCGTACTGTCGAATCGACAGACCGGAGAGAAGACCATGACTTTGAGCCCACACTATCGCGAAGAGCCCGGCGACAAACACAAGTACCGCCATCGCTCCGCGGCGGCACCATCCGAGAATCCGCCGGCCGATCGTGCGGCGGTTGGACGGTCTCCACAGCTCACCTATCAAAAGGCGACCGTGTGATGGCCGGCGGACAAGAGGAACCAGAACGACGCTGGCGAAGATCGCGAGATAGGCCGGCGCGAAGAGCGTCAGTCCGATGATCGTGTCGTACACACGCGTCGTGTCGGACAGCGTCCTCGTCTCACTATCCCATTGGAACGCCTTCGTCGGAACCTGGCGCTGTTGGGCAATGTGCCTCTCCAGCGGTGACACGCCGATGTGCGAAGCCACGGAAACAGCCGTCATCCGTATGATCCGCACGTTGCCGTCGCGGATGGCGACGTGACAGGCCACGCCTTCCCACGGCGATGCAGACCAGTCGAAGCTTCGTAGGAAGCTGGCGCCGGCGACGGAGATGAGCGTGGCCGCCGCAAGAAGCAAGGCTATCTGGGCGCGTAGGCATTTCACCGGATTGGGTCCCGTCATGGTGCGGAAACAGTCCCGGATTCGTCGGTCCAAGCATTGTACGTCCAACACGCTCCGCGGTTGCGGCTGGGCCACGTAACGCTTCGCCCCGATCCAGTGATTCACTCAGGCCCATCTTCGCGTATAATGATCGCGGGATTGTTCTGAAAGGAAGCAAACGAATGACGAGTATGATGACGAGGAAGCCGGCCGCGAGGCTCCTGGCGGCGGCCACTCTTTGGGTGGCGGTGACGAGCGCTTCGGGGCAGATTCACGAGGCCGGTGAGGTTGCGCTGAACCCGATCGCCTACGTCGTGATCGACGGAATGCGGTTCCAGCCGGAGTATGGAACGCTTTGGGTCCGCGAGAACCGAACCAAGCCCGACTCCAAGCTGATCGAGCTGGCTTTCCTGCGACTCTTGAGCCGATCGGAGAACGTCGGTCCGCCGCTGATCTACCTCGCCGGCGGTCCGGGCAGCCCGGCCACCCCGATGGTGCGAACCGCCATGTGGCGACAGTTGCTCGAGGTGGGTGACGTCATCCTGCTCGACCAGCGCGGCACGGGGCGGTCCAGGCCGAATCTGACTTGGAAATCCTTGAAACTCGCGCCGGTCGATCTCTTCAAGGATCGCGAGTCCCTCGTTGGCTCCCTCGCCGGACCCAGCCGGCGAGCCGCGGCTCATTTCCGTGAGATGGGCGTGGACCTGAGCGCGTACAACACCGTCCAGAGCGCGGACGACGTCAACGACCTGCGCATCGCCTTGGGCGCCGAGAAGATCAACCTGCTGGGACACAGCTATGGCACCCACCTGGGCATGAGCGTCCTTCGGCGGCATGGCGCGCACGTCAACCGGGCGGTGTTTGTCGGGTCGGCCGGACCCGACCAGATGACGAAGCTGCCGCTGGACGGTGACAAGCACTTCCAAATGCTCTCGGATCTGGCGGCCAAGGACTCGAACGTGAATCGCGACGTGCCCGACATGATGGCGCTTCTCAAGAGCGTGCTGGCCAAGCTCGAGGCCAAACCGATGGATGTGGTCTTCAGGGACAGTCGGACGAAACGGCGCGTTCACATTCGCGTCGGAGCCTTCGGCCTGCGCCTGATCACCACTTTGGATTTCGGAGACACCAGCGACATTCCCGTTTTTCCGCGCCTGTTGTACTCGATCCAGCAGGATGATCCTTCGATTCTCCGTTGGTTCGTGCGAAAGCGCTACATGCAATTCACCCAGCTTCCCGGCATGATGCTTGTGATGCGCGGCGCGTGCGGAGCATCCAAGGAGCGATGGGCGCGCGTCCGAGAGGAAGCCAAGACGTCCGTCTTCGGACTGGCCAACAACGGCCCCTGGCCCGAGATCAACGACGCGTGGGGAATTTCCGAACTGGGTGACACGCATCGGGCACCGCTGGTGACCGACGTGCCCACGCTGTTTTTCAGCGGAACGCTCGACGGCCGAACACCCCCGCACTTCACCGAAAAGCTCATGCCTGGCTTTGGCAAGGGCACACACATCGTGGTGCAACACGCCGGGCACGAGGACATGATGCCCAACCCCAAGGTGCTTGAAACCATGGTTCGATTCCTGAAGGGGGAGAACGTGTCAGAGGTCCGCCTCGCGCTGGAGCCGTTGCGCTTCATGACGATCCATGGCCATGATCCAACCGTTTCTCATCCGGCCGTCCGCTAGCCATGACGCGCCCCGGGGCTGAACAGTCCAAGCGCCAGTGTGTCGCGGACGCACGCTCTGCTTGGGTGCCTGGATCAGGGAACAGAGCGGCCGTTGACACTCGCATCTTCCAACCCGATGATTGCCCCCGTGGGTTGCGGGTCATTGGGAACACGTGGAAAGGATCATGCTATGTTCGTAACAACACGATGTGCGCTCGCGGTATCCGCCTTGATGTTGCTCGTGAGCTTCGCGGAAGCCGACGTAGCGGCGAGGGATGACCAGAAGACAAAGACGGCGCCCGCCAAGTCGGTGTACGACTTCACCGTAAAGAACATTGACGGGAAGGACGTTTCGCTGGACACGTTTCGCGGGGACGTCCTGCTGATTGTGAACGTGGCCAGTCGCTGCGGTCTGACGGACCGGTCGTACGCGGGCATGGAGAAGATCTACGCCAAGTACAAGGACAAGGGTTTGCGCATCCTGGCATTTCCGGCCAACAATTTCCGCAAGCAGGAGCCCGGTACCAACGAAGAGATCAAGACGTTTTGCACCAAGAAAAAGAATGCAAAGTACGACTTGTTCGCCAAAGTATCGGTCAAGGGCGACGACCAGTGCCCGCTGTATCAGTTCCTGAGCACCCATGCGGATAGCGCCATCGCCGGCGACGTTACGTGGAACTTCCAAAAATACCTCGTCGGACGTGACGGAACGGTGATCGCCAAGTTCGCCCCGCGCCTCAATCCGGACAGCAAAGAAGTCACCGCGGCGATCGAGAGCGCCCTGGCGGTCAAGCCGTAGACCGTAGCTGATGGGCGACGGTTTTCTCGGAACCTCACGCAGTCGATCTGCGCAGATAGGCGTATCATATGCTTTCGGTACCGGCGCTCCGCCCGTCACCCGGGCAGGCGCCAACCGGGGAGAAATCTCCCGTCGCACCACTTGGGCCGGGAATACATGAGTATGGACGTGCGTCTGATCAACCCGTTCGTGACCGCGACCGAGCGGGTTTTTGAGATGATGGCCGGGTGCTGCGTAACACCCGAACCCCCGCAGGTGATCGCGTCGCTTCCCGCCAGAACCGGCGTCGTCAACGCCGTGATCACCATGAGCGGCGGGGCTTCCGGGGCGGTGCTCCTGCGGTTTCCCTCCGGCGTGGTCTTGCCGGTCGGCATGGCGTTCGCTCGGGGTGAGCTCAGCCTCAACGATGCCTACGACGCGATCGGCGAACTCGCCAACATGGTGACCGGAAGTGCCAAACGCGCCTTGAGCCAGCGTCTCGTCGAGATCTCCATTCCGCGAATCGTGATCGGCGATGTCGATCTGGGCGAAATCGCTCTGCTTCATCCCTGGCTTCGAGTTCCCTTCTCCTGCTCCATGGGAACCTTCTCCCTCTTCGTCAGTATTCAGAACCAGCACGTTGCGGAAACCCAGCCGGTTCGGTCACCGGTGTTGAGCACGCACCGTCTCACGGTTGCGTCGTCCCGCCCTGTGCGATCCAATGGCCAGGGTCATGACGAGGCCACCGTTCAACCCGAGCCTGATTAAGGTTCCCGACGAGAAGACACCGGCCGCGCGCGGACTCCTCACCGTCTCGCAACTGACAGCCCTGGTGAAGGACGCCCTGGAGCACTCTCTGCCATCTACCGTTCACGTGGTCGGCGAGATCAGCAACTACAAGCGACACGCCGGCGGACACCTATACCTCACGCTGAAAGATCGAGGCAGCGAGCTGTCCTGCGTCATGTGGCGCAGCACGGCGGCCAAGCTGAAGTTCGACCCGAGCGACGGCATGGAGGTTGTCGCGACCGGCCGTGTCGAGGTGTTCGAGCGGGCCGGTCGATATCAGCTCTACATCCGACGAATTGAGCCCCGAGGCCTCGGCGCGCTCGAACTGGCCTTCCGGCAGCTCTGTGACAGGCTCCGGACAGAGGGACTCTTCGACGAGCGACACAAACGGCCCCTGCCCAGCTTCCCGAGGCGCATCGTACTCGTAACGAGTCCGACCGGGGCAGCCGTCGCCGACATGATCCGCACACTCACCCGTCGCTTTCCGTGCATCGACATCCTGGTGTACCCCGTTCGCGTGCAGGGCCCCGACGCCAAGCACGAGATCGCTGCGGCCATCCGCAAGATAAACGCCGCATCGGAGGCACTCGGCGTCGTCGATGTCCTGATCGTCGGACGAGGCGGCGGATCGCTGGAGGATCTCTGGACGTTCAACGAAGAGATCGTCGCCCGTGCGATCCACGAAAGCCACATCCCGGTGGTCAGCGCCGTCGGGCACGAGGTCGATGTGACCGTGGCCGACCTGGTGGCCGACCTCCGCGCGGCAACGCCCACCGCGGCCGCTGAGCTGGTGGTTCCCGTTCTGGACGATGTGCTCGACGACCTTTCGGATCAGGCGCTGCGTCTGCGGCGCGCGTTGCGGTCGCAGCTCGACGTGCTCACCGAGCGGTTTGGCGGTCTGTTGATGCGTCCCGCGCTGCGCGACCCGCTCGTCTTCGTCCATCGGCGCGAGCAGGTTCTCGACGAGGTGACCGGCCGCATGTACCGTGCATTGATCGATCGTGTACAGACCCGCCGCCGTGTGCTCGACACCCTGGAGCCCGTGGTTCAGCGCATCGCGCCGCATGCGTTGATGCGCCGTCGTGCCGTCGAACTTCGGGACGCAGGGCATCGATTGCGCTGGGCGGCGGCCCAGCGCCTTGCGCGGGCTGAGCGCGGCGTCAGCGCCTGGGCGCAGCAACTGGAACGAGCCTCGCCCGCCCGGCTGACCGGAAGGCTGACCGACGGCGTCGATCGGACGGCGGGCGCGCTGGCGGCCGCAATGCGCCGCCGCCTGGCGCTGCTGGTCTCGCGGGTCTTGCAACAAGAAGAAGTGTTGTCGGCCATGAGCTATCGCAGCGTGCTCAACCGCGGATACTCCATCACGCGGACCAAGAAGGGCCGTCGCGTGGTCCGCTCGTCGGGCGACGTGCGCGACGGCCAACGGGTCGTCACTGAGCTGGGCGACGGCGAGTTCGAATCGCAGGTGATCAATCTCAATCAACTGGAGTTGTTCGAATAACCATGGCCAAGCGAAAAGTGACGTTCGAGGAAGCGCTCAGGCAGCTCGAGACCATTGCGGAACAGATCGAGCAAGGCAAGATCGGGCTGGAAGAGTCGATCGCGCAGTACGAAAAAGGGATGGCGCTGGTCAAGCAGTGCCGGGACATCCTGACCAAGGCCGAGAACAAGATTCAACAACTGCACGAGCGCGCCGACGGCTCGCTGGCGACGACGACGTACAAACCGAAAGATGACCCGAGCTTCTAGTCCTAAACCAAGCGTAGTTTGAGCCGAGTAGGTCGGGTCATCGACCCGGCATGGTTTGGCACGAGTAGGTCTTCCAAGGCTATTGCCTGCCATCCTCACCCACGGCAGGCACTAGCCCGCCCTACTCGCTTTTCGCAAATGCGTTGCATTCGTGCGGCATCGAGCGTGGTCGAGAAGTGCCGGGTCGATGACCCGACCGACACGCCTCAAAACCGACCAAACAATGGCACTGCCGTCACGGCAATGGCACCGTCGCGGATCGTGCTGTAGTCGCTGGAGCCGGTCACGTCGCGAAGCCAGTAGGATGCGCCATACTCGAAGACGATCTTCCGCCCGTCGGCGCTGTCTTGCCGGTTGAACGACATCGGCATCGCGTGCGCGGCGATGGGCACGCGATGGACGTGTTTGCGCGGATCGGCCGGGATCGGAGCCGGCAGATTCACGCACCAATAACCCGGCGCTGGAAGCGGTTCCGCGAGCAACTCGTCGATCAGGAAGGACGCGCACTCGGTGGCGGCCGCCCAATCGGTCTCGAGCCCGGCGCGGATAGACTGGGAAACCGCGACGGCGGGAATCCCCAGAATCGCCGCTTCGCGGGCGCCGGCCACCGTGCCGGAATAGAAGGTATCCACGCCCGCGTTGGCGCCGCGGTTGATGCCCGAAAGCACCAGCGTTATCGGCTCTTTGACCAGCGCGGCGAACGCGAGCCGAACGCAGTCCGCCGGCGTGCCGTCAACTGCAAAAACCGTCCCCATCACCTCATGCTCGATTCGCTCGACGTGGATCGGACTGCGGATACTGATGGCGTGGCTGCAGGCCGATCGCTCGCGGGACGGGGCGACGACGTGAACCTCCCCCCGTCCCTGCACGGACTTATAGGCCGCCAGCAGACCGGGCGCGTCGTAGCCATCGTCGTTGGTAAGCAAAATGTTCATGCAGACTCCATCGAGGCCGGGGAGGGTTCCGCCTGGAGCCTATCCCGATAACACATGCGGCGCGGGCTTACGGTCCGTGAAAACGCCCCCAAGATGCCGGTGGCACGCACTTCCAGGGTAGGCTTCTAGTTGCCGCCGCAGCGCTTTCAATCGTATCCTGTATCTTGGTGGATGCCCCAGACCGTCCACCCGGAATAAGTGTACGCGGTTGCCCGGCTTGACGCGATGCACGTCCGCCGACCGACGGTGGATCGTGTTCCAAGACGTCCGCTGGCAAATGGGCCGCCAACGAGCATCGAGCAGGGGAGAAGCACAATGCAAGAAGGATCATCCGCGGAGACTGTCGTGACGCTGGAGCTACCCGCGGATGCTCCGCGTGTGCGAATCACGGCCGGGGTCGGCTCGCCCGCACAAAAAGTCTGGACCATCCGCCGTCCCGTCACGCTGATCGGGTCGAAACGTCCGGCGCATATCGTCCTGCACGACTGTGATATCAGCGCAGCGCACTGCGTCATCGTAAACACCGGCACCCACGTTTTGATCAAGGATCTGCACACCGAGGCGGGCACCACCTGCGGCACGTCACGCATCGATCTGGCCATCCTGAATGACGGAGACGTCATCCATCTCGGTGCGACGTCCATCCAGGTTGCGGTCCAGATGAGTGTCACCCCCGGGGCTGCCCCTCGCATGGGGTACAACGGAGACGACGCCACGACGCTTCGCAAGCCCCTTTCCCTGACGCTTGCGGAAACGGATCGGCGGTGGCCCCTGCGGGAGGCTGTAACGTTGCTGGGACGGCTCCCGGACGCTCCCGTCTGTCTGGATCACGAGGATGTCAGCACCCGGCGCGCGATCATCTTCCGCTTCGAGAACGGTACGGCGATCTATGACTTGGATGGACGGGAGGCCACTGCGGTGAACGGGCGCCCTTGCGCGTCCGGCCGCCTGGCCGAGGGCGATCGAATCACGATCGGGCCCTTCAGCCTCTTGGTCGCCGCCGCGTCGGGTCCGGACCCGACCGCCAAACGCGACGACGAATCGAGTGGGCTTCCGAAGTTGCTTGACGTGTCCCAGATCGAGTCCGAGCTCGATGTGCTTCGCCGAAACATCGCCGAGTCGTGGGCAACGCTGAACACATGGAGCGAGGAAACGGAGCAAGACGAGCAGGCATCGCCGTCCCCGGACGCGGCGCCGGAGGAGCTCGACACCCGCATGAAAAACATTGACGTCAGGGAGGCCGAACTTCGAGGACGCCTACACGACTTGACACAGCTCCACGGCCAGCTTGTCGCCCGCGAGCAGGATCTTCGATCCCATCTGAGTAGGGTACAGCATGAGCACGCCGCGCTGACGAAGAGCCGTGCAGCCGTAGCCACACAAACCGCTGAATTGAGCCGCAGAGCGGAAGAACTCACTCGGCGAGAGCAGGCGGTGGCGCAGCGTTGGAGCCGTCTCCAGACGGCCTGTTGCCCCGACTGCGGTCGCCGGCTTGGTTCCGCGGACTCCGGCTCCAACAACCCGGTCGTCCGAGCCTGACGAACCGCGCCGAGACCCCGGTCCCCCCGACACAATCCGCATCTATCGTTTTCTCTGCTCGCCGCCCGCGGCATGGAGCAGGAGGTTGCCGACGATCGACTCGCCGTCGCGCCGGACGTAGCCGTAGCATTCATGGCACGGGTTGCCGCTGACGCTACAGCTCAGGTCGTACGGCGAATAGACCGCGATCCACCGGTCGTTGCGTCTAAGGCCGTACAGCACCGGACGGTCAATTCGAGCCGAAATGAGACCCGCAAACCGCGGACGATACGTAAGGCCCGTCAGCGGAGGAGCCAGACCTTTTCGAACCGCCCCGCTGATGATTGGGTCACTCGAGAGAATCGGCTCCCAGGTAAGAGGGTGAAACGCGCCGCTCGCCCAATCCAGAAAGGTTGCGTCGAACGCCGTTACGGGCGCCGGCGTGTCTTTCGCGTCATCCGCTTGGCGCACGGTCGTCCACAATTGTCGGCCGTCGGTCGGCTCCGTTCGACTCGGGCGACCGCAACACGGCGACGCGATCAACATCCCGCCGCCGGCAAGGTAGGCTTTCACGCTTTCGGTCTCTTTGTCGCCGAAGCGCCCCAACGTATGACCCGTGAGCCAAAGGACCGAAGCGTCCGAGGCATGGGCATTCACGGCGCGGACCGGCGGCCCTTCCTCAACTCCCAACCCGTACCGCTCCGCCAGCCGGCCGGACAGGTTCTTCAAGGCGCTCGTGGCGGACCACCAATCGCCGGAATGCATCAACCGAGAGACGGAAACCGTTTCGGTCGGCGTGGCCGACGGCGTGGTGACAAACGGCGCGAACCGGCTGCGTGGCTCTTTGCCGAAGGTGGCGTAGCGCAGGATGTTTCCCGCAAGGCGAAATCGCGCTGCCTCGCGCGTCATCAGGTTCTGGTGCCACGCGCAGCACGATGCATCCGGCAGCACGAAGACACGGGTGCGACAGTTGTCGGCAAAGCCGATCATCCCCGAATTCGGCGAAACCTCTTCATCGATGCGCCAGACGAGATGGTCGGCGGGCAGGGGACCGGACTGGAGGCGGGGAAACACCTCCGAGAACAGTTGCCTGCATTCGTCAACGAACGCCTGGCGCGAACAACACGCCACCGCGAGTATCGTTCCACCGGACGCGACGAAGGCTTGCATCCTGTTTCGCGCGTCGGCCGAAAGGTTGGGCGCCGCATGACCGGTGATCAGTAGCACCGGCGCATCCATGATGTCGTCGCTGAACTCGTCAAGCTCGACGACCTGCCAGGCCTGCGGGCTTCCGACGTGATGGGCGTACCATCGGGTCAGGTTGGACGCATCACGGGGGTCGTTGTTCCAGTCGCGCTCGTCGCCGAACTTGAGTTTGTTGATCAAGACCGGCGTACGCGCCGTCGCCAACGCAAGCAGCGACAGCCCCGATTCCTCGACGCCGCCCCACGAGCCGTCCGCATGTTGCAGGCTCAGCAGTTGATGCGCGACACCGCGAGCCCACACGCGCCCGGCGATTCGTTTGCGACCGGACAAAGCGCCCAGCCGACCCAGCGCCAAGAGATACGAGCCCATCGATGCGGAACGAGGATCGGCCGCTCCCGCCAAGTTCAAACCCGGGATGGAGTCGAAGCGAAGGTTCTTTTCCACCCAGACCCACGCCCGGTCCATGGCCTTTCGAATCGGCTCGGTGGATACCGCATCGATTCCACAGCGAGCCTTCTTCCGGCCGTTGAACGCAAGTTGGGCCTCGAGGTGCGCGCCGTCGTACACGTGATAGGCGGCGGCCAATCCACCGACGGACATGGTCCCGTACGAATCACTCGGCGCTCCCTCCGTCGTCGCCGCGCCGAGTGGATAGCCCCATCCGCCGTCGGCGTTCTGGCTCGACAGCAACGACTCTTCCGCCCGCCGCCAGACCACGGGTCGAACGTCGGCGCCCACCGCAAGCGCGCGGGAAAGCGCCGCCAAGGACAGGTGCGTGTTGGCGCCGTCGTGTCGGTCGGCGCTCTTGCCGCGACCCGCAACCGTCCGTTTCCCGTACCCCCAGCCACCGTCTTTGCCCTGCTCTTGTTCGAGAAAGCGCGCGTCCTCGCGGAGCTGTCCGGGGAATACCTCCGGGTTGATCGCGCACCACATCAACAGAGTCAGCGACCGCGCACGAACCGTGTTGATCTTCGATCGGTTGAGCAGCTTGGGCACACCGCGCCGCAACCGGGGGTCGGTCAGCGGGGCGCCGGCCGTGCGAAGCGCGAGGAGGCTCAGCGCGGTCGTTGCACCCGGGTACTTGAGCTCCAGCTTCAGATCGGTCCACCGCCCGTCGGCGGCCTGCTTCGTGGTGAAGAACGCATCGGCCTTCTGGATCGCCAGCTCGACCTGCCGGTCGGTTACGGTGTCCGTTGGGGTCTGAGCGGATGCGACGAGGACGGACGCCGTCAACGGCAGACACACGACAGCGATGAGACAGAAGTTACGCATGGTCGGTAGGTACGAGCGACATCGCGTGGCCGGCCAGGAGCCCAATGGGTCGTTCGACTGATGGATGGTAGGCCTGTGCGATGGTCCAGTCAAAGGCGCACCGCGCCGCCATGCACGATCGCGAACGTGTTAACCAACAGCGCGAAGTTGCTCGCGCTTTTGGTCGAGGTCGGCGAAAAGCTGATCGAAGGAGTCGGCGAAGGCGTTGACGCCGTCCACGCGGAGCTTGTCGGTCGCCTCGTCCAGGCTGATCCCAAGTTCTTCAAGGCGGTCGAGCTGCCCCTTTGCAACGGAAAGGTCTTCCCCGATGGTGATGGACGCCGTCCCGCCGTCCAGGACAGCCTGCAACGTCTTCGGTGGGAGCGTGTTGACGGTGTCGCGCCCGACAAGGGCGTCCACATACATCGTGGCTTTGTGGGCGGAGTTTTTCGTGCTGGTGCTGGCCCACAGCGGACGCTGCACGCGTGCCCCTTTGGCCGCCAGGGACGCAAAATCACCGTCCCGATCGAAGACCTCTGCAAACCGGGCGTAGGCGAGCCGGGCGTTGGCGATGGCCGCCTGAGCGAGAAGCCCCTCCACGTCCGCACCGCTCGCGCGTCTCTCTTCCAGCCGCTTATCCACAAGCGTATCGACGCGGCTGACAAAAAACGAGGCGACCGACGCCACGGTGGAAAGATCACCCCCGACTCGATCGAACCGTCGCAAGCCGGCCAGGTATGCGTTCATCACCCGCTCGTGCATCTTCCCGGAGAAGATCAGCGTGACGTTGACGTTGATGCCTTCCGCAATCAGCGTCTCGATGGCCGGCAGACCTTCGTCCGTGGCGGGCACCTTGATGAGCACGTTGCGGCGATCCAGAGCCGCGAACAGCCGCCGTGCCTCCTCGATCGTGCCGTCGGTGTCGTAGGCCAGCTTGGGGTTGACCTCGAGGCTGACGTAGCCGTCGATCCCGTCAGTTCTTTCGTGGACAGGTTTGAGCAGGTCGGCCGCGTCCGCGATGTCGGGCAGCACCAATCCTTCATAGATGCCGGTCGTGTCCAGCCCCTCGGCGGAGAGCCGATTGATTCGCGCATCGTAGTCGGCGCTGCCCGTGATGGCCTTCATGAAGATGGTCGGGTTGGATGTCACACCCACGACACCCAGGTCGATCAATCGGGCGAGTTCACCCGTGTCGAGCATGTGCCTGCTAAGGTTGTCACACCAGATCGACTGGCCCAGGTCGTACAGTTCCCGAAGGGGATGGCTCACGGGTCGGCTCCCGGTCGATGCAAATCGAGGATCTTACAAGGCGCTCACGACAACCGAGCCGCGAAACCGCGCCTTCGCGGGAGCCTTGTCCTCTTCGCCCGCCGAGCCGCGGGCGCTTGCCCGTGCGAACTCCGCAATTCGGGCTCCCTTCGTGCAACTGATGAACCGCCACAAGAAAGGCGAGCGTGCTCCCGTTGGCATTATGTCGCAAACCGGTCGTCACGCCAACGGCCCATGTCCGATCCGACAAGCCCAATGCCAAGGTGCGCCTGGGACGCACCCTACCAGATCCGCGGACAGTCAATAGTCGGCGGGCTTCGGCGCCGGACGCGGCACATGCTCCTTCGGTGCATCGGGATGCGGGTCGGCAAGACCGGCCACCAGCGCGTCTAGCGGCGAGAGCCCGGGTTCGGATACGCCGTCGCCGGGGGCGTCCGCGCTGTCCGTGCCGACGGGGACGTGAGTCGCAACGGAGAGGCCGGCCACATGTGCGTGAACCACCACGCCGGCGACGCAGCCGACGCCGGCAAGGATCAGATCCGTCAGGCTCGGGACGCGGACGGGGACGTAGATTTGGATCAGTTCGATCGTACAAGCAAGCGTCAGGCCCGCCGCGAGGATCGGGGAAAAACGTACGCGCGCGCGGGCGCCGACGGCTCCCGTGAGGCAGGTGGCCATCAGCGCCGAAAAGACCGCATAGGTGGCGAACTTCTCCATCGCATCATCCATCATGATGTCGAAGCGAGCCACGAAGTAGGCGAAGAAAGGAAGGAACGCCTCGGAGCTGACGGCCGATGAGAAGCTGCGGTCGTTGGCCGCGAAGGTCAGTGGAATCACGCCGGTGTAGAAGATGTAGCCCGCAGTGGCAAAGCAGCCCAACTTGGCGTATCGCCGCCAGCGCAATCTCAGTAAGCCGGGTGCAAGTTCCCGGACCTCTCGCAGGTAGGTCGCCCGAACGACGAGTCCCACGCACAAGCCCAACAGGCGAAAGAGGATGTCGGTGACGTCGCAGACCCGTGAGACGATCGGCAGTTGCAGCAGGCTCATCCCCACGGCCAATAGCCCCCCCAGCCAACACACGAGGCTCCGTGCCGCGCGCAGGCTGAACCGATAGTCGTCACGCAGAAGGATCTGCAAGAGCCACGCGAAGACCGCGAAGGAAACACACTCCGCCGTCCAGCGCGAGACGCGTTTGAGTCGTCGCCACGCAAGAAGCTGAGCGGACCGGACGTCCATGTCGATCGCTTCGACCCCGTCGAGGGTCTCAGGAACCGTGTAGGCCGCGCTGTCGGTAAAGGGAACGAACACCGTTTCACCGACGGACCGTTTCAGGCTTCCCATTTCGAGCGAAAAGGAAAACGGCATCGCGGCGAACACGACAAGGAGCAGCGTATAGGTCTTTAAGAGTGCGGCCTCGGGTCGGATGCGAAACTCCATGACGGCCGCCGAGACGATGGGCGGCAGGATCAGTCGGCTCACCGACGTCAGGCAGACACCCAGGATGGCACCCAACACGTTGCTTACCAGGTCAATCAACGACGAGACCCGCGCCGGCGAAAAGGACTGAAGCCACTCGATGCCGAAGCTCAGGGCTGCGGCCGTTCCGAGCGAGAGGACCAACGGCGCCAGGCGTTCTCGGCCGGAGAAGCGACGCTGGAACGACCAGTTCAACATCGCGCCGAGCGGCACGTAGAGGAAGATGTTGCTTACGATGTCGGCGACCGTAAGGCGACCGACCGACGTCTCGAAGAGTGAGTCGTTCCCGGTCTTGGCGGGGTCGGCGGAAAAGTCGAACGGCACCAGCCCGGTCTGAAGCACGAACAGGACCACAGCCACGGTCAGGGCTTCGACGCAATGGCGAACCAGAAACGCGACCACGCCCTGACGGATCCGAAGCATGCTCATGATACTGACCCGCCGGTTGGGCTCCGTGGGCTCGTCTGCAAACCCCTTGCCTATGGCTATCGTCCGGTGCCGAAGCTCCGGGGCGGCCATTCGACGGGTCGAACGGGACCGGTCGGCGTCCAGCCGGTCGGCGTCTCGATCTGGGCAGGCTTGTCGTTCAGAATCAGATCGCGGATGCAGGCGTGAAGAATCTCGGCGAAGCGCACCCGCGCTATGGCGCGGGAATCGTTCACCCAGAGATCACCCGGTGTGTTCGGGTCCGGGTTTTCCGACCACGCCTCGGCGTGAAGTGACGCGAGCCTGTCTCCGGAATCCACATGATAGAGGACACCGAACATCTCGGTCTGGGTCCGGCTCAACTCGTTGGCCGCGTAGATCACGCCGAGCTTGCCGTGCAGGGCGCGGAAAGCGGCCAGAATCTGCTCGGGCTCGGCCGTCCCGCCACCCAGATCACGCGACACGATCGGGAACACTTCACTGACCGCCATCAGGTTGTCGAGCGCGGAGTTCCAGTCCAAAAACTCGTTCTTGGGGTGCGGGGGCAGATATGGCTCGCCGGCAACGGTGATGTCGCCGGCACCGGCGTCACCGTCCTCATGCTCGCCCAAGGCCGGATCCTCGATGGCGACCGCCGTGATGGCCAGGGTTGCAGGAAAGATTCCTTCCGTGGGTTGCGGCACCAGAATGCGATACCCGTTTCGCACGGGATGAATGGGCGCCGTCGAGACCGCAGTCCAAAGAGCGACCGGTCGCATCGTCCACTCTTCGACGGGCTTCTTCGTGCGGCAGCATGAGCCGACGATCAGGAGCAGCACCACGGCCGTTGAGATCGTTTTGGTTTTCATGACGATGACCAATGCAAAGTCCTCGCTTGCCGGCCCTGGCCTTTCGGACCTCACCCCAGGAAAGAATATCTGTCGCATGTACATCGGGAGTGCATGCGCGCTTCTGGTCCAAAAAAACCGGCAGACACGCCGTCGAAATCGGGCAAGCCGGCGGACGGTCGCGGATGGCGCCATGTTCAATCGTTATCGGGCGCTGCGCCGGGTCGCGGCCGGGTACCATCCCGGTCCCGATAACTCAGGTGCCGACCACGGGCGACCGATGCATTCGGCGTAGCCTTACGGAGATACTGAGTGTCCACACAGATGACGGCCGGCGCCGACGGCCATACCGTCGCCGCGCCTCGAATCGGCGCCTTGCCCGCGGGACGCGGGCTGGTGCGCCCTGCCGGCACCCCGCCCCTATGGCAACGCGGACTGCGCGCCGTCGGGCGGGTCGTGCTCGGGTTGCCCCCATCGACCTGGCTTCTTCTTGATACCGCCATCATCGCTGTCGCTGTCTACGTCGCCTATTGGGTCTTCCCGCCGCCCGGCCTGCTGGAGACCCGCCACATTGCGCTGTGGGAGGCGCTGTCGATCTTCGCGTTCGCACTGATCTTGGCCAGCCTCGTCTTCGGCCTCTACGAGCGCGAAACCTTCATGAGCCGCTCGCGAACGCTGACGCGGATGTTGCTTACCACGACAACGGCCACCGTGATCGCCTACGCCGTGATCTACGTGATCATGTATGCCACCGTTAGTCGGCGCGTGTCGGGGCTGGCGATGTCGATGTTCTGCGCCTGCGGTGTTTCCGTGCGGCTCGCGGCGTGGTGGGTTGCCCACCAGGTTCACTGCGGTCTGCTGGTCGTCGGCACGCGCGAGTTGTACGACTCGCTCGTCGCCGCTCAGGCGGAGGGGCTATTGCACGAATACCGATTCGTCGGTTACGCGGTCCCCGGCACCGAGCAGTCCTCGGCACCGCATCGTAAGCCCTGTGTCGGATCCATCGCGGACCAGATCGATGAATTGGGCCGTCTTGGCGTAACCGACATCGTGGTCAGTGACGGCGTGGCGCGCGAAGCGTCCGTGATGTCGTGGATGGGGCCATGTCTGCAACGCGGATGCCGTGTGACCAACGAAGCAACATTCTACGAGAAGGCGACCGGGCAGATTCTCATCGACGAGATCACGCCGGCCTGGTTTCTTTCGGCCGACCTGAAGGTTCACTGCGACCAGCACGCCACGCTCAAACGCATCATGGACCTGATCCTGGCTGCGACCGGTCTCTGTCTGACCGCGGCGCTGTGGCCGATCATCGCGATCGCCATCAAGCTGTGCGACGGCGGACCGGTGTTCTATTCGCAGGATCGCGTCGGGCAAAATGGGCGCGTCTTCCGGCTGCATAAGTTCCGGACGATGCGGATCGATGCGGAAAACGGCAAGAGCGTCTGGTCTTCTCCCAACGATCCGCGCGTGACCCGTGTCGGTCGGTTTCTGCGTCGAACCCGGCTCGACGAACTGCCCCAGCTCTACGATGCGCTGCTCGGAAGGATGTCGATCGTCGGCCCAAGACCGGAGCGACCCGACTTCGTTCGCGATCTCTCGGAACACCTGCCGTTCTATGCCCAGCGTCACCTGGTCAAGCCGGGTATCACGGGGTGGGCGCAAATCAGCTTCCGCTACGGGTCGTCGATCGAGGATGCACGCCGCAAGACACAGTTCGACCTCTACTATCTCAAACACATGTCGTTCGAGCTGGACCTGATCATCCTGTTCCGCACCGTCGGCACGTTCCTCCGCGGCGGGTGCTAGTGCTGCGACACGACTCATTCGATGGATGCCGCGAGGTGGCATGGGCAAACTCGTTTGCCCGTGCTCTTCCGATCACATGCACGGGCAAGCTGCCGCTTACCCAGACCACCCATCAAATCACATGTGTCGGAGCACTAAGCTCTGTCTGAAGAATCACCTTGAGCAAACCGACCGCGGTCGAGCGATTCTCTTTCCCGATGAGGTGCGACCCGTCGGTGCCGCCGCGGGTAGCTACTCCGGGACTTTCAGACAGAACCTGGTCCTTGTCGGGGTTCTTCCTCATGGCCTTGCTCAGGCTTCTCTTGGCCATCATGAGTCGCCCGCCGGCGGCACGGATTACCTACCGCTCCCTGTACGTCGAATCTTGATGTGTGCCGAAGCACTAGCCGTTCTTGCGCCTGGTCTTTCCGGCGCGCGCCTTTTTCTTGCCCTTCTTCGGCTTCTTGCTCCCCGCGAATAGTGCCGTCGGATCGGGCGACTCGGTGTCTCGATCGACCACCACCGTGTCCGCGAGGCCCAGTTCGTTGCCGACGTGCCGGCTCTTCTTGATGATTTTGCCGTGTTCGTCGAACTCCATGTCGGCCTGGGCGGTGTAGGCCCGCGACAGCTCCACCAGCGATCGGCGGAAGTCCTCCTTGTTGATCGTTGTGAGCGCGCGTGTCGCTTCGACCACCTCATTGATGTACCGCGTGAACACGTCGCGGCGCTTGGCATAGGTCGCCTTCTTGCGCTTGCGCCGAAGCAGGATGCCCAGCCGCCGGCCGCATTCGGCGATGCCGAGTTTGACTTCCTTGCGAATCTCGTCGTAGTCGGCGATGGCTTCCTTCCCCTCGGAGATGAAGGGAACCCACACACTGGCCATATGGACGAAGATGACGATCGGCGCCTGAGGGAGAGAACCGGTGGACTGGGACAACCCGTAGTTGTTCCACTTGATTTCGGTGACGGCCTTGAACGTCGTGCAGGAGCTTTGCTGATAGAGCAGCGGCACGCGGTTGGCGAAGCGGATGACGCGGGCCTGCGCCCGGCCGGGTTTTTCGTCATCGTCGGTGTCGCCGTCGCGATGATCGGAGCCCAGTTCGCCGCCATAGGCCAAACCCACCTCGATCTGAAAGGGGTTGCCGCGATAGACACTGGGCGGTCGCGTGCTGGCCGTGTAGAACTCGGCTTTGATCTCCTTGAGCAGCCCCGTCAGGATCGTCTCGGCGCCCATGGGGGCCAGGCAGTTTGTCGATGGGGCCTTGAGCTTGGTTTCCTGTAGGGCGCGGTAGAGCCTCTCGGCCACCGGCGGCGTGATTCCGCTTACCCAGGTGTTGGGCGTAATACCGGCGGTACCGCACACCTTCTTCGCTACGGCCGAGCTAACGCGAGAGAATTCGCCCGCAAGAAACCCGCCCACCTTCTTGGCGTCGGTCTCCTTGAGCATCTTGATAAACGTACCCAGTTCGATGCCGTAGGGGTGAGGTTTGATCTCGCTGGTTTCCTCGGGCAGTGTTTCCGTGCCTCGGGGGAACTCGACGGTGGGGCCGGTTGGTGGGTGAAAGCTGAAGCGCGTATGAGGGTTGGCGATGGCGGTCAGCTCGACGTACTCGTCCACGCTCTGACGGCCCTTGTTGTAGGCGGCCTGAAGGTGGATCGTCACCTGTGTGCCGCGGGGCCAATCCACCTCGATCGTCGCGTCACGGATGATGTCCGGCTTGTTCTTTTTGGTGTCGATGGCGAGCGTGTAATCGTGGGCCTGCGCCTTTGGGCCTGTGCGGCTGATGATGTGGATGGGCTTGCCGGTGGTGATCAGCCCGTACATACCGGCCGCACTGATGCCGATGCCCTGCTGTCCACGCGACATCTTGAGTCGGTGGAACTTGGAGCCGTAGAGAAGCTTCCCGAAGATGTTGGGGATCTGTGCCTTTACGATGCCCGGACCGTTGTCGCGAACGGTGACCCGGAACCGATCCTGATCGGTCTGGCGGATGGCGATGTCGATGTCGGGAAGGATGCCGCCCTCTTCGCAGGCGTCGAGGCTGTTGTCCACCGCCTCCTTGACAGTCGTCAGGAGCGCTTTTCGCTTGTTGTCGAACCCCAACAGGTGGCGATTCTTGGCGAAGAACTCGGAGACGGAGATTTCGCGTTGCTGTTTGGCAAGGGTTTCGGCCGTGGCACCTCGGGCTTTGGGCGCTCGTGGGCGCGCCGGCACCTTCGGAGGGCCATCGGTGATCTTGCTCTTCGGCTTGGCTCTTGGACCGGGCGCCAACGTGGTTTGCCTCGCAACCGGCCCGCCAAAGGGGAGGCTGAGCTGGGCTTTGGAAGCCTGGGGTTGTAGACGAACCTTCCGGGTGCTCATCCTTGGCGCTCCGTCGGCCATCTCGCGCCAACGGCGGGCGGGGCCGGCGCCATCATAGCCGGCGTCTCCCGTCGTTCAAATGGGCACGACGCGGGTTGGACATCCAGGCGTGGAATCGCCGATGTCGAAAGCATGGCCCCGACCCGAGCTGAAGCCACGGTGAATCTCCGCCTCTTGCACAAGCCGCCGATGCCGTGCGCCGCGCTTCGCACAGGTACCGACCGAAGCCCTTTGACCAAGGAGCGCCCATGAGCCTTTGGAAACAGCAGCGGCCGGAGGCCCGGTGCATCGCCTGCTTTCGCAAGTCCGACATGCGCGCGTTTTGGACTGACCACTGGCTGTCGCAAGTCGAGGCTCTTGGCAAGCCGCCCCCTCAGAGAAAGCCGATACCGAACCGGTATCTGCGTTTCTGCCTCTCGCTTCCGGGGCGGCTCGGCCTCTCGCGCGAGGATCGCATTTTGGAAGCAGGGTGCGGAATGGCGGCGATCGTTCAACTTATTGACAAGGCGGGCTTCACGGTCACGGGGATTGACACCAGCGACCCGACGCTTGACGCCGTACGAGCGCGGTTTCCAAATCTCGACCTACTGTGCCAGGACGTCTACGCCACCAAGTTCCCGGATTCGACGTTCCGCTTGATCTACTCCCTTGGAGTGATCGAGCACCGCGAGGTTGACTGGGACGTACTCCTGGACGAAAAGTGGCGCCTCTTGCAGCCTGGGGGGTTCCTGGCGATCAGCTTTCCCGCGCTCAACCTGATTCGCCGAATCAAGATGCGCCTCAATCTCTTTGAGGCCGACCGTCCGCGCGACCCGGCCTTCGAGTTTTACCAATACCTGCTTTCAACGGGCGAGGTTCGTCGGGCGCTCGAGCACCATGGCTTTCGCGTCTTGCGGTTGCACCGTTTTGATGCCCTGAAGGGGATGAAGGACGAGTTCGCCGTTGGCCGGGCGTTTCTACAGAGGCGATATGATACGCCGATCACGTCGAACGCCGGCTATTGGAGCCGGTGGATGTTCGAACAGATCTTTTGCCCCCTGACTCATCACATGTCGCTATTCGTGGCCCAGAAGGCCGGGCCGCCCTGCGATCGTTAGCCCCCGCTGCTCTGGCTCAAGAGCTAAAGCCTTTGCAAACATGACCTTGCGTGCCGCTGGCGGCTCGATCGGACCCAATAGTCGCGGGACGGGGACGCAAGGCAGAGCTGCAGGCGCCAGCCTGCTGACCCCTGCGTCAACATGTCACCGGGCTCGCGCCCGGTGCTCTGTAACCCGCCCCCTGCCCGCTGCGCGCCTTACGACCACTGGCGTTCACGCGCGGCTCCTGGTAGCATGGTCCCTTTGGCGTGGAGGGCGCGTCCGGCGTGCAAGGCCTAACGCTCTTGCCGTCGGCATCTCAGCGGTGACCACTCCTTTTCATAGTTACCCCCCGGCGCGCCTCGGACGGGAAAGCATTGGTTGCGGACACTTTGGTGACAACCCCCGGAAAAGTTTGGACTGACATTCTGGCCCAGGTGCGGGTTACACACCCCGAGCTTGTTCGTGCATGGTTCTCCGACCTTACGCTGGACAGTATCGACGGGGGCGTGGTTTGCATCCGAGCCCAGAACCGGGCGCAGGCGCAGTACCTTCACCAGCACTGTCTTTCGGTCTTTTGCGAAGCTGCTCAGGCCGCCACCGGGCGATTGGTCACTGTCGCCTTTGATACCGAAGACACGAGTACCGGCGGCGTTTCTCCCTCTGATCGGGCTGAAGCCGTTCGACTGAACGGCGAGTATACCTTCGATCACTTCGTGACCGGTCCGTGCAACCGGCTGGCCCATGCCGCCGCCGTCGCGGTCGCCGGCGACCCTGGACGGTCCTACAACCCGTTCTTCTTGTACGGACCCGTCGGGCTGGGGAAGACGCACTTGATGCAGGCTATTTGTCACACGGTACAAGCTCGAACGCCTGAGGCAACCAGCCTGTACATTTCGTGCGAGACATTCATTAATCACTTCATCGAGGCCGTGGAAAACGGCGCCCTCCACGAGTTCCGCCACCGGTATCGGCACGTCGATATGCTCGTGATAGACGACATTCAGTTCCTGGCGGAACGAGAACGGAGCCAGGAGGAGTTCTTCCACACCTTCAACACGCTGTACCAGACGCAGCGGCAGATCATTCTTTCAGCCGACTGTTTGCCCGCGGAGATTCCCGCACTCGAAGAGCGTCTCGTCAGTCGTTTCAACTCCGGCTTGGTGGCCCTTTTGGACCGCCCGTGCCTCGAAACACGAATGGCTATCGTCCGCAAGAAAGCGAAGCTCCGCTGTATCGAAGTGCCTGAGGATGTCGTACACTTCGTTGCCAGCCGCATCGACACGAACATTCGCGACCTGGAGGGCGCCTTGATCAAGATCGACGCCCTCAGCCAGACGGAGTCTGGAGCGATTACATTGAACGTCGCACGGGTAGCCCTCGGGGCGGAGCCAACGCGTTCCATCCGAATCCCGACGATTCTTGAGGTGGCCGCCCAGCGCTTTAGCGTCAAGGTCTCGGACCTTCAGGGCAAGAAGCGTTCCAAGGCTATCACGCAGCCGCGGCACGTGTGCATGTACCTTGCGCGGCAGCTTACCTCACAGAGCCTTCAGGAAATCGGCGGTTATTTCGGCGGTCGGGACCACAGCACCGTTCTTCACGCCAGTCGCTCGATCGGGCGGGTTGCCAGCGAAGATCCCGAACTCCGTACGATCCTTGACGAGATCACGACCGAGGTGAAAAATGCCACCTATTAGCGGCGCCAGGCTGTGCGATTCAGCGTTAGTCTCGGGCTCCAGTCCACAGGGCAGGGTACGGTCGGTGTCCCCTCGGTACGTTTGCCCGGGGGACTCACCGTGTTGTCAACAGGCTCGCCAAAATGTTTTGGGACCAAACGACCGTTCGGGCCGCGGGTTCACGCCACTTTCGGCTGGTGCGAACTTGCTACGCACGGATTTCACACGCGCTACTATGACTACTAGATTTATTCTATGAGATTAGACCAGAGAAAGAACATCGGCCCCTCCGGTGACTTAGCTGAGAAAGGAAGCTCCTCATGAAGCTTCGATTCAACCGCCAGGAGATGGGCGATGCGCTGGGCGCGGTTTGCAGCGTCGCGGCTGCGCGAACGCCCAAGGAGATCCTCCGCTGCGTCCGTCTTGAGGCGCAGTCCGACGTCTTGCTTCTGTCGGCGACTGACCTGGAGCTAAGCCTGCGCGTTGCGGTGACGCAGGTGGAGGTCGATACCCCAGGGACGACGCTGGTTGTGGCGGACACACTAAGCAAGATCGTCCATGAGTGTGGAGACGAGTTGCTTAGCTTTGAGGTTATCAAGAACTCGTTGCATATCCGCGGTGCGGGCAGCCATTTTCAGATTGTCATGCAGGAAGCGGCCGAGTTCCCCGCGGTGCCCGAGATGGAGGGCGACCCGGACTTCGCCATCGAGCATGAGCGGCTGCGGCGGTTGATCGAGCTGACCTCCTTTGCCGCAGCCCGCGAAAGCACGCGATATGCGATCAACGGGGTGCTGTGGGTCCTCAAGGGGGAGAAGTTGACGCTGGCGGCCACCGATGGGCGTCGGCTCGCGGTTGCTCATGGTGAGTTGCTCGCCGGGAGCGAGCCGACAGACGCGGTGGCGATCGTGCCGAGTAAGGCGCTTTCGCTTCTTGGGCATCTGTCGGCTGATTCGGACGCGCGCGTGGGCATCAAGATCAGCACCAACCAGGTTCTCTTCGACACGGGGCGGGCCCTGGTGGGCAGCGCCCTCGTGGAGGGGCAGTTTCCCAAGTATGAGGACGTGATCCCGTCGGATTGTGACCAGGTTGCAACACTGAACACGGCAGAGTTCCTCAGTGCGCTCAAGCAGGCGGCTCTTCTGACCAACGAGGAATCCAAGGGCGTGCGATTTTCGTTTGCAGAAGGGCAACTGACACTTTCGAGCCGGGCGCCGGAGCAGGGGGAGGCGACGGTGTCGCTGCCCATTGAGTATCGCGGCGCGGCGATCGACATTGGTTTTAACCCGGTGTTCTTGTTGGATATGCTTCGGATTGTCCACGCGGAGAAGATCACGTTTGCGGTGAAAGAAGCCAATCGTCCAGGGCTGATTCGCCTGGGCGATGATTTCGTGTATGTGGTCATGCCGGTAAACCTTTCGTAGGGTTGATCCCCGTGGATAGGCGACTTGAATGGGTGCAACGCAACAGAGTCCGGCGCGAACGGGTGCGCCCGCTCGGGGCGGCCCTGCAACGTATCGCCGGTGCCGCGGCGGCCGCGAATCCGCCGCTGGATGAGGTCGTCCGCTCGGTGATCGCCGGATGCACGGACGAGATGTTCCAGAGCCATTGCCGGCTTCGATCAACGCGTGACGCGTTGTTGATCGAGGTCGATCCGCCTGGTTTCTTGTATGCGATGCGTATCCAGTGGCTGGGGATTATTGAGCGGGCGTTGGCCGAGAGTCGCGTCCGGCGGTTTGTCGGTCGCGTTCGTTTCGAGGCCGGTACACGCGGGGAGTCCCTTCCGGGGGTGGAGCGGGACGACCCGGAAGATTCGAAACCATGAGTGACACAACTACGACACAGACGCGGTACGATGAGTCGAGCATTACGGTCCTCGAGGGGCTCAAAGCGGTTCAGCAGAACCCCGCGATGTACATCGGCGGCACGGGGTCGGCGGGCATGCATCATCTGGTGTACGAGGTCATCGACAACGCCGTCGATGAGGCACTGGAAGGGCTTTGCGATTCCGTCCTGGTGCATCTGAACGCCGACGGCAGTTGTACGGTGGTGGACAATGGGCGAGGGATTCCGGTGGGGCCTGTGCAGCACGAGAACCCTCGGCTCAACGGGCGACCGGCGCTGGAAATCGTAATGACGGTGCTCAATGCCGGGGCGAAGTTCGATAGCCAGAGCTACAAGGTGTCGGGCGGGCTGCACGGGCTGGGGGTCAGCATCGTCAATGCGCTGAGCGAGTGGCTGCGCGTGACCGTTCAGCGGGATGGGTACGAGCACACGATGAGTTTCCGGCGGGGCGAAACGAACCAGGAGCTCCGTCGCGAGGCGGAGTCGGACCGGACCGGGACGACCATCGAGTTCAAGCCGGATCCGAACGTCTTCGGTGACAGCGAATTCAAGTACGAAACATTGCAGGCGCGAGTCCGTGAGTTGGCGTATCTCAACAGCGGGCTGCGCATTCGGCTGATCGACGACAAGGGCGGCCGCGAGTGCGAGTTCTGCTTTGAGGACGGGCTCAAGGAGTTCTGCAAGCATCTTTCCGGCGGGACGGAGTGTTTGCACAAGGTGCCCATCGTGATCAAGGGGGAGGATCTAAAAAGCCGGATGGTTTGTGAGGTTGTGCTTCTCTTTACCAACAGCTACACCGAGAACGTCGTTTGTTTTGCGAACAACATACCGAACATCCACGGCGGCACGCACATGTCAGCCTTCAAGGCCTCGGTGTCGCGCGTCGCGAGCGGCTACGCGAGGAAGAACAATCTGATCAAGGGCAACACCACCGTGACGGGCGACGATTGGCGCGAGGGGTTGACGGCCATCGTCTCCATCAAGTTGCCCGATCCGAAGTTCGAGGCCCAGACCAAGGTCAAGCTTCTCAATCCCGAGGTCGAGACGTTCTTGCAACAGGTGCTCAACGAGAAGCTGGGCAACTACTTCGAGGAGAACCCGACCGAGGCCAAGCGGATCGTCCAGAAGAGCATTCAGGCGGCTCAGGCTCGAGAGGCGGCTCGCCGAGCGCGCGATCTGACTCGCAAGAGTGCATTGGGCGGCGGCGGCTTGCCGGGGAAGCTGTGGGACTGCCGCAGCAAGGACCGAGACTCGACCGAGCTATACATGGTAGAGGGTGACTCGGCCGGCGGCATCGCCAAGCAGGGGCGCGATTCGCTTACACAGGCGATCCTGCCGCTAAAGGGTAAGATTCTCAACGTCGAAAAAGCTCGCGTTGACAAGATGCTGGCCCATGACGAGATCACGAAGTTGATTTCCGCCGTCGGCTGCGGGATCGGCAAGGAAGAGTTCGACGTTAAGAAGTGCCGCTATGGCAAGCTCATCATCATGACCGATGCGGACGTCGATGGCTCACACATTCGCACACTGTTGCTGACGTTCCTGTTTCGTCACATGAGGCCGCTGCTTGACGCGGGGCACGTGTACGTTGCCCAGCCGCCGCTGTATCAGGTCAAAAAGGGCAAGCAGGTCGAGTACCTGCTCGACGATCGCGTGCTCAACCAGAAGCTGGCGGAGTTGGGCCTTACCGGCGCCGCACTGTTGGTGCATGAGGATGGCCGCGAGGAGCGCGTGATCGACGGCGCGGCACTCAAGACGTTCACCGAGCAACTTGACGCGCTCGATGCCCAGACCCGCGTGTTGGCGCGGCGCGGTGTGCGGTTCGAGGAGTTGGTGCGCGAGCACCGCGACCAAGAACACGGGCTGCCCAAAATGCTTGTGTACATCTATCGACCTCAACAGCCCGTTCCGGAGCGGCGATTCCTCCACACGGAGGACGACCTGACCAGGCTTCGTGAGACGGAATCCGGAGCGCATGGCGACGTCGAGGTGACCGAAGCAAGGCACGTCGCGCTTGCCTCCGCCGAGAACGGCCGGAAGAACGGCGACGGTGACCTGCCCGCCCACCGGATCGTTCGCTATGCCTTGGCCGAGTGTCGGGTTTTGGACGAGATCATCGAGAAGATCGAGTCATTCGGCATATCGATTGACGATTTGTTCCTCGTGCGCGAAGAACTGGTCACCGGCGAGTTGCCCCCGGCCAAGTTCATCCTTCGCGAGGCCGACGGCAAGCTCATGGAGTTGGACAACCTTTCCCAGGTGGCGCCGGGCATCCGCGACATGGGGCGCGAGGGGCTTCAGATCAAGCGCTTCAAGGGTCTGGGCGAGATGAACGCCGACGAACTCTGGGAGACCACGATGGATCGGACCAAACGGACGCTCCTTCGCGTGGTGGTGTCGGAAGACACGACGGACCTGGAGCAGGCCGACCTGGACGCCCGCGAGGCCGACCGCATCTTCCGCCTCCTGATGGGCGAGAACGTCGAGGAACGCCGCCGGTTCATCGAAGAGAACGCGGTGAACGTGAAGAACCTGGACGTGTAGGGGTGGATCCTCCTCGGCGCGGCGGGTTGGACCACGAAGGGCCACGAGCGTCGTGAGAACGGGCGGCTACCTGATGACGGCCCTAGGCGACTTGCTCTCTCTCGACCAATTCCGCTAAGTCTCTATCGAGCTTCCTTAGCCAGCGCTGGTTCACCCCGACAAACGGCACCGCCAACCCGAGTGCGTCGAACGCTTTCTTTAGTTCCTCGGCGAAGATTCCCCGGTCCTTGTAGACCACCGGTCCTCTGTTGAGGTACTGCGTGGCGCAGGCCGGAGAAAACTCGACGCCGAGGACGGCCAGGAGCGCGCACCCCGAATCAATCAGCTGCTGGGCGTAGGTCGCCTGCTCGCGTGCTATCTTCGCGCTGGTTTTCCTGAGCCCGTTTTGCTCGTACCAAGCCTTGCCGTGCGGCTCACGCCCCAATCCCCCGGCCGCACACAGCGTTTCCGGGCACGGCATCTGAATCATGTTGATGTCGTTGTCCAAACAGAACTGGACGACCGGCTTGACCGCAGCGGGGAAGTACTTGACGAGGCCTTTGGCGCGCACCACTTGGGCCAAGAGGCAATGCGAGAGGAAGACGCAACGATTGGATCGTAGCATGAAACGGGGCTCGCCAGGGACGGGAGCTATACACCGAGGTGCCTCGCGATAGTCGGGGGGCGCTCGTCAAGCTTCCACGGGAGTCGCACCACGTCGATTCCGTGGCGATCGATCATTTGAACCAAGTATCGGTCCATGAGCAAGGCGAACGCGACCCTCTTTGGCGCCGGCCGAACCCCAACGGGCCATGGATTCTCGATCGGTACGTAGAAGATCGTGTCGAACTTGGTTAGCAGTCGCTCAATCGCAGACATCAAGGCCTGGTCGGCACGCGTCGTCTCGCGATCGAACGCGTATTGCGTAAACGCAAGGATGTCGAGCGGCGTACGGTCAAAGAGCTGGAGATCGACATTGCACGTCCGCTGCAGGATCGCGCTTACCTCGTCGAGCATCCACCGGGAAGCCTGCGGCGTCTGATCCTCGACCAGCGGGTGTGGACAACGGCGCGCGACGTCGGACAAGACGACGGTTTCTGTCTTGACCGCCGCATGCTGGTCGATGAAGTCTCTTAGAGTTGTCGACTTCCCCGTCCAGTTGGTGCCCGAGATGCCGGCGCGAATCACGCGGGTTCTCTTCTACACTTGATGAAGGTGTACATGGGAACGTCGCCCGTGCGTTCGATGTTGCCGGGCTTGGCGGTCTCGAAATGCTCGACAAAGGCGTCCATGTCGATGTGCCAGTCGGCCACCTCCTCGATGACGAGCCCGGCCAAGACGCATGCGTTCAAGTAGACGGGCAGCGGCCGATAGTGGTACGCGAACGGACCGACGACGCCGGCGATTCGGTGGTCCTCGAGGACGAACGGCGAGGCGAGGTTCCGTTCGAGGGCGAACCGCCCGTCTTCGTCGAGCCGGCCGGTACGGTAGAAGTAGGGGTTCATGATGGCAAGGACAACGCGGCCGCCGTGTTTGGTGACCCGACATAGCTCCGACATCGCACGGTCGAGTTCGGGGAACCAGATGAGGACGAGGCTGGCCACGGTGACGTCGAAACAGCCGTCGGAGTAGGACAGCCCGCGGACGTCGCCCTCGCGAAACTGCCAACGAGCCGGGAACTTGTCGAAGCGGCAAAGATCGCAGCCGTGGCCTTCGCGCGGCGCGAGCGCGTCGAGCAGCCATCCGTCGCCGCAGCCGGCGTCGAGCACGGACGCATCAGAGCAGTTACCGGCCATGCGGACCAGGGTTGGCTTGAGGCCGCGCTGCCGAAGAAACCGTGAGTCGCGGTCGGTGCTGTTGATTAGGTGGGCGTACTCGTCCGCGTGTTCGGTCCACCAGCCGGGCATCGACCGTTCCTCCGGAAGCTCGGCGACAGTGCGTGGGGCTTCGTTCGGGCTGGGTTGTTCTCTGGGATGCACCGCCTTAGTTCCGCTTCTTCAGTTGACGCGCAAGCTCTGCCCGCAGCGAAGGTTCGTCCGTAAGCTGATCAACAAGATGTAGCAGAACCCAGCTCTCGGGCCCGTTGTAACCGACGAGAATGTTGTTCTCCTCGGCATCGCTCAACTCCGAAATCCTTCCGACGCGCGTGCAGCAGGCGCTTCGATGCCCATCATACCAAACAAACGTGAAGAGAACCTTGATGCCCCTCTTGCTCTTATCCACAAAGCGTGACGAGAAAGTCGCGGCGAACGACGCATCAATCTTACTGAGCCGAGCCTCAACGTCGGCACGCCCGGTGCAATGGCTTACGAAGGTGATTTTCTTGTCCGCGATGAGGTCATTAACGCGGGCCGTCAGGCGTTTCGTTTCCTCAGTGGTTATGCCGTTCTTCGTTCGCAAGAGCCAGTCGAAGCTTCCGGCAAACATAACCGCCTTCTCGCAGTTGGCGAGTAGCTCAGCCAACGTGGCAACGTCATCCTTCCCGCGCTCTACGATAGGTCTGACTTCAACAACCTGCCGCTCGGCGAGCTCGCGCTTATGTTTTTCGGCTTCCTTTCTCAGTATTCCTCGGTATCGAACCTTGTCCAGCATGGCGACGAAAGTGAGGACGACAGTAAACACCACGATAATCCATGTGTAGGCTTTCCCGATAACGTCTATATAGACGGGTAGCGACCTGGAGTCTCCATCATCGAACTTCGGAGTGTCCACGTTGAGGACGGATAGAAAAAGCTCAAACGGAACCCTGCAGACGGGCCAGGGTGTTGATCCGCTGAGAAGAGGCAGGTAGGTTCCAAGGGCACAGGCGAGCAAGAGCCCGACAGCAAGAACCAAACAAAACCCGCCGTAGCTCAGGAGCCCCATGAACGGCCTATCGACGGCGAGATATGCTTCGGCTTAGCCATCGACGCGCTCTGGCATCTTGTCTGCATGGTCGATCGCGTATTCCCCGGTTGGCCGCCGGATTACTCGCGTATCGTTTATCGTTGCAGGGCTGGTCTGAATATGCTTGGATGAGTATTCCCGCCACATCCGCAAACACGAACCGCAGAGGGCGTTTCCGCGGCGGGCGGCGTACTCGGGCGGTGTCATCCACGCGGCATCTTCGTAGTAGGCCCGGTTCAGCGCCGGCTTGTTGGCGAACTCAACGTGGTAGAGCCGCAGGTTGACGATCATGTTGATCGGGTTTTTCGTGCAGGTCGAGGCCGTAAGGAATTGGCGGACCGAGATCGGTGAGCCGCGGAGCCGCTCGTTGGACATGCGATCCATCAGGCGCTGCACGTGATCGAGATCGAGCGAATCGGGCAGCTCGCCGGGTGTGTATTGAATGGAAAAGAGGCTCCAGGCGCCCGGATAGTTTTTCATCTTCTTGGAGCGTTTGACGTAGAAGGTGTGCTCCCCGCGAAACCAGACACCGATCACGGCGTGAAGGATGTGCCGTGTGGCATCTTGCGGGCGCTCCAGCGTAGCGGTCATCGTGCGTCCCTCTTCGCTTACGCCGAGATGGTTCTTTCGTTCCACTGTTTGAGCACTCCGTGGTAGCGATCGTGTGGGAAACGCTCACACCGCGCGAGTTGCCTCTTAACGTGGTCTCGCGCTGTACCAACCACAATGGCCGCGAAGACGAATTGCCCCGTCTCTTGATTAGCCATTGACTCCAGGCAGGCCGGATCGTTCGTGGGTTGAAAGACCCCCTTGCCGTCGGTGACGAGCCAAGTGGCGCCCGCTACGCGCCTGCCCGACAGCCTCTTAAGCGCGTCGCGAATTCGCTGTAGCGACGCGCCGGCCTGGCGCAAGTCCCCGACCAGCTTGATCCGCAGCAGGACTTTGAAATCAAACAGGTGGTACGCCCTTCGGCGTTTCCTGGTGGCGTCCTGCCGCTCACACTCGAGCACCCGTGTCGGTTCAATAACGCCGCTTGTGATCCAGTAGTCGAGCTGTCGGGCGGTTACACCGCAGGCCTGGCAGGCGACCTTGGCTGAGTAATATCCCTCGGATTCTTGCATACCTAGATACTACAACATTGTTGTGTTGTTTCAAGGTTGAATCCATTCAGAATCAAATTTTTCCGGCCACGAGAGAGAAAAGGCCTTTTCGGTGGCTTGAGGGGTGGTACAGGCGATCCAGAGGCCTCTCAATAGGGACCGGGCGCGCCTTCACTTGGGACCGAGAGGAAGGGTTTGACCGCCCTACGCCAGCGGGTTCATGGTCAATCCCGTAGCCAGCTTGGGGAAAAAGTAGGTGCTTTTTTGGGGCATGAGTCCGCCGGCTTCGCTGACGGCTCGTAAATGTGTCATGGGGGTGGCATTCATCAAGAGAGCCACGCCGGATTCTCTTCGGGCGGTTTCGCGGGCGTCGTCGGCTGATTTTACATACCGCACGTCTGGTTCCGTGCCCAGCTTTCCTTTCAGTAGCTCATCAATCAGGTGGCGATGCAGATAGGCGTAGTCCAGCTTGTGCCAGGCGTCGCACTCGTCGGGGGCCAGTGTCTTAAGGGTGTCACGGCTGGTGAACGCGAGCGGTGTTTCGGAGCCGCTGTTACCGTCGAACAGAACCACGTCGGCCTCTTCGCGAGCGGCGGGGGCCGTGCCCTCTGACCAGGCCGAGAGAAGTGAATCGAGCGAGACATTCGCCAGCGCTCGGTGATAAGGAAGAATCAAACAGCCCGGGTCGTTCATGCCAGCCAGGACGAACATGACGAAGTTGGCCGGGTGATCCTCGGGCAAGTCGCCGCCGCGTTGCTCGGTGAGCCAGTCGCGATAGAGCAGGGCCGTGCCGTAGCGGTGGTGTCCGTCGGCGATGTAGACCTTCTTGTCGATCATGGTGGAAACGACGGCGTCGATCACTTCGCGATCCGTAGCGATCCAGAGGTGATTGGTCACGCCGTCTTGCTCGGCCTGCACGTCGGGCCGGTCGTCGGCGGTTACCTCGAAGGCCTCGCCGATGTCGTCCGGGGGGTCGGCGAAGAGCCCAAAGATGGGCGAGAGTTGGCACCGGGTGGCCCGCATCAGCGCCAGCCGGTCTTCCTTGGGTCCGCCGAACGTCTGCTCGTGCGGCAGGATGGATCCCTCGGAGAACGGCTGGAGCCGCACAAGGGCGATGAACTTGCGGCGCGTGTAGGACTGGCCGTTGTGCTTGAATCGCTGGTGGTAGAGATAGATCGCGGGGGTTTCCTCGCGGACGAGCGTTCCGTCGTCGAGCCACTCGCCCAGCAGATTGGCCGCTCGCTCATAGACCTCCTCCGGGCCGGCGGACTTGGGTGGCACGTGAGGCAGGTCGATGGCGACGATGTTGCGTTCGCTACGGGCGAGGAGGGCGTTCTTGGCTTCCAGGCTGAGGACGTCGTAGGGCGGGGCGATCTTGTCGGACAGGTCGCCGTCGGTGGGCGCGTGGTCGAAACGGATCGCGGCAAAGGGCGTTATCTCGGGCATCTCGGCCTCCTTGTGGATTCGCGGATGGTTGCGGAAGCCGGGAAGGTATCTGTCTCACAAGCGTATCGCAACCGGCCAAGGGCATGCATGCGGTGTGCCGAATGACCGGGCTGACTGTGCCGGGTGCGGGTGGCCGATATAGGCTGGGATAGATTCGAAGGAGGCAGGCCGGACGACCGGTCTTGGAGGGTGTATAAGTAGGGTCATGACAAACCGAGCCGCGACCGTGAGGGAACGGTTTCGTGTGCGAATCCGGACCGCTTCCTTACGGGCGCGGCTCTGAAAGAGCCTTCTTAAACACGCTCTTAGCGATAGGACGAGTTGTACATGGCGACGATCGTGGTTTTAACCGGCGGCGGAATCAAAGGGGCGGTGGCCGCGGCGCGGTACGCAGCGGAGCACGATCTGGTCTTGGTCCATATCGACTTCGGGCAGCGGTCCGCGCCGCCCGAGTCGAAGGCGATCGAAGCGCTGGCGTCGTCCTTCCGATCGGCGCGGGTCGTCGAGCTGGAGCTGCCTCACCTGATTCAGCTTCAACAGCAGCTCGCTACCGGCGAGGGTGCGGGCTCCGGCGTGGGCGGCGAGTTTGGGATCGACGTACCGGAGCTGTCCATCGGGTCGCTGCGCGGGCTGGTGCCGGCGCTTCTGGCAACGGCCGTGCAGTGCGCGCACCGCGTCGGGGCCGCGACCGTCGTAACGGGTCTCTCGCGGTTCTGCGAGGCGTCGCATGTCGGCTTGACCGGGACGACCGTGTACCAGGAGGGCCTGCGCGAGTTTCTGCACTCGTTCGACATCATGGTCGAGTGCGTCCCGTCGGCCGGGTCGCGTGTGGCCATCGAGGCCCCGCTGGTGGACCTGTCGCATGCCGACATCGTTCGGCTGGCGGTTCGGTTCGAGGTGGCCATGAAGAGCACGTGGACGTGCGATCGGGCGACGCCTCGACCGTGCGGAAAGTGCGACTCGTGCAACGCGCGGCGGGCGGCGTTTACGGAAGCCGGGGTGGTTGATCCACTGCTGGCGCCGGTTTCGGTTTGAAGAGGGTGCGTCGCGGCGGGTGCCATGGGTCAGCGCAGCTTACCCGTGTCTTCGCGTCGGCCATCCAGCCGTGCCCAAAGGGGCAGCTTGATGCCTTGAGCCCAAGCCCGTCCTGCACGGGCAAACGCGTTTGCCCATGCCAACCGCCGGTTTGATGGGGGTGCGTCGCAGGTCGGGTTGGATCATCGAGTTAGGTGAGTGTGCGGTGTCTACTCGCGCGTTGAATCCGCGCGGGCTGAAGCCCGCGGCTCGGCGCGCTCGTTTACGCCGATGAATTCTCGTACCTCGTCGAGGTTAGGATGGCGAGCCCGGCTGATCCAACCGGCGATCACAAGCCAACGTGTCAGCTCGGCGCAGTCGAATACTCGAAGGCGCCGGCCGTCCAGCAGGTACCCTGTGCCTGACCGTAGGTCCATGAGCAAGGGCGTGCTGTCGGGCGTAAAGAGCTTGACCCTCATACCCTTCTCCCACGCGCGGTCTTGACAATAAGCGAGGCCGCCGGGGACGACCCACCATCGGTCGTTGCTCAAGAGAGTCGTGAGGGGAAAGACGGCGAGCGGGATCAACAACAAACCAGGCAAGACAGAACCGCGTACGCTGTAGAGTCCGAAGAGCCAGACTGATCCTCCGAAGAGAACGAACGCCCACTTGCAGATGGACCACGTTATTGCCTTCCACCTTCGGACCGGACCGTCGTCCGTTGTCTGGTCTTCCTGCATGTCGGCATCTTGTTCTTCCTCGCCGCCTTGCGCGTCGAGGTTCATCCAAACCATGTGCCAGACCTGCTCTGAATCTTCCGTGACGTCCACGGGCTCAAAGTCGATGTCCAGCGGAACCGGGTAGGGATAGCGCTGTCCGGAGGGATCCTCCACAACCACAAGACGGCCCGAGCCTGCGTGCCGCAGGGCTTCTGTCAGTCTTCTTGGGAACCAGTACTGCCGCCGTAAGATTCGCTCGATGCATCGGTGTGGTAGACGCGCGGGTGCGTCGTGATGGGATTCGAGCGACGTGAGGCGCTGCGATCTGATCACGGTTTCTTGGAGGAAACGACGCTGGCGAAAGCGGGCGAATGCCCACGTCCACAAGACCGCTCCGACGACTGGGAAGACGATAAAGGCGATTCCGACCACCCACCAATCTGACGGAAAACCCACTCGAACCAGAGCAGCGAACGCAAAGGCGGCGAGCAGGGCGAGCACGAAGGATACGACGATTCCGATTATGAGATGAGCTATGGAAAGCGCGCCGACTTTCGGCGTGGGTACGCGGATCCAGTGAACGCGGATGGCGGCATGGGTTTGAGCTTCTCGTCCGGTCATCTCTTCGGTCCGTTTGTTTCGGGTACTCCGTGTCTTAGTATAGCGGGGTTACGGTCATTGGGAGGTCAATGACGTGCGGATGTCCGCGCGGGCTGAAGCCCGCGGCTCGGCGCTGGAGGAGATTGCATGGACACCCGGGGGTCGGCGCGCTGGAGCGGTGTTGTCTTTATTGGGGGGTGGTCCAGACCGGGTGCGTGACAGAATCGGCGTTGGGCAGTTTTCAGAGCACCGGTAGAACCGGCTTGCCGGCGGGCGCAAGCCCGGTGACCAACTGAAGCACGGGTCCGCAGGCTGGCGCCCGCGGCTCTGGCTCATCGTCCCCTTCCCGCCGGAAGTGTCACGGACTCGTCCAGACCTGGTAGTTGCCGGCCGATCCTTTTGTCTCGCGGGCGGCGAGGATGGCGTCGAGGCGCTGGTGACAGGCGTCGTCACACCAATGGTCGAACCGAGCCGAGCCATTCGTGGGGATCAGCCAGGCGTCGGCTTTGCCGTCTTCCAGGTAGGAAAGAATCTCCGCCATCTGGTCGGCCGATCGCGGATAGGTATGGCGTCCGGCGGCGGGGCGATCGGCGAAGAGATAGACGCCGGGGTCGTACGCCCACACGAACAGGGTGTCGCCTCCGGGTACGAGCGACTGGATCCGCTCGCCCAGTGCGCGAAGGCGGTCGCGCTCTCGATTTTCTTTGGCATAGGCCAGTTGAGATTGCGCCACTCCGTGGGCGTGCGCATCGACCAGCGGGCGGCCGAGCAGGACGAGCGCCGTGAGGCAGCCGATGCCCAGCGCGCTGCGATGACCACGGGGTAGCCGGCGGAAGCCGTCTTCCAGGTGAAATGCGCCGGCGGCCGCCAGCCAGAGCATCGGCGGGAAGCTTCCCTGCCAGTATCGCATGGAGCGGCTGGGGCCAAGCAGCGCCAGCACGACCTCCGCGACCCACCAGAGCGCCATGGTGCAGGCGAAGGCCGATGACAATCGGCCGGCGGACCCCGCGCGGAGCGTGGCGATCAGCCCGATCAGCGCCAGAAGCAGCGGTGCAGCCAGCGGCGAAAGCCCGGCGCACGTGCGCGTCCAAAGGGCGTGGGCGCTAAAGGCCGTGAGGTTGACGAGCCCCCGGTTGAAATCCCAGACGGCTTCCTTGGCGAGTTCCAGCGTGCCCGATCGATAGAGCAGTCCGGCCGTCGCACCGGCAACGATGGCGAAGCCGAGCCACGACAGGGCGGCCGTCGCCAGCCAGCGCCGGTTGTGTTCCTGGTTTGCCAGGGTGAGCAGGAGTGCCACGGTGGTGACGGTTATGATTCCCACGATGCCTGTCTGCTTGAAGAGCGTTGCGCACGCCCACAGCATGCCGGCGAGAAGCCCCAGCCACGCGGTGCGACCACGATGGTCGGCGCTTAATGCCGCAAGCCAGCAAGAGACGGCCGCGAGGGCGGTAAGTGACGAATAGCAGTCCGGGTTGATGGATGGGGTGTCGTAGAGTCGAAGCGTGAACACGACGGCCGCCAGAGCGAGGGTTCCGCCGGCCGCGATCGGGCTCAGCAACATTCGAGCGGCCCGGCTCATCGCGGCCAGGCCGACGAGCGCCATGAGCCCGGGCAAGAGCCATGGCCCCAGACCGCTGATCGAAAGGCCCAGGGCGTTGATCCAGGCGAGGCCGGGTGGTTTGTTCTCCCAGGCATCGACGTACATGCGTCCGCCGTCGAGGATTCGCTTTCCCAGGTGTATGAGCTGGTACTGGTCGGTCCGCTGGTCGGCCCAATAGGAGCACCAGGTTCCCAGGCCGACCATCGCGATCACCCAGGCCCAGAGGGGCAGGGCGAGCCAGCGACGGCGCGGCGTCGTTTTCGGTGGTTCCGGCGAAGTCGTCGGGCGCACGTGGGTCAGTGGTCTTGGCGAAAGGCGCGGTTTGGGGGGAAGTTGCACCGGTTCGGTTCCGCGGCGACCTTGAGATCAGCGAGTAGCACGTGACGAGAGAAAGGCGGGCTTTCCAGCCGGTCAACCCGCACTGCGTGGCCCATACGAGTCACTGGAGCGTCGTCCCCGTGGCGGGCCGCGTTCGCCAGGGGCTGGCGGAGTATACCATCGCTTGGGGGCTGGCAGCTACCGCTAGGGCTGTGGCCCCGTGCCGCCCCGATCTGGCTGGGGACGGTTTCGACCCATACATCCCCACGGCTGACGCCGTGGGCTCTTCATCTGTTGCCCCTTCGGGGCTGATGCGCGAATCATGGAACGCTCGACAAGTACCGGGCGCGAGTCCGCTGGCGTGCCTGCGTCGTGGTCCGCGGGCTGGCGCCGGCGGCTCTAACCGCGGGTACCCGTTCCGCCGGAAGTGTCATGGAGTCCGCTCTTGACATTCGAGGGTGGCTGGAGACATTGACCGGCGTGAACGAGGCGGAAAAAAACCGACAGCTTCAATCGGACCTTACAAGGCTTCTCTCGGGGCGTTTCGAGAGCATGTCCGTGGAGGTTTCGCACGGCCGGCGATGGGGACGTACGTGCGTGACGTTCTGCTGGTCGGGGTTTGCTTCGCTGCTCCCTGAGGAGCGGTTTCACCGGCTCGTGCAGGTGATTCCAGAAAAGTTTCGCGAGTCGTCCATGTCGGGTCTCGTCTGGCTTGAGTTGGCGCCCGGTGAGTCGGTCGAGAGCTTCCTAAAGCTGCCACGCAGCGAGGACGTGGTTGACAGCGAGGGCGCCGTGTACGCCGATCTTTGCCGGGTTGGTTTTTTCGAGGGTTTGACCACGACCATGCGCCCCTCGCCGGACAAGTCATGCGGCGGAGACTTGTCGGCTGCGGTCGATGTTCTTTCGGGCAAGGGCTGGTCGCGCGATAATGTTCGCCGTGCCAAGCTGGTGTTCATTCGCTACGGTGCGTACTGCGATTGCCAGGTACTCAAGTCGGTTCGCGCCGAGTTAGCCAAGCGCTACGCCGGGGCGGCGTAGTGGTCCGCGATAGTGCTTTGAAACGGCCACAATGATGCATGGCGTCCGATCGGGACGATCCCGCATACAAATCCGACGCCGGCATGGAGATGTGCAGTATACATGGCCGCGCTTCGCTTGGCCATGCCACCCGTCAAGTCAACTCCGTCGTAGCACTTGGCCTTAGCTCTTCCCATGTGCTCGCTGGATATCCTCGCAACGGACGGACACGCACGACGCGGCGTCTTCGACACGCCGCACGGGCGGGTGGAGACGCCGGCGTTCATGCCGGTGGGGACGGCCGGCTCGGTGAAGGGCGTGACGCCGGGACAGTTGGTCGGCACCGGCGCGACCATCATTTTGGCGAACACGTATCACCTTTCGCTGCGACCTGGCGCGGACGTAGTGCATGAACTCGGTGGTCTGCACCGGTTCATGGGTTGGGATGGGCCGATCCTGACCGACAGCGGGGGCTATCAGGTGTTTTCGCTGGGGAAGATCAACAAGATCGATGACGACGGTGTGACCTTTCGGTCGCACATTGACGGGGCGGCCATGCGGCTGGATCCGCGTATTGCCACAGCGATTCAGGAGAAGCTGGGTGCCGACATCATCATGGCTTTTGATGAGTGCCCGCCGCTGCCGGCGCCGGTGGAGGTCATCGCCGCGGCCGTGGATCGTACGATCCGTTGGGCGCGCGTTTGCCGCGACGTACATGCCACCGCTGGCCAGGCGCTGTTCGGCATCATCCAAGGCGGGCTCGATCTCGGGCTGCGGGAGCGATGCGCCGAGGCACTGGTGGGGATGGGTTTCGACGGCTACGCGATGGGCGGGCTCTCGGTGGGGGAATCGCACGAGGAGATGTCGTCGGTGCTGCGGGGCGTGGTGCCGTGCCTTCCCGGCGATCGGACTCGATACCTGATGGGTGTCGGTACGCCGCGCGACATTCTGACAGCGGTGACGACCGGCGTTGACTTATTTGATTGCGTGCTGCCGACGCGAAACGGGCGAAACAGCCACGCTTTCACGGCCGGCGGTGTCCTGAAAATGCGAAACGAGCGGCATCGTCTGGATGACCAGCCGTTCGAGCCGGGTTGCGACTGCGAGGCCTGCCGTGGCTTTTCTCGCGGTTATGTCCGCCACCTGTTCAATGCCGGCGAGATGCTCGGACCGACGTTGACGTCAATTCACAATCTGCGATTCTTCCAGCGATTCATGTCGCGGATTCGCGAATTGATTCAGGCGGGCAAGTTGGCGACAATCACGACCGAGTTCCCGATCGCCGCGATCGCGGCTCCGTCCAAGAACCCCGAGGAAGCTCTATGAATACGCCTTCGCTGATGACCACGCTCGCCCAGGGGCCTCCGGGTGCCCCGGCACCGACGACAACTCCGCAGCCAGGCGGGAGCATGTTCTTGTTTCCCGCCATGCTGTTTGCCATGTTGATTTTCATCTTCCTGAACAGTCGAAGCCAGCGTAAACGCGAGAAACGAGAGAAAGAAGAGTTGTACGCGGGTCTAGCCAAGAACCAGCGTGTTCAGACGGTCGGTGGGGTCATCGGTACCATCGTTTCGGTCAAGGAGCACGAGGTCGTCTTGAAGGTGGACGAGTCGACCAACACCAAGATGACGTTCATCAAGACGGCGATTCAGCGCGTCGTCACCGAAGACTCGGTGGGCGAGACGGGTGTTTGACAGAATCGACGTGGGCCGGTTTTCAGAGCACCGGGGGTAGGAGACCGGTGGCAGGCTAACACCGGGGTCCGCAGGCTGGCGCCCGCGGCTCTGATCTGGCGTACCGGTTCCGCGACCCCGGGTGGCATGGCCACGCTTGCGTGGCCATGTGAGCGCCAGAGCATGCTCAGGCGAGCGTAAGCATGGCACCCGTTCCATGCATGCGTGCCCGGGGCTATGCGCCCGAGTGTTCCGCGGCCGAGCGGAGAAGCTCGGTGAGTTGTTGATGTGGTCCCGGAGCGGCGGCCAGGAAGGGCAGGTCGGCCTCCGGATCTCCGCCAAGGTCGAACGGTATGCGCGCCGCCCCCCACGGATCGGTGAAGCAACCACCCGCTTCGGTGACCAGCAGCGCGCCGGCCGCGACATCCCATATCTTGCATCGCTTTGAGAAAGCAGCGGCCAACATGCCGGCACCGACCATGGCGAGATGAAGGGCGGTGGAGCCGGTGTTTCGCATGACCAGACCCTTGGTTCCCGCCCAGCTCTTGACCACGCCGACGGTGAGTGGATCTTTGCTGGAGGGGATGCCGACGAGCGCGTCGCTGTTGGGCTCGATTTCCGCGACGGTGACCGGGTGGCCGTTTCGTCTCGTGCCTTCGCCACGGAGGGCTGTGTAGAGGTCCCCGACGTTGTGCTCCAGGACGACGGCGATGACGGGTCGGCCAGCGTCGAGCACGGCGATGGAGGTTGCGAAGCATGGCAGGCCGGCCACGAAGTTCCTTGTTCCGTCGAGGGGGTCGATCACCCAGCAATAGCGGGTGTCCGATCGGGCTGTGTCCGGGCGGTTCGCGGATTCCTCGGCGCAGATGGCGTGGCTCGGGTAGGCGGTGCGGATGGCGCCGAGAATGTGCCTCTCGATGGCTCGGTCGGTCTCGGTCACCATGCTTTGGTCTGGTTTGCGTGTGGCCTTGGCGCGTCCGACCTGTGCGAGGGCGATGCGAGCGGCGTCTTGAGCGAGTTCGACGGCCAGCTGGAGCATGTCTGGGAGTGGTTCATCGGGCATGAGGCCGATGATACAGGCGTTGCGTTCGGTCGCCAGTCTGTTTGGGTGGGCCGATTGGACCGGGTGCAGGACAGAATCGGCGGCCTTCAAAAACGTAGGGCCGGTCGTTGTTCCGCGTAAGCGGAACGTTGACCTGTCATGGGATGAGGCAGATAAACCCCCCGGCATGGCCGGGAGCACCACCTGCCCTACGCTGATGCTGCCCAAAGTGTCATGCACTCGATTGGACGGAGATTCCTTGGCCCGGCGCCCTTGCATGAGGTATTATTTGGGTGGAGCGGACGCACCTGAGTGACGTTCCGGTGCGTGCCGCGGCTCCTCCTGTCGCCTTGATGTCCCCAGGCGCGGGCGGCGCCAGCCTCATCGTGCGATCGGGATCGGGGACGAGCATGGGTATTGTCTCTCAACATAGACCGCTGCAGGTCGGGGCGCCTCGCCGACTCTGGCTCATCGTGTCGGCCGTGATCGCCTTCCTGCTGGCCGTCCTGTGGGCGCAGCCTACGGGGTGATCTCGCGTTTCGAGCTCTCGCGCCGTCATTGACGCCTGGGGGCGGCATCGCGAAGATCGCGCGTCGTGGCTGATCCTTCCTTTCAGATTGTCCTTGCGGAATCCTTCGATGATCGGGCGGTGGAGCGCTTGCGCTCGGTTGGTGAGGTCACCTTGTTGCCGGCTTGCGATGAGGCCTCGATGGCACTGGCCTTGCGCGGTGCCGATGCGCTTCTGGTGCGAAGCCGCGCCCGTGTGACGGCTGCGGTGTTGGCGAGCGCGGATCGGTTGAAGGTGATCGGGCGCGGAGGCGTTGGGCTGGAAAACATCGACCTCGAGGCGGCGACGGCGCGAAATATCGCGGTCGTATACACGCCGGAGGCGGCGACGGACTCGGTGGCCGACCTGACCGTGGGTATGATGATCTCGCTGGTGCGCAAGATCGGGCTGGGTGACGCGATGGTTCGCTCCGGGGATTTCGACGAGGCGCGAACGGCGTGCATGGGCCGGGAACTGAGGGAGCTAACGCTGGGGATCGTGGGGCTGGGGCGCATCGGGCGGGCCGTTGCGCGTCGGTGTCGGCACGGCTTCGGCATGCGCGTTCTTTACAACGACATCGTCGATCCGGGCTATGTGGATTTTTCGGCCGAGGCGGTGGACAAGCGTGAGTTGTACGGCCGATCCGACGTCGTGAGCCTCCACGTTCCACTTACCAGGCAGACGCGGCACTTGATCCGCGAATCAACGCTCCTTGAGTTCAAGCCAGGTGCCATGCTGATCAACACGGCTCGCGGGGCGGTGCTGGACGGACCGGCCGTGGCTAAGGCGCTGTCGGCCGGGGTGCTTGGCGGCCTCGCGATCGACGTCTTCGATCCCGAGCCTCCACCGGATGATGACCCGCTTCGTGAAGCGCCGAACACGCTCTTGGTGCCCCACCTCGGGTCGCGGACGGTGGCGGGCCTGTCGCGCATGAACGATGTGGTCGAGGATGTCATCGCGGTGCTTCAGGGACGGCCGCCACAGTTTCCGGCCGAACAGGTCTGAGCCAGGCAGAGCGGCGCGGAGAGCCGGCGGGACCCCATTCACGGAGGCTTGCCAACCACCAACCGGGAAGGTAGACACACGGGTGCGGGCTCCTTTCGTTGGCGCGTTCCGGGCAGCTTGACGGCTGGCGGAGCCGTTTCTTGTGGGCGGGTCGGCGCCGGACAAGGAGTTCTCAACGGTTCGGGTGAGTCGTTCGAGCTGGAGTCCACAGCCTAACATGCCGGGTGTGAGGATGCCCTGACCGGTACGGACAGGCCTTTGGGGTGGGATTTTGTCGGCTAGCTCTCCAGTCTTGCTCATGGATGCCGTGGCTGCTTCCCTTCTTGTTGCGGAGGCGGACGTATCGGCCGCGGTTGCTTGGTTCGGGCCGTTGACGTGGGCGGTTGTGGTTGTCGCCGTGGCTGGGTTGTTGTTGATTTACCCGGCGCTGATTCTGCGCAAGTACGTGCGGATCATGATGAACATGATGGACGACCGAGCCCCGGCGCCCGAAAACGGCGGGAACGGGGGGCCACAACTCGCTGATGAGCGGGTAAGCTTTCAGGCCACGGACGGTCATCCGCTTGAGGGCGCGGTTCTGGCGCGTTCCAGCGTTGTGCCTAGGCGCGGGTTGATTGTGTTTGCCCATGAGGTCGGCAGCGATCGCGCGAGCGGCCATCGGTACTTCGTGCCGCTTCTTGCGGCCGGCTATGACGTGTTCGCGTTTGATTTTCGCGGTCATGGAGCCTCTCCCGCGGAAGCGGGTTATCGTCCGCGGCAGTGGCCCAGCGATCGGGAACGAGCCGACATGCGTGGCGCGATCGCGTTCATTGCGTCGTATCTCGAGGCGCATGGTCGATCGCGGGATGTGGGCTTGTTCGGCGTTTCTCGTGGGGGCGGTTCGGCGATTCTCGCATCCGAGGGGCTCGACCACGTTCGGGCGATCGTTGTGGACGGGGCGTTTTGCAGCGATGCGCTGCTTGAGTACTTGATGCAGCGGTTCGCGACGATCTTCGCCCGGATTCGGGTATTGGCCGCGAACCACCCCCCTGTGTTCTGGCGGTTTCTGCGCTGGCTTCTGTTTCGGGCCTGCCGCCGGCGATTCGGTTGCCGCTTTCCGTCCGTTCGGAAAGCGCTTTCGCGGGTGGGGGCCAAACCCGTTTTTTTCATACACGGCGAGAAGGACAGCTATGTACCGGTGGCTCAGTCCCAGTTTTTGTATGACCGGGCCGACGGACCCAAGGAGTTGTGGATCGTGCCGCGGGCGACGCACAACCAAGGCGTCTTGGTTGAGCCGGATGCCTACGCGCAGCGGGTGGTTCGGTTCTTCGACGAGCACCTGGCCGGCGTGATCCGTGAGCCCGCGCGGCGGCGAGCCGTAGGGTTCGAGGAGCTGAGCGAGCGTGCCCGCGCGATCCCGGTCTAGCGATGCTCGGGGTTGGTCTGGTGGGCGGGCGTTTTTTGTATACCGGGGTACCCCGAGGGAGTCTGAGGACAGCACGGTTATGGGCGAAGGCGACGAAGCTACGACGGAGAAGTCGATCCCCGATGGCGCGGAGACCCCGCGTGACCTGAAGGTCCAGCTGAAGGAGCAGCGTTTGCTCGTCGAATGGGCGGATGGGTCGGCGAGCGAGTTCTCGCTGGCCGAGCTTCGGCACCGGTGTCCATGTGCTACCTGCCGGGCCGAACGGGAGACGGCCACCGAGAATCCCCTCCGGATCTTGAAATCGGATCCGACCGACCTTCGAGTGACGGAGGCCTCGCTGGTCGGCCGCTACGCCATTCAGTTTCGCTGGTCGGATGGTCACAACACCGGGATTTTCGATTTCCGCTTCCTACGGTCTCTGGCAGACGGCTCGTAGTGGCTCCGTCGGCTCGGGGCGTGTGACAGTTTTGGCGGGGCGTGCAAAGCCATCTTGAGGGCGGCACGCCG
>CBDUXT010000015.1:0-74265 GCA_965371245.1 uncultured bacterium | reverse complement strand
CCCCCCCCCCGCCTCCCCCCGCCCGCCCCCCCTAAACCCCCCGTGGTTGGTCTCTCCGGGGCCGCGCCCCCCGCGGGCCCCCTCCGGCGTCCCGCCCCCACGACCTGCCGGCGGTAGACATGCTCGATCTCGGCTGCCATCACCTTGACCGCAATAAGGATTCGCACGACCTTGATCCCGCCGCCGGTCGATCCGGCCGAGGCACCGACAAACATCAGTGTCAGCAAGGTGGCCTTCGCGACAAACCCCCAGCGATCAAAATCAGCGCTGCAAAAACCGGTCGTCGTCTGAACGGAGACGACCTGAAAGAGGGCATCGCGAACGGTGGTGGACGTGGCGATCGGCGGTTCGCCGGCCGACGGGCCGTTGTACAGCAGACTACCCACGATGATAACCGTGGCGACCAGGATGATCGCCAGATACGCGCGAAGCTCCGGATCCTTGTGGACCGTGTGCCACTGGCGCTGTAGTAACTGGTGGTACAGGGCGAAGTTTACACCGGCAAGGATCATAAAGACGATGACGACGATCTGCACCGTGGAGGAGAACGCGGCCATGCTGGCGTCCTGCGTACTGAATCCTCCGGTCGCAAGCGTGGCAAACGTATGGCAAGTCGAATCAAACCAGCCCATGCCGCACAGGCGAAGCGCCACAACCTCCACGAGCGTCAGACCCGAGTAAATCAGCCAGAGGATCCGGGCCGTGTCCTGAATCCGTGGGCGAACCCCCTCCGGCGAGGGACCGGGGGCCTCGATCCGGTAAAGGCGGCGGCTGCCCACACCCAGCATCGGCAGCACGGCGACGAACAAGACCACAATCCCCAGTCCGCCGAGCCAGTGGGTCAGCGCCCGCCAAAGCAGAAGGCTCCGCGGCAGCGTCCCGATGGCCTGTACGATGGTCGCCCCCGTGGTGGTTAGCCCGCTCATGGCTTCGAAGTAGCAGTTGACGTAGGTGTCGAAGTCGTGCGGTGTTGCCCCCGCGTCGCCGCGGGCACCGGCCCAGATACGAAATGGCAGGGCGGCCAGCCCGGCGCCCAAGATCCAGCTCGCCGCCACAAGCAACAGCGCCTCGCGCTGACCGAGCATGTGCCCGGCACGCTTTCCGAAGAGGTAGAAGAGCCCGCCGAGCAGCGCACCGACAAAGGTTGTGGCCAGCAGGGCGACAAGGGCGCTTGATTCGTCGGGGCGGCCGACCCATTTCTCATAGGCGGAAAACACAGCCACCAGCGCGATGACCGCGCTGAGCACGACCAACAGGAGCCCAAGGCTGCGAGCGACGACGCGTAGTTCCAGCTTCATTTCGTGACAAAGAGCTTGCGAAGGCTCTCGGTGATCCCGGCCGGTCCGATGATGAGCAACGTATCGCCGAGGACGATCCGGTCGTCCGCCCCCGGGACGCGTACCTTGTCGTCGCGCCGAATGGCCGCGATGAGCGCCTGGGCCGGCAGCTTGACGTTGCGAAGCTCGTTGCCCAAAACCTTCGCCCCCTTCGACGGTCGTAGTTCATAGACCTCGGCCACGCCGGCGGCGATGGTTGCCAGCGTGCGAACCGGTCCGGTATCCATCAGGTGCAGCACGGCCCGCACGGCATCGGCCCGCGGACTGAACGCATGATCGATCCCCACGTGGGGAAACAGATGCATGTATTTGGCCCGCTGCACGACGGCCATGACCATTCGCACACCCAAGGCCTTCGCCTGGGCGCTGGCAAGAATGTTTCGCTCGTCTTCCTCGGTGACGGCCACAAAGGCGTCGGTCTTGGCGATGTGTTCGTCGGCGAAGGTCGTCGCGTCGGTGGGGTCGGCGTCGAGAATGGTCACGTGCTCGAGTTTTTCGGAAAGTTCCTCGGCCCGCTCCCGGTGCTGCACGAACAGCCGCACCGAGAAGATGCGGCTGCTGAGCGCCCGGCAAAGCCAAACCGCGGTCGCCGTCTCTCCCATGATCGTGATGTGGATACGCTTCTGCTTCTCGCGACGGAAGAGCTTGCGAGCCGTTTCAAACGTCTTGGCCTCGCCCAAGAGCGTCACCACGTCGCCGTCGGCAAGCGTCGTGTCCGCCTCGGCCAACGCGACGCTGCCGTTGCGCTCGACGGTGGCGAGCCGGGCGCTGGCGGGAAGGTGAATCTCCGAGAGTTTCTTGCTCACGGCATGGGCACCGTCCTCAACCGCAAGGCGCTCCATGATGAGCTGTCCGCGACCGAACTCCTCAAGAGCGATCGAGCCGGGGTTGCGGATCGTTCGCGCAATGGCGAGCGCCGTGCGATGCTCGGGACAGATGAGGTGGTCAATGCCCAGATGCGCGGCATAGGACGTTCGGCGAAGCGAGAAGTTGGCCGTGTGATGAACGCGGACGATCGTCTTTTTCGCGCCGAGTGCTTTCGCCACGGATGCGGCGAGCATGTTGATCTCGTCGATCTGGGTCGCCGCCAGCATCAGGTCGCAACGTTCGGCCCCGGCTTCCTTCAGAACGTCGAAGTACGTGCATGAGCCCACGAGCGTGCCCACGTCGAGGGTGTCGTTCAACGCGCGCAGACGCGCCTGATCGAGATCGATGACGGTCACGTTGTGGCCTTCAGCGGAGAGCACCTCGGCCGCGTGCCCGCCCACCTCGCCCGCGCCTGCAATGATCACGTTCATTCAATCGATCCCGCGCCACGGTGTTCGTCGTCAGGATCATATCGGCTTGGGACAGCGGGGACCAGCAGAAGGAGCGCACCTGCCAAGACTGTCTTTCCCAGCCGCGATGGAGAGGGAGCGGACCTGAGAACGTCGGACTTGCCACGGACAACCGCTTCCTTACGGGCGCGGCTCGGATTGGCCAACCCTGTCAACCTACATCTGAGGTAGCGCTAGTCCGGACCGCTCAGCCGCAGTTTGAGCATGTACGTCATCCACTTCCGTTCGAACCGGGCGTCGGGATCGCCGAAGAAAGACCGGAACTCATCCCGTTCGTTGACCGCTGCCACGGCCGCACCCGGTCTTCGTGATTGGAGCTGGACGAGATACTCTCCGAAACGCTCACGATATTCGCGGTGCAGGAAGAAGACCAACCCCCATGCCTGGGCATAGCGGAGGACGACGTGGCCGTCGGCCTGGTCGAAGAGGTGACCGTTGGTGATCAGCTCATCGACCGAAACCCAACGACCGGCGGCGCGGGCGTCAGCCAACATGCCGTCCGTGAGGGCGACGCGTTCCGGGGGCGCCGCGAGCGCCTGCCGGAGGTCTCTTAGGCGCATCCGGTTCAAGCCGCGCAGCAACTTCCCGGAGCCCGGCTGTGGAACCTCGAACTGGCACGCAAGCCCCTCGACCAGCCAGACGGGATTGTCCGCCCCGGCCACGTGGACGCCCATGTTGAACAGCATCTGATGGGCGGCCTCGTGCTGGATCACGAAGCGGTTGAATCGCTTCGCAAGGCTCTCGCGCCGAGCATGGAGGAAGGTGAGGTTACGCTGCAACTCGGCTCGCGTGGTCCCGTTCGGCGCCGTACCGGCGGGTCCCTCCTTGATTTGGTCGAGGCGAGCCTTCGCACGGTCGATCCGACGCGAGATGCGCGCGAGCCCGGGGCTGGCGAGCGTGTTGCAAAAAGCCGCAATGTTGTTTTCGTGATGGTAGAACCCGGCGATCGATCCGCCGGGGACGCCGACGCTCTCACTGTAGCGGCCAAAGTCTTCGTATCGATTGAAGAGCAAGACCGCGAGCCGAGCGGACAGCGGTTTCGCCTTGACTCGGTTGGCGTCGCAGAACCGCCAGATGGCGTCGAACGTGCCTTCGAGCCGCCCGGTCAGCGGCCGAACGGCCTCAAACGATGTGTCGTAGCAGATGGTGAAGTGATCCGTCTCGCGGGTACGGAACCCCTCGCCCGCGAGCTTGACCAGGTCAGCCGCCAGCTTCTTGTCCGCCGGGAGCGGCTTGGGTGATGGGGCCGCCGTCGCGCCCTGCGAGAGCAGGAGCGACGCACAGATAAACCCAACGAGCCAGATTGTATTCGGACGCACTTGAAGTGATCGATTGCGCCGTTCCGGGACCCCGGTGCCGCGCGCGCGTCGGTTGACGACGTAGCGCGCAGCGGACGGACGTCGGCAGGCCATGCGCGCCGGGTCCGTGACAGTTCCAGCTGGATGGGTACGCCGAGTCAGAGCCGCGGGCGCCAGCCTGCGGACCCCTGCGCCACCATGCCACCGGGCTCGCGCCCGGTGCTCTGAAAACTGTCCAACGCCGATCCTGTCACGCACGCGTTCGCGTCTCCCCTCGTTGGTTTCGCTGACCAACATCCATGGAACCCATCCTCAGGGATTATACGCGCGCAACGGTGCGTGGGTGCGGATGACATTCGGATACGGTCGTGGCCGGCGCGGACACCCCGTCATTCGCCACCCGCCAGGACTTCCTCGATAAGCCCGCGTGGGGCTCCGATATCCACGACTTCGACCCGTCCCACATACGCACCGGCCGCTGCGAACCCCGTTTTCCGGGCGACAAACGTAATGGTCAGGTCGGCTCGGATCGTCGCGTTGGAGGCGGACCCCGTGTCACAGTCCAGCCCCGAAGGGACATCGATGGCGACCGTCGCGCGACGCGCCGCCCCATTGATCTTCGCGATCAATACGTCCGTCGGGCTGCGCACGGTGCCCGTGAACCCGGTGCCGAGCAGCGCATCGATCACGACCTCGTCGCCTCGGATGGTCCGCGCGAACGCATCCTGCGCAGCCTCGTCGCGAACAAGAGTGTTTTGCAAACCCATGGCCAACACAATGGCGTGGTTCATCTTCGTGTCGTCCGTCATGCGTTCGGCGTCGCCGCAAAGCGCGAGCCGGACCGACCAGCCCGCGTTGTGCAGGTGCCGCGCGATGACGCATCCGTCGCCGCCGTTGTTGCCCGGACCGCTGAAGATCACACAACGTCCGCACGACCCGAAGTTCGCGTCGATCAACTCGGCCGCGTTGCGCGCGGCGTTCTCCATCAAGATCGCGCCCGGAATGCCGTACCGAGCCATGGCGATCCGATCCACCTCACGCACCTGCTTGCGGCTTAGTGTCACACCCATGGACGAGACTGTACGGGAGGCGGATGCACGTGTGAAGAAACAAGGGCTTGGCGCTTTGTGGTGGGTCAGTCGCGCGAACCGCGGTCGCCCGCGCCGGGGGTTGCCGACGCCAGCGCGTCGTCATGGGGCTGAACCCGTGCGGCCTGAAGGGATTCGTGGATCGCGGCGGTCGCCTCGCGCGCCGGGTTCGCCAGCCCGGCCGGCCAGGCGAAGAAAACGAGCATCGGAATCGTGCAGAGCGCGACGCCCCATCGAACCGGTAGCCCGCCAGCCGGTGAGGCCGCCTCCGTCTCGGCATGGACACAGGCGGTCGCGGCGATGCGCAGATAGTAGGCCGCCCCGATGGCCGAGTTCACCACGCCGATGACGGCCAGAACGACGAGCGGTCCGTGAAACGCGTGGGAGCTATTCAGCGAAAACGCACTGCTGAACAGATAGAACTTTCCGATGAAGCCGGCCGTCGGCGGGAAGCCCATGAGGCTGAAGGCACAGACCGCCAGGGCCAACGCGGCGAATGGTGCCCGACCATAGAGCCCGGACAGATCGTCCAGCGTCTCCATGTCGCGCCCGTGCGTGCGGAAGGCGGACAAGACGGCGAACACACCCAGGTTCATCGCCCCATAGACGCCAAGATAAAAGAGCAGGGCAGCCACCCCATCGCCCATGGGGCCTTTGCCCGCCACCGGGCCGACGAGCAACGCGATCAGCATGTAGCCGGTGTGCGCGACGCTGGAGTAGGCCAGCATGCGCTTGACGTTCCGCTGAATCAGCGCGAGCACGTTGCCGACGGTCATCGTGGCGGCCGCAACCACCCACACCATCCACAACAGGGCATCCGGCAGATCCCAGTTGCACGCCCCGAAGATCTTGATGAGTGCCACGAAGCCGGCCATCTTCGGCACGAACCCCAGCATGCCCGTAATCGGTGAGGCCGCCCCCTCGTAGACGTCGGCCACGTAGACGTGCAACGGAACGGCCGCAATCTTGAATGCCAATCCGGCGAACACAAAGAGCAGCCCGATGATCGCGTGCGCGCCCATCGCCGAGCCGAGCGAGCCGCCGGCGGCCGCCGTCGATAGCACCGTCGTACCGGCCGCCCCATACAGGAAGGTCAGCCCATACGCCAGAATCGCCGCGGACATCGCGCCGAGGAAGAAATACTTGACGGCCGACTCGGACGCGCGGCTGTCCTCGCGGCTCAGGGCGATCAGCACGTAGGTGGGCACGCTCACCAGCTCGATGGCGAAGAACAGGACGATCATGTCGTTGGCCGACGCGGTGAGAAGCACGCCGAGCAGTGAGAACAGAATCAGCGACATGTACTCGCCGCGTTCGGGTGCCACGGCCTGGTGCCAGTTGACCAAAATAATGAGCGCGCCGATCCCCAGCGCCACGCAACGCACGTAGAACGTGAGCGGCGTGAGCCACAGACCCGGTATGGTGGCCCCAGTTTTCGATGCGCCCAGCCAGAGGCTCGCCCCCAGGGCGAGCAGCACCACAACGAGCGCCACGGGGGAGACGCACTGCGATCGCCCCGCGCGCGGCGTCACGCCGACGAGCAGCACCAGGCAAGCCCCAACCATCAGGAGCAGCTCGGGGGCGAGTGGGATCAGTGCGCTGAGGGTCATGAACCGTCAGTCCTTTCGACCCTGGTGGCCCATGACTCGTCGGCTGACGGCTGCCACCGGATGTTCGTCGGCCGGGGTGACTCTCGGTCCGTGCTGGCAGACAAACGCGTCGTTACGGGCGCGGCTCCGATGGGTCTTGACGATGTCCCCACGGGCGAGAGTCCGCGCGGGCTGAAGCCCGCGGCTCGGGAGAAGGAAACTGCGCTAGTCGCATCGACCCCGGTCGCCTCGGCCGTCCGTATCGGCGCACCAAGGATGTTCCTGGCAATGGCGTGTTCGAACGAGTCCAACATCGGCTTGGGGTACACCCCGATGACCACACAGCAAACGGCGATGGGAACCAACATGCCGATCTCCCGGCGCGACAGGTCGGGGCTCAGCCCGGTCGAAGCGTCCGGCGTGCCCGCGGGCTCCTTCACCGGACCGAACAGGAGCCGCTGACACATCCACAGCATATACACGGCGCCGAGAATAATGCCGGTGGCCGCCGGAATGACATAGCCGTACCCCAGCGGACCCGCCGCGAATCCGTCCGTGGTCTCTGCCGAGGTGGCCGTTCCCACAAGAACCAGAAACTCGCTGACGAACCCGTTGAGCCCGGGCAGACCGATGCTGCTGAGCGTGAAGAACACCAAAAAGAACGCCATCCACGGCATCTTCCGCGCCAGTCCGCCGATCTCGTTGATGTCGCGCGTGTGGTAGCGCTCGTAGATGCAGCCGATGACCAGGAAGAGTGCCCCGGTCGAGAGCCCGTGATTGACCATGTAAAGCACACCGCCGCTTACACCGGCCACCTTCAGGCTGAACAGCCCGAGCATGCAGAAGCCCAGGTGCGACACCGACGAGTACGCCACGAGTTTTTTTACATCCGTCTGCACCCAGGCGGCCAGCGCGGCGTAGACGATGCCGATCACCGCCACGACGGCTACAACCGGCGCCAGCGCGAACGAGGCGTCCGGCAGGATCGGAAGACTCAATCGACAGAACCCATACGTCCCCAGCTTGAGCAGCACGCCCGCGAGCATCACGCTGCCCGCCGTCGGGGCTTCCGTGTGTGCCAGCGGCAGCCACGTGTGGAAGGGGAACAGCGGCACCTTGATGGCGAAGCCGGCCGCGAACGCCACGAACAACCACCACTGCACATCGACCGGGATTCTCCCGGCCTGACCCATGATGCGGAGCTTCTCCAGGTTGGATGAAAACGTGCCGGTGGTGGCATAGGCGAAGTAGGCAAGGTACACGACGCCGGCGAACGTCAGCACGCTGCCCGCGACCGTGTAGATGAAGAACTTGTTGGCCGCACGGCTCCGCTCCGGACCGCCCCAGACGCCGATCAGAAAATAGAGCGGGATCAACGTGAACTCGAAGAAGACGAAGAACAGAACGAGGTCCAGGGAGCAGAACACGCCGAGAAGCCCGACCTCCAACAGCAGCATCAGGACGTAGTACTCGCGAACCTTGCTGCGGATGGCCGTGAAACTTCCCCAGATGGAAAGGGACGTCAGCATGCTGGATAGCACGAGGAGCCAGATGCTGATCCCATCCACGCCCACCCGGTAGCCGACGTCGATGGTCGGCTCCATCTCGCCGCCGCCGATCCACGGCGTATGCGCCGTGAGGACGTATCGGCTGTTGGCGGCGGCGGGAGAGTCGATAACCTGGAAGTACTGCACGACGGCATAGACCGTCAGCGCGAACGTCACTAAAGAGCAGACCAGCGCAGTGCGGCGGATGGCCGCGTCCGTACTGAGCCGCGGAAGAAGCAGCACGAGCACGCCGACCAGCGGCGAGAAGATGATGCAGGTTAGCAGTCCGCTATCCATTCTGTTGTTCGCTTGACGATCCGCTCAAACACTGGTGCACGAGCGTCTCGCCCGTGAAAACACCGGCAAGATGCCGGTGCCACACAATTCTGCGATAGGCTGTTATCGCCATCACATCCAAAACACCCAAAGTGCGATGATTCCAATGCCCGCAACCATGCTCAGCCCGTACCCTTGCAGCATACCCGTTTGGAGGTTGCGCAGAAGGTAGCCGACGCCACGCGGGACGGCCGTCACCAGCCAGAGAAGGCTGTCGATCAAGTAATCATCCAGTCCCACGCAAACTTTGCCGGTGGTTTTCGCCGGACGAATCAGCGCGCGGTCGTACAGCTCATCAACATAGTATTTGTTCCACAGCGTCTTGTGGGCGCGACCGAAACTGAGCTTCGCCAGTCCCGCGATCCAGGTCTGGCTGACGAACACCACGTAGGACACAAGGATGGCGAGAATTGCGATCGACCCCGACACGATCATCAGGCCATACGCTTCCCAAAACCCTGGATCAGCGGCGGCGTGTACGGCCCCGTGCCCGGCAAACGTGTGCTGGAACACGGGTTCCAGAAAATGATGAAAACCCCTACCGGTCAAACCGACGCCGAGGTATCCGGCGCCGAACGCGCCAACCGCGAGAACAAACAGCGGCACAAGCATCCACCTGCCCGACTCGTGGGGGTGAGCGCCTTCCGGGACGCGCAGCGGCCCGAAAAAGGCGAGAAACACCATGCGGAACGTGTAGAACGCCGTCAGAGCGGCCGTCAGCAGCCCGACCGCGCCAAGCAACGGGTGCGCGGTGAAGGCGTGGTGAATGATCTCGTCTTTGCTGAAAAATCCACTAAAAAACGGGACGCCCGCCAGTGCCAGCGACCCGACCAAAAACGTCCGGAACGTCCATGGCAACAGGGTTCGCAGGCCGCTGAAGTGGCGTACGTCGATGATGCCGCCCATGGCGTGCATGACGCTGCCGGCGCCGAGGAACAGCAGGGCCTTGAAGAAGGCATGAGTAAACAGATGGAAGACGGCCGAGTCCGCCGCGAACACTCCCACGCCGAGGAACATGTACCCGAGCTGGCTGATTGTCGAGTAGGCCAGAATGCGCTTCATGTCCGTCTGGACCAGCGCGATGGTGGCCGCAAACAGGGCGGTCGTCGCCCCGATGATCGCCACGACAGCCATGGCCGTCGGCGAGGCGGTGAAGATCGCGCCGCAGCGAGCGACCATGTAGACGCCGGCCGTCACCATGGTCGCAGCGTGAATGAGGGCCGAAACCGGCGAGGGGCCCTCCATCGCATCGGGCAGCCACACGTGCAGCGGCAACTGGGCGCTCTTGCCGCAGGCCCCGCACAGAAGAAGCAGCGCGATCGTGGTGATGCGCGCCTGGCTCACCGTGCCGTCGGTTAGCGCCTGCGGCACGAGTTCGAAGACGGCTGAGTACTCAAGCGTTCCGAACGTCAGGTAGATGAGCAAAATACCGAGCCCGAAGCCGAAGTCGCCCACGCGGTTGACCAAAAACGCCTTCTTCGCAGCCGCGGCGGCCGCCGGACGACCGTAGTAGAACCCGATCAGCAGATAGCTGCACAGCCCGACCGCTTCCCATCCCAGGTACAGAAGCAGGAAGTTCCCGCCCAAAACCAGCGTACACATCGAAAAGACGAACAGCGCCAGAAACGCGAAGAAGCGCTCGTAGCCGGGCTCCGGCTTGTCGTGATCGCGCATGTAGTCGCGCGAGTAGATCACCACCAACAGCGAGATCCCCGTCACCGTTAGAAGCATGATCGACGTGAGCGGGTCGATGAGCATCTCGACGCGAAAGGCCGATCCGGTGCCGTGGAGAATCCAGTCATAGATGGGGATAGAGGCCGACACCGCGCCCGCCGGGGCGCCGCGGACCTGCAAGAACACAACAAGCGCCGCCACGAACGCCGTACCCACGCCGGCGATGGCCGCCCAGTGCGTCCGCCCGCGCAGCACCGGTCGCCCCAGGGCGCCGGCGACGATCGCGCCGCAAAGTGGTGCGAGCAGGATCACAATCCCGCAGGTTTTGAGCGTATCAATCGACATTCGAACCTATGGCCGTTTCCAGTGAACGTACCGTTACGTTTTCAGCCAGCGTGCTTCCCACAAGACCGCCTTTCCGAGCCGCGACCGTAAGGGAGCGGTTGGCTTGAAAGACCGGCACGATTAGCCGCGCATCAGCGACCATGCCTCTGCATCCAAGGTGCCGCGTCGGCGATAGAGCATTACAATCATGCCCAGGGCAAGGCCTGCCTCGACGGCCGCAATCACCAAGAGGAACAGACCAAACGCCTGCCCATCGAGGTTGGCGTGCAGCTGGGCGAACGCCACCGCGGTGACCACCACGCCTTGGAACATCAACTCCGTGGAAAGAAACATCACGATCAGGTTGCGCCGAGCCAGAAAGCCGACTAGACCCAGGGCGAACAGCACGGCTCCGAGAATCAGGTATTCGGCGATGCCCGGCATCAGTATGGCTCCACTTCGCGACCGACGGCGCCCAGCGGGCGACGCGGTGGCGCGAACCCCTCGATCGGCACCTTCTTTCGCGTCAACGCGACCGCGCCGACCATCGAGACCAAGAGCAACACGCCGGCGATCTCCAGCGCGACCACGTAGCGCGTCATGACCGTCGAGCCGATCTCGGCCGTGTTGCCGGCGGGCTTTGCCGTCGGCGAGGTCGGGTCAGCCGCTTGGGCGGCCATCATCACCGTTCGGGTGACGGGCGTTGGAAGCTCCTCCGCGCGACCGGCCACCGCCGCCATCAACACAAAACCGGCGAGGACGGCCAGGAACGGTTCGCGCGAGCGCCGGTCGTAGACCGGTGAGCCGGGCTGCTGGGCCAACATGATGACGAAGAGATAGGTCACCATGATCGCGCCGGCGTAAACGATAATCAGCGCGACCGCGAGAAACTCCGCCTGCATCAACACGAGCAGCGAGGCCACCGCGATCACGACGACGACGAAGTAAAGCGCGCTGTAGACCGGTTTGGGGTGGGTGATGACACGGGCGGCGGCCACGACGGCGATCGTGGCGAACAGAAAGAAATACGCGCTCGTTTCGCTGGGGGCAACGACCCGCGCCCCCAGCGTCGCAAGCAGCCCGACCACACCCAGCAGGCCGACCACCGCCCCGGCGCGCGGCTGCGTTCGTTCGCCCCGAGGCATCAGCAGATAGGTTCCCGCCCCGCCGAGGGCGAAGACCAGATAGAGAATGTAGGCAGTCGCTGAACTCATTCGTGCGAACTCTTAGGCCATGCCGCGGCTGGCTCGTTGCGGTTTCCCGTCCCGGCGTATCCGGTGATCCGAGGGTTCTTCCGCTTCTTCGTCTCTTTGGTGGCGTCGTATATCGAGAGCAGTTCTTCTTTGCCCAGGATCATTTCCTCTCGCGTCAGTCCGATCAGGTCGTAGTGCTGCGTCAGCTCGATGGCATCGACCGGACAGGCTTCCTCGCACATGCCGCAGTAGATACAGCGAAGCTCATCCAGATCAAACTTGACCGGGTACTTCTCGCGATCATCCCACGGTGACTCGCCGGCCTCGATGTGGATACAGTGAGCGGGGCACGCCGTCGCACACATGAAGCACGCCACGCACGCGACGCGCCCCTCCTCGTCACGGTTGAGCCGATGCACGCCGCGATAGTTCTCCACGCGCACCTCGCGCTGCTCTTCCGGGTATTGCACCGTCAGCGGCTTGTCGAACAGGGTCTTGCCCAGGTGGCGCAGCGTCGCCTTCATCCCGTCGATCAGCGGCGGCAGATAGAGCCGCTCCATCGCACCCAGATCGGGCTCGTCGAGCACCATGATTTCGTTGTCAGCGATCATCGATTACCTCATGTCCCCATCGCGCCTTGAACCGGACCACCCATCGCGATTGGCGGAAGGTTTGCCTGTCGACCGGTCACCCGCGTCGTCGCCCGTCCCGCGACCATCAGCATCACGACGAGGATCACCGCGTTTCCAGAAAGCGCCCAGATCGGCGAGCGGTGCAGACCGAAGTAGACCAAGAACACCGTCAGCACGAACAGCCCAAGCGTGATCGGGATCAAACGCTGCCAGGCCAAATGTAGCAATTGATCGAACCGAAACCGCGGCATCGTCCAGCGGATCCACATCATGACGAAGAGGAAGAACACGATCTTCCCTGACAGAACCGCCATCTTGGCTAGCACGGCGTACCAGGCCGTGTGCTCGGGCTGTGTCCAGGAAAACCAGGGAAAGTGCCACCCGCCGAAAAACAGCACGGCCATGAAGGCACTGGCCGTAATCATGTGGGCATACTCGGCCAAGAAGAACATGCCGAACTTCAGGGCGCTGTACTCGGTGTGGTAGCCGCCGACCAGCTCCTGCTCCGCCTCGGCCATGTCGAACGGCGTGCGGTTCGCCTCGGCCAGCGCGGTGATAAACAAGACCACGAACGCCAAGGGGTGGAGAAAAACGTTCCACTGTGGAATGATTCCGAGCCAATAGCCGGTCTGCTGGAGCGTGATCTCTTCGAGCCGCAACGTGCCGACGGTCAACACGACGACCAGAATGCAAAGCCCCATCGGGATTTCGTAGCTGAGCATCTGCGCCGTCGCGCGGATCGCACCGTAGAACGAATACTTGTTGTTGCTCGCCCAACCGCCCAGCACCACCCCGTACACGCCCATCGACCCGACACCAAGGATGTAGAGCAGGCCGATGTCGGGGCTGGCCACCTGAACATTGAGAACCCGGTCCCCAAGCTGAATCTGCCCGCCCCACGGGATGGCCGCGAAACCGATAAACGCCACAACAAAGATGATGGCCGGGGCGAGCACGAAGAGCACCCTGTCCGCATGCCGCGGGATGACATCCTCTTTGAAGAAAAACTTCCCGGCGTCGGCGATCGGCTGAAGCAGCCCGTAAGGTCCTACCCGGTTGGGCCCGTATCGATCCTGAATCCAGCCGGCGATCTTCCGCTCAAAATAGATGCAGTAGGCAACGGCGCCGTTGATGACCCCAATGACCACCATCGCCACGATCAGGCTGACGCCGAACTGACTTGTCAGAAACTCAACCATACCGAACTCAACCGATACTTCCCGCCGCGACGCAGCGTGATGTCTTTCCGAGCCGCGACCGTGAGGGAGCGGACGTACGAACGTCTGTCTAGTCGCGACTGGGTGGCATGGGCCAACTTGTTTGCCCGCGCTTACCCGATCGCCGCCGCGGGCAAGCTATCGCTTGCCCATGCCACTCGTCACGTGATGCGCGACACGGCGCTAATGCGCATGCACCGGTTTCAGGGGCGCCGCCACCGGCTCGGCCATCACAGCCATATCGGTCGCCATCATCTCTCGCACTCGCTTGGAGCTATACAGTCCCTCGTAACCGCCGATCTCGAAGAGGTACTGCCCGTCTCGCCGCGCGCCGTCCGGCGGGGCGATCGCCCGCGAGAACGGCTGCACCAAGCCGGCCGAGTTGACGAAGCATCCCTCTCGCTCAACCCAGCTACAAGCCGGTAGAACGATCGTCGCGTCCGCTGTCAGATCACTCTCGAACATGTCTTGCACGACGAGAAGGGAAAGCTTCTTCGCCGCCTTGGACAGGTCTTTGTCCACCCAGGGCTTGGGGTAACCGCCGACGACCCACGCGGCTCCAAAGTCGCCTTGACCGCAACGATCGACGAACGACTCGAAATCAATGGTCGTGCCGCCGGCCGCCTCCAGGATCATCTCGATGCCGCGTCGATTCGGGCATTTTTCCTTGCGGATCACAAACTTCGGTGTCGTTCCGTTCGACCCCGCGGGGAAACCCTGGTCCTCACCCTCCAGCGGAACCGGACCCATCGCCAGCGCCGCCTCCGGCGCGACCTCTCGAATGAAGCGGGCAAGCAGCCACGCCTCTTCGCAGGCCATGAAGGGCGACAGGAGCGCCGCAACGGTGGCACCGCCGTGCTCGCGCACGTACTCTTCGAACCGCACGCGAATGATATCGGGAACGTCCTTCCAGTCCGGTGTCGTCCGATCGAGACCGCGGCAAACACGCGGCGCCGCGATGCGGCGCTCGTCATGGACATACTTGAATCCGAAGCGCCCCTCGTCGCACATCCACCAGTCGTTAACCTTCGGATTGAGCCGCGGCTTGAGTCGATAGACCGTGTTGTCCGCATGGTCCACGCGAATCGAGCAGCCCGTCGAACAGCCGGGGCAGATCGAAGGCGTGCCTTTCAACTCCCAAACGCGGCGCTGGAAGAGAAAGTCCTTGTCCAGCAAACAGCCGACCGGACAGATGTCCACGACGTTGCCCTGGAGGGGATTATCCAGCGGAACGCCGGGGAACACGTCGATCTCGGTCGAGCTTCCCCGGTTGACCACGCACAGCTCGTGCGTGCCGGAAACTTCCTGGGTGAAGCGAACGCATCGCGTACACATCACACAGCGGTCCTGATAAAGAAGCGTCTTCGGGCCGATGCTCTTTTTCGGGTTGACCAGCTTCTGATCCACCATCCGCGAATCGGCGCTACCGAACTTGTAGCTGTAGTCCTGGAGGTAGCACTCGCCGGCCTGGTCACACACCGGGCAATCCAGCGGGTGATTCAGCAGGAAGAACTCCATGCACGTCTTCTGGTTCTCCCGGACCTTTTCGGAGTCGAAACGCACGATCAGCCCATCGCGCGCTGGCGTCTGGCACGATGGCATCAGCTTCGGGGCCCACCCCAGCTCCCGCGTTTTGGGATGGGGCATCATCATTTCCATCAGGCAAAGCCGACACGAAGCGACCACCGAAAGACCGGGGTGGTAGCAATAATGCGGGACGTCCCACCCGGCCTCGACGGCGGCCTGCAACACCGGGATACCCTCCCGGCATTCGATTTCCTGATTGTCGATCGTGATCTTGGGCATTGGTTCTCGTTCTTATCCCGAGCCGCGGGCTTTAGCCCGCGCGGTTTCGGTTAAGACTATCCTTCCGAGCCGCGACCGTGAGGGAGCGGTTGGCTCGACGCAGCACCTATCAACGATCAATCAGAGCCGTGGGCGCAAGCCCGCGGACAGTCACTCGCCCCATCTGACCGTAAGAAAACGCTCCCTCACGGGCGCGGCTCTGTTTCGACATACGCGTCGCGTCGTACACTAGTTCAACACCCTCAGCGCTTCATCGACACGACCCGGCGGCTGCGAACGGATGCCCGCCTCCAACTCGCCGCGGAACTTCTTGACGATCGTCTCGATGGGATACGTCGCCCCATCGGGCAACCCGCAGATGCTCAGGCCGGGCATCATGCCCATGTTGCGGGCCGTTTCAAGCAGCACGTCGAGATCCTCGATCCGCCCGGAGCCCGCGGCGATCCGCGCCGCGATCTTCTGCATCCACGACGTTCCCTCACGACACTGTGTACACTGACCGCACGACTCCGTGCCGTAGAACCGCGCCACGTTGCCCAGGACCATGCGCATGTCGGTGTCCTCATTCACCACGACGGCCGCCGCCGTTCCCAGCCCGAGCAACCCGTAGTTGCGCGGATCGTCGAAATCCATTTTCATGTCCAGTTCGTCGGCGGTCAGCGCGCCCATCGACAGCCCGCCGGGGAAGACGGCTTTGACCTTTCCACCGCCCCGCATGCCGCCGCCCATGTCGTCTCGCTCGATCAGGTCACGAACCGTGATGTCCATGGCCGCCTCGTAACACCCCGGCCGGTTCACCGGGCCGCTGATGCAAAACAGCTTCGGACCCGTGCTGTGCGGTGGACCGATCTTCGTGAACCAGTCAGCGCCCCGCTCGATGATGTGCGGAAGACAGCAAAGCGTCTCGACGTTGTTGACCACCGTCGGACGGTGGAACAAGCCTTCAATCGCGGGAAATGGGGGCTTGATCCGAGGCCAGCCTCGCTTGCCCTCCAGCGATTCGATCAGCCCGGTTTCCTCGCCGCACACGTAGGCGCCGGCGCCACGGTGGATGTAGCACTCCAGCGAGTAAGCGCTTCCCAAGATGTTCTTTCCGAGATAGCCGGCCGCATAGGCTTCGTCGATCGCGTTTTGCAGGACGTGGAACTGCTCGTGGAACTCGCCGCGCATGTACACGTAGGCCACCTGCGCTTTCGTGGCGTAGGCGGCGATGATCGTTCCCTCGATGAGTTGATGCGGATCGGTCTCCATCAGCACCCGGTTGCAGAACGTCGGTGGTTCCGATTCGTCCGCGTTCACGCACAGCAGCGTTCGCGTTCGGTCCTTCGGCAGAAACCCCCACTTCACACCGGCCGGAAAGCCCGCCCCGCCTCGTCCGCGAAGGTTGGCGTTCTTGACCTCCTCGATAACCTCTTCCGGTATCATCTTCAGCGCGTGGCGAACGGCCTGATAGCCGCCGCGCGACTCGTAGACCTTCCGCGACGTCGCGCCCTCGACGCCCCGGTTTCTCAGGAGGATGGGTTCAAACTCAGCCATTGTTTCCTACGAATACGTCCTACCAACAACCGCTACTTTCGCCCCTGAGCCGCGGGCTTTAGCCCGCGCGGACGCCCGAGCGAGCCACATCTTGCCACGGGTGACAAGCCAGCGCCACATTCCAGATGAATCGCCACGCCTCGAGTGTCGGGTTCGTGCAATCCGAGCCGCGACCGTAAGGGAGCGGACACTTGAGAGCCGGCCGTGAAGGCTTGCAAACGCTCCCTTACGGTCGCGGCTCGGTAAACCCGTCACCCAACGTGTGACGAAGCACTAGTCCGCCTCGCGCATCTCTCGAACGTCGGACGTACTTTCCAACACGGGCTCGCGGTCCGATGGTTCCCCATCCGAACCGTCACGCCCCGGCGCATCAAACAGGTCGCTGCGCGGCATATCGAGCTTGTCGCTCTCCGCGTCGGCCAGAATCTTCTCGACGTCGTCCACCTTCACACACTTGTGGAGCCGCTCGTTAACCAACATACACGGCCCGTGGTCGCAACCGGCCAGGCACTCCTCGGTCGCCAAGCTGAACGCGCCGTCCGCCGTGGTCTCGTGCTCGTCGATGTCCAATCGTCGCTTCAGCGACGCCAACAGCTCACGCCCGCCGAGTAACTCGCACGTCAGGCTGCGACACACCGTGACCACCTTCCGGCCGCGCGGGTGCCTCCAAAAGTGCGTATAGAACGAAACCGTGTCCATCACCTGCGACGGCGGAATCTCGAGCAGTTCGCCGAGCTCGGCCATCGCCGGTTCCGGAATGTAACCAAGCGTATCCTGAACGATGTGCAGCGCCGGAAGCAGCACCGCCCGTTTCGTCTCGTACCGGCCAAAGAACGATCGAATCTTTTCGCGCACCGCGTCGCTGAGCACAGGTGCCGCGCCAGCGCCCGTCGCCGGTTTGATTCGATCGATGACCTTCCAGGACATGGTCGCTGTTGATCCTTCCGCTACGCCTCTTCTAGCGATCCAACTCGGCCGCAATGATGTTGAAGCTTCCCAGGACGGCCGTCATGTCGCTGATCTGATGACCGACGACCAGATGCGGGAAGCACTGATAGTTGATAAAGCTCGGCGGGCGACACCGCGCCCGGTAGGCCGAGTTGCCGCCGTCACTGACCAGGAAAAAGCCGAGCTCACCGTTGGCCGTCTCGTTCGCCCCATACGATTCGCCGATGGGCGGCTCGTGCCCGCGGTTGGTCATGATCTGCTCGAAATGGTGGATCAATCCCTCGATACTGAAGTAGACCTCGTCCTTGTTCGGCAACGTTTGTTTGTCTGAAGGCAGAATGTCGATCGGACCCTCCGGGATCCGGTCCACCAACTGCAAGATGATCTTGACCGACTCGCGCAGCTCCGCCAGCCGCACCTGATAACGCGCGTAGCAGTCGCCACCGGAAGCCACCGGCACCTTGAACTCCACCGCGGGGCTTCCCGCGCCGTCCCAGTCGTCGGCATAACAAAGATACGGCTCGTCCTTGCGAAGGTCGCGCCGCACGCCGCTGGCACGAGCGAGCGGACCCGTCAAACTCCAGCGGATGGCGTCATCATGGCTGATGTACCCGACCCCGCGCGTCCGCTCGACGAAGATACGGTTGCGCGTCAGAAGCGTCTCAAGATCAGCAAGCGCCGGCGGAAGCGTTTCGGTCACGAAGCGCCGCACCTTCGCCGGCCAATCCGGCGTGATGTCCGCCATCAAGCCGCCGACCCGCGTGTAGCTGGTCGTAAACCGCGCACCGCAGATTTCCTCGAACAGATCGTAGATGCCCTCGCGCGCATTGAACGGGTACATAAAGGCCGTGAACGCCCCCAGGTCCAACCCGGAAGCGGACACACAGAGAAGATGATCTTGAATCCGCGCGAGTTCGGCGATGACCGTGCGAATCGCCTTGCAACGCGGAGTGATCTCGATGCCGAACATGCGCTCGCACGCATGGTGCCACGCGATGTTGTTGGCCATCGGCGAGACGTAGTTCATCCGGTCGGTGACCACGACGTACTGGTTGTAGTTGAGGTGCTCGCCGAGCTTCTCGAACCCGCTGTGCAGATACCCGATGTGAATCGTGCAGCCGATGATCCGCTCGCCGTCCAGCTCCAGCACGTGGCGCAGCGTGGTGTGGGTGGCCGGGTGCTGGGGGCCGAAGTTCAGCACCCAAACATCGCTCCCCGGCGACTCGGGGGCGTAGGTCGCGGGTCCGACCTGCGGAACTCTCTCGGCTGTCGTCGTCATGGTCTTTGTCTTGTCGAACTCGTTGCGACGAGCCCTCGGCACTCACGCATCCTCGCGCGTGACGACCTTGAAGTCCTGCCGCTCTCCGCGGCCGTGGAGCGGATAGTCCTTGCGAAGCGGATGGGCCTCAAAGCCCTCCCACGTCAGTATGCGTCGCAGGTCCGGATGACCGTCAAAGCGGACGCCGAACATGTCATACACCTCACGTTCCATCCAGTCGGCGCCATACCAGATGCCCGTGACCGACGGCACTTCTGGCTCGGGATCGTTGACGAAGCACTTCGCCCACAGGCGATGGCCCTGCGTCAGCGAGAGCAGCGAGTAGATCACGCCGTAGCGATCCTCGGCCCCCGGGAACTCCAGGTAATCGACACACGTCAGGTCACAAAGCTGCTCAAACCGGCACCGCTGGTCTTCGTAGAGAAACGTCATCACCTCGATCAGTCGGTCCGAGGGAACCCGCACACACAACTGCTCGTCCTCTTTGCGCTCGCGCGCCATCAGCGGAGCCGGCGCAAACTTCACGTCGGGAAACTTCTTGCCCAGGACATCGACGACGGCATGTGCTGCGGTAGACACGTTAGCTGCTCTTGCCTCCACCCACGTCGATCTGGATCGTCGGCCGGACCGTCATCCCGAGGCCCCGGCGCTCCTCGCTGCTTTTCACGCCCTCGGCATCCACGATGCGCTGGATGGCCATCACGCCCTCCAGCAGCGTCTCGGGCCGCGGCGGACAGCCGGGCACGTACACATCAACCGGCATGAACTGGTCGATCCCCTGCACCACCGCATAGGTGTCGAACACCCCACCGGTGCTCGCACACGCGCCCATGCTGATGACCCACTTCGGCTCGGCCATCTGCATGTAGATTCGCTGAAGCACGGGCATCATCTTAATGGCCACCCGCCCGGCGCAGATCAACAAGTCGCACTGCCGCGGGGTGAAGCGCATCGCCTCGGCCCCGAAGCGAGCGATGTCATACCGGCTCGCCCCGGTGGCCATCAGCTCGATGCCGCAGCACGCGGTGGCAAACGGCATGGGCCACAGCGAGTTCTTACGCGACCAGTTCACGCCGTACTTGCGGAGCAGATCGACCAGGTGGCTCAGCTTCGTGCTGATGAAGTCTTCCTTGCTGGCCTGAAACGATGCCCCGCCGATGGCTAGTCCCATCGAAACGCCCCCTTCTTCCATTCGTACAGCAGGCCAAACAGCAATAGCGAGAAGAAGATGCCCATGCCCACGAGTAGAAAACCGCTGCCGGCCTCACCGCCGCCCTCCAGCGGGATGGTCGTGCCCGTGACGGACGCGTCGTGAAAGACCTGCGCCCAAGGCCACAGGAAGAGTACCTCGACATCGAACAGCAGAAACAGGACGGCCACGATGTAGAACCGCACGTTGAAGCGGCGCTGCGTGTCCATCACCGGCGGCATCCCGGACTCGTAGGGGCTGTCCTTCACCGGCCCGTGCCGCGGCCTGGGCCCCAGCACGTGGGCTAGGATAAGCATCACGCACGCGATGCCCGCGACGATCACAATCACCGCGCCGATGGCGGCGTAGGGCTCGATCGAGGCGAGTACCATGTCAGCCTTATCCTCGTAAGCAAAGTGTGCGTACCAAAGCCATCGCGTGGCCGCGGCATTAGCGTCACACCGACTCCCGCGTGGCACTGGCCGCCGTACCGCACCGGTGTGGCACTGGCATCTTGCCGGTGAGCCCACGGGCAAAGCGCCCACGCCGAGTGTCGCACGGGTCGCCGATCCGCGCACCGGCGACTCCGAGGCCACAACCCGCCCAAGCAATCCGCAGGCCGCACACGTTAGCGGCGATCCACCGGCAGCACGCCTACGGCTCGCGCCGCGGCCAGTTCCCAAGGTCGGGATTCCCGCGCCGCACGCGCCACCGGAATCCTACAGAGCGGGAATCTGGGTGTACATCGAATGTCGCGGAAAGAGCGAGAATATCAAGAAGTTTTTCACAAAGTCTGCGCAAGTCTTTTTTTGGCATGATGTTACGTTCGTTCTCGCACAGGTTCGTTCCGATTTCGAGCGCACAGACGCCTTTACAGCAAGGAACGGGCTCGGTTCGTTCGGGGCAACCGGAAGCTTTCTTGATATAACGACAAGTAGCCCACATCGGAGCCGGACCGTCGGAGGTCCGCCAAGAGGGCCGCTCCGATCCCATGACTCCTGCCGGAGCGACCTGGAGCGACGAGATATGTTCGAACGGTTTTCGGATCGCGCGCGGAAAACCATGGCCCTGGCGAATCAGGAGGCCCAGCGCCTCGGCCACGAGTACATCGGCACGGAACACATCCTCCTGGGCCTGGTCAAGGAGGGATCGGGCGTCGGCGCCAGCGTGCTCAAGAACCTCAACGTCAATCTGCCCAAGGTCCGGTTGGAGGTCAAAAAGTTCATCAAGAGCGGCACGGAAACGGTCGCCAAGGGCAAACTCCCGCAGACGCCACGCGCCAAGAAGATAATCGAGCATGCCATCTACGAGGCACGCGAACTGGGCCATCACTACGTCGGCACGGAACACCTTCTGCTCGGGTTGCTCCGTGACCGGGACGGCGTGGCCGCTCAAGTTCTGATGAGTCTCAACCTGCGCCTTGAGGACGTTCGCGATGAGGTGGTAAGCATACTTACATGCACGACGAGCGCAGCGGCTTGCGAGCGCAAACAAACCGACCCCACCGCGGACCTACTCCGGGCGGTCTTCTCGGCCTGCGCCCAATGGATGCTCGAGTTTCGAAAGACTCAAGACAGCGACGATGCGGCGCTGGAAGCCGCACGGCTACTTTTCGCACGCATTCCCAAGGAGGTGCGAGCCACCTTGCGAGAGGCATTCACAAATGCCCAGGCCGAACAGGGCGGGGCGGACGAAGACCTCCGCGAGTTCTGGGCGCAGCTTTTCAAGTTGCTTGATTCAATCGACGAAGCCACGTGATGCGGCGAGTGGCACGGGTGCGCTACGCTGGCGGCGACAGGCTAAACCGTTCCACGAGCCACTTGATCAGTCGGTAACAATAATAGTACTTGGCCTTGCAGGACGCACTCGACGAACGGGCGCGCCGTCTGTGGGCTGCGACGGAGGCCCGGGCCGCGGGTCGTGGCGGATTCACGGCGGTCTTGCAAGCGACAGGCATGTCGTCAAGAACATTGGCTCGGGGACTGTGCGAACTTGATTCGAGTGACAAGCTGCCCCCGAACCGCGTTCGTCGTCCCGGGGCCGGGCGCAAGGCAGCGAAGACACTTGATCCTGGCTTGGTGGTTGCACTGGAGGAACTCGTTGAACCTGCGACTCGTGGCGATCCCGAGTCGCCTCTGCGGTGGACTTGCAAGAGTTTGCGGCGACTGAGTGAAGAGCTACGGGCACGGGGCTACCAGGCGAGCCGTACACTGGTGGGTCAACTGTTGCACGAAGCCGGTTACAGTCTCCAGGCCAACCGCAAGACGCACGAGGGCGCCCATCATCCAGATCGGAACGCACGGTTCGAGCACCTCAGCAGGCGGGTGAAGGGGCAACTGAAGCGTCATGCACCGGTGATTTCGGTGGACACCAAGAAGAAGGAACTGGTGGGCGATTTCAAGAACGGCGGGCAGGAATGGCGCCCGAAAGGCGATCCGGAGAAGGTGCGCGTTCATGATTTTCTTGACCGCGAAAAGGGTAAGGCTATCCCCTATGGTGTGTACGATGTCGGCGCGAACAGGGGTTGGGTGAGCGTTGGCGTTACTCATGACACTGCGGCATTCGCAGTCCATACCATACGCAGGTGGCGGCGGAACATGGGACGGCGGACCTACGCGCGGGCAGGTTCGCTGCTCATCACGGCTGACGGCGGAGGAAGCCATGGTGTGCGCGTGCGTTTGTGGAAATGGGAATTTCAGAAACTCGCCGATGAGACAGGTCTGACTGTGCCTGTGTGCCACCTGCCGCCTGGAACCAGCAAGTGGAACAAGATCGAGCATCGGATGTTCTCGTTCATCAGCAAGAACCGGCGAGGAAAGCCGCTGTTTACGCACGCGACGATCGTCAACCTCATCTCTAAGACCCGAACTCAGCAAGGGCTAACGGTACGCTGCGTCCTCCACCGAAAGAAGTATCCGAACAAGATCAAAGTGACAGACGAACAAATGCAGACTCTTCGCCTCACACCCGACAGATTCCATGGGATTGGAATCACACCATTCGACCAAGACTCAAATAGTTTACGTTATTTCCTGACAAACGCTTAGGGCCCTGCTATGAGAGAGATGAACGACTCGAGGTCGGCCAAGTCAATTGACGTGTCCAGGTTCAGATCGGCCTGCTCGCAGCAGGGAGCCGATGAACCGTCGGCACCGGTGAAACAACGCTGGAAGAGTGCCACGTCTCGTAAGTCTACTCTATCGTTGAAATCAAGATCGCCGTTCGGGGCCGGTTGCTCCACGACTTCGAGCGCGACGGACAAATCAGTGTAGTTCACAGCAAACATCAAGCCGGCGCCCGCGCAGCGGTTGTTGACGCTGTCGAAAACACCGTCATGGGATGCGTAGCTCATGATCGTGAACGATTGGCCCAGCACCGGTTCGCACTCGTCGATGAGGTTGATTTCCAGTGTCCCGGCGAGAGCGGCGTGGCCGGTAATCGTCAACTCATCCATGGCATCGCACAAGAGTGATCCACCGATCTCCACGTTTAGCACGCCGTTTGATGTTTGCGTATAGTCCCCGACGAGGTCCAAGTGGCCGATCGACAGGCCGGGGCTGACGACGGCGGCGTTGTGTACGATGCCGAAGATCGTTCCGCTTCCGGTCAGCGTGCCGCCGAGAAGCTCCAGGCCCAACCCCACTCGAAGCGTACCGCCGTTGAGGATCGTCGCACCGGAGGTTTGCGTGAACACGTCACCGAAATGCAGGGTTCCGCTGTCAATGCGAACCGTGCCGGTGTTCTGAAATACCATTTCCATATTCGTGATGCCGTCAGCGGCTCCCACCACCTTGGTCAGCGTCCCCGCATTCTCGAAAACTCCCCCTAATACGAACGGAAAGTCCGCCGCGTGGAAATCATGGTCACTGTGAATCGCAAACGTGCCTGTCGGCGTGGTCTTGATAACACCCCGCCCCGTCGTCCATAGGTCATCGTTCATGGTCGCATCACCACGGATTTCGAGAATCCCATCCACGAATTTCTGCAGTCCGGTTTCGATCGACAGCGAGTCGTTCATCACAACGGTGATCGGCCCTTCCTTTTCTCGCCCGATCCAACCGCCGGACCAGACGGCCGGACCGTTGACCGTCAGTTTTCCCGTGCCGGCAAGGTTTCCGCCGGAATGATCCAGTGCGAATGTGGTACTATTGGCGTCGTTGAAGAGCACTTGTGCGGGTCCGCTGATCGCCGTCGTTCCAGCCACAGCATAGGGCACGCCGGGATCGATTCGGGCGAGGCCCAACACCACGTTGCCGTCGGCGATTAGGGATGAGCCGCTTTGAAAATGATGCCCATCGCCGAGAACCCCGCCACCCAATCGGCCCAGTCCCAGCGTTGCATCAGCCGCCACGTGAAACGGTCCGGTGTGGCTCCCACCAGCCTGAAGGACCAGCATGCCGGATAGAACAGACGTGTTGCCCGTGTTGTTGTACCGGGCATACACATCCGTCCTGTTGTCGGCGATCTCATCATCGACACCGATGATCTTGGTGACCGTCCCTTCGTTATTGATGATGGGGATTGCACTGCCACCAGCATCCAGATTCGCGTCCGTCTCGATGGAGAAACTTGCTTTGGGAGCGATCGTGATGATTGCGCGTTCCGTGGCCAGCATAGAGCCGCGTCCGGTCCACGTCGCCGAGCCACGAATCTCCAGATGGCCGTCGATATTCTTTGTCCCAGCACCGAACATCGCCAGCGTATCCGCTGCGATCACGGTCACCGGTCCTTCCGCTCCGCCTCCGATGAAACCGCATTCCCAGTTGAACGGTCCCGTGACCGTCAGCATTCCCGTCCCGCGCAGTTCGGGATGGGCCGTTGCCAATAAGAGTTCATGCGTCGAGGCGTTCGTGGCGTTCAGGAATACGTGGGCGCGCTGGCACAGTTCGGTCGTTCCGGAGAAGGCGTAGTTCGCGCCGTCGGCGATCTCGATGGTTCCCCCCAGCAGGATCCTGCCGGCTCCCGCTACCGATGAGCCTGGCGCCAATGTTTGCGAGAAGCCTCCCGGACTCGTCAGCCAGAGCGTTGCCTCCTCGGCAACATCGAAACTGCCGGAGTGTGTGCCGCCCAGGCGGAACAGGAGTGTGCCGGAATTGACAATGGTCGCGCCTGTGTTTTCGTAGAAGGCGTCGATGCCGGTCAATCCATCCTGATCGCCGGCGAACTTTGAAACCGTTCCGAGGTTCTTGAAGATCGGCACAGCCGGAAGGTTCCGGTCAAGATCGGCATCCGAACGAATCTCGAACACGCCCGCGGGCATGTTGATCAACTGGGAGTCCGAACCCATTGCGATCCGCCCGGCGGTCCAGCCCGCAGCGGCGTGATTCTCTACGACACGCGTTCCATCAATCTCATTGCTTGCGCCATTTATCATCAATCCGCCCTGACAGATGGTCTTGCCCGAGCCGTCCATCGTTCCACCGCTCCAGGACGTCATGTCCACGACGATCAGATCGCTGCTGCCGGTCAGCGTTCCGCCGGTTTGCGTGAACTCCGAGACCGTGACCGGAAAACCGCTGTCGAGATTCAACGTCCCGGAGTTGAGCTGCAGCGGCTTCAGCAGGTTGGCCGGAGCGAAGATGTTGAAGTTCCCGTCGTTGGACAGGTCGGCGTCCAGGATACGCGTGCCTCCGGCGCCGAGCAGTAGCTCGATCGTTCCGCCGGGATTGTTGGTGACGGCGCCGCCGGTAACGGCCAAGCCGGAGTCGCCACTGACGCTGCTGGTGATGCGCAACATGCCGTTGTTGACCAGGGCGCCGGCGATCTCAGGCGCCGCGTCGCAGCAATCGTCGAGCCGAGCTACTTCGATCAGGCCGGCGGCGTTGTTTGTCAACGAGCCGCCGACGTGCGCTGAGACATTGAATGTCATGGTCCCGCTGTTGGTCACATCGGCGTTCAGTGCTCGCGCGCCACCCATGCCGTTGGCGATGGTGATCAACCCGCCGACTCCATTGACCAGCGCCCCGCCGGTCACACTCAGCGTCACGTCGCGCTCGACTCCGCCACCGCCGACGTTGATCATTCCCTGATTCACAAGTCCCTTGCTGAATTGGATATCCATGGGGGTGAGCCAAAACAGCGGCCAGGCGTTCATGACCGCCCCGGCCAAATGGTCGAACACTCCGTCCATAAGGCTGCTCGCGCTGAACTGAAACGTGCCGGCGTTGGACACATCCCCTCGTATGGTTCGCAGCCCGCCGGCCCCGGGCAGCAACTCCACGGTACCCGTGGCCGTGTTACGAAACACGTTCGGGCAGACAACTTCTAGAATCGCGTCTTGGTCGGCATCACTGGTCAGGCGCAACACGCCGCTGTTGCTCACATCCCCGTTCACTTGAACAAGCCCGGCATGTTCGGGCTCCAGCGGGTTGATGACCACCAACGAACCGTCTGCGATGTCCAGTGAGCCGCCGATGCTCATAGTCCCATGGACATTTAGCGATCCGCCCGCGGCCACATCGACGGCGCCGCCGACAGCCAGCGTGTGCCCGCCCTGCAACTCGACAACTTGTGAGCCGAGCCCGGCGCCCAGTTCGATCGTGCCGGCCACGGCCGGGCCGTCAATGATTACGGTGTAGTCGCCGGGCAGGTCGATCACGACGTCGTCAAGCGCTTCGGGCACGATGTCGATGTTCCAGTTGAGCGCATCGAGCCAGCGGGTACCGTCGCCGCCGCCGTCCCACACAACGAGCGACTTGACCCGCAAGACGGTCTTGGCCACGCCGCCCGCCGTGGCGACGATGGTCACGTTGGTCAGTTTCGTCACTTGCTCAGTCGTAATCGTGAAGAACCCCGTCACCATATTACGAATCAGGATGGTCGATGGAACGCTCGCGATATCCGGATGACTGCTCGTGAGCGTGACCTCCACGCCGGTGTCGTCGGCCGGTTGGTCGAGAATGATCCTTGCGGGAACGTCGTGCCCACCGGTGACGCCGTTCGAATCGAGAAAGAGTGTTCTCGCGCTGGGGCATTGTGTCAGACACGAGCAGTCAAACAGCGGCGTGACCGGATCGTGCAGTGCAAAGAACGGAAGACCGTTAAGAAAGGTGATGTCTTCGGGCAGCAATTGCGCGGTTGGATACGAACGGAAACCTAGCCACATCAGGGCATCGGAGGGGCAGACGGTGTTGGGATCGGCGTCCTCGCATTCGGGCGGATGCGGCAGGTCGAAGGCGTGGCCCAGTTCGTGTCCCAGCCCGCCGACCCAGCGACACACGCCGGCGTTGTCCGGTGCTTCGCCCGAGCACGGAGGGATGTTGGCCTCGCCGGCAAGACCGCGAAAATCGTTGGCAGGCAGGACCGCAACCCCAGAGGTACCGCCTCCGCCGAGCTGCCCGCAATCCGGATCGGCGTCGATGTAGTAGATCCACCGATTGTTCGGATCGTCAAACATTCCGCCGGTCAAGGCGAACGCGTCGGACAACACGTTGTTCCAGAACCATAGATCAAAACCCTTGACGGGGTTGGTCGAATACCACGCCGCATCGTGCGACGCGTTTACGACCTCGACGATCGGATCGTGCAGCCGAAAGGTTTTCCCGTTGCCCATCTGGTCGCGGTACCAAACCTGCAAGTGCTGAGCGGCGTTTTGGAGGGTTGACACATACGTCGCGTTCGCAACGCGGTCGGTGGGTACGAGGTAAACAATCCGCACCTGTGGCTGAGCGGATGCCCATTGTGAGGTGGCCAAGAGGGCTACAACTGACCAGAATCCCGCGTGACGACGTTGCATGACTGTTTGCTCCTCTCTTCGCGTCGGCAGACACGTGGAAAACCACGAAATCCGACTGCGCGTCCGGTGCAGCATGGCTCCGATGCCCGTTCAGGAGGAACGGGGATTGAGCCGCTCTAAGGTTAATGCGACAATTGAGGCGACTGAGGCTAATACGTTTTCAGAGTTTTCTTCGAGAGATTGATGCCGTGGATCAGCCCGTACGCCCGAACGTGACGCGCCTGCTCAAGGCATTGGGCGAGGGCGACGGGTCCGCCACGGACGAATTGCTACCGCTCGTCTACGAAGAGCTGAGGCGGCTGGCCGAAAGCCGCATGGCACGCGAGCGTCCGGGGCTGACGCTTCAGGCTACGGCACTGGTGCATGAGGCGTACGTGCGGCTTGTTTCGGACGAGGACGTGGGATGGGATGATCGCGGTCATTTCTTTGCCGCCGCGGCGGAGGCCATGCGCCGGATTCTCGTTGAGCGTGCCCGTCGCGTAGGACGGAAGAAGCGCGGGGGCGACCACCGCCGAGTGTCGCTCGATAAGATAGAAATCAGCGTTGATGCGCCGAGTGATGATCTGCTGGCGTTGGATGAGGCGCTTAAGCGTCTTCGCGCTAAGGATCCGCGAAAGGAACGTGTCGTCTCGTTGCGGTATTTTGCCGGACTGAGCATCAACGAGACTGCGCAAGCGCTTGACGTTTCGCCGGCCACGGTCAAGAACGATTGGACCTTCGCCAAGGCATGGCTGTACAAGGAGCTTGCCTCTGATGAGTGACCAGTCTTCCGATGGTTGGGCGCGTATCGAGCAAGCGTTTCAGCATGCACTGAAGCTGGACCATCAGGAACGCGACTCGTATCTCACCGAGCTTCGAGAAGAGGCTCCCAAGCTGTACGACGAACTCCAGAAACTTCTTGCTGCACATGATCATGCCGAGGAGTTCCTGGAGACACCGGCCATCGTCGAAGTGGACACGCCATCCGGACCATCACACGCACCGGTACAAATCGGTACGCGCGTTGGAGCGTACGTCATCCAACGACTCATCGCTTCTGGTGGAATGGGTACGGTCTACGAAGCGAGTCAGCAGCACCCGGAGCGGCGGGTCGCGCTGAAAGTAATGAACCAACACCTCGGTACGCGTAGCGCGGAGCGTCGTTTCGAGTTCGAAGTGCAAGTGCTTGGACGCCTAAAGCATCCCGGCATTGCGCAGATCATCGAGGCCGGTGTCGCCAAGATGGATGGGCAGTCTGTCCCTTTCTTTGCGATGGAACTGGTGCAAGGCAAGACCTTAACGGACTATTTGGACGTCAAACAACCAGGCGACCCTGCGCGTTTGAAGCTGTTGATCTCGATATGCGAGGCGGTTCATCACGCCCACCAACGTGGGGTCATCCACCGCGATTTGAAGCCGGATAACATCCTCGTCGATCAATCCGGGTTGCCTAAGATTCTCGACTTCGGAATCGCCCGAGCGACCGATGTGGACATTCGGCGCCCAACCATGCGAACCGATGTGGGCGAGGTTCTCGGAACCCTCGCGTATATGAGTCCCGAGCAAGTCGCCGGCGATCCGGCCGCGATCGACATCCGGTCAGACGTCTACGCTCTTGGAGTCATCGCCTATGAACTGATAGCCGGCAGTCCCCCGTACGTACTCACCAATAAGTCACTTCCGGAGGCCCTTCGGATCATCCGTGAAGAGGAACCGGAAGCGTCGATCATGGCCGGAAGGTCAATTCGTGGGGACCTTCGCACGATTATTGCCAAGGCGCTCGAAAAAGAGAAGGAGCAGCGCTATGCCTCGGCGTCGGAATTTGCGGCCGACATTCGGCGATTCCTCAACGATGAACCGATTGTCGCGCGCCCGCCCAGTACGTTCTACCAGTTTCGCAAGTTTGCCAAGCGAAACCGAACGTTAGTCGGCGCAACCGCTGCCGTAGTGGTTGCCTTGCTGGGCGGTGTCGTGACTACGTCGATTCAAGCCGGTCGTGCGAGATTGGCGGAGGCGGCGGCGAAACGAGAAGCCGGAACGGCCAAGGCGGTTACGGAGTTCCTGACGCAAACGTTAGTCGCGGCAGACCCATTCCACCAACAAGACGCCGACGTCAGCATACGTGATGCGATCGACGCGGCCTCGGGTACCGTCGAGACGAATCTGCGCGGCCAACCTTTGGTCGAGGCGGCGGTTCGCGAAGTGATCGGCACGATCTATCGCCACTTGGCCGTCTATGATCGGGCCCGCGAACATCTCGCCGTGGCTGAGAAGATCAACCGGGAACACTTGGGTGATGACCACCCGGCTACACTATCGACCCGAATGCAGCAAGCCGTGCTGGCCAAGGAGACCGGAAGGTATGACGAATCCCAGGAACTGTTCGAACACGTGCTGGTGCGACGGCGGATATTGCTGGGAACGGAGCATGAAGACACCATCGGCGCGATGATCAATCTGGCGGACTTGCACCACGAACGTGGAGAGTACGTCGAGGCGGTGACACTGGCCCGGGAAACTCTCGACATCCTCCGGCGAACCCATCTGGAAATGAATGAGATCACGCTCACCTGCATGAACCACCTGGCCTTGTATCTGCATAAACAGGGCGAGCTACGCGAGGCGGAGGACATGATGCGTCGCACCCTTGCCGGTCGGCGGCAGAGCATCGGTTCGATCCATCCCAGCACGCTGATCACAATCGACAATCTCGCCACTCTGCTTCGGGAGCTGGGTCAACTGGCAGAGGCTGAGCGCCTACACCGTGAAGCGCTGGCCGGATTCGAGAAAACTCTCGGCGAGGATCATTTTGAAACGCTTCGTGCTTCGAGCAATTTGGGAGGCGTATTGGTCAAGCTGGAAAAGTATGACGAGGCGGAAGATGTTTACCGCCGGACGCTCGCGGCCCGACAGCGCGTTCTCGGCGAAGACCATCTGGATATGATGAATTCATACTACGGACTCGCCAATTTTCTCGCTGAGCGCGGCAAATTGCGAGAGGCCGAGCGCTTGATGCGTAAGGCGAGGGCCGGTGTGCAGCGCATCCTGGGCGAAGATAACCGATACTATGTCTTTACGACGCACGGGCTTGCCAATGTTCTTGAAGAGAAGGGCGAGCACGGGGCGGCTGAGGCCCTGCACCGTGAGGCCCTGAGAACAGCCGAGGCTGTGTTTCCCGCGGACCATCCTCGTGTGTCCAAGATGCGCACTGCGTACGGACGGTGTCTTACGATGCTCGAGCGATTTGAGCAGGCCGAGTCAGAATTGCTCGCAGCGTACGCATCCGCCAAGAGGGCACTTGGCGGCGAACACGAAACGACCGTCACGGCGCGCCGGCGCATCGTCGAGCTGTACGAAGCGTGGGGGAAGCCGGACAAGGCAATGGAGTATTCCCACTCGGATCACGGTGTGCCCGTTGACGCAGTGGAATCTGCGCCCTGATCGACTCGGTACGCCCTGAAAGGATTAATACCGCGACGTCATCGACTCCGCTCGAACGTTCTTGTTGATTATGAACTGAAACACGCACGCAATGTTCGGACGAAGCGATTCCGCTAGTCCGATGGCGATCAAACCGCCTGTAGCGGCGGGCTCCGGTTCGTTCCGGTCTCCCCTAGCTAGTTCCTGTTGCATGGGCCGTGTTTTCGCCTTGGCGCGGGCGGTCCGTGGGGCTTCGGGGCAGGTCTGTTGCGTGGCGTGGTCGGTTTGGCGCTGTAGGCAAGCAGTTTTCGTGAATTCGGCAGGTCGAGGGCCAGCCCGGCGCAGAGTCCGATCCGTGGCGGCGTCGAAGACATCCAAGATGGCTTAACGAAACGTGATGCTCACTCGCGTATGAGGATCAGGAGGTTGTGAACGAAGATGGTGGCTCCGACGGTGGACGCATAGTGTGTCCACCCTTTGACATGGCAGCGGGCCAAACCGAGTGTTCTCTTGAGATAGGAGATAGTGCCCTCGACCCCGGCGCGAAAGCGCTGGGCGTGTCGGAAGAAGGGATCGGACTCGCGTTGTTTCTCCTCTTTGGAGCGTTTGCCCTTCTTGTTGATGGCCACGAGATCGATCTTTTCGCGCAGCGATACAAGTTGCTCGCGGCTGCCGTAATAACCTTGGTCCGCGGTGAGTTCCTTGGGGTAGTCCCCGAAGCGTTCCCGATGTCGCTCGATGGCCGGTTCGACAAGTTCATGCTCGACGGGTTTATGGGGAAACACGTCGTAATGGGTAATGAACTTCCCGTCCACCTGCTGAATCCGGATCGTGTGGCCGAACTCGATGGGTTTGCCGGCCTTGCCTCTTATGAGCAGCTCGGTGTGCGGCTCGAAGATGCTGAAGAGCTTCTGGTCGTTGGGCACCTGCTGTCCTTCGATGACGCGCTGTCGCGATGGATCAAGTCGATCAGTTCCGGATGTTCTACCAGTATGGCGTCGATCCGATCGTATCTGCCGTAGTCGCATTCGGTGATTTTCAGGGTGGGAGCGGCTTGAAATTGGAACTGAGTTTGGTTATGAAACCTGGGTCGCATGACCGAGCCTCCTTTCTCGTCTGTCCTTGTCGTCCTGACAACGCTAAGGATAACGAAAAGTCGGCCTCGGTCTGCGCACAAAACCGAAAAACCCTACGATTCCAGCGGTTTCGGCCTACGCACGCAGCCGATCGCTGGCCGTGCAACAGGAACTAGACTACCGGATTTCGACTCTTTGGAGATCGCATCATGCCGAAACGCAAGCCTCGTATTCCCTCGTACCGTCTTCACAAGCCTACAGGCCAAGCCGTCGTCACGCTGGGCGGGTAGGACTGCTACCTCGGTCGGCACGGGAGCCCGGCGAGCCGTACCGAATACGACCGGCTCATCGCCGAGTGATTGGCGCACGGAAGGCGGCTGTCGAGCACCACGGAACCGGACGCCGTGACGGTCGCCGAGGTCATTGCCGCATACTGGAAGCACGCCGACGTCTACTATCGCAAGAACGGGGAACCCACGAGTGAGGTCGGGTCCATCCGTGAGGCCATGCGTCCGCTCCGGCGGTTGTACGGAGACACGCTCGCGATCGACTTCGGACCTGCTGCCCTGGAAGCGTGTCAACAGTCCATGATCGAAGCGAAACTGTCACGCGGCGTCATCAACGCGAGGGTCGCACGGATCAAACGCTGTTTCAAGTGGGCGACTTCGAAAGAGCTGGTTCCGCCACACGTGTTCCAAGCTATACAGACGGTCGCGAACCTGAAGCGTGGCCGATCGGAGGCTCGTGAGACCAAACCGGTTCGGCCGGTGCCGGAAGCACATATCGACGCGACCTTACCCTACCTGTTGCCACCGGTCCACGCCATCGTCGAGTTGCAGCTGTTGACCGGCGCACGGCCGGGCGAGATCCGCACCATGCGGGGATGCAACCTCGACATGGCGGGCAAGCTCTGGACCTACAGGCCGGACTCTCATAAGTCTGAGCACACCGGACGCGAGCGCGTCATCTACTTGGGGCCTCGCGCACAGTCCGTCATCGAGCCGTTTCTCGCGACCAACCTAAACGCCTATCTGTTCAGCCCCGCACGTGCCCTCGCCGAGCACAATGCCGATCGTCGCAGCCGGAGACGTACCCCCATGACACCGAGCCAAGCGCGTCGTCAACGCAAGCAACGGCCGAAGCGGCCGCCGAAGGCTCTCTATTCAAAGGAAACCCTGGTGCGAGCCATCACCCGAGCATGTGATCAGGCCGACGAGGCCGCAAAGAAGGCCAAGGGGCTGCCGGCGGACAAGGAGCGACAGGTTCCTCAGTGGAGCCCAGGCCAACTGCGGCACAACGCGGCGACCCGGTTTCGCAAGGAGTACGGGCTGGAAGTCGCGCAGATCATGCTCGGCCACTCCACGGCCGAAGTCACGCAGATCTACGCCGAGCGTGACGCGGAACGTGCAATGCCTGTCGTTTCGAGGATCGGATAAACTACTTCAGCCGGGACGGCGGCTAGCTACCGCCAAGCGTCTCCCCCGGTTCCGCGTGTTCAGTATCCCGCGCGGTCCGGGGAAGGCGACCCGGCATTGAGAATACTGATCATGCCTCACGACATCACGTGCGACGACTTCTGGCCAGCCCACACGGCCCTACAACGCTTGCGGTTCCTGCTCGACTACACGATGTGGCTGGTCATCGAGTACGACGGCAAGGATGACACCTCGCCCGTCAGTCTCGTAGAGGAACCGAAAGCAGCCCTAAACGCCGAGATCCAAAAGTACATCGGCGAGCACAAGGATGAACTTGTCAGCGACAATGACCGCTATCGGCGAGAACAAGCGAGCCAAGCTCTGGCACGTCAAGAGAGCATCGTTTCTAAGTGTTCGGTCGTCGGTAGCTGGGTTGCCCGCCGGATTGCCCGAGATGATGTTGTTCGCGGCATGGAAGTATCGCGTCCCCTCGGCGAAGTGTTGGAGCACCTGGAAGCGATGATGCGCGACGAGGTCGTGAAGCTACAGCGCGAGCTGGGAGCGTTCGACATACTGCATGGCCGACTCACGTTGCTGCCACGTGGCGACGACGCAATTGAGAAGCACGAAGACTACCAGTGCGTTCGAGAGAAGATCCTGTCATGGCATCAACGGCTGACGGCCTGTTCGTCGGCGTTCTCGACAAGCGTTGTGGCGTCCGAACCCAAGTCGAACCCGTACGGCACCGCGCCGGTTCGTTGCCCGTTCGCCTTCTTGACGGCAAGCGCCGCCATCGTCCGTTCGCTGCAAAGATCACGCTCGAACTCGGCGAGCACGGCCAACATCCTGAAAACCATCTTCCCGGCCGCGTTCGTCGTGTCGATCCGTTCCGACAGGCTCACAAGGTCCGCGCTGGCCTTGTCCAGCCGTTCGGCGATCGCAATGGCGTCCTTCGTGGACCTGGCGAGCCGTGAGAGGGAATACACCACGAGCGCCCCGCCACGGCGCTCGCACGCCGCGGCAAGGGCCTTTTGTAGCTCGGGCCGGTTGTCGGCACGCTTGCCGGATACGCCGGCGTCCGTGTGCATGGCCGCGAGCCGGTACCCGTTCGTCTCGCACCATGCCTTGATGCGTTGGCTTTGGGCTTCGAGGCTGATGCCGTCCAGGGCTTGGCCGGCCGTGGAGACTCGGGTGTATCCGATGGCTATGTACGTGCTCATAGCATGCATCCCGCTTCGATGTCTTGGAGCATTGCCCGCAAATTGTTCCGGTGCGTCTGCGCCAACCGGACGTAGGCCGCGATCGGCTTGCCGTCCAACCCTTCACGTTGGGCGATCGTCCGGGCGCGCTCGGCGAATGTCTTGGCCAAGTCTCGGCGTGATAGTTCGATCCGCGTGCAACGTGGCAGCAACGGGTGCGCGTCGATCTGTCCGTCGAACAGGGCCTCTTGTCCGTCGCAAGTCGTCGTGAAACACCACACAATGTGCGGCGGAATAGGCTCCAAAGAGACAAGCAACGCACGGATAACCGGCGCCGTCAGCCCGTGCGATTCGTTGACGATGAAGGCTCGGCCGGTCTTGCTTCCGAAGCCGTACATTGTCATCGAGCGCTCGAGCGTGCGGAGGCGCGACACGGTCAACTCGCCGGCGTCGATCTCGACGGTACAGAACGGGTCGGCGACTTCGGCCGCGATCAGCCGAGCAAGTGTCGTCTTGCCGGTTCCGGACTGTCCTGCGATCCACCATGCGCGCCCGCTGATACCGCGCTTAGCGAGCGTCTGGATGCGCTGAACGGCTTTGTCTTGGCCGATCACGTCGGTCCACGTGTTCGGTCGGTATTGTTCATGTAGCGGTTTCATCGCGCACCGCCGATCTTCGCCAGAAACGCTTGTGCCTGCGCCTGGCATTCATCCGCCAACGTCTCGACGATGATCCATCGCACACGGTCCCACCACGCGCCGGACGCTCGACAAGCATCGAAAGCATGAAGGGGCGCGGAATACTGAAGCCAGTACCCGGCCTCTTCTCGCTCGTTCGGGACACTGTAAGGATTCGGTGCTCGGTCGTGCGCCTGCTTGAACGTGGCGTACTCGGCGATCAGTTCTTGTCGGATCATCACGCCACCGCCTTTCCGGACAACAGCGCCGCAACGTCGTCGATGATGGCGCGGGCGGTCTTCGATATGCGGTCCAGGCTTTCGCGGAGTGCCTTCGCGTCACCGTCCCAAAGCGCGATGTACCGGCTTGCTCGTACTTCAACGTCAAGCCCGAAGTGAGTGCAGACGACATAGGCCACGCTCTCCGCCTCAAGCTCGGCCACGGATCGGGTGAACGTGCCTCGGTCTTCCCAGTGCATCGACTCGTGCGCCAGTTCGTGGGCGAGCGTCTTGGCCTGTTGCCCGGTGGCGTGCGTGTCGTCGATCTCGATGGCGCCTTTCCTGGATACGCCGTAGGTGCTTCCGTCGAGCGTCTTGAACGTGACGGCGATACCGCGTTTGGTGGCGACGCGCTCAAGGTCACCGAGCAAACCATCGGCCGCAGTCTCGACATCCGGAACGTCAACGCTCGGAAGCGCTTCGCCGTCCGTCTGGGCAACGTCGAACACGTGGACGGCTCGGAAGTACATTCCGGTCTTTGTCTGGGTGTCGCCGTTGTCGTTCGTTTCCTCACGCTTCCAGGGACAGGGCGCGAAGATCATGATTCCGTGCTCGCCTTTCTTGACTTGGCGTTTCATTTTCTGCCACGTCCTGTAGCCCGCGACTTGGGAAGCGTCTGGACGTTGGGACATGATTAGGAGCGAATTGCACCACGAATAGCTGTGAAACTTCGCTTGCATGTCCAGGTAAGCCCGGAACGTCTCGGACGCACGGACGGCGTCAACGGCCGATGCGAGCGTGTCTATGCTTGCGTCGATCCGCTTCCGTAGTTCTTGCGTCCTGTCTTGGCGTTTGGTGCTTGGCGCTGAACGCGCCGGCGTGTACGTTGGCATCGTCAATACTCCTCACTGAGTGTTGGCCACGGTCCCGGACGCTACAACGTCGCGGGGCCACTTATCATTCAACAAGCCAATTATGACACGTGTTTGGCATCGTGTCAAGAAAATAATTCTACAGCCGTTCGGTTGTAGAAAAGACGCGGCTTACGAGTCGTTCCGGACGGGTCGCCGTTTCGTGCTTGTTTCGTAGGCGTTTCGGCGCTGTTTGCGAAGTGTTTCGGCGCGGTGTCGGTGCCACGGGAATGACTCTCAGAAAAAAGCATGCTTATCGTCGGCGCCAGCATTGAACCAACCGCCCTACGTCGCGCCTGGGCGTATGGTGGTGTTAACCTCTTCGCGTCGCTATGCAATTCCTGGAACGCATCCGGAAAGGGGGGACAGCCATTGCAAGGCGACGCTGAACGGTCCCGGCTCTGCTCGTCAGCGGTCTTGCTGAAACGGAAGGACAGCTGCGCCGGACGGGGTCTGACATAACCACTAGATGCGACGGTTTCCGTGTCGGCGGACCTGGTGGGCACGCAGCGCCGGGTCCCCTCCCGATGAGAATCTGACCGGGTTGGGTTGCCCTTGCACGAGGACCCCGTTCCGTCGATACTTCACAATAGGAATGAGGACATTTCATGTTGAGCGTCGATCCCCATCAGGGTGACGAACCATCGGACGAAGACGACCTTGCGCGCCGCGCGATCGGATCAGGCGAGACGGAATCGGTCGCGCCGCGTCCCGCCGAGAGGAACGCGGGAGGCGATGCCTCCGCGCGCGGCATCGAAGGCCCCGGAGCGATCATCGGGCGATACAAGCTGCTCCAGCAAATCGGCGAAGGCGGCTTCGGCGCGGTCTACATGGCCGAGCAAAAGAAACCCGTCAAGCGCAAGGTCGCGCTGAAGATCATCAAGCTGGGTATGGACACCAAGCAGGTCATCGCCCGCTTCGAGGCGGAGCGACAAGCACTGGCCATCATGGACCACCCCAACATCGCCCGCGTGCTGGACGCCGGCGCCACCGACACGGGTCGCCCCTTCTTCGTGATGGAACTCGTCAGGGGGGTCCCGCTCACGGAATACGCCGACACCGAATGCCTTTCCACGCGCGACCGCCTGCGGCTCTTCATCGACGTTTGCCGCGCCGTCCAACACGCCCATCAAAAAGGCATCATCCACCGCGACCTCAAACCCAGCAACGTCATGGTCACGCTGCACGACGGCAAGCCCGTGCCGAAGGTCATCGACTTTGGCATTGCCAAAGCGACCAGCCGCGACCTGACGGATAAGACGCTTTTCACCGAATACCGCCAGTTGATCGGCACGCCCGCCTACATGAGTCCCGAGCAAGCCGAGATGAGTGGCCTCGACATCGACACGCGCAGCGACATCTACTCCCTGGGCGTGTTGCTCTACGAACTGTTGACCGGCACCACGCCTTTCGACACGAAGCGCTTCAAGGGGCTGGGCCTTGGTGAAATCCAGCAGATGATCCGCGAGGAGGAACCCCACAAGCCCTCCACCCGCCTCAGCGAGTTGACCCGCGGGAAATTCACGCCGGGGGCCAAGCCGACCGACGACAGCGCCTCGCGGAACACCTCGATCCAATACATCGCCAAACACCGTCGCACGGACGCCGTCAACCTGCGACGCCAGCTCACCGGCGATCTCGACTGGATCATCATGAAGTGCTTGGAAAAAGAGCGCTCCCGACGCTACGACACCGCCAACGGGCTGGCCACGGACGTGGAACGCCACCTGAACGACGAACCCGTGACCGCCGGTCCACCGGGCGGAACCTACCGCCTCAGAAAGGCCATCCGCCGAAACAAGGGCTTCTTCACGGGCGTTGCCGCCGTGTTTGCGGTGCTGCTCGCCGCCGCCGTTGTAAGCACGGCGTTTTATCTCAAGACGGAAGCGCAGCGGCGCCTTGTCGTGGAAAAAGGGATATCGGCCACGGCCTTCCTGCGCCGAGCCGAGCGCGAGCGCGACGAATCGATCACCGCCACCAGGCAGGCTGAATTAGTCACGAAGCATCTTGCGGAAACATTGGCCGCCGTCACACCCGACGGCAAGGGCGAAGAGGTGTCCAAGGCCATCGACACGCACTTCAGGAAAACGCCACAACTGGAAGCGAAAATACGGGCCGCTATGGTGGCGACCTACATTACGTTGAACCGCCTCGATGAGGCCCACCGACATCTTCAAGCATTGATGAAGATGGAAGATCTTCCGCGGTCAGAATGGGACGCCGCACTGGGGATCATGAGAAAGCAGGGCCAAACGTTGATGGCTCAGCGCAAGCACCTAGACGCGGAGCGGTTAACTCGCATGGCGATAGAGATCGAGCGCCACGTCCTTGGCGAGGAGCGTCATAACACACTGTTCGGCCTGGCTACAGCCATAGTCACGCAGGGGGCACCTGGGTTCGCAGAGGACAGGTTCGCGGAGGCCGACAGGATCATGAACAGGGGGATGGAGATTCAGCGACGTGTCCTGGGCGACGAGCATCCCGACACGCTTTCAATGATGGTAGCTGCGATCAGAACGTATTACTTTTGGAACCGATACGACGAGGCGGAGGAACTGTCCCGCAAGTTGTTGGAAATCCAGCAACGCACCCTCGGCAAAGAACATATTGATACGTTGGGTTCGATCACCGGACTCGCCCTGGTGCTTGCCAAGCAACATCGGACCGTGGAATCGGACAAGCTGTTCAGCGAGGCCCTCGAGATCCAACGACGCGTCTTTCCCGCCGGACATTCGGATGCGATACAATCGCTCGATTGGCTGATTTTCGTACACGGCGCTGCTGGCAAGGTGGACGAAATGCGGCAGCTTGTCGTGAACGTGCTCGCACAACTGCGCAGCCGCGCGGATCGACCATCCGCCACGGCCACTGAGATCAACGCCTATGCCTGGAGACTCGTCACGACCGACCCCATTGACTTGCGCGATCCGGATGCAGCACTTCCTTACGCACGCCGGGCGGTAGAGAAAAGCGGCGGAAAGAACCCCAGTATACTTGACACACTCGCCGTGGCCCAGGCGATGTCCGGCGACACCCGCCGCGCTGCGGAAACAATGACCAGGGCTCTCGGTTTTGTGCCGCCGGAGTCGATCACGCTTCGCGTACCCCTGCAATCTAAACTGGCCGGGTATCTCACCAAACTGGAACGCTTCGCCAAGGCCGAGCCCCTGCTCATCGCCGTCCACGAGCAGATCAACACCTATCAGCCGCCCTCGCCGCAGGAAGTTGATGCCGCGATCCAGCGACTCATCGACCTGTACGACGCCTGGAACACCAGCGAACCCGGCCAGGGCTACGCCGCAAAAGTCGCCCAATACCGCGCCTTGCTCACTCCGGTCGGGGATGCCAGGTCAACCCAACCCGCTGATCCGTAAAGAGCCCGTCTTGACGCTGACCTGAGCCCCTGATGTCGGTTCATGTTCAGAGTGATAGACTCTGTCCTGGACCGTAACACACGACGGGTTCCCGCGTGAATGTTGTGTGCAGGCCACAAAGACGCTCGATCCCAAGAACGCCGTCGTCGTCGAGGCATGGTCCGAGCTGCGTGACGACATCATGGCACGGGCCGACGTCGAACCGGTGTGGGCGGAGTACGTCATCACGAACGGGCTGCCGGTGTATCGGTACTACCGCGATCATCACGAATGGGAGAAGCAGAGGGCCGGCCCCCGGGCTCTCTAGTGGTTCGATCTTCAGCCGCATTCCGGGAAAACGTCGGAGGTGTTGGCGGTGAGCCGTCTCATCGCCCTGTTGCCAACCCCAAAACGTAGTTAAGACGCTCAGCCCAGCGGCGTTTGACTCCGGCATGCGTCTGATCGTCTTCCAGGATACACTTGGAGTGCGGATTCAACGCCTCGATTCGCCGACACGTCGTCAGCTCGACGGTGCGGTTTGTACCGCGAAGGTCCTGTTCGGCTCGCACGACCACGGTCACGAGTCGGACGCCCCTGTCGAGCTTCTTCTGAATCTGTACCGGACTGGCAGTTGCCGACAAGACCACAACGCCGGCGTAGAGCTCGGGGCGATCGTATGCGAGCATCCAAGCGTGGACACCGCTGGCTGAGAAACCCGTCAAATAAACACGTTCCCGGTCGATCGGAAGTTGCTCGATGTAGCTCGCCACCATCCTAGGAAACAGTTCGGCGTTTCGTCGCCACATGGACATGTCATCGACAGGCGTGTTCAGTTCAGCTCTCGACATTCCGTCCAGCAAGCCTGACCAGATCAACACGGCTGGCTCATCGAGCTTACCCCGGACAAGCGCCAGGTGATCCGCTGGCTGGATGTCGGGTGCGGGGTGGCCCAGAAATATGATCGCGGGAAGTTGCTCCGTCGGTACGTCCGGGCTCCGGTCCGTGAACAGATACCTCGACGTAACGCCGCACGCATCCAAGGATTTCAGTTGCCGTTGCGCCTCAGGGTCGTGAGTCGCCGGCTTCGGCTCCTTGGCATGTTGGCAGGAAAGAGCCGGGGCCAAGACCAGTGCCCAGGGAAGTCGCCTCATAGTTTTACGCACGGGAATCCGATTCATCACGAACTTCTCCGTAGCCAAACGTTGTCGGTGAGCCGGCCACGCGAACGAGCCTTCGACCCGCACTCCGAACACACGCCCGTCACGTTGCCCGTCAGGTCGTAGCCGCAGTCGAGGCAAAGGCCCTGTTCTCTGCGTCGGCGGCGACGGCGTGCGGGCAACCTCAGGAGCGAGTAGAAGGGGTAGGCCCCGAAGACCACCACCAGCAACCACCACGGGTAGGATGCGGCGTAGTACGTTGGTGAAAACGAGCCAAGCTGGAAAGTGGCGTACATAACTCCAAGTTCCGACTTCCCTGGCATTAGCCAGATGGTTCGGAACGAAGCCATATCCCATCCGTACGCTCGGCTGCTAATGATGCCGACGACGGTTGCCACCCACACCCACGCCGACCCAACCGTCGCGAGCGTGAGAACGGTGATGATAGCCTTCCGAACCATGGCGCCATTCTACCGCTCGCCACACCCTGACAAACCCCGGTAATGACCGTCACCACCGTCACCACCGTCATCAACGGCCCTGGCGCTATCAAGAAGGCCGTTTTTCGGGTGACGGTTGGGGTGACGGTTGGGCTCGCAACCCTCGGGCGATCGTCACAGCCGGCCTTGGTGGGGCCAATACGCCTTTGCAGGGCGTGACCATCACCGTTGACGGCCAGGAAACCGAGCTGTTCGCGTTAACCGATCCCATGGGTAATTTCCGGTTGGAGCCGGCGCCGGTTGGACGTTTCTTCGTTCACATCAATGGCCAAACGGCCACCAACGCCGTGCCCCCCGGTGCTTATTATCCCTTCGTCGGCAAAGCCTGGGAGTCCGTGGCAAGCCAAGAGACCAACATCGGCAACGTGTTTCTGCCGTTGGTGGCAGCGGACACCCTCCAGGCGGTCAGCCAGACGCAGGACACCGAGATCACGTTCCCGTCGGAGGTGCTGAAGCAGAACCCTGAGTTGGCCGGCGTGTCGATTATGGTCCCGGCCGATTCGCTGTTCGCCAACGACGGCACCCGCGGCGGCATGGTGGGCATCGCTCCGGTCGCGCCCGATCGCCTTCCGGGGCAGCTTCCGTCAGGACTTGAGCTCCCGTTGGTGATCACGGTCCAGACGAGTGGGGCCACGAACTTCGACGTACCCGTACCCGTCTGCTTTCCCAACCTGCCGGACCCGGTGACCGGAGCCCCATTGGACCCGGGTACGGAGAACGCGCTTCTGTCGTTCAACCACGACACGGGACGCTGGGAGCATGTGGGTCCGATGACGGTCAGCGATGACGGCCAGTTGATCTGCACCGATCCCGGTGTGGGCATTCGCGCGCCCGGCTGGCACGGCTCCGGCCCGGCGCCGGTCGAGCCTCCACCTCCACCCGACCCACCGCAGTGTGGTGGAACGGCAGCGGTTGGGACTACGGCTGGCGACGGCGATTGCTGTGTACCTGACCAGACAGCTTTTATCGCGTGTTTCGACGATCGTACGCATGAGCTACGTGGGAGGGTGGCCGCCTGCACTCTCCTAGCGGTTGGGTGTGTAGCACTCTGCGTAGCAGCAACAGGTCCCGTGGCGACGGCGGCTTGCTGGGGATGTGTTGGAGTTCTGACCGCATGTGAGGCCGGAGCTATATGTGAGAACGAATACCAACAATGTGTATGCACACGAGACCACCAGTGTGGGCCACGGTGTGCGTCTTCTTGTGGTGATGGAGCCGCTGCTGCTTCGGCCAATCTCGGCGTCGATGTTCCCGTCCTCACGGAACTCCTCCGCATAAACAACCAAGCCATAAGCTTGCTTTATCCCCTAATGGGAATGGAGATTCCCGGTGAAGTGCCGGACCAGGTTCAAGCGCTTCTCGACGAGGCCGATACCGTTGCAGGCGGAGATGCAGTTCAGTGGTTGTCGGAGTTCATTGTCCAGCAGGAAGAGCTGTCCGCGCCGCTAAAAGCACAGATTGGGGAGCCCGCAGGATTGGCCCCGCCGCACTCAGTTTCTTATGAAGCAGAGATCGAACGACCCGACGGCATTTTGCGGCTGCGTGGTAAGACCGACCCGCTTGCACAGTACGCCATCTTTGTGCCTCGCGACGGACAGCTTCGATCTGTCAACTTCTTCGATCCGATGGAGAGTACCCTGGGAGTCGCGTTCCCGCGCCTTAGTGCTCAGGCACGGTACGATCTGCAACGCGTCTACATGCTTCAGGTCGGCGAGTCGGACCTCGACTTTGATAGTGACGGTCTGGTGGACCTGGCCGAGGTTGTGCTGGGTACGCTTCCGTGGAACTCAGACACGGACGGCGACGGAATCCCGGACGGCGCCGAAGTTCAGCAGGGGACCGATCCCTTGGACGGAGTGGTGGCCCAAACGGGAATCATCGCCACGGTCAATACGACAGGCACGGCCGTCGATGTTTGCGCAGTCAACGACGTGGCGGTTGTGGCCGACTCTGGCGCTGGTGTGACGATCTTCAACGTCTTCAACGGCATGGAGCCGACGATCATTGCACAGGTCGATACGCCCGGAAGCGCGTCGGCCGTCGCCTGCGCGGGGGATCTGATTCCGGTGGCCGATGGCGACGCGGGCCTGGCGATCATCGACATCAGCGACCCGCCGGCCGCTCAGATCATCCACCAGATCCCACTCGGCGGCGCCGTTCGCGCTGTCGTAGCGGGAGGCCCGATAGCCTACGTTGGCGTTGACGATGGAACCATCGCGGCCATCGACCTCGCCACCGGCGCCGTGCTCCAGCAGACCAACGTCGGTAGCGCGGTGCAGGACCTCGCCATCGAGAAAGAAACGCTCTACGTCCTGACCGTGGGGACGCTCCACGCCTTGCCGCTGACTGGCGGGCCATTGCAAGTGGCCGGTTCGGTTGCGTCGCCGGGAGTCGTCGGCGCCGCGGCGGGGCGCCTGCGCCTGTTCGTCGGCGGCGGAATTGCCTACGCCGTCCACACCGTGGGTTACAACACGTTCGACCTTGCTAGCCCGCTCGCCCCGAGCCTGATCGCCACCGGCAGTACCACTCAATTCGGCTGGAAGCAAGTGACCCCCAACGGCTCGGGACTTGCCGTGGCCACGGTGGGCAACAACAGCACCGTCGATGGACCACACCATGTATCGCTTTACGACGTAAGCGACCCGGCGCAGACCGACGTGTTTCTGACAACCTTTCCAACGCCGGGCCTCGCCCGGTCGGTTTCGATCTTCAACGGGCTGGCCTATGTGGCTGATGGGAGTGCCGGTCTGCAGGTTATCAACTACCTGGCTTACGACGCCCTCGGCGTCCCGCCCGCGATCACCGTTGCCAGCAATTTCGCCCCTGGGATGGCGGAGGAGGGGCAGATCATGCGTGTCACGGCCGACGTGACCGACGACGTGCAGGTGCGTCACGTCGAATTCTACGTCGATGGGGTGAAGGTTTTCACTGACGGCAACTTCCCGTTTGAGCACCGCTTCGTCACGCCCGTGATCGCTCAGCAATCGTCGTTCACGCTACGGGCTCGAGCCAGCGACACGGGTGGTAACGCCACGTGGACCGATGAAACCGTCATCACGCTGGTTCCCGACGCGACGCCGCCGAGCGTTGTGGCGTTTTCGCCGCCGGACGGCTCGGATGAGTGCCCCAACTCTGTCACGGCTGTGTCCGTGACGTTCAGCGAACCAATTGATCTTGCAACGCTGGACGAAAGCACGTTCCAGTTGTTCTCGGCGGGCGGGGATGGCATCCCCGGCAACGGGGACGACGTGTCCGTGGTTGGCGCGATCTCGTTTCTGGTGGAGAGCAACACGGCACTGTTGAGCTTTTTCGGCGCCGCGCTCCCGGCGGACTCCTACCACGCCGTGGCCGGCGGATCGATTGCCGATCTAGCTGGTAACGTCCTTGGGGCAGACTTGAGCTGGACCTTCGGCGTCCTTGCGCCCGCGGTCGGATGTTGCCAGGCCGGTTGTCCCGGCTGTACCGACGCAGTGGTCGAAGCGTGCGTATGTGCGCAGGCCCCGTCCTGTTGTACTAACAATTGGGATGAACTCTGCGTCGTCCTGGTTGAGTTCCTGGGCTGCGGAACCTGTGACGGAAGCGGCTTGATCGCAGAGGCCGTCGGGTCACCCATCGGGATTGAGAATCTTACCGATCCAACCGGACCGGCCATCAACGAAGCTGTCGGTCCGCCGGTCGCGTTGCAAAACTTGACGGATCCGACCGGCCCGCCGATCGGCGAGGCCGTTGGGCCGGCCGTCAGTTTGGAAAACCTGGGTACGCCCCCCTAGATAAAGGGCTCCGATTGTTGACTCGAACACCTAACTGTTCCAAGAGGAGGTTGATAATCATGTTTCATCATTCAACAGACAACTCGCTCATTCGTAGGAGAATAAGTGGTGCCGTCGGGTTGATGATCCGGCGTGCCTGCTGGGCTATCCTTGTGACTGTTATTGGCTGCCTCGCTTCCCCTGCAATGGCGCAGTTTGTCAGCGGGTCGGACGGGTCCGACGGTGCGCTCGACCTTACGGGACAGTCGGGCACCCTGGTGTTCGACCCGGTCGCGCTGGGGATAGACTTGGACAACGACAATGTCTTTCATTTCACGACGGTTACGGTCCTGAGCGGGTTAACCGTTCAACTTCGCGCCAACAAACTCAACATGGCGCCTGTGTTTTGGTTGGCCTCCGGGGCAGTCCAAATCGATGGCGTGTTGGACCTGTCGGGCGAGGACGGGCATGATCGCACGGTAGTTGCACGGCAACTAGCGATGCCCGGTCCCGGCGGCTTTCACGGCGGAATAGCACATACGTCAGATTCGCCGGGTACTAGCGGGTTCGGGCCAGGCGGTGGTGTGTGGGGATCAGGTTGTGTCAGCGGTAGCGGACCCGGGGGGAGCTACGCAACCGATGGCCAGGGTCAGCCGGTTGCCGCAACGTACGGCAATGTTTTCTTGCTTCCGCTCGTGGGCGGTTCGGGCGGCGAGCCCGGTTTGCGCCACGCCGGGCTTGACGCGTTTGGCGGCGGCGGTGGTGGTGGCGGCGCGATACTTATCGCCAGCGACACGTCTATTGCATTGGCGGGCACGATCAACGCCAACGGTGGCTCCGGGAGGTGTTGCCTTGGTTCCTTTGGTGCCGGGTCGAGTGGCGGCGGTAGTGGCGGGGCGATTCGCGTGCTTGCGCCGAACTTTAGCGGCTCGGGGACCATTACGGCAAAGACCGGTTCTGCAACCGGCTGCGATGGAGGTCTGGGACGCGTTCGGATCGAGGCGTTCAGCAACACGTTTACGGGATCTGTTTCCGGCGTCTCGACCATCGCAACTCTGAGTCCCAACACAATTTTCCTGCCGACGGGAGATGCCGCGTCGGTGCGTGTCACCGCGGTCAACGCTGTCGCCGTTCCCAATGTTCCCGAGGGTGATTTTCTTAGCCCGGATGTGACCATCGACGCCGCGGGAAGCGTCGTTTTGGATATCGAATCGATTGGCATACCTGCCGGAACCGTCGTGACGTTGCATGTGTTTCCTGAGAGTGGTCCTGACCAGACCGTGTTATCCACCGCACTCTCCGGCGTGACGGACCCATCGACGGCGACTGCGAACGTGACGTTCCCAAATGGCTTTACCAAGTTCACCGTGCGCGCGCTCTGGACGCCGTAGCCATTTTGGCGGACGAGACGAACCCGATGAGAGCGGGGATCCCGTTCCATGCGGACCCAACTCGGACTGTCACGATCCGAGCAACCGGCTTCAACGGGATAGTTCTAATCGACGTGGGACTGATTCCCTACAGCGGCGACCGCATAGTGTTTCGCGCCGTGATCGATTTGGGCCTGGATAATCACTCCGGCGTCGTGGTACGATCACGCTCGACAATTCGGGCGCGGTGGGCGGGCGGGCGACATCCTTCAGTCTCTTCGGCGGATTCAGGCAGTCGGTCGGAGGGACGGTCCTGAACGGCGGCGACATCCAGGCGGACACATGACGACGACGTTTCCGGCGTGCGCGCGCTTAGCGCGGAGTGCCCGGCCGTTCAGCCGGAGTACGACGGGGGCGAAGGCGGCGCCCAGGCGTGCTGAGGCGCGCTCCACGAGCGGGCGTGGCGCGAGAAGATGAACGACGCACCGGACCTTGGCGAGCGCCCAAGCCCTCATCGACACGCTCGAAGCCGATCCCGACAAGGTGCCGGCGTACTTCATGTTCCGTGAGAACGTGATCGCATGGTTGGGTGACGAGACGCTGGAGAGCACGGACGCTGACGAGAAGGCTCGGCTTGCGGCGACGGAGCTGCGGGCGCGGCTGGTGTTCAAGCGGTACGAGGTGATGGGCCGGGATTGAGGCGTCATCGTTAAACCACTAGCATGGCAGGACTGGGTTTGCTCAACCGGTCAAGACGGCACATCTCGGAGGCTTGCAATGAATCAGATGGGACGCCGGGACGCCTTGAAGGTTGCTGCGGGAATCCCCTTCCTCCTTGCATCCGAAGGCGCCCCGTCGCCGAGTCGCCCAGCGCCGTCGCAAGATCACGTTGGCCCGTGGCTGGAAATCGATCAGGCGGCGATTTCGTGGAACCTCTCACAGATTCGGAAAGAGGCAAGTGGCCGCCCCGTCATGGCGGTCGTGAAGGCGAACGGCTATGGCCATGGCGTCGTCGAGGTTGGCAAGATCCTGGAGCGGGCGCGCATCGATGCTTTGGCCGTTGGCACGATCTCTGAAGCGCTCAGCCTTCGCGCCAATGGGATCACCGTTCCGATCCTCAACTTCGGCCCCTTCTCACCCGCTTCGACGGAAGAGTTGGTTCGTGCGAACGTCGCACAAACCGTCTACACCGACGACATAGACGCACTGGCTGCCGCTTCGCGCAAGCTGAATGAACGGGCCAGTGTGCATGTCAAAATTGACACCGGCCTCGGCCGTGTGGGCGTAGTGCATTCGCAGGCGATCGCGTTTCTCGAGAAACTGGCCTCTATGCCCGAGGTCAAGATCGAAGGCGTGTTTTCCGCGTTGACGGAAGACGAAGCCTTTGATCGGGTTCAGCTCGCGCGGTTTCTTGAAGTCGCTCAAACGGCTACTAGCCGTGGTCTTCCCCTCGGGCTGAGGCATCTTGCAAGCAGCGCGGGTGTGCTCGCGTTCCCCGCGGCGCACCTCGACATGGTTCGGCCGGGTATCATGGTTTACGGGGAGTATCCCTCGGCTAAGGAATACCGAGCGCGCAAGCTCGATCTTCGCCCAGCCCTTACGCTCAAGGCCAAGGTAGCTTACGTCAAGAAGCTAAACCCGGGGGATTCCGTCTCCTACCACCGGAAATTCACGGCCAAGAGCGAGACGGTTGTGGCGACGCTTCCGGTGGGCTACTCCGACGGCTACTCGCATCGAGCCGCAGGCAGAGGCGCCGTTATCATTCGCGGGACTCGCTGTCCGATCATCGACGTGACCGCGAACCACACGACGGTCAACGTAACCAACTCGGGGAAGCCGACTGAGATTGGGGACGTAGCCGTCCTGATGGGTCGGCAAGAAGCCTCGACGGTGACGGCACAAGAAGTCGCCGAGTGGGCTGGAACATCAAGCTACAAGACTCTGATCCATATGAGCCCGCACCTCCCACGAGTTGTACTGTAGGGACGCTCGGGGCTGACAAGGACCGGCACTTGATCGAAGCCGTCGATGAACGATCGGGCGAGCGGTTCGTTGTAAGGGGCAACGATCTGTACAAGATGGCCGTGGAGTTGGCACGCAGATTCTGGGTTCAACGGGAGCAGGCGTGCCACGATGGAGCACCGCAACGTGGACCGGTGTGCAAGACGGCGGCTTCCCCGGCTTTGTGTACGGGCGCATCCACGCCATGGGCGGACAGGACACGCTGATCCTGGGCGTTGCGGCGTGGGTGCTCGCGGTGCTCTTCGGCCTGTACCCGGCTTTGGTGTTCGTCCGAGGCCGGGTGGTGCGATGGCGCCGCCGTCGAGAGGGCTTGTGCGTCAAGTGCGGATAGGCATCACCGGGCAGCGCTTGAATCGAGTGGTTCGTCTGCGCACGATCGCGGCTTGAAACCTACAAACGGGCAATCCCGGTGTAGTCTGTCAGCCCACAAGGAGAAGCAGAATGGCAGTCGCTATTGGCTTCGTGTTGCTGCTGTTGGGATACGTTGCACAGCTCGTTGGACAGCTCTTCGCCGCACAAGCATGTGCCCTAACCCAATTTGGTTGCTCCTAGCTGGTTCCTGTTGCATGGGCCGTGTTTTCGCCAACGCTACGTCTTGGCCGAGCTAGCTGTGCCACGCCCCGTCACCAATCCGGTAATTACCGTTTTTCATCTCCGGCTACCGCGATACCACGCTTAGAACCGCTATTCTTTGCAACGACTTGCAAGAGATGCGAATGTGGTGTAGACTCTATAAAACAAGTGTTTTTCGAGTCGTTCGGCGGATGTCTTGAGCCGCTTTGGGAGCAGGAAGTCGCTGGTTCGAATCCAGTCGCCCCGAGTTTGCCACCGGATGGAAACTGTTGTAACCCGTTGTCCTCACTTCCGCTTACGTCGCTTCGGTCTTTCGACAGTGTTTCCGTCTGAGTGCCCGTTCTTGCCACCCGAAGGCGTGAAATGCCATGCGTCGATGCGAGCCTGGATGCAAGCCCTCGGCAGGCGGCCGCATCGTCTGTTCCGGTCGCCCCATCCGTGTCTCGCTCGGGGTGCCTCAAGCCCGGAAGCTTCCGAATCTCGGCCCGCAGGCGGACACACGCCCTCTCGCCTCTGAGGTGTGGATGACATCCCTGAAAGGCCCGAACCTCGGACACGCCAAGTCCGGTCCAAAGTTGATTCGCCCAAAACAGCCTGCGTGAACCACGCACGCCGAGCAATGTTCGTGCCCCGTCGATGCCAAGTGCTCGTCGCAGCTTCCGCTTGTCAGCGGCCTCGTTCCGCAGAGCGATGGCAGCCACTGGGTTCCGGTCCGGGACGCGAGCAACCTTGACGCACCACTCACCAGACGAATGGGCACATCGTCGGTAGACATTGACCATGCGACGCGATCAGCCCTTGTCCGCGACCGTGCCGAGTGCTCGATCAAAACGACCCTTGTTGAAATCGGCAAGCCGGTGAATGTCATTGGGTTCCATCCTCCACTGGAGATAGGATCGAACTTGCTCGACAGGAGAACACCCACATCCTCTGCGCCCGACCTGCCGGAGATGGCGGCGAAGTACGACTCACATCGACGTGGACACGGCCTCGACAAACGGAGCAATCAGGCCCGCCGCCCCGCGTTCGACACGCCGCAGAATCTCGCGTAGTAGCTCGTGTGCAACGGACTTGTCAGTCGCATCCTCCCCGTTCGGGAGTCTCAGTGTGCGACAGATTTCGATGCCTTCGGTGTTGATCTGCTTCGCTCGCCAAGTTCGAGTCTGAGCTCTTATCCCCTTGCCGTTCCTGGTAAGCGGTTCCGTCCGCAACCTCTGGTTTCGGTCTCTCAGCCGTGCGCGTGGCCGACGCTTCCGGCTGACAACCTCGACCCCCGTCGGAAGCGGTTTTCTCGGGGAATGTAAGACCGCTTCCTGGGTCTTCGGGCGACCGCTCCACTCTTCGCCACGCCGGTGCGGCTCAAAAAGGAGGCTCTTGAGACGCGGTAGTAGAGCCTGTCCCATCTCCCTGGCACGAGCCGTACGCACCACGCCCCGTTTCTTCGTCCGGAGCCGCGGTCTTCAGCCCGCGCGGACACGGGGACCGTCGATCCCCACGGTTCCATGCCATCAAGTTGGACGGGCGCCCCGTTCTTGCGAAGCAAGGGTGGGAATGGACCGGGAAAGTGTGTTGGGATTCGGGGCGATCCGTCCCCACCCGCTACCGACCGTGTGCTCATACACTCAGGGGGATTCGCGTCCCCCACCGCTGAAGCGGGTGGGCCATCCAGTTACTGCTCAAGAGCAGTGGCACACGTGCCAAGGATGGGGCGATGGGTGGGTTTCGATGGGTTCATCTCCACGGCCGGCGCCGTGGGCTATTGATCTGCCGCTCCGTCCGGACAGTTGCCCGAATCACGGCATGCTAAACACGTACCCCGCTGAGAGCCGGTGCCACACCGAGGTCAGGCGCTTTTCAACGGGCTGCTACGGATGACTCAGGCTAAAGACGTACGCGGCCAGGTCGGCGAGCCCCTGCTCGTCGGACGCAAGGTTGGTGGCCGGGCGCATGGGGAATGTCAGACTCGTGTCCTTCAGCTTGTTGAGTGGAACGCCGGACAGAATGATCTTTTGAATTCCGTCGATACTGCCGTCACAGTGCAGCCATTTACTGTCGCTGAGGTTGGGACCGGACCGTCCGCCACGACCGCCGCCTCCGTGGCAGTTTACGCAGTGGCTGTCTCCAAGGAAGACCTCCTTGCCGCGCGCGATGGCGGCCGACATATCCTCGGGGGAGATGGTTGTGGCAGGGCTCTTTAGCGCGACCACCATCTTGGATATCGCCGACATACACCCGCGCAGTTGTCGCGATGACGCGATGTCGTTCGCCTTGCCCCAATTGCGCATGGCTTTGAGGATGATCTTGCGCTCCTTGCCGCGTTGTGCGATCCCCACGCCGACCAGACGAGACAACTGCTCCTCGGGCACGCTCTGACAGGCATCGGTTACTCTTGAATCCTGCAAGACACTCGCGGTGTCATCGGCGGTGCCGGTTGATCCCGCGTCGCCGGCACCACCCTTACGGACGGCCTTGTCTTTGGCGACGTATACAAGAGCTTCCGCGCCGTCGCCCAGCGCGATGGCCTGTCGATCGGATGCATCGACGGAGGCGCGGAACCACGCCTTGGCTTCAATATCGTTATTGGCGTGCATGACTCTAGCCGCCTCCAGGCAGTGGCGAAGCGCCTCCTCGGCCTTGCCTCCCGTCGGCTGGGTGCCGTAGAAGGTGACGTCGAGCGTCAGCGAGCCGCCGGGGCTTTCGGTATCGCCGGCCAGCTCGACCACGAAACGCGGCCTGGCGTCGCCGGCCGACCGCGCTTGCGACGGCATCGAACTGCTCATGAACATGGCGAGAACGATGACACTCGCAAGAAGAGATGCACACCTTCGCATCGAATCAATCTCCAACTCAAAGCCGCGATCATCGGATTCCGGCACGACCCCTGCGTTCGGCCCGCCCGCCTCGAACCAAGCCAGGCGGCGGGTTCGAAAGAACAACATCCCATAGGCTACGAAAATTCCGCTGAATCGCAATCATTTCGGGTCGCATGCCGGTGCCTCGACATGTCTGAATGTGTCGGCGGCGTTTGTAGGGTCACTTTCCGGCGACCAGCAGGCCGTTGGAAGTGTGGCGCGAGCTTCCAGCCCGCGTTTTCACCGACCGGAAGCCGGCGCCACGCGAGAAGCAGATTCTTTTTCGACCGGCTGTTAGACGACCCGCTCGGATGGCATGCGGCAACGGAAGGAACGCAGAGCGTGTTTGAGCGGGCTTTTTTCCGAGCCGCGACCGTAGAGAAGCGGGCTGACTTTCCGGCACAAAACCGGTCGCTTACGCTCGCGGCTCGGTTCGAAACAATCTTTTCCGAAAACTTGCCTAGGCCTTGCGAGCGAGTTTGTCCAGACTGTCTGCGATTCGCCAGGGTTGAGCTGCTTCGGTCGCGTGGATGTCGATGAGGTCGGCGGAGCGCTCCTCCGCATTCAACGCCAGCGTGGTCTCCACGGCGTCTTCGTTGTTCACCCCGCGATCGGTCATGGGCGAGCCGACGAGCCGGACACGGAACCGCGATTCTCCGATCGCAAGAACATCGCCATCTTCGAGCATGCGAAAGTGAACGGGCTGGTCGTTCACCAAGGTTCGATTCCGGGTGAGGAGGTCAAGAATGGCCGGTCGCCCGAAATAACTCAATAGCAAGGCATGAACGCGGGACACGCGCTTGTCACTCAGCACAATGTCACAACCGTTGCGCCGCCCGATGATACAGAGCTCGCGGTTGGGCTGCATGACGCGTCCGGTTTCCTCGTGTTCCAGCGCGATGACACGCGGAGTCGGCTCCAGGTCGAACGGGTGTATGTCCGCGTCGCCGGAGTGGGTGGGCTCTTGAAGATCGACCTTGAACTCCCACGGGCGCAAGGTCAGCGCGTCGCCATGGGTGAGACATTCATGCTCCATCTTCAACCCGTTGAGGAGTGTTCCGGTCCTGGTCACGAGATCCAAACCCATGACACTGGTGCCGGTATTCACCACGGCGAGATGGACGGGCGCAACCCGGGGGTGTCGGAGCACAAGCTTGCACCCCACCCGCGAGCCCACGAGCGTTACCACCCGTCGGCAGGGAATGCTCTTCCCCGCGTCGCCTCCGCCCTGTACGACGAGCTGCGCGCGCGGCGCGGCGTCCGCCGCCAGCGGGACGGCCTCCGATGGTCCCTGGTCCGTTTTCACGGAAGTCTTTCCGTTTCGGTCACTTCGACACGCAGAAAGGTTGATCGTTACTGGACCCTGTATCGTGGGCGGCAACGCGAATGTCGTCGCAGCCCGCGATACCGATAGTATAGGGCCCGGCCGCCCATGTTTCCAGATCGGGCGCACAAAACTCGTGGACACCGTTCCGAAAAGCCCGCTACGGCCCAACGGATGGTACGCCCGGGGCGGGGCTCAAGGTCGCGCCAGGGCGATTTTATCACCGGCAAGCCAACCCGCGGGAGCCGTGCACGCCGCTTCTTATCGGCTGCCCGGTCGGCGCGTGGGAATTGGACCGGCTCCGTTCGGACGTAATACATCGGTACCACCGATCTTCAGATCGCTCGTACGCGCCTTCGTATGGAAGTGACCAAGACGCGCGTGATCCGCTTAGAGCCTATCCCAACAACAAGCGTGGCACAGACTTCCAGCCCGTGAACCGCACCGGCAAGATGGTGGTGCCGCACAGTTTTGAGATGGGCTCTTATCGGTCCTCCAGTTGGAGAAACTCGATCATGTACTGGTCGTACGATTCCTGGCCCGCCTTGGTACTGAGCGTGAGGGACAGCTCGTTGATGACCTTGGTACCCATGGAGATCCATTCGTGCCAGCAGGTCGAACAGACGTTGTCGATGATCGTAAGACCCATCGCCCCCTTGAACGGCACCTTCTCCAGTTGCCCGGTGGGACGACGACATCGCGCGCACTGAAACCCCTTGGACGGCGACGGTGCCTCGTCCGCGCCGCCGGTTGGTTTCGATGATTCCTGCATCGCGGGCACGGGGGCGCCCATCTCTTTGAGCATCGCCGCCATCGCGTCGCGGGGCATACGGTCGCCCTGTTTGTCGGCCACGGTGACGCCGCGTGTCAACGTCTCCACCGCGCGTTCCCGCTGGCCGGAACGGTTGTAGGCGTCGCCGAGAATCTGGTATCCCTTCGACATCCGGTCGTTCAGCTCGACCGCGCGCGAGAGCGATCCGATCGCGTCGTCGAAGCGGCCGTTGTCCATGTAGGCCTTTCCCAGGCTGAAGTGGCCCAGCTCATTCCGCGGGTCGGACTCGGCCATCTTTTGAAACTGTTCGATTCGCTGATCGTCACTCATGAGGATGACTCGTCGTGTACGGGGTTGCCGAGTGCCGATCATCCGTTGCGATCGGTCCACAGGAAGCGGCGCATTATGCGCAAGCGTAGCCGGTCGTCCAGCGAAACCCGCGGGGATGGCGGCGTGGGGTGCATGACCGAATCGGCGGGCAATCTTCAGAGCACAGGGCGCGAGCCCTGTGACCGGTCGGGTATCGTAGAAGCCCTATGCTTGTTCGCATCGTGTCCGTGGGCTTGCGCCCACGGCTCTGACGCGGCGTGGCGCTGTCAAGATGGCTTTGCACGGCCCGCCAAGACTGTCATGCACCCGGCGGCGTGTTCATGAACGGTCGCGGCTGCCCGCCCAGCACGGGGCGCGATCTACACGCGGAGGAAATACTCCATCAATTCATGTCCGGGATCGACGCGAAGATCACCCGTGGCGGCCGCAGCCTCGGAAAAGGGCCGGTTGAGAACGGTCTGGGTGGCCTTGCCCGCGAGGCAAAACGGCGGCGGCACGCTCGTATGCACGCGGCTGCCGACCGGCGTGGGGTGATCCGGAGCGACAAGAATCCGCCACTGCGGGAACGTTCGTAGCTTCTCCAGCAGAGGCCGCACCACGAACTCATCCACGCGCTCGATCGCGGTGACCTTGGCAGCCGCATCGCCGAGATGACCGGCCTCGTCCGGGGCCTCGATGTGAACGATCACCAGGTCGAACGAATCAAGGGCGTCAGCGGCCGCACGTCCCTTGGCGGCGTAGTCGGTGTCGAGATACCCCGTCGCGCCCGGAACGTCGATGAGTTCCATCCCGGTCGCACGGGCAATGCCGCGAATCAGATCCACGGCCGCGATCATCACCCCGGACACGCCGAAGCGTGCGGCAAAGGACTCGAGTGTCGCCGACCGCCCCTGCCCCCAGAGCCAGATGTCGGTGGCCGGGTTCTCGCCGAGATCCTTTCGCACGAGGTTGATCTCGTGCTCGGCGAGCATCGCATGGGCTCGCTCCATGACGCGCCGCACCCGATCGGCCCCGCGACCCGACGGACGATGCGCATCCACCGGTTGGTCCGGGATGTCATGCGGCGGCTTGGTCTTGAGCTTCTGCTTGCCGACATCCGGCGCCACCATCAGATTGCGGTACGAGACGCCGGCGTGGAACCGACAGTGTTCGTCGGCGAGCGTCCGGTTCAGATCGGCGATCAGGGCGTCGGCCTCTCTCTGGGAGAGATGCCCGGCCGTGAAGTCTTCCATCCGCCCGTCGGTGATGGTCACGAAGTTGCATCGGAAGATCAGTTCGTCCGCGCCCGCGGTAACGCCCCGGGCGACCGCCTCCAGCGGGGCGCGTCCGGGGTAGTCGATGCGCGGGTCGTACCCCAGCAACGAGAGGGTGGCCACATCGCTCCCGGGGGCAAACCCGGTCGGGACGGTGGTGACAAGGCCCTGTCGGCCGTTTTTCGCAATCCAGTCGAGGTTGGGCGTCGCGGCCGCCTCGAGCGGGGTTTGGCCGTTGAGGTTTGCGACGGGTTCGTCGGCGGCTCCATCAGGTAAGATGATCGCATACTTCATCAGATGGCTCGTTGTACGGTTCGGGGGGGGAAGCTTACTCGTGCGAGCAGCCGCTGGAAAGGGTCGGGCGTGTTTCCCAACGTGTGCGTGTGCATGACCGAATCGGCGGTCAGTTCTCAGAGCACAGGGCGCGAGCCCTGTGACCGGTCTGGTAGCGTAGAAGCCCTGTGCTTGTTCGCATCGTGTCCGTGGGCTTGCGCCCACGGCTCTGACGCGGCGTGGCGCCGTCAAGATGGCTTTGCACGGCCCGCCAAAACTGTCACGCACCCAACGTGTGCATCCCCAAGGAGAAAAAGGTGCGTCCGGGACGCACCCTACCGGTTCTGCACACGGGGACGAAAGCGCGGTAGACTCTTCGTGTTCGCTGGGTGACCGACCGGCTTGGGTTGGGCGGGTGACCGGGCGAAGCCGCGGAACTGATTCCAAGAGGAGGCACACCGATGAAAACTGCTTTGATCGTTACGCTCTTCGTCGTCCTGTTATGCGAGCCTGCGCTCGCGGCGCCGGGGCGGGGCGATCGACTCACCGGACGCGCCTTCGCCACGCGCTCGGAGGTGTACGCCCGACACGGCATGGCCGCCACAAGTCAACCGCTGGCGACCCAGGTGGCGCTCGACATTCTGAAAAAGGGCGGAACCGCGGTCGATGCGGCCATCGCCGCGAACGCCACCCTGGGGCTGATGGAACCGACCGGTAGCGGCATCGGCGGCGACCTGTTCGCCATCGTCTGGGACGCCAAGACGCAGAAGCTTCACGGTCTCAACGCCAGCGGGCGAAGCCCGTACGGGTTGACGTTGCAGCACTTCAAGGATTTGGGGCGTACGTCGATTCCCGGGTCCGGACCGCTGCCCGTCTCGGTGCCCGGCTGCGTGGACGGCTGGTTCACCCTGCACCAGCGCTTCGGCAAGCTGCCGATGGAGACGATTCTTCAGCCGGCCATCAGCTACGCCCGCGAGGGGTTCCCTGTTTCCGAGCTGATCGCCTATTACTGGGGTCGCGGACTGCGCATTCATCGAAACCGTCCCAACTTCGCCGAGGTGTTCGGTCCGGGCGGCAGCGCACCGGGCAAGGGCGACATCTTCAAGAATCCCTACCTGGCTACCACGCTGGAAAGAATCGCCCGAGGCGGGCGCGACGCGTTCTATCGCGGCGAGCTGACTGACACCATGGTGTCGTTCTGCGAGCGGGTCGGCTGCTTTCTGCGGCGGCGAGACTTCGAGGAGCACACATCCACCTGGGTTGACCCGGTGTCCACGAACTACCGCGGATACGACGTGTGGGAACTGCCGCCGAACGGGCAGGGCATCGCCGCGCTACAAATCCTCAACCTGCTCGAGCCGCATGACCTCGCGTCGATGGGCCACAACACAACCGACTATCTTCACACGCTGATCGAATCGAAAAAGATCGCCTACGAGGACCGGGCAAGACACTACGCCGACATGGACTTCGCCGATGTGCCCGTCTCCGGGCTGATCTCCAAGGCCTATGCGGCCGAGCGGGCCAAGCTGTTCAACCCGCGTCGCGCGTCGCGCCGTCTCAAGGCGGGCGATCCGAGGCTGATCCACGGGGACACGGTTTACCTCACCGTGGCCGACAAGGATCGCAACATGGTCTCCCTCATTCAGAGCAACTTCGGCGGCTTCGGCTCCGGGATGGTTCCGGATGGGCTGGGCTTCGGCTTCCAAAACCGCGGACAGCTCTTCGCTCTGGAGGAGGGGCACCCCAACGTGTACGAGCCGCACAAGCGCCCCTTCCACACGATCATTCCGGCGTTTGTCACCAAAGACGGCAAGCCCTGGCTGAGCTTCGGCGTGATGGGCGGCGACATGCAGCCCCAAGGGCACGTGCAGGTGCTGTGCAACCTGATCGACTTCGGCATGAACCTTCAGGAGGCGGGCGACGCGGCCCGGTTCCGCCACTACGGATCGAGCGAGCCGACCGGCTCGCGCATGACCGACGGCGGCAGCGTGGCGATGGAGTCGGGCGTGCCGATGGAGGTGCAGCGGGAACTGGTGAAGCGAGGCCACCGGGTACGCTTCAACGTCGGCGGCTTCGGCGGCTATCAGGCCATCATGTATGACGCGAAGCGCGACGTGTACGTGGGCGCGTCGGAATCACGCAAGGACGGCCAGGCCGCAGGGTATTAGTGCGTTTCCAAGCGGGGCGTCGCTGTTTCGAGCCAACCGCTCCGTGACGGGCACGGCTCGGTTTCTCCCGACCCATCGAATGAGGGGTATCGGACGACTCGTGCCGTGTTTCACAAATCCCGTGACTAGCTGAGCCGCACGCTTCCGCTTGCGCCGACATCCGCGCGGGCTAAAGCCCTCGGGAAAACATGGGACATGCGTTAGCAGGAGCAGTTCGACTTCCCGAGGTCGGACTCGGCGAACGCGCATCGTTGGGTGCGGTGGCCGTTTCCATCACCCGGAGCGATTCAGCTTGTTCGCCCGTGGCACTGTTTGTACTTCTTGCCACTTCCGCAGGGGCACGGATCGTTTCGCCCGACCTTGGGCGTCTGGCGGCGGATCGTTTCCACCTTGGCCTCGACGCCTTGCGCCTGCATGGCCGCTTGCTGGTCCGCGGCCGCACCGGCGAACCCAACGCCGGTGGCGTCGGCATGACCGAAGGTCATCGGTTCGCCCGCGGGGCCGCCACCGCGCCCGCCCGCACCCGCTGCTTCGTCGTCGCCACCGGTGATTCTCACCTTGAAAATGATGTCCGTTACGCGGGTCGCGATGCGCGCCCACATCTGTTGGAACAGCTCGCGCCCCTCGATGGCGAACTGACTTTGCGGGTGAGACTGATCCCCACCGAGCGGACGCTGCATGACGGCGGTCTTGAGGTGGTCCATCTCGAGGAGATGGTCCTTCCAGCCCTGATCGTAGATGCGCAGCAAGACGAACTGCTCCAGCCGGGTCAATTCCCAGCGTAGCATCTCGCGCCCCTGCGCAATGAGCCTGTCGCGCAGCTCGCCGTCGAAGCGCTCGAAACGCGGCTCGCTCCAGGTGTGTCCGAACCGCTCCCGTGCCCACTCAACTGCCTCGTCCGGTTCCTTGCCGGCGATGCCCTCATCAATCTCGCGCTCGAGCCTTCCCGCAAAGAATTCTTCGCTAAGCGCCACCAGCCTGGCCCGGACTTCATCGACCGGTTTGCCCAAGACGTCGGCCGGCGTCCAACCGACGTTGTATTTTGCGTTGGCCCAACCGACCACCATCTCCACCGCGGCCCCGTTGTCCGTCGGCTCGGTGCCAAAGGCCCGCTCAAGGCACCACTCGACGGGATAGTGAATCTCTCTCCGGCGATAAGCGTCGCGAACGCGCTCGTCGATCAGTCGGGCCGTCTCCTCGTGCGAGGCATGAACGAGGTCGGACTCGTCAAGCTCAATGTTGAACTTGGTTCGCGCCCACTCGGTCATGGCGCGCTGTGGGAAGCCCTCCTCGAGGAACATTTTGATTCCGCTGAGATCGATCGCGGTGAAAAACGTCTGCGCCGCCGCCAACAGGGCGTCCTCAATGTCGCGCGGCTCCATCTTGCGCAACTGGTTTTGCGTCATGGATACCTTGTACGACCGCTGGGCCCATTGCAGTAGACCACCGACGTCCCAGTTCGCGGCCGGCTCTTCAGGGTCGATGTATTCACCAAGGGATGTGCGAATCTGATCGTAGGCCTCGTCGATCGCCTTTCGGCGGATCGCCCGTTCGGCGGTCTCGAGGTCCTCGACGTCAATGGCGTCCTCCTCGATCGCCAGGTCCAGGTGTTCGTGACACCACTTCGCGATGCAGGACCGGTCGTAGTGACCGCTAAGGAATTGATCGACCGCCGTTTGGATGGCATTATCGACGGTGTCGAAAATCAGGGACGGCAGGTCTCGCTCTTCAAGAATCCGTTGGCGCGCGGAGTAGAACTCCTTGCGCTGATAATCCATCGGCTCGTCCCACTCGAGCAGGTGCTTGCGTGTCGAGAAGTTGCGCTCCTCGACTTTGCGCTGGGCGCGCGCGATGCCCTTGCTCAGCCGCTTGTCTTCCAGGCTGGTGCCGTCGGTGAAGCCCAACTTGTCCATCATCTTGAGCATCCAGTCGGGCATGAAGAGTTTCAGCAGATCGTCTTGTAGCGACAGCGAAAACCGCGACGACCCCGGATCGCCCTGCCGACCGGCTCGCCCGCGCAACTGGTTGTCGATGCGGCGTGCTTCGTGACGCTCCGTGCCGATGATGTGCAGGCCGCAGGGCACGTTGAGCGGACAGACCTTGCGACCCAGCTCCGGAAAACGCGGGTCCAGCTTCGGCTTGAAACAATGGGCGCAGTTGGTGGACGGGTCGTACTCGTCACAGTGAATGCAGCACCGCGTGATGCCGGGCGGGTAGAGAGGGCTCGACGACACGCCATCGGGCAACGTCTCCGGCACCTTGCACTTGGCGTACACCACGTCCAGCCCGAGCTTGATGTCCGTGCCGCGACCGGCCATGTTCGTCGCGATGGTCACGTTGCCGGACGAGTTCTTGTCACCGCCCTTGGCGGCGGGAGAGAGGTATCCCGCCTTGGCGACGATCTCCGCTTCCCGGGCGTGATTCTTGGCGTTGAGAACCTCATGGTCGATGCCGTATCGCTGGGTGAGCAGCAGCGAGATTTTCTCCGACGTCTCCACGCTGGTCGTTCCCACCAACACCGGTCGCCCGTGGGCAAGGTCGCCCATCGACTCGTCGTAGGTGTCGAGCATGAACTGGATGACCTTCTTGTCGCCCAACTCGGCCCCATTGAACTGACGGATGGCTTCGTCGATCCGTGATGTGTCCTCCCCGACCTTGGCCAGGACGGGCTTGAGTGCGCCAAGGACATCGGCGGCCATGAACGGGTCGATCGGGCGACCGCGACGACGAATCTCGTGGATCTCATCGACGATCGCGCCGAATTTTTCATCCGTGTCGCGATACATCTTGTCGTTGTGATCGACGCGGTTGACGGGGCGGTTCGTGGGGATTTCGATGACGTCCAGCTTGTAAATCTTGTCGAACTCGTTCGCCTCGGTCAACGCCGTTCCGGTCATGCCGGCCTTGAGCAGATAGAGCTTGATGAAGTTTTGTATCGTGATCGTGGCGAGCGTCTGCGTCTCCTCCTTGACCGAAACCCGCTCGTTGGCTTCGACCGCCTGGTGAAGACCGTCGGACCACTGCCGTCCGATCATCAGGCGACCGGTAAACGGATCGACGATGACGACCTGTCCGTCCTGGACCACGTAGTCGGTGTCCCGCCGGTAGACCTTGTGCGCGCGGAGAGCGTTTTCGATCAGGTGCGGCCACTCCATGTTGGCGCCGCTGTACAGGCTCCCCATGTCGAGGAGATCCTGGGCGATGGTGACGCCGTCGTGCGTCAGCCCGGCTTGTTTGCGTTCCAACTGGACGATGAAGAATCGCCGGTATTGCTCGGACGGGGGCATCCCCAGGATGTCGTTCTGATAAATCTGGAAGGCCTCAACCTGATCGTCGGTCAGGAAGTCCGGTCCGAGGGTGGCCTTAGGCTCATCATCCTTGAGGCCGGCCGCGGAGTCGTCCTTTGACCCGGGCGAACCCTTCTTCTTGTAGCCCAGGATGTTCATCGTATCGAGGAGCTTGGGAATGTTTTTGGCGTCCCCGTCGAAGTTGGCGACGGTTGCCGCCAGCTTGCGATCCTGGGCGGTCTGGTGACGAACGAGTTCCTCCGCGACCTTGTTGGCCCGCGGATAGCGAGACACATCGTCCGAGGCGGGTCCGGAGATGATCAGCGGCGTGCGGGCTTCGTCGATCAGAATGGAATCGACCTCGTCAACGATCACAAAGTCGAGCCGCCCCTGAACCTGTTCCCCCAGGCGCGTCTTCATATTGTCGCGGAGATAATCGAAGCCGAACTCGCTGTTGGTGCCGTACGTGAGGTCACAGCCGTACGCATGGCGACGGACCCCCTCGCGACCGCCGGGGTCCCGCTGGGCCTGGATGTAGCCAACCGACACGCCGACCAGTTCGAAGATCGGTGCCGCGAACTCCGCATCGCGCTGCACCAGGTAGTCGTTCACCGTAATAATGTGGACCTTCCGGCCACACATCGCGTTCACCAGGGCGGCCAGGTGGCAGACGATGGTCTTGCCCTCGCCGGTCTTCATCTCGGCGATCTTGCCCTCGAACAACACGCGCCCGCCGATGAGCTGGCAATCGAAGTGGCGGTGGTCTCTTGCCCTGCGCGACGCCTCTCGAAGCAGGGCGAAGGCCTCGGCGATGGTGCCGTCGGCGTCGAGTTGCGCGAGCAATCGGGCGTTGCGCTTCCGGTATTCAATGGCGAAAAACGACTCGAGGCGTTCAGCGGGCTCGAGCGACCCCCACCAGTCGGTCAGAGGGGACATGGCTTCTCGCGCCTGGGCACGTAGTCGATCCGCCCGCTCCGCCAGATCGCCGCTGAGTTCAAGGCAGATCTTCCGGCGGACCTCCTCGCGTTCTTCGGCCGGGAGCGAGTCGATGCTCTCCTTGGCCATGCGCGCGGCGAACCGCGCGTCGAAGTCGCCGCGTAGCTCGGGTTCCAACGGGGTGATCGGCCCGACCTGCCGCCGAAGCACCTTCAAAAGACGATCATTGCGCGTGCCGAAGAGCTTCCGAGGGACTGCGGAAACCCGCTTGAACAGGACCGAGGGCAACTCCATGACGGACATGGCTGAGTCTCACAGGTTGTTCAATCAGTGAACCGAGGGAACCGACGCGCTGTCGACAAAACGGCGGAACGGAGGCGATCGACTACGGACCGTGCAAGCCGCCCATGCGGCTGGCGGCGAGAACCTTGGACCGCACGGCATGAATGATCCCGGCGACCGTCTGAAGTGGAACCACGCTGAATCGCGCGACGCTGGCAGCCGGCGTCGTGACCGCCGGCACGGCCGTCATGTCCGCCGAACCTGTCGGCGCGACCACGACAGCCGCCTGCGCGGTCAGCATGGGGAACGGATTGTGGCGTCGTGGTTCGGCTCGATGCGCGGCGACGGCCAACAAGGCCATGACCGACAGCCCAATGCCGGCGACGACGATCGACGGGCGCGTCGTAGGGAATCGGGCGATGAATCGCGTCGGGGGCATCGCCGGGATTATAGGGGGCAACGCCGTCACAACAAAGAAAGCCCCGACCGGTTCCTGTCGAAACCGGTCGGGGCTTGGATGGCGTCCAGGCCAATCGGCCGTCTAGCGAAGCGTGGCCCGGGCTTCCAGGCCGTGTTTGCACCGGCCGGAAGCCGGTACCACATCGAGTTCAGGTGTTCTTCAACGGGCTGCTAGCGGAACCGCCGGCGCGTCAGCCCCATGGCCCACAGACCCAGGAGCGAGCCGGCGAGGCTCATGACCATGCCGAGGCCGCAGAGCGTCGGCAAGGGGCGCTGGTTGGCGCTGTCGGGAATGCCGCCTCCGTCCACCGGCGGGACATCCTGACCGGGCTCGGGCTCAATCTGTTCGCTGACCACGAGCGAGACCGGGCCGTCCCTGCCGATCCCGCCTTTTTGATCATCGGCCAGCAATTCGATCTGGTACCGACCCGGCGTGGTGAACTCACGTTGGCGAGTCATTCCGGCAAAGCTGTCCTTTAGAACCGGAACATCGTTCTCCAAAAGGAAGATCCTCCACGTGAACGTCAGGTCATCGCCATCCGGATCGAAGGAAAGGCTGGCGTCGAGGTTCAGGGGGCACGGATCCGTACAGGCGGAAGGCAACGTGGAAATGTGTGCCACCGGCGGTCGGTTGTCCGGATTGGGCAGAACCATCACGGTAACGCTGGCCGTGTTCGACAGGCCCCCCTCGTCCTTGACCGTCAACGTCACCTGCACGCCGTCCGGGGCAACTGCGGTAAACGCATGCGTCACCACGACACCCGACCTCTTTTCAGAGCCGTCGCCGAAGTCCCACTCGTAAGAATCAATCGGTCCATCCGGGTCGGTTGACGCGGCACCGTCGAACGTGAACTCCTCGCCGACGAAGGCGCGACGGCTGGTGGGGCGAACCGTGAATTGGGCGGCGGGCGGTTGATTGACCGTCACGTCGATCGACACGCCGGTCCAAGTCCCCACGCCGCCGTTGGTGTCGGTCAGCGTCGCCGTGGGCCGGAACGTACCGGGATCGGTGTACGTGTGCGTCACTCGAAGTCCCATCTCGGTTGCGGACCCGTCGCCGAAATCCCACTCAACCGTAAACGAATCGCCGTCCGGATCCTGCGACGTGGAGGCATCGAACTCCACCGTCAGCGGGGCGGTGCCGCCCGAGGGCGAAACCGTTACGCTTGCAATGGGGTCGGAGTTCCCGACGCGGATGACGACGCTGTCCGAGTTCTCCTTGCCACCCTCGTCGATCACGGTAAGCGTCGCAACGAATTCGCAAGTGTGGCTCGGCGTGCAGGGCACGCCGGCGGCGTCATTCAAATAGGCGTGCTCGACCGTGGCGAATGCCGGACCCGGTTCACGAGCGGCGTTAGCACCCTTACCATCACCGTAGTCCCAGACGTACGTCAGCGGTTGGCCCTCCGGATCGCTGGATCCTTCGCCGTTGAACTGAACGAGTAACGGCGCAGACCCGCTACGAGGAGTGGCAATCACAAGCGCCTGCGGTGAGTTGTTCGTTACGGCGATATCGACCTGCGCTTCGCCGATTCGACCGGCGTCGTTGGTCACCTTCAGGCGAACTGTGAACTTCCTCGGAACGACGAACACGTGCGACACCTCGACCCCGGATTGAACCGGGCTTGCATCGCCGAAGTCCCATTCGTAACTAAGCTCCTCGCCGTTGGGACCAAACGAACCGAAGGCGTTGAACGTCACAAGTAGTGGTGGGTCACCTGCCAACGGTGCCGCCTGGATGACGGCCACCGGGTTCACTGTTACCCGACCGCCCGCAATGGTGAGGCTGCTGCTGACGGCCGTATAGCCCGTGGTTGTGAAGGAGAAGCTGTCGCCCATTCGAAAGGGCACATCGCCGGCGGCAATCGTGAACCGAACCTCGCCGCCGATCGATTGGTATTCCGAGCCCGTCGCCGCCTTGGGATATGGATCACCGTTGGGGTTGTCCTCATCAAGCACGGGTTGCGTAAGCGTGCTGTTCACCCGCCACGTCTGTCCCAACGGGTCGGTCGCGACAGCCGTCCATGTCTCTGATCTGGACGTGTCGTCCGAGTCGGCATTGTCGGTGTCGATAGCGACGTTCGTCACCACCAGCGATCCGTCACCCTCGTTGTTTCGACCCGCACGCGGTGTTGTGAATTTCTCTTCGGTGCCATCCGCGCCCTGGCCGGGAATCAGCTTGGCAAAGAGCACGTAGCGACCATCCGGTACGGAACTGATGTTCCAGGTCTGTGTCATGGTCTTGGTGCCCGGATTGACCTTTGGTTGTTCTCCGATCACGCTTGCCGTCAGGGGATTCACGTCGTGGCGGCAGAAGTTCGGCTCGGTCGGCAGCAACGGGCAATCCAAAGTGCGTGAGCAGGGCAACCCCGTCGCACTGCACGTGCGTTGGTTATGGATGTAGAAGAGCTTTACGGTCGTGCCGCCGAACACGTCGCTGACGTCAAAGCTGAGTGTGAGATTCGAGCCCACCGTCTGCCCGGCGGGCGGACTCTCGAACCGGAGGCTGGGAATCGACGTCGGCACCCAGTTGATCTTCAACTGTACCGAGCCCGCTCCGTCCGGGATCACATCGAGGATGTCGATCCCCGTCCAACTGTTGGCCGAGAACCAGTCCGCCGGCGGCACCGTGTTGTGGTTGAACTGTCGCGCGTCGCTGCTGCCGGGCCAAGGGTCGCCGGCATCCCCTCGGTTTCCGTCGGCGCTGCACGCCTGAAGATCCTCATTGCCGTCTCCCTGGACCATCACGAACCCCGGTCGGTCGGACGACCGTTGTTGTTGCGGAACCGCGTCGAAGTTCGAAAAGACGTCCGTGTGTTGTATCAACATTCCCGCACCGGGAAGGCGCAAGTCGAACCCGTTCCCGGCCGACCAAAACCAGAGCCGCTCGCGCGGCCGTTTGTCGTTCTGAAGAAAGAAGTAGCTCTCGTCGCGTACCGATTCGACGGGCGGCATTGTCACGACTGCGTCCACGCCTGGCGTGAGTATCGTGGCCAGATCGATCGGCTTGATCCAGTCCGTGCATGGAGAAGCCTTCAGGATGGGCGCGGGGTGGACCAGCCCGCCGCCAGCCATGATGTCCCAACGTCCGATCGGACAGTTTACCACGGGTCCGTTGTCGAAGACGTCGTAGTCGTAGAGGTCGGGGAAACCCTCCCATGTGTGAAGATATTCATGCGCTGCGAACGCCGTTTGGATGTCAGTGGGGTTCACGGTTTGATCCGACGCGAAGCGAGAGCTGCAATCGAGGCAGGTCACGAGGTCATGGACGAACATGTTCCAACTTATCTGGGGCAGAAAATCGACTTCCCCGCATTTGTTCCGTGGAACCGACAGGTCGCAGTCCGAGGCGTTCGCACAAACTTTCCCTGGTTCCTCTGTGCATTCTTTCAGAAGCTCAGGGGTTTGCGTGTCGCGAGGTAGGTCGGTGTCAGGGAAGCGTGTGTCCGCAAGACCGTCCTCGTTGTGGATCGGAAAGAAACTGGGGGCCGTAGGGAATCTCCCCTGCCCGCCCCCAGCCGACAGAAGCACGATTCCCGAAAGAACGCCGCTTGCTTCGACGACACTTGAATCCCCAGGCGCGCCCCGTAACGGTACGGGGATGGATGTCGTAAGCGGACCGGTTCCGCAGGTGACTCGATCCATCGCAACGGGATCGACGAAGTCGTCGAAATCAATGACGTCGTCGAGTATTTCCATACAATCTTCAACGAGCCGTCGCCGGTTCCATGGGTACGCTGTTCCCGTTCCGTTTCCTGTTCCGTCAGGCGCGGTTACATAGTTGTCCGAGCCATCGTTGCGAATCTCGCCCTGATCGAGGACACCATCGAGGTTGAAGTCGCGGAAGCCGAATAGTTCGACGAGGGGTTGCGTTCGAGATCCGAGGCTGAGCCATGCCCGCCCGTTGTTGAACGGCGGCTCCGTCCGCCAGGTCAAGAGTTCCATGTGCAGCAGATTCCCGGCGTCGCGCCCGAAGTTGCCGTGAATATGGGTTGCGTACGGACCGGCCGCCGGGATGATGTCATCGGAGCCTCCGATGTTGCCCGGGTCGTGTGTTCCACGATCCTCCCCCCATATATCTTGGTTGAACGGCGAAGTAACCTCACCCAGCTTCTGGTCGCCAGCGCGGTGGTACTTGGACGACGGCAGGTCGTCGTGCTCTACCGGGCCGTCATAGAGAATGAGCGGTGCACCGAGCCCATTCACCTCTTCGGGAAGAATCCGGAAGTTGCAAGTCACGTCGAAAGCGTTCGGAATCGGGTTCGCAACATCGCAGGACAGCGACGTTGCGAAAACCACTCGCGGATCGTTGGCGCCGCACCCAACCCAGCCCGTTCCGTCGCCGTTCACGCCTCCATGCGTTGCGAAAAAACAACGACGTCCGGAGAGTGGCAGAGGGACCATCCGCCGGGTTGGACCACCCCACGCCGGCGCCTCAGTGCCATACCGATCAACCCAGGCCTGTTTGTACCAGGAAGGTTCGGGCGTAACCGGGGCCTCCTGAATGACAAAATCATCGGCTTGCATCTTTGACGATCCGATTTCCGTCCACAGGTCGGGCGGGTTGAATTGCGTATGCTCACCGACTTGGCACGCCTCCGCGATGTCGATCTCTTCACCATCGATCGTCACGGTGACCGACTGGCACGCGCTCCCGTCAGAACAGAAACACATTGAACTCGCGAGTCGCTCCGGGTCGTGTTCGGCGTAGATCGGGCGGGACGTGGCTCGCGCCAAGAGCCGGTCCGCGTGGCCTGGATAGTTATTGACGACATACTCGTCATCGACGACTACCCATTCGCCGTTTCCACTTGCCCCTGCCTCCGGATCCCATTTGAGTAGAAAGTTCTCGAACGGCTCGACAATGTCGAGTGTTCCGCTATCGTTGGAATCGTGGAATTCGCATCGCAAACTCAGCTGTGCAAGACTTCGCTCCGCGTCCTCGATGGGTAGCGAAGTACACTCGGGCACGCCAACACAGGGGTCACCGCTATCGCCATCGGGGGCAGTGGCCACGCAATCCTCTCCCGACATCGTGAACTGGCACTCATCCGGGACGGTATCTCCCGTCTCCACATCGCAGTCGGTTGCCGATGACGAAAGCGGCAGTCGGTCTGAACTCCCGCCGCACGTCGGCCATTGCTCTAGTCCACCGAGAGCCCTGCACGCCGCCGAGAAACAGCTGATGTCGCATGCGTCGGGGACCAGGTTCCCGTTGCAATCAATAAACTCGTTCCCATTGAGACCGACCCACTGACGCGGCGGGCACGCCCCTTCGGCGGGAAACGCCTCGCAGCCGATGCTAGCGGGCCCCTCCGGGCAGCAGTTTGGATTGCCATCGTTGTCGTCATCCGGCATATACAGACAGCCGGCAGTGTTGGTCGGTACACCATCCTCGTCAAGATCAACCCATGGGCCGAGAAGGTCGGGGCGTCCGTCCGGGGAGACTTCCCCGGTAACGAGTTCGCATGTGTTCAGCGGAATCGTTTGGTCGCAATCGGAGTCCAGCACGCAGAGCTTCGCTGGTTCTTCCTCGGTACACCTTTTGCTAAAGAAATCCACCGAGTTGCGGGCCTCGTCGAGTGCGTCCCAGGCGCCGTCGCCGTCCATGTCGATGAAACGCTCGCCCGGCATCCAGATGGATTGCCCAGGATCAGCGGGGCTCTCGGTGCCGGGAACCACATCCTGTCCCCCGGGCGAGAGGAATGGCGGAAGCGGCGGCTGGAGATCGAATGCGATCATCCCCCGGTTGTTGTCGAACCGCTCGCCAGCGCCGTACTGGTACGTTTCGTTCATATTGAGATCGACGAAGCCTTCCGTACCCGCACCCTTCGTGATCCGCCATGGCAGTTTGATCCAATCGGTGACGATGCCGCTAATCGTCACGTCGCCGTAGCTGATTTCTTCCCAATACTCAGCGAACGAGTCGATGGCGGGATCTATGCGGTCGAAGTAGGCCTTGCGAACGACCTCGGGATTGATCAGGTCGGTGGTTTGTGCGTTGCCTTCCTTGGGCGAGTCCGCCAGCATCACCACGAACTGGCGCTCCCCAGCCGTGGCCGTCTTCACGACATGAAGCTGAACGCAGGCCAGCGTTGCACAGGTGATCACCAACGATCGCGCCGCCAACCTTCGGTCCCTTCGATCTCTCATGTTCTCGCCACTCCCATCGGGTGTCCCGCGCCCGTGTGGGCGGTGGACGACAAGCGGTCAGACTAACTCAGAAAACAACGGCAAACCGTCACGGTAAGGTGGGCCTGGTAGCGATGTCCCGCAGGCACGGCGACCGGGGAATCGTGCAAAGTGTATTTGCACCACCGGTTGGGGTTAAGCGCCGCGGCCACCACGACCACGGGGATGCTGACCCGCCTCCCCCTCTATACCAAAATAGCGACCCGCTGCCGGTCGGACAGCGGTGGCCGAGACGTTATCCCGACGACAATCGTATCGCTGGAGCCAAGTGTCTGTCAACCGAGGGCGCATCCTACGCCGCGGAGAGCGGTGGCAACCGTATTTATCGGTAGCAACAGGACTTACGGCTGCTGCGGGGCCTGTGTTTCGCCCGTTTCGGGCGCCTTGCGGACGCAACGCCGGCTCATGCCCATGGCAGAGGCGAATCTGAACCCGCAAGATGAGGTGTGATCATACGCTAGGAGATGATCCGTACGAACGGGCCGAAAATCGTCACGATGCCCTCGGCCTCGCCGAGCGACACGGTGTCAGCCACCGATCGGCCGCTGTCCGTGGCGGACAGCCCCAATTCGTAGTCGCCGTCGGGCAGGGGTGCCCCGGCTTCGTCGATGGGCGAGAACAACACCGAGGCCACGTTGCCGCTGCCGATGGCGATCTCCACGCCGAGCTGGTCTGCCGGGGCGCTTCGATCGTCACCCGGTTGAAGATAAAAGAGTCGCCACTGGACGCCGCCTTCCGGATCGCCCACGTCGAAGCTGACGGTCACGTCTTCCCCAACGGCCAGTTCGGTCATACAGGGTCCGCTTCCGACGCAAACACCATCGACACCGCAATCCTCGTCCCGGGCGCACAGGCTGCCGACGGCGTCGCCACCGACGCACGTCCCGGCGCAGGTGCTCGCGTCGTTCGGCCCGCACGCTGCATCCTGGTTCGTCCCACCGCCACAGGTCAGTGTTGCCGGCTGCACAAACATGGGTTGCGGTGGTCCGGTCACCTGAATCACCCCGTCGCTCTCGCCCAGAACATTCTCCACGCCGGTTACGGCCAGCACACCCACGCGGAAGAAACCGACGCCCACGGCCGCCGGGTCGAATGAAAACGCCTGATTGACGCCGACCGGAAGATTCATGGCGGTGATGACTCGATCGCCGATCGGCCCCGACCCGGGGGTTCCGTCGGCCACCGGAACGTAAAACCCGGAAAGCGCATCGGGGCTGCCCGTCACCGTGTAGAGAACGGAAAGCGGAGATGCCAGGTCGATCGGGACACTGATGTTGGCCGAGAAGTTCACGATGCGCGCCGTGACGGCGGTCGAACCGTTGCTGTTGGTGTTCTGGCCGTTGCCCGCGTTGTTGTTTGGAACGGCGGGGCATCCAATCAGGGGCATAGCCAGGGCGGCACACGCGAGTTGCGCGAGCGGTCGGAACCAACGAAATAAAGAGGGACGGGAACCCGCTACGTTCATCGACTTGGCGCTCCAAAACGCGATAATCCGTGAAAGCCCACGGCACGGCCGAGGCTTTGTCTCGCCGCCTACGGATCAGGCGGGCGCGCCGTAAGTCTGCTCCGGCACAGCCTGCGCTCCCGCGCATGCTGAAACAACGCATAAATTATACGGGTTTGACAAGAATCCTGTCAATCATCGTAGGCTGAAGCGGAGGGACTTTCTTCGCTTGAGCGGGCCACGCTGGCGTGGGATTTCGTCTTTCGCCCCGCCTTCCGGCGGGCAGCGGGCGTTGTCGCCGGGCGGACACTTCCTACAATGACGCGCCGCCCGATGGTTGCCACGCATGCGGGCACCGATGCCCTGGTGCTGCGTCGCACGTCAATCGATGGTTGGGTGCCATGGGCAAGCGCCGGCTTGCCCGTGCTGGTCTCGTAGCAACACGGGCAAACAAGTTTGCCCACGGCACCCACCGCCAGGGACAACACCGGCTGGAAGCCGATGCCGCACTTTTCAACGGACTTCCAGGCTCTGGGCGAAGGCTTGGGCCACGTGGCGTGCCACGGAAACCACACAGCGAGACGAATCCGTGTCCTCGACGTCGCCAAGGCTCGCCCAAGAAACGCCGACAGGGATCGCCGGGCGGCGGGTGTTGGTCGTCGGGCTGGGTCGCTTCGGCGGCGGTGTCGGCGTGACGCAGTGGCTTGTCGCCCAGGGGGCCGACGTGACCGTGACCGACTTGGCTTCGCAGGCGGCGCTGGGCGAGTCCCTGGAGAAGCTGGCCGGTCTTGAGGTTACGTTTCGCCTGGGCGGACACGACGACGCGGACCTCGATTCCGTGGATTGGGTGGTGCTCAATCCGGCCATCGATCGCAGGCGATCGCCGTTCTTCCAGGCGATTAAGGATCGACGGATCCCTTGGACCACGGAGATCAACCTGTTTTGCCAGCGGTGCCCCTGTCGCGTGATCGGGGTGACCGGAACCTACGGGAAGAGCACGACCTGTGCCATGCTCGCCGACTCGCTGGAGGCGTGCCGCCGATCGGGCGGCGCCTCGTTCACGGGCACGTACCTGGGCGGAAACATTGGAAGATCGCTTCTTGGCGACCTCGATCGCATGCGGCCGACCGATCTCGTGGTGCTCGAGTTGTCCAATGCCCAGTTGGAGGGGCTCCCGCGCATCGATTGGGCACCGACGATCGCGGTGGTCACGAACCTCTCGCCGCACCATCTGGATCGATATGACGGTTATGCCGAGTACGTCGCGACCAAGCTGAACATCATCGGCTCCAGTGCCCAGACCTTGGCGGTTGTCGTGGGGAACCTTGAGAAGGAGGCGGATGCCTCGGTCGCCCGACGCCTCTCCGGCGGCGCGCCTCGACTGATACGAACCTCGGACCTCGACCCGGCGCTGGTCTTACGGGTACCCGGCGAGCACAACCGGCATAACGCCGGCACGGCGCTGACGGTATGCCGTCATCTGGGACTTGACGACCACACCGTTGCACAGGCGTTGCGCGAGTTTTCGGGGCTGCCCCATCGGCTGGAACACGTTCGCACGCTGGACGGAGTCGATTATTACAATGACTCCAAGTCAACCTCGCCCGCCGCGACGGTCACCGCGCTCCAAACGCTGCAGCGACCGGGCGTTGTGATCCTCGGCGGACAGAAAACTCAGAGCGACCAGGCGGCGTTGGTCCGCGAAGCAGCGAGCCGGTGTCACACGGCCATTTGCCTGGGCGAGTCCGGGCCGCCGCTTGCCCATATCCTTCGTGAGCGATCCGCGGCAATGGTGATCCATACCGCCGACGGGCTGACGGCGGCCACACGGATCGCCCAAGAGGCTGCGCAGGCGGGCGATGTCGTGCTGTTCTCGCCCGGCGCACCGAGTTTTGACACACACGCCAACTTCGCGGACCGCGGCCGGCGATTTGTAGAGAGCGTGCGCAGTCTGACGTCACGACCGTGAGGCGCGTACCTACAGCGCTCATGGTCGCTAGCGACTATTCCGCTGAGCAACGCCAACAGGCGCTAGAGTCCGAGGCTCAGCGAGAACTCGTTGATTATGACCTGCCCGGTGAAACCCGCGACGACCTGAATGCAGACCCGCGCACCCACCGTGTCCAGCCAGGTCAGCGTGTCGGGTTGCAATGTGCGCGGTGAGCCGCTGATCGAGACCACGTTGTCGCTATCGTCCAGCTCAATGACGTAGGGTCCATAGGTATCGACACCGTCGCCGGACTCGCACGCCGGGACCGTTGAATCGAACGCGCTGACCCAAGTCCTGATCTCGATTTGACCGGCGTCGGAAAGGCAGGATGCGAGGGACTGAACTCCCTGATCCGCGCACGCAGCGCTGTCCGTCCCGCCGTCGATACAGGCGGTCACGAAACTTTCGGCTTGTTCGGAGCAGAGCGGGGTCGCTTGCTGTGTGGTCGCACGGGCCTTGCCGGAACCTCGCACGATGGTGAAGTTCGTCGGGTCGAACTCCAGCGTGCCCCTACCCGGCGAGAACGGGAAGTCGCTTTGCGCGCCGAACAGGATGGTCTTGCCGGTAGGCACACCCGCCACCACATCAAACGTCGGGTTTCCCAGTTGGAGCGGGACGTCAACCGTAACGGGAATGAGGTTGCACGCGGCCATCTGCCACGTCACCGCGGCCAAGCCCACCGTACCGATTGTCATCACAAGTCGCATCATCGTCTATCTCCTCTAGATTGCCAGGCGCGCCCAGCGGCGTCGCCGAGACCGCCTCGTGCGTACCCGGACCCGCGGCGAGCCTACCAGACGTATCGGGAAAAGGCCAACAAAACGCCGCCCTCCCGTGGCGGACGGGCGCGTGACAGGTTTGGCGGAGCGTGCAAAGCCATCTTGACGGCGCCACGCCGCGTCAGAGCCGTGGGCGCAAGCCCACGGACACGATCCGAACAAGCATGGGGCTTCTACGATACCAGACCGGTCACAGGGCTCGCGCCCTGTGCTCTGAAAACTGACCGCCGATTCGGT
>CBDUXT010000014.1:0-76110 GCA_965371245.1 uncultured bacterium | reverse complement strand
CTTGTTCATCCAGAACTCAGGAAACGGCTCCAAAAAGTGCGAAACGCGAAGCTAGTCCGGAGTCTCTTGAGTCCGTGGCCAACTGCGTTCAACCGCGCCCCGTTCGCTCCTCGAGGCGGCATCGTGCCACCTGCCCCCGTTGGGGATGGGCAGGGCCAATCCGGAGTACGCGTCAGCAGTGGGGAACGTGGCACGCAACGTGTAGGTTTGACCTCTGACGGCGCGCTTGCGTGCCGCGGTCGCCTCAGGGGGTGAGTCCATGAACGGCTGGCGCACAGTTTACGTTCCCGGATGCGATGGCGTCCCAATCTCACCGCGCCGCGACTGTAGGGCATCACGGATCTTGCCCCGTATTCGGCGGCGCGCAGTAGCCGCTGCGTTGCTCGCGATGCTCATGGTGGGCGGCGGCACCCGTGCGACAGCCCGGAGCCCAGGCGACGAAACCGGGCCGGTGATCGCACCGTTGAGCTGTGACGATTGCCACAGCGCAAAGAGTGACCGCTCGGCACCGGAACCACCGGCTGCACTGGTGAGCACTTCGGTCCACAGCGGACTTGACTGTACGAGCTGCCACGAATCGATCTCGCTGGAAGACGTGTTCGCCTCATCGCCAAAGCCGCACGGCCAATCCGTGGAAGCAGTCGACTGCGGCGAGTGCCACGAGGACGAAGCCGAGGTCTACCGCAAGCACGGCCGGTTGGAGATCGGCAAGAACCCCGATCTTCCAGGATGCGCAAGTTGTCACGGCACGCATGAGATTCTTCCCTCGATGGATCGTCGGTCCTCCGTACATGCGAACAACCTGCCGAACACGTGCCGGTCGTGTCACACGAATGTTGATCTGGTAGAGAGGCACGAATCGCTCCGTGACAAGACGATCAAGCTGTACGAGAGCAGCGTCCATGGCAAGGCCGCCCAACGAGGGCTCCAGGCTGCGGCCAGGTGCAACGACTGCCACTCCGCCAAGGGGCCGGAGGGCACGCCGACCGCCCATCGCATCCTCGGTGCCGCGGATCCCGAATCGACCATCTATCACTTCAGCATCCCGGACACTTGTGGACAGTGCCATCAGACCGTGACGAAGGACTACTGGGACGGCATTCACGGGCAGCTCGTTCGGCGCGGGTCCGTGGATTCTCCGGTTTGCACACACTGCCACGGCGAACACGGAATTATCGCGCCGGATGATCCGCGCTCGCCGGTCAGCGTCGTTCATGTGGCCGAGCAAACCTGCGCTCGGTGTCACGAGTCGGCCATCCTCAACCAAAAATACGGACTACCGGGCGGACAGCTTGCTTCGTACATCGACAGCTTTCATGGGCTCAAGAGCACGACGGGTGACGCGACCGTGGCGAACTGCGCATCGTGCCACGGCGCTCATCGAATTCTCCCGTCGATGGACCCGACGTCGTCCATCCACGCCGACAACCTCCGCCACACATGCGGGGAATGTCACCCAAACATCTCGTCGGAGCTGGCACAATCCAGAATCCACGAAACGGCGACGGAGTTGCAAAGCGGCTGGACGGGGTTCGTCCGCAAGCTCTATCTCGTGCTGATCGTGGTGACGATCGGCGGCATGTTGCTTCACAATGGCGCGGACTGGCTTCGTCACATCAGGAACATGAAGACGCTTCCGTTCGTCCAGCGGCTCTGCATCAGCGAGGTCGCGCAGCACTGGGTCTTGATGCTCTCGTTCATCGTCCTGGTCGTTTCCGGCTTCTCCCTTCGGTTCTCGGAGGCCGCTTGGGTTCGGCTGCTCTTCGGATGGGAGGGAGGGTTTGAGGCCCGCGGGATCGTCCACCGAGTGGCCGCCGTCGTGATGACGATCGGCTCAGTGTGGCACATTCTGTATTTGTTCACGGCGCGTGGCCAGCAGTGGTTCAAGGACATGATCGTGGCACGATCAGATCTGGCCTGCTTCAAGCATAACATGCAGTACTTGCTGGGGCTTCGCTCCGACGAACCGAGATACAAACGCTTCTCCTACATTGAGAAGATCGAGTACTGGGCTTTGGCATGGGGGACGGCCATCATGGTCGGGACGGGCTTCTTGCTCTGGTTCGACAATGACCTCGTCGCGCAATGGGGGTTGCCCAAGATCCTGGTGGACGTGGGCCTGGTCATCCACTACTACGAAGCTTGGCTCGCATTTCTTTCGATCCTGGTGTGGCACGTATATGGCACTGTGTTCAAGCCCGCTGTCTATCCGATGAATACGTCCTGGCTGTCCGGCCGGATGCCCAAACCGATGTACGAACGAGAACATCCGGATGGACCGCGGCTCAAGACGCGGACGCGCAAGGTGTACCGCCAGGATGAAGATGAGTCGATAGCTTGCGGAAGTGATCCGCCGGACCAACAAGCCGCCGGGCCTCCGACGCGCGCGGCCCCGCCGAAGCCCACCGAACGGGCCAATACGCCCGAAGGCGGCTGAGCCCCCGGGTGCAGCGCCGGCAAGACATGACCGCGCGCCCGATCGGCCACTGATCGGCGGCCCGGCAGATGGCGAAAAGTGTGCCTGACAGAATCGGCGTTGGGCAGTTTTCAGAGCCCCGGGCGCGAGCCCGGTGACAGGATGACGCAGCGGTCCGGAGGCTGGCGCCTGCGGCTCTGACTCAACGTCCCCGTTCCGCCGGAAGCGTTTCGGAACCCGGCGACAGTCGCCGCTTGTTCGCCCCCTTGTTTGGAATACATCTTGCCACTTGATTAGCCCGGCAGCGGCGTCCTGTTTCGGGTTCTTTCCGAGGGAGCGTCTCGGAACAGTGGCACGCAACGCGTGAGAAGGTTCTGACACAGCTTCATCGGCAGCGGCAAGCGAATCGCACGGCGACTGAGACATGACGCGACGAACCGAGATCGAGGAGAACGCCACGCAGGCGTGTTCGACGGGTGCGGCGGACGACTCCGGGCGACCCCAACCGTCCCCATCCGTCCCCGGCGAGCGGCGCGCCCCGTATCGGCCCCGATTCACGCCGCTGTGGAACAACGCCATCTCCATCACCGGTCTGTTTCTGATGGCGATCGCGCTCTTGTTGATGCTGACGTTCGGGTTGTTCAGCCTGGTCACGCCGACCGCTAACCCCTACGTGGACATCTTCGGATACCTGATTCTTCCCGGCATCCTCGTCGTCGGTGCAGCGCTGGTTCCATCCGGAATCCTTTTCAAGAGTTGGCGCGTTCGGCGGCGCGATCCGGCGCAGCGCCTCGCCTTCCGCTTTCCCAAGATCGACCTGAACGACCCGGCCCAACGGCGAGCGGCCAAGATCTTCGGCGGATGCACCTTTCTCCTGCTGCCCGTCATCGGCGTCAGCAGTTACCACGGCTACCACTACACCGACTCGACGGAGTTCTGCGGCAAGGTTTGCCACACCGTCATGGAGCCGCAGGCTACAGCCTATGAGTATTCATCCCATGCGCGTGTCTCGTGCGCGGAATGTCATATCGGCTCGGGCGCAAGCTGGTTCGTCAAGGCCAAGCTGTCGGGCACGCGTCAGGTATTGGCCATGTGGCGCGAGAGCTACGCCCGCCCGATCGCCCCGGCCATCCACCATCTGCGTCCGGCGCGCGAGACCTGCGAGCGATGTCATTGGCCCAAGAAGTTCTTCGGCGCGCAGCTTCGCGAGATCGCGCATTTCAGCTCGGATGAGGCCAACACGCGCCGAGAGATCGACATGCTGCTCAACATCGGTGGCGGCGACGAAACGACCGGTCGCAAAGAGGGCATCCACTTGCACATGGCGCTGGCGGGAAAAATCGAATACATCGCCACGGACGAAGTGCTGCAAACCATCCCGTGGGTCAAGTACACCGACCAGACCGGTGATACGTGGATCTTTCGCTCGGACGGGCGACCCAGTTCCGACCCGCCTCCCGACGGCTCCGTGCGGAAGCTCGACTGTATGGACTGCCACAACAGACCCGCGCACAAGTTTCGCACGCCGCAGGATTCCGTTGACACCTACCTGGATGTCGGCCGGATCGACACGACGTTGCCGTACATCAAGCGAGAGGCGGTCAAGGCTCTGATCGAACCGTACGCCGACGCCAAGGTGGCCGCCACGCGCATAGGGAACCATCTGACCGAGTTCTACCGGACGACGTATCCCAAGGTTTGGGATACCGACAAGGCTTCGGTCAACCACGCCGTGGACCAGGTTCGCGAGATCTACCGTCGGACCTTCTTCCCGGATATGAAGGTCGATTGGCGCACCTACCCGGACAACATCGGACACCTGAACTCGCCGGGTTGTTTCCGCTGCCACGAGGGCAAGCATGTGGATCAACGCGGGCGGCGGATCAGCCACGATTGTAACTTGTGCCACACGTTCCTGAATCCGGTCGAACGCAACGGCGATGGGGCGGTCATCCAGAAAGGTGAGTTCGTCCATCCCTACACGTTGGAGGGGCCGCACCTGACGTTGCGTTGTGACGAATGCCACACAGGTGGAACGGCACCGTCACCCACCTGCGCCGGCTGCCACAACGCGGCGGACGCCTTTCGCCGTGGCGAGCTGATCGGCTTCACGCAGGCCGAGCTTCCGCCCGATCCCATGCTCGATGCCGTCGACTGCGAAGGCTGCCACGATCTGAGTGAGCCGGTGACCCTCGAGGCGATCGACGCCACGTGTATCGACTGCCACGAGGACGAAGAGGAGCGGTTCACCGGCATGCTCGCTTCATGGAAGCGGGAGCTGGACGGGCTCCTCACTGAGACCGAGGCAAGCCTGGACGGAGCCGGGCGAGCGGTCCTGGCAGCGTTGCGAAGCGCCGGACCCATGCACAACATCGAGGCGACGCGTGCGATCTGTCGTGAGCTTTCGGCCGCGGCGGCGGGTGGCCGGGATAAGCCGTGACATGGGCGCCACGGGAAAGCGTAGCTTACCCGGGACTCGTCGTCGGTCATCGTGCGCGGACAAGCCAGTTTGCCCATGCCACCCGTCCGCCTTGGGGTCCAAGACGCCGCGCAAACTAGAGCATGCGGCTCGGCGACGGGTCGAAGTCGCGAGCGCCTTGCGGTCGAACAAGGGGGCGTTCGAGGTTTCGTAGGCTACTTGCTCAGCAGGCGGCCGAGGAAACCGCGCGATCCGGCTTCATGGATCTGTTCGAGTTCGCTCTTGGTTGTCACTCGTTCGGCCAGCTTCCGGATCGCCACGCGGACGGGGCTGTTGTGATCGAGCGAAGCGATGGGGCGACCAAAGTCGATCGATCGCGCGACGAACTGATAGTCATTGGGCACACATCCGTAAACGGGCTTTTTGATCGTGGCTTCGAGATCCTTGATGGTCACGCGACCGCTGCGTCCGTCGCTTCGATTGACGACCACTTCCAATCGATCCTCGGGCACGCCGAGCCGCGCCAAGACGTCGTAGTACCGCTTCGCGTTCCGGATACTGGGCACGAGAAGCTGGCATACGACCAGGACCGCGTCCGCCGCCGTCAGGGCGGCGACCGTGCATGGATTCAGATAGTGTGCCACGTCGATGACAACATTCTCGAATGATTCCTTGAGCAACTCGATCACGCGCAGGATCGTGTCCGGCGAGATGCCGTCAATCTGCTCCATCAATTCCGGACGCGGCAGGATGCGGACGTTTCCGGGCAGCTCCATGAGCGATGCGTTCAGCGACGTGGCGTCCAGGTCTGAACCTGCAATGGCCAGGTCGTGCATCGTGTAGTTCGGCTCGGAATCGAAGTTCAGGGGAACGTTGCCGAACTGGAGATCAAGATCGACCAAGGCACATTCCCGTCCAGTCAACGACGCGATCTCCAAGGCCAGGTTGCACGCGATGGAGGTCGTGCCCGCACCGCCGCTGCCGCCGGCCACACAGATGCATCGGCTCTCGAGCTTCTGCAGGAGCCGCTTGCTGGCCACGCGCGACACGGCTGCGGCGAGATCTTCGGCGTCGATGGGTTCACAAACGAACTGGTCGCATCCGGCGCGCATCGGCGCAAGGATGGCGGCGGGTCTGGTCTGGTGGCTTGCGGCGATCAGCGCGAGCTTGGGGTGCCGGACGGACACCTGTTCGATCACGGGGATCACCGCCTTCGACTCGGGGTCGAGGTGGAACAAGACCAGGGCGATGCTGCTATCGCTCAGGGCCTCCGACAGCGCCTGAGGCGTCGAAACTTCCGTGACCAGGCGCACGAAGTTCAGGGTCTGGATCGCGGTCCTCAGAGATTCCGAGGCGTCGGGCTCAGTGTTGTAAAGACACAGGCGCAGCGAATTGCTCATGCCAACCCCAGAGATTGCTCAAACCGAGAAACCGTTCCTCTACGCCTGTTGTATCGGTAGGTTCGCATGGGGAGTTTTCATGCCGCCGGGTGCATACCGCCCGTAGGACCGGAAACGGAGCGAGCCCCCGCAAGGTCCGTCCCGCGTAGTCGATCACACGCGGGCTATCGGACGAACCTTCGCCGAAACGCCGCATCAGGCGAGGGTCCGCTCAAGTCGAGCGTTCTTCCCACTCACGCCGAGAAACCGGACCATCCCATCCAGAACCTCGGGATCAAAATCCCCGGAGATGTCCTTGCGAAGCTCCTGGACGGCTTCTGCCGGCGAAAGCGACGAACCCGACTCGCCGAACACCAGGCCGTCGTACGCGCGAGCGGCCCGGATGATCTTGGCGCCCAGCGGCACGTCACCCGAGGCCGCCCCCGTATCCGCCATGGTACATGCGCGAATGGCGTCATCCTGGTTGAGCATCAGCGGCATCGCGCCCTTGAGGACGGACCCCAGCGAGTGTACCAGTTCAACGCCCGAAAACGTGTGACTGGTAGACCGCCCGGCGTTGGCCTCGAGCGTATCGACCGCCCGGCTGAGCAACTGCGTCGTGATCTCGACGTTGCCGAGATCAAACAGCAGAGCACCGACGCGGATGTCGTCGATTTGCTTGCGTGGAAGCTTCATCGCTTCGGCCACCCCCTGGCTCAGCTCCGCGACTCGCGTGCTGCGAGCCTTGACCTTGGGGTTGGCGCTTTGGAGATAGGCTGACAACACTTCAACGACGCCGACATAGGCGACGTGGAGTTCTTCGATCGTCTTGCTGCGTTCGTCGCAGAGCGTTCCCACGAGAATCGCGGTTAGCGCCAAGGCCGAGCCCCACACCGTCAGCGAGAGGCCCACGAGGACGGGCGTGCGATAGGCGGCGAACCCGGTCGAATCCAAGGAAGCCGTGACCGACACGGCGAGGACGCTGAGCAAAGCCAGGACGCCCGCGCTGGTCCGGCCCAGGTAGTAGCCGCTCAGAACGATCGGGAGGTAGAACAAGTTCAGCACGACCATCTTGTACCCGCCCATGCGGTAGAGCAATGCGGTCATACCCAGCGTCACAATGATCAGCATGATCTCGAATGCACGCCGGTCTTTTTGGTTCATTACGTTCATCAATGTCACTCCTCACCGTTGGTTCACCGACCCTTCGGTGTGCCGTGTGACGAATCAAGGCTCCGTGCCCTGATCGTTGCCGCGCCTACCCGCTATAGGCAGAACCCACCGAGATGCGCTCCGCCTCGCGTGGCGTCATGTCAACGCCGCCGACTTGAGGATCGGGCGACGAGGCCCGACGTTCGCGAGCGGCGAACTGTTCGGCGATCGTCTGGAATTTTGGTTCGATCGTCAGCCAGACCTTGACCAGGTCCGGATCCAAGCGCGTGCCGGAATACCCGCGAAGAATCTCAACACATTCGACGTGCGGTTGGGCGTCCTTGTAGGGCCGCCGCGTGGACAGGGCGTCATAAATATCGACAACCGAGACGATGCGGGCGGACAAGGGGATTTCCGACCCGGATAACCCATGCGGGTAGCCGAGACCGTCCCACCGTTCGTGATGGCCGAGGGCGATCTCCGTCGCCATCTGAAGGAAATTCGAGCCGCCGAGTCGCTGTTCGATCTCGCGAAGGCAGTCGCCGCCATGCGCGGCATGGGTCTCCATGGCCGAGCGCTCTTTGGGAGTCAACAAACCGGGCTTACGAAGGATTCGATCCTCGACGCTGACCTTGCCGATGTCGTGAAGCGCCGAACTGATCCCAATCAGGCGAACAAAGACCGGCGTCACGTCGCGGCGGAACTCGGGATGGCGGCGGAGCGCGGACGCGAGCATCGTGGAGTAGACCGAAATCCGTTCGAGATGCATCCCGGTTTCCGGATCGCGCGACTCCGCCAGCTTCGCCAGCCCGAAAATGACCGCGTCCCTTGTCCTGACGAGATCCTGCGTCTGCCGAAGGGCGTCCGTGGCCGACTGCGATCGCTCGCGATCCAACTCGTCATGAAGACGCGCCACGATCAGATAGACCATGACGCCCAGGAAGGCGCAAGTCCAAACCAGCGTCATCATCCCAATCGCCGGGACCCTGCCGACCAGGGCGTTCGCCCGTGCCTCGACTTCTTTCACGGACTGGAACGCCACGAGATACCCCTGCCCGTCGGGTAATGCCCGCACGACCGCGACGTGCTCTTCATGCGATGTCTTTAGCCGTCCGACGAGGAAGCCGTCTTCATCTTCCTGCTCCCCGTCCCCCTGAACCCACCTGAGTGCCCCTGTTGTGTCACCGGCTTGGGATCGGAGAGGCTCAGAAACAAGGACAGGGATCCAACGCGCGTCGGTCACCATCAGCGCTTGGCTTGAGGAATGGCGCGAGAGAGGCCATCGGGGCAGCTGCTCGGCGAACTCAGCGACCTGAGAAAGATTCTCCGCATCGAGGACGCCGAGTGCGTCCGATAGGTTCGAGAGATGGTCCGCCAGCTCGGCGCGGGTCTCTTTTTCGGCCGCATAACGGGCCGATGAGATGATGTAGCGGTTTTGCATCCACAGCCCGACTGCCAAACAGCCCGCCTGCGAGACCACGATCAATGTAATGTGCTTCGTCCGCGTGCTCACCAAACGAGTCCCAAATGCAGGCCCGACGAATACGGTCTATGCGCTCGCGATCTTCACGGACGCGCCGCTGTCAACCTTCCGGCAGGAGCCCGCGCGGCGTCCCCCGACGTTTCTCCCCTTTGCCAACGCCCGAGGACCACGTGCCACGGCGATCCGATCGCCCTGGACTGCGCCCGAAACAAAGTGCCAAGAGAAAAGGTTCCACAATCAGAGTCAAGCATACAATCCAGCCGCCCGGCGGCCCGCAATAGCGCACGTCGGGCGCGACTGCATCGACACTTCGCGGTTGGTAAGTCGGATTCGGATTATCGGGCTAGGATGTGGTGGTGGCTCGCGACGCGATGGCCTCTACTCGGCGCGCCAGGCGGATAGACGAGCGATAATCTTCGCGGCCCGATCTCGAACGGCCTCGAGCGATCGCGTGGCCAGCTCGCACGGCACGAAGAGCGAACGCACGAAGCCCATGCCCGCGCAGCCGGCATCGAGGTAGGTGGTGAAGTTGTCCGGCGTCACGCCGGCGGTGGGGAAGAGTTTCAGGTGCGGCAACGGACCGCGAACGGCCTTGATAAAGTCCACGCCACCCGCGGGGGCGGGGAACACCTTCACGAAATCCGCACCCAACCGATGGGCGTTTTCCATCTCGGTTGGGGTGTACGCCCCGGGGATGATCGGAACGCCCAGCGAGGCCGCCTCACCGATGACGTCGGCATCCGCGATCGGAGAGACCAGAAAGCGCGCACCGGCCGCCACGGCCTCACGAGCCTGCGCTCTCGACATAACCGTTCCCGCCCCGACGAGCAGATCTGCGTGCTTACAGAACGCGGCGATCAGTTCATTCGCCCCGGGCGTGGTCAGCGTGAACTCGACCATGCGAAACCCGCCCGCGACGGCCGCGGCCATCGCGTCGGACGCCAAAGCCTGATCCTCCGTACGAATGATCGCGCTCACGCGCTCATGCTTAATCCGCTCGACAAGGGCGTCTCTGTCACAAGCTACTTGGTTTTCCATCATCGGCTCTTTCAAACAAACGAAGAGGGACGGCCGTCCGGTCTACCCAGGCTCGTTCAGACGGCGTAACAGACGTGCATTCTGCACTGCCGTGAGCTTTCGGGAAAGCCCCTTCCAGTCGAGCGCCTCGGCGCGAGCGCATCCAAGGCGTGTTCCCAGCTACGCGCTTCACCCCATCGGGCGCGGGTGCCCAATCGTTACGCAGCAAGGTTGGGGGACGGATGGGTCGGTTCAGCTATCGACGATCGTGTGCGCGCAAACGTAGGTCGGGCTGTGCCCGACATCAACGGACCGGATGAGGCACCGTCGGGCATCGCCCGATCTACGGGGTCGTCATTCACCGGTAGCTTCCGGCAGGGTTTAGGCTGAGGCGCCCGGCCAGTCAGGATCCAACCAGCCGAGCTGAACGTGTCGGTGGAAGCTCGACCAGTTCCACTCACGCGGCTCCGTCGCCAATCCGTGTTTGACCGGGTTGAGGTGGATGTAATCACGATGACCAAGCCAGTCGGTTTCATCTCGTATACGGTGTTCCCAGTAACGCGGTTGCCACACACCCAGATCGCGGTGTCTCGCTCGATCAGCGGACACCGGCAAGTCGCAACCCCCGGTCGCCACGAAGCTCTTTGCAAACAGGCGTTTGATGTTCGCCTGCGGGCTCCGGAAAATATTTTGGGAGGAGAACCGGAAAAATAGCCATCGAATCGTAGTGACCGCGGCGCCGCCCCCCCAGGCCGTTCTGATGAGCGTCTAGCCGCGACGTGTGACGAAGTGCAGGTCTTCGGTCTTCCGTGAGGTTGTCGCGAGGTACGCCCTGATGTGTGCCCAGACAAGCGGCGGAGTCGAGCCAAACCGCTCGATGCCCCTCTTGCTCCGTCTGAGGTCGTAGCTCTCTTGGTCGATTTGCCCAACCCGAATGTTGGCAAGGTCCTGCTGGCCAAAGCCAAGTCCGATTGGCAACCAGACCATCGTTCGTTCGCGAAGCTCGCACGCGGCGAGCACGCAGCGAAGCTGCTTGCGTGTGGGTAGAGTCCTGGCTTCACTTGGTCTGCCGTGAGCCACGTCACGAGAATCCCAGTTCCAGGAGAGAACCTGCCCGCCATGTTCGGGTCGTCCCGCACGGTCGATGATGCCCTTGACCATCTGCATCCGCTTGTTGACCTGGGACGATGAGTATTCCTCGCCGACCGCCCACTGGTTGAAGCCCTCCACGTCGGCCATGGAAAGGTCGGCAATCTTCATGCGGGACGCCATTCGCTCGCCGTGTCGCTCGTTCAGGAAGTCGAGGAAATCGGTGATGTGCTTCTTGCGGTCCTTGTAGACCGCTTTGGCGATGGTGCCTTGTCGCCGGGGTTCTCCGGGGTTCTCCGGGGTTCCTGACGCGAGCTTCAAGGGCGGATAGAAAACCGGAGGCGACGTGCATGATGCTGCCGGGAATGACTTTTCGATTCGGGGTGAGCCTTGACACACGAGGCCCAGTGCATGCATCCTTACGGGTACGTTTCGCCTGAGGTCTAGGTGGCCCGTTCTCCAGGTACTCGGCGAGCCAACGGTGGTAGGCCACGCGAGCCCCGGGTTCGCGGCTCTTTTCGCGGATGCCGAAACGGCGGCGAGTGGGTGAGCCGGTGGCCGGGTCTCGAAGCGAGACGTGCCAGCCGATGCCCTGCGTCTCCGTGAAGGAGAGCTTCGGAACTCGCTTCCGCTTGTTTGGCCCAGCCTTGGGCATGTGGTATACTCCGCCAGCGTACGGTTCTCGGTTCCTCTTCCGAGAAATTGTAGTAAGACGCAGCGGAAGAATGTAGCAGAAAACTGCCTTTGCGGGCGTAATTCAGTGGTAGAATGCCAGCTTCCCAAGACGTCAAGGCACTACATTACGGCGCTTTCGACTTCTCGTAACATGTTGTGGTAGAAGGACTTACAGTCACTCGTCCGCTTTCCCGCCGGGTCGATCTTTCGCCCTTTGTAGTGCTGATTCGACCCGAAATGTAGTGCAACGAGATTCTCGACAAACTCGCGAGGCATGACGAGAACGCAGTCGCCACGCAAGCACAAACGGCAAGCTTGCTTTCATCGGCTCGCAGGAACCAGACGGTTGTCGCCAGATCACTCCGCCGAGACCGAGCGAATTCCCGTGGGACCAGGTGCTCATCGGGTACTCTTTTCTTGTCGCGCGTAAGTGCCGACGCCGAAAGATCTTGCGTTGACGGGCGGGGGGAATCGAATATCCCTTCCCCCAGGCCGAAAAACGCTGTTTTTGAACCAAAATCGCGGATTTGAAGGAAATAAAGCGGGTTTTGAATGACCACTCCTGACCCGTCGAGACTATCAAGCACCGTCGAAGACCGGTTTCATCGGGTACTCATCGGGTACTCTGTCGACCGATGGCGGCGGGCCAGTGTGCAACTCCGACGAAGTTGCCTATGGTCGGATCTGACCACCGGGACGAATAGTCTGGACAGTACGCCGAGACCTTAGTGCGTGGCACGCTGAATCCCCTGGCTGCCTGCGGACCGCCACAAACGCTGCACGTAGCCCACTGCGCGAATAGACAACTAATTGCGAGTCCCGGGCGGAACGAGGCGGACGGGACGGTGATACCGCGTCACACGATTCAACAGATTCTGGCGAGTTGGCTGGGGCTAGCGACCTAGCCTATGATCTAACGAAATATGTGGTTTTCACGCGTGGCCTCAGAACGTGGTCCCGGAGATCCCAGTGCCATTCCAGCGAGACATAATCGATCTGCGCAGCGATACCGTGACCGCGCCGACCCCGTCGATGCGCGACGCGATGGCTAAAGCAAGCGTGGGCGACGACGCGCGTGGCGAGGATCCGACGGTCAACCAATTGGAGTCCGAAGCGGCAGCGAGGCTCGGAAAGGATAGCGCTCTTTTCCTTCCCTCCGGAACGATGTCGAACCTCGTTGCATTACTCGCAGTTTGCGGACAAGGTGGCCGCGCAATCGTCGGCGATAAGTCCCATGTCTTACGCGTGGAGCAGGGCATTAGCAGGATTGCCGGCGTCGCCCTGTCCAAAGTCGAGAATCTTCCGGACGGTAGTGTCGACATGGACAGCGTTAGGGAAATAGTCCGAACGGCGCGCCCCGAACCCACAGTTTTGGTTCTCGAAAATACTCACAGCTACTGCGGCGGCATCGCCTTACCACTCGATACATGCAAGCGGTTAGGCAAAACGGCTGGTACGCTTGGGCTGAGAGTTCACGTCGATGGCGCCAGGATCTTCAACGCCGCTATAGCGGCGCGAGTACCTGCGGCCAGGCTTGTAGAATCGGCGCACTCTGTGAGTTTTTGTCTTTCGAAAGGTCTTTCCGCCCCGGCTGGATCATTGCTGGGCGGGACTACCGACTTTATTCGGCGTGCCCGAGAGTTTCGACAACTTCTCGGAGGAACGATGCGCCAGACCGGCATTCTCGCGGCCGCGGGTCTCGTCGCGTTAAACTCTATGGTGAAACGGCTGCCAGAGGATCACGAGCAAGCTGAACGCCTTCGACAAGGGCTTGAGTGTTTGGGGTTGTCAACTCAGCGGTGCGAGATGCTGACCAACATGGTCTATGTGACCCAAACAAATGCGCTAGCATTTCAGGCTCTACTGAGTCAACATGGTGTGCTAGTGAGCGTCCTTGCCCCGGATCTCTGTCGATTTGTCACCCACGTCGATATCGACTCATCCGCTATCGATGAGGCACTACGGCGAATTAAAATCGCGACGGCGAGCCGGAAACTGCAAGCTAAGCGGTGTAGGGCCTGGCGCTAGGGAGCAAGCCGTCGCCCCGGTAAACGCGAATTGAAGAGGATTAAGAGTATGCCAAGAACACTGGACGAAGGTACAATCCGCGATCTGCGCGCGATACTCGATAGTGAGGGTTACTTTTTTCTCGCTGGTCTACCGTCTGACTTCGACCACATGGATCTCCTAGGCAACCTTGGGGCCATCATGCCGCAATATAATGACGAGGAGCAGTGGATTGTCAGGCCAGGAACTGAGTTCGAAGATAAGTATCATTCGCTGAACCGCAGCACGCTCTTCCCGCACACCGAATGCTATGAATTCGAACGATTGCCGCCCCGCTTTCAGGCGTTTTGGTGTATTCGCCCTGCTCGAGACCACGGAGGTCTCACAACTTTGATGGATGGCTATAGGTTTCTCGAGACCATGTCATCCGACGACGCGCCGCATCTTAGTAAGATTCGGCAATTCGTCTCGAGCTCCGGCATCAAGGCTATGCCCGGGCACGCCCGGACCGCCACCCATCCAATTTGCGAGATGGGCCCCCGCGAAAGAAGGATACTCCGAATCAGCGTGAATTGCATGATCCGCGAGGATAACGACGTCTGGGCCGGCGAGTTCTTTCGGCGCTTGATGCTCTTTTTCCAAGAGCATCACATCCGAATAAGCTGGGTCCCTGGGGCTCTACTTGTCCTTGATAACTGGCGCTTTGTTCATTCGCGTACTCACTTCGACGATTGGGGCCGCGAGCTCAGGAGGGTGTGGATCTCCTCGGATTAACAGTTATCGCGGAGGAGCGGCAATGCTCGGGGCGGTCAGACGTTGCGGCACCAGAGCCAACGAGAGGATTCGAAGATCGTGAACAATATTGTCGGGGCTAGCGAGTTCAACACACGGACACCTGCCGTGGATGTGGCGAGCCTAAATGGGATCGAATCAATGTTTCGCGGATCGGCGCGTGATCCGTGGGCGAGAAAGATGGCCGGAAATCTTGCGGATTTGTTCGTCTACGCAGACAGCATCACATACATGCAACCCGTCGGGAAGGACGATCAACCGGGCCAGCGGCCTAAGGCGCCACATCCATTGATTGAAGCGCTAGAGCGTTACGATCCCGGTGTCTTCGGCGCAAGGACGTATCCGACCGAGCCTCCATTGAAACCCGACGATGGCTTCGTCGACGCGGCCTTCGACCGGTTCTATGCCTGGGTTCGAGCTAACGAGACTCGCGTTAAGGGCTGGTTGAGGGTGCAACGACAGCCTTGGATCAAAAAGATAAAGAGGTCTGCGGGACGCCATGTCTTTGATCTTGAGCGTTTCGAGACTGATAAGCGTTTTGTTCAACTGGCGGAAGAGATGAAGGAGAAGCCGCGAGGAATGGTGCATTTGTTCGATGTCAATATTCGTATTCCGTATTATGTGGAGCTACTTGGCGAGCGCGCGCTGCTGGCGACTCACCCGGTGCGCGATTCGTTTTGCGTTCCATCAATGCACATCGAGAATGTGAGTATCAGGCCGCCACCGATCCGTTTCGGAGAATCCATCAGTAAATTCGTCCATGAGCTGACGCGTGATCAATTCGTAGTTTTGCTGCACGAGCTAAGGCGAGAAGTGCGGAACCGAAACCTGAGACTTCTCGGGCCCGGCGAAGTTGAGAGAGAGCAAATACGAGAAATCTGTAAGGCGGTGCATTTCCCACCCAAGGTGCAGGGTAAGATACTGCAGTGGATTGAAACCGTGACGGCACCGATTCCCATTGTCGGCGTCGTTGTCTCGGTTCTGAGGAACGTTTGGACCGGTCGGCTTCCTCGTCCTACAGACTCTCGTCGCTTGCAATGGTTGCATCCGTGTGTCGAGTGGGATCTCGAAGAACAGGCGGCTCGGTAGAGGCAAAATGCGATCGTGGCTTTTCATCATGGTGGTTTCCAATGCACTCTACGATAGCCGATGGTTCGCCGCAGTGTGCTTACACCAGACTTGCGAGGAATAATGGACTACTGCACATTGGGACAAACGGAACTTCGCGTTTCGCGGCTTTGCCTCGGCACCATGTCGTATGGCTCGCCAGAATGGCGCCCCTGGGTCTTGGAGGCAGCGGATGGAGAAGAGTTCATTAAGCTCGCGTGGAAGCATGGGATCAACTTTTTTGATACCGCCAACATGTACTCCCGAGGCTTGAGCGAGGAAATGCTCGGTCGCGCGATTCGGAAGTTGCCGTGTCGGCGCGAAGAAGTCGTCATCGGAACAAAAGTCTTCTATTCCATGACGGATGACCCTTCCGATGGCGGGCTGTCGCGGACGAAGATCATGAAAGAGGTCGACGATTCACTTCGGCGCCTTCAAACCGACTACATAGACCTCTACCAGATTCATCGGTGGGACGATGATACGCCGATCGATGAAACGCTTGAAGCGATGAACGAGTTGGTTAGGGCCGGCAAGGTCCGGTACTTGGGAGCGTCGAGCATGTTCGCCTGGCAACTCGCGAAGGCACTGCACATCGCCGACCGGAGCGGGTGGGCTCGATTCGTGTCCATGCAGAATCACTACAATTTGATCTATCGGGAGGAAGAGCGCGAGATGGTTCCTCTTTGCATCGACGAGAATGTCAGCATCATACCGTGGAGTCCAATGGCGCGGGGATTCCTTGCAGGCACAGCCGACCGCTCAGGCGCACGCCGAACCCTACGAGCAAGAACCGACACGATTGCGCAGGAAATGTACTATCAAGAATGCGATTTTGTGATTGCTGAGAGGGTTGCCTCGGTCGCAAAGCAAAGGGCTTGCAGTCCGTCGCAGGTTGCGCTCGCGTGGTTGCTTGGTCGACCTGGCGTAACGGCAGCGGTGATCGGGGCAACGAAGACAAGGCACCTAGACGACGCAGTTGGAGCGCTCGGGGTCGAGCTTTCGGCTGAAGAATGCTCGTTCCTTGGGGAGCTGTACAGCCCACACCCAATTCTGGGGTACTAGCGCAACCGCGCGAATACGTGCGCCAAATTTGCGTTCAGGTGCTCGCGCTGGAAATGTTTTTGCGGTGCTTTCCTTCGTTTTCACAGGTGTTCGTTCCCGAGGCTGTAGATCCACAGGACCCGTCAAGACTTCGCTCCGGTTTGAGCCGGATTACTTGTTGCCAAGTCAGCGCCCCGAATCGCGCGGAGTCGCCGAGGCGGGGGGGATTCTGCCCCCAGCCCGGCGCTCGCAACCCTGGTGAACACAGCGCCTTACGAGCCCGTCGGCTCCCCGAACCCGCATCTCATCGGGTACACGGTCCGGATCGTCGTCCCGGCGAAACGGCGCCATGGGGCCGACGTCCTCCGGGCCTGCGAATAAACCGTTTTGGCTCGAAGCGGGAATCCTGAGCCGTTTCGGTTGGCTCGACGCCGCGGTGGCGCCAAAACCGCAAGCAGCACCTGCTCCGGAGATTCTCGTCGCATTCCGCGTCGAGCCTTGCCGGACCCGAGTTTGTCAGTAGGCCTTCTCCCGTGATCGGATGCCGATTCCCCCCGCCTCCATTTGGTTGGGCGAGGCCGAAATCGGCGTTTGCCGTCCGCAAGCAACGGTTTCGCCGAGGCTTCTGTCGTGCTCGACCTGACATCTCGCCCCACCCAGACTACCGAAAACCGCTCTCATTAGGTTATGAAGCACGATCGTTCGGCCCGCCAACGCCTTCATCCCCAACTCAAACCATCTTCTCGACACCGACCCTGGGGATAAGACATCGACTCAGAGAACACGACCAATACATTTTGTTCCGGAACATCCGGAACGTCTTGTACTGCGCAGAACACCGCCTATAATTAGACGGAAAATCAGCAACGTGCTGGTGAAACGATGTCCCCAAAAGGAGGTGCCCGATGGGTAAAATCCCAAGGGGAAGGACGAAGCGGCCCCCTAGAGCCTATTCCAGCAGACCAGGGGGCCGGCTCCCGGCGGAGCTTCAGAAACTCGCCCAGGACTTCGTCCGAGAATGGTACCAAGCTGGCCGGCCCAAGCTTGATCCGGTGTTCCACGCTGCCGTTTGGCGGGCAGCACATCCATGGTTGCCTTGACCAGCCAGCCTGGGTGCCGGGCTGAGGGGCTTAGCCCCTCAGCCCATCCCCATTCTAGGCTCAACAAACCCCAATACCAAGCCGTGATTCAACGGAAGGCCGCAGACGGCCTATTCCAGAACAAATAGATTATTCCGGCGCGCTACGGGGCATTGAACACCTCGACGGATCCGGGTACGATTACCGCATGAAGCTCAAGACGCTCATCCGCAACCACTTGCGGCGGACGAATCGGAGTCAGAACGACCTTGCCAAGTCTCTAGGGCTCGATCCCGACATTTTCCGAGCGCATTTGGCCCGGAATGCTTTCTACGACGAGGAAGTGAAGGCGCTGGCGAAAGTCCTCGGGAAAAGCCGGGCGGACTTGGCTGACACGCACAGCGTGATTAAGCGACGAGACCGCTTTGAGACCCCGATCGCCCGGGCCCGCAAATCCGTTGACCGACAGATAAATGCCGTGGGCGGCGGACTCCCACGCACAATCATGGAGCTCTACAAACAGATGACTTCATCGGACCTTGTGGTTCATGCTTCGTTCAACTCTCCGCAGATTGAGCTGACGTCACGCGGTTGGGCCGGCGGTCAGGATCCGATCGGCTACCACATCGTAAGAGCAGTAAACGCTGGAGCGATCTTCCTTTACCTGCGTCCCGAAGACCGCTTCATTAAAAAGCTGACTAGCGAGGCCAGCGGGCTATCAACGTATCTGAGTCGGGTCAACGCAAGGGAACAGTTCGACCTCATTCGGACACGGGGACGTCGCGCCGCAACGGAACTGGGGTTGAGGACCGATGTACTGGAATCTCGATTGCTTCTCCGAGAGGTCGCGTTCACCGCGGCAAGTTGGTGTCCCTTTTTCGCATGGAACATGCGATTTGGCCTCTATTCGCAATTGGCACAGACTGGTGACCGTCTAATCGAGCTCTTCGCAAGCTTCCCGTTCGGCGGAGTACAAGACAAATCACTTCTGCTGTACGCGGATCACGACACGCGCGACGCCTTTGTGGAGTATCTCGTTTATTACCTCAGCGATACTGGAGAGTCCGAGCCGCCGTTGAGGGAGATCCTCTGTCGGCTCGGCTGATATACAATGCCTGTTCTTTCACTCGAGAATGTCAGCAAACACTTCGATACGGCCAGTGGACGACTAGACGTGCTTGACCAAATCACACTGGAGGTCGGATTCGGCGAAGTCGTGGCGTGTATTGGTCCATCGGGTTGCGGAAAAACGACGCTCCTGCGTATCGCCGCTTCCCTTGAATTACCGAGCGGCGGAGCTATCCACCTGGCCTCTCCGCAGGATGACGGGCAGGCCGCAGTTGGCTTCGTGTTTCAGGAGCCCACGTTGCTCCCTTGGAGGTCGCTATCGGAAAACGTGCGGCTGCCCGCCGAGCTCTCGGGCCGGGAAGTGCGTAACACACACGAATTCGTCGCAACACTAGCTGCGGTCGGGCTGGAGGGATTTGCTGATTATCTGCCGCACCAATTGTCGGGAGGCATGAAGGCGCGGGCTGCGTTGGCACGCGCGTTAGTTGTCGAGCCAAAGCCGACGATTCTGCTCCTCGATGAGGCCTTCGCTGCGACGGACGAATTGACGCGCAGCAGTCTCCAAAAGCTCCTTTCGCAGCTTCTTGACTCTGAGCAAGTCGCATGTCTGCTAGTAACGCACTCGATACTCGAAGCCTCTTTGCTTGCGGAGCGGATCGTGGTCCTTTCCCGTCTGCCGGCGACGATATTGGACGTGTGTGAAGTGCCGCTGAGTCGCGAGGAACGTCTACGTGATCCCGACAACGCGTGCTTGGCGGACGTCCGCAGGCACTTGAGAGATGTGCTCGCAAACGGCGTCGAGAAGGGTGTATACGAGGGCGACATCAAGAAAGGTGACCCAAATTGCGACGCTTGATGTGGTTTTGCGCCGTGTCCGTAATGGGAGGCCTTGTATGGGAGGGCGCCATCTACGTGTTTGGCGTTCCTCAGTACATTCTTCCCTCACCATCGAATATCGGACTTGCATTTTGGGAGTATCGCGACGCCTTGGCCATCGACTTGTGCGCTACGGCTGCGCAATCCTTGGCCGGGCTATTGCTCGCCATGATCGTGGCGAGCATTGTGACAGTCGTGATGGCGTACGTTCCCAATACCCGCGCGGCGGTCCTGTCTGGAGCGGTGGCTCTAAAATCTGTGCCCATATTGATACTGGCCCCGATATTCCTGCTTTGGTTCGGATACGGCCACACAGGCAAGATTGTGCTTGCCGCGATCATCGCCGTATTTCCGATTATTATTGCAGGAGCGGAGGGCACAATGCGCATCTCTCAACACGAGCGCGATCTCTTCCGCATTCTTGGTGCCTCTCGGTGGCAGACTGTCAGGAAGTTGATCGCTCCCCGTAGCACAAGGTTCGTATTGGCCGGTCTAAAGATGGCTGCACCGATGGCGGTGTTGGGCAGCTTGATTGGCGAGTCTGCAGGGAGCCGCCATGGACTTGGTATGACTCTGATGATTGCTTCGGCTAATCTAAACTCCGGGCTCGTGTTTGCCGCCGCTATTCTCAGTAGCGCCCTCGGAATCGGCGCATTCGTGTGTGTGGGCCTACTTGAACGCCCGCTAGGCAAGTATCTCTACGTTTAGGAGAGTTCCAATGCGACTCCATTTGCGCTTTGGTATGACGCGCCGTCTACTGTGTGTGGCCTGCCTGTTTCTAATAGGATGCGAGCGTACGAGAGACAGCCAGTCACAAGTGGCCGTGCCCGCCGAACGGACAACGTCACCGTCAAGTGAAAAGCTATCCCTTCGCCTGAAGTGGTTCGTATATAGCTCATTCGCTCACCATTTCATCGCACAGGAGGATGGCCTATTCGCGCGCGAAGGAGTGGAAGTCGATATACGGCCTGGGGGCGTGGGGATCGACCCGATCAGATCGGTTAGTGCGGGAGAGGATGATCTCGGGCTCGCGAGCTATGCACAGATTCTGTTAGCACGCGAAAAGGGCGTTCCTGTTGTGGCTATAGCTGAGGAGTATGTGAAATCCGGCGTGGTGTTCCTCGCACTTCGCGAGAGTGGCATTACGAAGCCCGACCAATTCGTGGGGAAACGCGTGGGTTGGATTCCGGGCTCCGATACTGGAACCGTTTACGTCGCGGTGATGGCCAAACTCGGCATTGACCGCAGAACCTTAACTGAGGTCACTATTGGCTTCGATCTCACGCCATTGCTGACTGGCGCAATCGACGTCTCAACCGTTGGGTATATTTCGAACCAACCCATAGCAGTCGAGCATAGCGGTCATCCGGTCTCGATAATCGACCCATACGAGTACGGCGTACGGCCCGGCGGGAACGTAGTCTTCACGACAGAGACGACGCTTAAGAATAGAAGACAGGCACTTGGGGGATTTGTGCGTGCAATGTTAAGCGCGATTATCGCATCACAATCCATGCCAGATGAGCGTGTTGTAGACATAGTATTGGACGCGAATCCAAAGCTGAAGCGCGAGACGGAAATTAAGGTGTGGCGCGTCACAAAGGAGTACTTGCTTAGTAATGATCCAAAGAGAGTGGGATCTATGCCACGTCGTACGTGGAAACACACAGCAGAGATATTCCGTGCGAGCGGACTGTTGAAGCATGCCCCTGACATCTCGGCATGCTATACAGACGAATTGGTGGAGAGTGCTCGGCGCGAGCTGGCGGGTCGGTAATGAAGCAGAACATATTTGATGTAGCCGGTTTCTTCGAGAGTTACTGGGATTACCGTGGAAATCCACGTTGCCCAACTGAGAATGTTGAAAAGCCCGCAGTCTTGCGTCTAGTAGGTGATGTGCAGGATCGCGATGTGTTGGACATCGGATCCGGCGATGGCGCGTTCGCAATGTGGGCTGCAAGAAACCGTGCACGCACCGTCACTGGGATAGACTTGTCACAACGGATGTGCGAGCGGGCAGGCGAGCAGGGCGACGGTCTCGAGGCGGTCACGATTCGGAACGTTGCCGTAGAGGAGTTTCAGGCCGCGGAAGCAACCTGGGACCTGGTTGTAAGCTCTCTAACACTGCATTACGTAGAACCCCTGGAGCGGATTATCGCTTCGGTTGCACATTGGCTCCGGCCTTGCGGTGTTTTCGTCTGTTCAGTAAACCATCCATACTACACGCAGAGTCTGGGGGCGGCGGCTGGTGCGAGTAGAGCTTATTGGGACGAGGGTCCGCGCCCGCATCACTGGTTCGTAGACGGCGTCGTAAAGTACCACCGCACCATTGAGACATATTGGCGGGTGATTACGCGTGCGGGCCTTCGAATCTCGACGATCGAGGAGCCGTCCCCACCGCCATTCGGCTGGTGCATGGGCGACTCAGATCCGGTCGCGAGGGAAATACCCTTATTTGTGATTCTTCGGGCAGAGAAGAGCTGTAGCTGAATCCTGCCGTAGCGTCGTTGCGAGAGGACGCTACCGGAGGATTCGAGGAATGCCTGCTCGCCAACGGCCAGGGACCACGCGCTACCAGACGACGACAACGGTCGCATTGTTCTCGCCCTGAAACTGGAGCTGGGGCTGAGCGGCCGACCGCCCTCCTGGGGCGCTGCTGCTACCTGCAGGCAGAATCCGCACCCGCGCATTTTGGGCGGGGTTTGAAGCCCCCGCCGTGAATGCAGCGGTTCGTGAAACCACCGCCCCGACCGCGCAAGTCGCATCGAGCGCGGCGAAGGACCAGTGATACGTCTTGTGCCGGCGTTTGGTAAGGTCTGGCACGCCGTGCGCCTCGTTCGGGGGAGTCTATCCAAGGTGATTGCAGGACTCCCTCGCCTGTTTCCGGGGCGTGGGGTTTGCATCCCCCATCCCTGTGTGCGTAACCTGCGGTTTGCAAGACCGCAGAACGTCCGACGCAAACGGCTATGGGTCAAGAACTTACGTCACCGGCCCAGGCCGCCTTGGGGCGTTGCTGCCCAAACCCGAGCTTCCCCATCTCGCCCAACACTCGAACTCGACCGTCCTTCCCGCACAGAAAACCGGGGTCTTGCTTCCATCAGCCCGCACCGCAGGCACTTCGTGTAATCTCGACAGCAAGTCCGAACAACATCCTGAAACGCTCTGAGATTCCCGCAACGCCACGACGCGGGTTTTTCCTCCACCTGTGCTACCGGAAGCATCGGCGCGCCCCAAATCGACCTCACAAACACCGTTTCGGATCCAATTTGACGTCTTGCGATCGCGAACACCACCTGCGATCGCGTTCCCAATCGCTGCGCCTGTATGGATGTGCGCCTTCACCGTCCGGCTCTTCAGTAGGACTTGTGGGTGTCCCGAACCCGCTCAAGCCTCGGGGAGCCCGTCCGCAGGCCGCCTGCGACCCACCCTATCGACCGTCGTCCGCTCGCTTCGCTCGTTATGGCGAGCGACGGTCGACAGGGTCCCGAGCCGCAGGATGAGGGGCAGGTCTGATGCCAGTGAAAACAAGATCAGCAAACTCGATGTCGCTTTCGAACCACCTGGCGCAGAGACAACTCGGCCCGCACGGCTTCGAGAACGGCGTTTTCCGACTCGTGGGCCGTTCCGATGTACCGACGAATCCTGCTGAGGAGGCCGCGTTCCTAAATGCCTCAGGGGGTCCTACGATCCTCGGTTTTCGATTCGCCTTCCCCGCGCACTCGCTCAAGATCGGCTTCAAGGGCACTACGGAGCGGTGATGCCCGCAAGTGATTCAGTCGAAGGGTCCGCTCCAGGGTGTCAAGCGCTTGCGCCCGGAGGCCGCTCGCTGTGTACATCGAAGCGAGCTGCCGCAATATCGATACGTCCTGGAAGTTCGTCATCGCTACGGCCTGTTCCGCGATTCGCATCGCTTCGTCGGGATCGCGCAGATCCGGAAGCTCAGACCGATTCAGCAGCCGGGCATGTCCCATCAGTAGCTGCGGGGTCGCCTTCGGCGTGCCGAGTGATTCGCGTACCAACTTCAACGCCCGCTGGGTATGTAACCGCGCTTCATCGGTCAACCCGCGCCGTTGGCATTCGGCGGCCAGATTCTCGAGTGTGAACAACAGCTCTTCCGAGTATCGCCGTTTGGCGGGCGCAATCGCGACAAGGTGTTCGAAAACCTCCAAACGCAATCGAAGGTTGACAAAATGAGCCTCGAAATCATGTGTATATCCCGTCATGTCGCAGTAACAGGAGTAACAGCGGGCGAGAAAATAATGGTGATCCGGCTCCTCGCGGTTGTCCCGCAAGAGCCGATCGGCCACGGATTTTGCTTTGTCACAGTACGTCTGCGCACTCGCAGGGTTTCCGGTTCTCAGGGCAGCCGGAGCGAGACCGTTGTACGCCGTCACGAGTTGGCGCAGGTAGACACGATTGTCCGGGTCCTGGGAATTAAGCTTCTCACAGATTTCCACAATCCGTCGGCCGTATCTTGCGGCTTCCTCCCAATTCACCAGAGCGGTCGCCTGTTCCAATCGGTGTCCATAGGCCGACCGCAGGGCCAACAGATGCGCCGGGGCGTCCGGGTCAATTGATTCAAGCCTTTCCGCCATCTCTTGCTGCTTGTTGAAATAATCCGCGGCCGTCGCTGGTTGATAGCGCAATTCGAGAAGTGCGCCCATCCGTTCGTAGCTCCAGTGAAGGTTGTCCAGCCAGTCCCGGTTGTCACCATCGCGAGCGACGAGCATCTCATCAATGCGCAGCGCCGCTTCGTAGTACTCCTGGGCTTCCTCAAGCGCTCCGCGGTCTTTGGCTAGATCGCCGACGCGCACCTTCGCAATAGAGAGCGCCGCCTGCCTCTGTGGATCGTTGGGCTCTTGGGCGGCCCGCTCCTTGCGGATGGCGAGTGATTCATGTAGGTGGTGCTCGGCGTCGTCAAGCTGCCGAAGCCGCTGAGCGATATCGCCCATCCCTCGGTGAACCTCGGCGAGGTCGTCCATCAGAAGTGGATCCTCGTTGTCGTCCGCGACCAACACTTGGAGTTCACGGAGCGCGTCAGTGAGCAGGGCTTTTTGGATGGCGGCTCCACCGCTGAAGCTGGCGAGGCGGTCCGATGCATTGCGTATCAACGATTCAACAGCCTTCCGTGTCTGACGGAACTTCTGTATCGCGCTGTTTGTCGATTGTTGGGCGATCCGCCGCGATTCGAATGTCATTCCAAGCAAAACCGTTACGGTTGCCGCGTACGCGACGAGCGTAACCAACAGCAGCGCGAGTGCGGCCGACACGCCGCGATGTCTGCGGATAGTTCTCGAGATCACATACCAAGATGATTGCCGTTTCGCTTCGATGGGCTCATGAGCCAGGTATCTACGGAGGTCGCGTGCCAGTTCGCCGGCGCTTTGATACCGTCGATCGGGTTCCTTGCTGAGACATTTGAGTACGATGGTACTAAGGTCGTTATCAATCCTCGGGACGACCAGACTCGGCGAACGAGGCTCGGCATGCAGGACGTTATTCATCGCCGTTCGTGTCGAACTCGTTACGTCATAGGGAAACCGTCCCGTCAGCGCCTGGTACAGCACGACGCCGAGGGCATAGACGTCGGTCCGAATGTCGATTCGGCTCCGGTCTCCCTCCACCTGCTCGGGTGTCGCCCAGGGCAAGGAGCCGACGAACTGGCCGGTGATCGTCATGCCTTCCCACTGCACGCCCGATCCGTCTTCCGGCGCCGCGAGCTTGGCCAGGCCGAAATCGAGAATGTGCGGTTGCCCCAGATCGTCAACCAAAATGTTACTCGGTTTGAGATCGCGATGAACGATGCCCCGAACGTGTGCGGCGTTGACGCCCTCGCAGATCGTGGCAAACAGCTCGACGGTTTCGCGTAACGACGATTGTCTGTCCGAGAGAAACTCATCGAGCGGTTTCCCCTCGATGAAGTCCGTGACAAAGTAGAGTCGGCCGTCGATCTCACCACCATCGGTCAACCGAACGATGTTCGGGTGTCGAAGCTGCGAGAGAACCTCGATCTCACGTGACAGACGCACACGGTTTGACGGATCGCGACGCATCGATTCGCGGGCGACCTTGATGGCGACGGTTCGATTGGTCGCCCCATGCACGGCCTCATAAACGACGCCCTGGCCACCGGACCCAAGGCGCCGGACGGAGCCATACCCGGGAAAGGAATCGGGCGCATCGACCCCAAGGCAAGGTGGGCTTACCGTGGGTTCCACCCGCGAGGACTGCTCTTCCGCGTAGTCGAGCAGCAACTCAAGGTTTGCAAGGTGCTTGCTGTCTTGTCCGGGCTTGTCGATCATGATCCATCGGCCGCTAAGGGCCATTCGATTGCTGCAGTCTGCTACCTATTCAAGCGCCGTTTCCCCGCCGATCTTTCACATCTCAGCTCTAGAATTTCGATCGCGATCCGAGTAGCACGGCCAGTCGCTCATGGGCCCGAGCCTTGAGCATGTATACCGAACCCACCGACCGATCCATTGCCTCCGCCACCTCGCAGGCCGGCAAGCCTTCCAGGTCGTTGAGGCGAACCACGGTCTCGTAATCGGGAGGCAGCCTACGCAATGCTTCTTCAAGCAAGGACACCGCGTCCTTGGCCGCCAAGTGCTTCGTCGGCGTGCTGGCCGAGCCCGCGAGTACACCGAATAACGCAACGGATGAATCGTAAACGTTGGACAACATCAGCTGCTTGTTACGAGGCGGCCGCTTCTCCCGACCCAGTTCTCGAACCGCATCCCGAAGATTGTTCTCAGCGATTTTCGTTAGCCACGCCCGGAACGAAGCAGACCGGTTTCTGCTGAATTGGCCAATCTGCAGAAACGCCTCCAGGTAGGTCACCTGTAGAACGTCATCCACGTCAAAGGCACTTCGGTGGGTTGGACGGATCCCGCCCGCCAGGACACGTCGCAAGTGCCCATCGTGCCGGCGCAGAAGCCTTCGCAGGGCCTCTCGGTCCCCCGCGACGGCTGTCACGGTCAGTTTTTCGGCGGTTTCAAGCATTTCAGGGCCCTCGCCACGAACAGGCGTGAGATTGTAGCAGATTTTTCTTTTTTTCAATAATTGGCGTGAGACAAGCGAGATGCTGACGCTCGAAAGAGTATGGCGAGATGTAATGACCTAGTTAGATCGAGAGTCCTGGACGGGCTCGGCAGGACGCTCCGTGAAGCCGTCGGCGCTCCTCGATGAGTCGCCGCCTGCCCGAGCTGTTCTCGCTACGTCAATGGGCTGCACTGGCCGATTATTGCAGTTTGACGCCGCGGCAGCGTGAAGTCGCCCGACTTGTTTGTCTCGGCCTGACCAATGACCAGATTGCCGCAAAGTTGGCCATCGCGCCGCACACTGTGCGGATGCACAAACAAGCGCTGTTTGAGCGGCTGAAGATCAAAGACCGGATGGGCGTTCCCGTTCGGCTGATCCTCGCCCATCGTCGTCTGACAAAATAACGCAGGAACCCTGTTTTCTCCACGAGAAGGCGGGTGTACCTAGACGAACGTCCGTATTGAAGCAGTCTCGGACAATCGCTACCGTGGAAGATAACGATCGGGAATGTAGAGGATCGGCGACGCAGATCCGAGGAGATTCGCTGGGAATCTACGCTCCGCGCCGTTGGCACTACTTGCCGCCAATTGTATTTCAAAGGATTCTAACCGACCAAGACTACGCACAACCCCCCTACAGCGCTTGAGTCTAATGCGATCGGCTTGCTGTGGGGCGTCGTTACCTCGGAGGGAAGATCGATGCAAACGTCGCGGACCACTAACGCACGCACCGGACAATCACCCCGCCACGCCACTTCCTCGGCGGTCTTGTTCGGGCGATCGAAAGAGCCGCGCCCATCCCGGGTGCTCGTGCTCCTGCTTACCCTACTATCCTTTCCCACAGCAGCCGTCGCCGGCGAATTCGTGGTGTTCTCCAAAACCTACGTTCGAGGGACCGGGGCTCCCGAAACCGTCACTGCTACGTTCGACGTACTCAATCCAGCCACTCAGTGGACACTGCGCGCCACCAACGGCAACCTTTCCGACGACGCCCTAGAACGCGTCTCCAGTTCCACGTTGATCCTGAACGGACTCGAAATCCTTCGCGAAAACGCCTTCAACCAGAATGTTGCCTCCCTCCACGCCGGTGTAGCGCTCTTACAATCCAATTTGATCTCAGTTCAAGTTCGAGGCAAGCCCGGCGGACAGCTAGCGATCGAGGTCGTGGGACAAGACATCGTTGCACCGGTAGTGACATGGCAAAGCCCAACGGACGGTTTGGTTACCGATACGAGCGTGCTTCTTTCACGCTTAACGCTCTCTGATGATATCGCTGGACTTGATCCTAGCAGCTTCAAGGTGCTTCTAGACGGCATACCACTCGCAAGCTCGTTCCCACCGATAGAACAATCCGTTCTTGATGCGACGTTATCGTCCACAATCATTGCTGCAGAAGGAACGCACGAGCTAATCGCCACCGTTCGCGATCGTGCAGGAAACATTGCAACAAGTTCAGTCTCCTTCACCGTTGATCTTGGTCCACCTCCAGTACCGACGCTAAACCCACATGCGATGATCACGAATCTGAACCCCATCGGCATCTCGGGAACAGCGCAGCGAGGTGTATCGGTTGAAATCTCAGGTCCGCAAGGCGTCTTCGACGTTCCGGTGATTGGTTCTTCTTATACTGCTGATGTTCCACTCTCGGAAAACCATGTCAATCGGCTTTTCTTAACGACCATCTCCGCTTCAGGGGAGCGCAGCGCGCCCATCAGCCTCGTAGTCACGCACGACATGCAACCGCCGAACCTGTTCATTGATTTCCCCGAGAACGGTTCTGAGATCACAACCGAGTTCGTCGATGTTGGTGGCCGTGTTGGTGACCTTCTCACAGGGTTCATGGGCCTTTCGGTCGTAGTGAATGGGCAACCCGCTGTGGTCGATGTAGGAATTGGTAATAACGGCACATTTTTTGCGACCAACGTGCCACTCAGTGTCGGCGCCAACGTAATCAGCGCCACCGCTGTAGACGAACTCGGCAACGCTGTGACCGAACAAATCAGCGTTCAGCGCGTTGACATTCCTCCTAGCGACGCGCGCATGTTCGTCGTCTCGGGCAACCGGCAAACGGGTCCAGTCAATACATCGCTGCCCGAACCGCTCCTTGTTCGAATCCTTCGCCCGGACGGGCTTGGATTCGCCAACAAGGTAGTAACCTTCCGCGTCGTACGCAGCAACGGAAGGCTCAGCTCGGACGGTGGCGGCGATGGCGGGCTCATGATTCAAGGGCGTACCGATGCGGCCGGAGAAGCTCGCGTCTTCTGGCGGCTGGGGAGCGACGCCGGTTGTGGCAACAATCGAGTCACCGTCACCTCCAAGGATATTCCCGGAACAGTCTTGTTTTGCGCATCATCGCTCCCCGGACCAGCTACGCAAATCAACGTCGGCTCCGGTGGAAACCAGCGTGCCGAATCTGGAAGCCTAGCGCCAGAGCCACTCATAGTCTGGGTGAATGATGCTTGCAACGGCGTGCCTGCCGTACCAGTTACTTTTCGCGTTACACAAGGTGGAGCTTTTGTAAATGGCCAAGACTTTGTGATCGTAACGACGGACAACACCGGTCACGCAGCAGCCACTTTGACCCTCGGACCCGCCCCCGGCAACAACCGGGTGGAGGTCGATTTCGCCGGCAACCTCAATGCTCCTGCTGTTTTCATGATCTCCGGTGTTGTTCGCGACGACGCGCAACCAACAAGCCTCAGCGGGATCGTGCTGGACAATGCGAGTCGAGCCCTCCAAGGCGCAACCTGTACACTGTTGATCGGAGCGAGCGAGTCCGTCACTACGAGCACAGATGCGAGCGGCCAATTCGCTTTTGTCAACTTGTTGGGTGCAGGTCCGGCGGAGCTGTTCATAGACGGCCAGTCGGTGTTCGCGGTAAGAGGCGCACCCACCCCCCAAGGCAGCTTTCCCTCTCTAAAATACGACCTGATCCTGGTACCCAATACTGAAAACACCTTGACCACACCTGTCTTACTTCCACCACTCGATCCAACGAATGCGGTGCCCTTTGATAACTCGCAAGATGTTGAACTGACCGTCGCCGCGATCGAAGGCTTGAGGATGATCGTAAGAGCAGGATCGATGACGCGGGCCGATGGCACAAGGCCATCACCTTCTAATCCAGCAATTCTTTCTCTCAATCAAGTGCACTTTGACGACGTACCCATGCCCATGCCTGATGGTGCGTCCCCACCATTCGCATGGACCTTGCAGCCTTCGGGCGCTCGTTTTGATCCACCGGTAGAAATTGTCTACCCGAATATTAGTGGGCTCCCGGCCGGATCCATTGCCTACTTCTTGAGCTTCGACCACGACACCGGTCGCTTTGAAATCATTGCGACCGGTCAAGTAACGGAGGACGGCTCCTCTATTGTCAGCGACCCGGGCGCGGGCATTCTGACCGCAGGATGGGGTTGCAACTGTCCGCCGTACGCTGTTACGGGCAACGCGAAACGATGCCCTAACCCCCCGTCGATCCTTTCCGAATGCGGCGAAAACGACTTCATTCCCTTCTTCAAACGCAGCCCCGACAACAACCAGGGAAACCGGAATACCCGGTTCGAGAATCACATACAGTGGGAGGGCGGCGGGGCCAGTTTGAAGGACGGCAATCTGACCGTCAGCCACAAGTTGGTGACCTACCGCCGACTCGGGGCTGAGCGTGGGATCGAGCTTGTGTACAGCTCGAATAGCGCGCACCCACGACCGATCGTTCCCCTCAGTATGGACGGGAGCGCCGGTGTATTCGCGGCGACTGTTTCAATTGAAGGGCTCCCCGAGGTCGCTAGCCTATTTCAAAAGACAAGCCCTGGCGTAGGTCGGTTCACGTTCCAGGCCGACGCATCGTCGTTGAAGACCGGAGTCTATCCCTACACCGTCCAGTTGGACGACCAGCAGGGCACTGTCGAAACAATCTCAGACTTCCTCCTCGTCAGAAACGAGATCAATTCGCCGATCGGAGCCGGTTGGACAATAGCCGAGATTCACGAAGTTGCCAACGCGGATGATGGAACGGCGTTTCTGTTCGCGTTGGGAAACGGAACCAACACGGTTATCGACAATCCAAACAACAAACCTCCGACGACGCGATGCAACAGGCCGTTACCTTGGCATCACCCTACATCCGAAGGCCGAACGCCCGGAGATTTCTCCAACATCAATGTCGAAGCCAACGGCAATATATCCCGCATCATGCAAAACGGCACCAGACAGGTATATGCAAACGGCAATCTAGGAACAAAGACGGACCGAAACGGCAACGAGACCAGGTACGTTTATGTCGGGGAGTTTCTTGCGCAGATCATTGACCCAACAGGTGCCATAACCGTTTTTCAATACAACGACAGGAATCTGCTCGCCAGTATTCAGCATCCGGGTGATGCCACGACATTTCTTGAATACGATGGTTCCAACAATCTCATCAGTATCACGGATGCGGACGGCACGACTCGCAACTTCGGATATGGTCCGAATCACCGCCTACGCTTTGACTTCGGAAAAATCGCCGTGAATCCTCCCACGGAATTCGTCTACAACCAGAGCACGGGGAGGCTCGCGGACATAGTCTTCCCCGACGGAGCCATCCGCTCAATCAGCCCGGCCCAGGCGAATACCGATGGCCTACCTTGCGAATCCGTCGCCACGTACACCGATGCTACTGGCTTTGAATACGACGTAGAGATGGATCAGTTCGGACGCATTCTGCGCATCGTCGACCCGAGTGGTGCCACACGCATGTGGGAGCGCGACGAAGACGGGCTTCCCGTTTCCTCCGAAGACGGCCTGGGTAACGTCACAGGCATGAAGTATGACGGGACCGGTAACCTTGTGGAAACAACCACCGCTCAGCCCTTCCTATACAAGACGTCACGTAGCTACCATCCGACGTTCAACTTTCTCACCCAGCTTACAGACCCAAACGGGCAAAGTACCAATTTTGTCTATGACGACATCACCGGAAACCTGATTGAATCGCGTGACGTGTTCCAAAACTCGGCCACGTTTCGATACAACGAAAAAGGGCTCCCCGTCGAGGCGATAGACCGTAACGGCAACATCACGACATGGACCTACGACGACAGCGCGATGGGCACCGGTACGTGGTTGCCAACCAGCAGGACAACCGCTTCAGGTGATCTGAATATTACTACGCACTTTCGAGATTACACGCCGGCGGGCTTCCCGCAGGAGCTCGAAGATTCCCGCGGAACGCTCACCAAGCTCTCCTATGACGCGATGAACCGCGTAACGTCGATTATTGTGGACGCCGCCACCGGAGGGAAGGCGCTAACGTCATCGTTTACCTACGAGCCGGACGGTCGATTGGCGACAACCACAACGCCGCACACAGCAGCGGATACGGCCACAACAACCCGTGAGTATGACAGCAGGCGCAGAGTTGTTCGCGTCGTCAATCCCGAGCTAGCCGTCACGACGTTTGGGTACGATGCAGAAGGTCGACTCAAATCCGTGACCGATGCGGAGAACCATACAAGAACCATAGATTACGACCTCGCCGGACGCGCGGTAACGACGACCGATGCAGCCGGTCAGAGCGCGACTCAACGCCACGATGCTAACTACAACGTAATCGAATCAACCAACGAGAATGGTGTCGTTACAACGCTTGCCTACGATGAGCTGAACCGCATTCTCAAGACCATCGTGAATCCTGGGCCGGGCGGGCTCAACCTGACCAGTGAGATCATTTACCCCACGTTGTTGGAAAGCGGCAGCATCGAGGGTCAGAAGCCGTATCGCACAATCGATCCCGAGGGAAACGTTGCAGAGTTCCAGTACGACCTTCTAGATCGAGTCATCAAACAAACGCGCATCGCGTTCGACGCTGTGAGCATCGTGTCGGCGTTCTCTTACGACAACGAAGGGCGCCTCACCATCGCCACCGACCCCAATGATATGGTGACATTGTTCGAGTATGACGGTGCGAATCGTCTTGTCCGCGAGGTCCTGGATGCTTTACCAAGTGGGCTCCAGCTTACGACCCGGCGAGCCTATGACGGAAACGGCAACCTGACGGAGATACGTCTGCCAAACGGCAATGTGATTACCAACACGTACGACGCCGCGAACCGACTGACGTTGACCGAAGACTTGATCGGACAGGTTTCCCGTAACGTCTACGATCCCGCAGGCCGTGTTGTCGAGGCTCTTGACGGCGATGACCGGCGCACGGCGTTTACATACGACAAGGTCGATCGCCTGCTTACCATCACCGATGGCCTGGGCAAGACGGAAACATTCACTTTCGACAAAGTCGGCAACGAGACCACCGCCAGGGATCGCAACAGTAATCTCACCACGTTCGAGTATGACAACCTCAACCGCTTAGTCACCACGCGCGAGCCTTTGGGCCTCACCACAAGTTTCGAGTACGACCAACTGGGAAACCAGACGCTTATCCGCGATGCCAACGGCGGAACCACATCATTCGAGTACGACAACGCCAACCGCATGGTGAAGCGGGCCTTTGCCGATGGCGGGCTGCTCGCCTTCGCGCATGACAAAGTCGGCAACATCACCCGACAGACCAATCCGGATGGCGGCGTTATCACCTTCGCGTATGACGACCTCTACCTCTTGCGAACGCGAACCTACCTGGAAGGTACGGACGCTTACAGCTACGACGCCACCGGCCGAATGCTCACCGCCGACAACGCCGTGACCAACGTCGCTTTCGAATACGACGCAGCCGACCGTGTTACATCGATCAAACAGGGATTGTTAACGACCGGCTTTGCATACGATCTGAGCGAAATCGCCAATCGGCGCACTATTACCTACCCATCCGGGCGTGTCATCGTGGAGAAGTACGACAAGCGCGACCGAATGATCGATACCGGCGATGGCGCCTCCATCGCCCAATATACCTACACCCTCGCTGGCTTCCGCAAGACGATCACATTCGGCAATGGCGTCACGTCAACTCGCTCGTACGACAACAACGGACGCCTCAAGACCGTCAAGCACACCAAGGTGGCCGACTTCATCAACATGCTTTACGGCTACGACCCGGTGGGGAATCTGACGTTCTCGCAGCGCCTCCGCGACACAGACAACAGCGTCATCGGCCAATACGACGCACTAAACCGCCTCGTTCAGTTCGATCGGGGGGTTGTTCAGGTTGGCTTGATGGACGTGCCGTCACTCGTTTCCCCATCAACTCTTCCGGATTTGATGCAAGCCCAAACGTGGACGAATCTCGATCCGCTGAGCAACTGGCTCGAAACCAGCGTCACCAAAGACGGCGCGACCGAAAGCGAGTTTCGACAGGCCAACGAAGTCAACGAGTATCTGGGTCGCGGGACCAACCCCCAGCTATTCAACCCAACCAATGGCACACCAGCACCCGGCACGGTCGCCATCTCACATGACGAGAACGGCAACACGATCGATGACGGCGAGTTTGCCTATACCTACGATACGCTCAACCGCCTGCTCTCGGTCGCCCGCAAGGCCGACGCGACCGTTGTTCTACGAAACGAATATGACGCCCGCGACTTCCGCGTCCGCGCAACCGACGAGAGTGGCGCTGCCACCGAATTCGTCTTCGATTCCGACTGGCGCGTCTTGGAAGATCGCCCTTCGGCCGGCGCACTAACATCCATCGTGCATGGGCCGGGGCAGGACGAGCCGTTGGAACGGCGCCAGGGTGGAGTTTCCCACTTCTTCCATGCGACGAAACTCGGCACGATCGATGCCGTCACTGACTCCGCCGGCCAGGTGGTCGAATCCTATCGCTACGACGCTTACGGACGCAGGCTGGTCTACGACTCGGCTGGCGCGTCGCTCGGCTCATCAGCCATCGGGAATCAACTCGGCTTGTCCGGTCGCCCGCACGAATCTTGCGACCTGATCGACCTACGAAATCGCTTTTACCACACCGAGCTAGGCAGGTTCGTCCACCGCGACCCGGCCGGGTTTGGCGGCGGTGCCAACCTCTATCAATACGCCAGCAGTGCGCCCCTGGGGAGATTCGATCTCTTCGGGCTCCAAGACGAAGAAGACATCATCACGCTACAAGGAAATGAGCTTTTCTCCGGCGGCGGCATCATTGACGAAGATCTCTTCCAGCTGGGATTGGACGCCGCCGCCGCATCTGAATCATCCATTGCAGCCGTCGATGGGACAGCTGAATCCGACGGCACCGCCCGCTCCGGTAGCCTCGGCACTCGCAACTTAACCCGAGAGGAATTTGAGAGTCTGATCAGGGAACGGGATGACTTGGCCTCGGACCAAGACGCGCTAATAACAAGGCGGTTCATACGTGAGACGTTCGGTCTCCTCAACCCTGGAGAAAAGGAGATACTAGACGACCAGATCGAGTCTCTCGGGGGCAGTATTTTTCAGCTGGAGTTAAGAAGCGCGCCTTTGAGCGCCGAGCCCTCCTTTATTCAACCTGTTGATTTTATTCCGCTCAGTGCCGTTGGGAATGCCGTGTCTAAGTTGGCGGGCAAAGGAGCCAGCCCGGTTGCCAAGTTTACCCTTGGCGTGGTAGATGATGTAGGGCCAGGGGCGGTAGGCTCTCTTCGAGCGCGGGTGAGAGTGCTCGGGACGGACCCTACAAGGGGGTTCATAAAGGCAGAGGGTATCGGTGGCGTTCGCATCGAGCAGGCTCTGGGAAGAACGATACGCAGGAGTGTCGACGACGCGGCTGACTTCGTCGACAATGTGTTCGGTCCCATCAGTCTGAAGGGCCCGATACCCGCGAAAGGCAGCGTAGAGGGTTTGGCGAATGCTGCGAACAAGGATGCTCGCTTCAACACGTTTACGAACGCTCTCTTCGTGGACCTTAGGGGTTTGTCCGCCGCCCAGAGGTCGATGGTGAGGACACTGGTAAAGGCCGGAACATCTAGCGCTAAGAAGGGCATCTCGTTCTTGGATTAACCATGGCGACATCTGTTCAGATAGTTGGGCAACAATCAAAGGTACTCAGCGATCTCGATCTGCTCGTGCTCATTCGCATGATGTTCGACGACGTACGTGCAGACCTCGATCGGTTCTCGTCCCTCCAAGCGGTCACAGTTCGCTGGGATGGCTGCTGCACACAATACGCGCCTGGGACCGTGGAACTAGAGCTTGAATCAATTGCATCAAACGCTACCAAGAAGGCAGAGTTTCTAAAACTCCTCGCCGGATTAGTACACAAATTGGACTCCCTTGGGCCAACCTTAGCTGCTGCTGAGATGAACCGCCGTTGGGGCGTCCGGGGGGTCAAGTTTCATGATTATGAGACATCGAGGTTGATTCTAGCAGCGGAAGAGATTCGGCAACTCGTTGAGCAGTAGCCGCAAAGGAATTCACACCCACAATTCAGAGTGTTCTAAGAAAGGATCTTGGTCCGTCAGAATTGGCTCGCTTTAGGAAACTCGATCCCAAGGCACGGCCTACGGCGCCCATTTGACGGCGACTCGATTCGCACGAGTTGCTTGAAAGAAAGGTTGTAAGCAATGTTTCTTTGTAGAGGAACCCGACCGCGAACGGCATCGCTCGCAATTTTGGTCGGCATAATGTGCGCACTTCCCGCGGCGGCCCAACAACCCGTTACGCTCAACAGCTCGTGGATCGCGTCGTCTACCGGCGAATCCGTGCAGGTCAATCCCGACGGAAGCTTCGAGATCGCCAACATCAGGGCGGCCGACCGCTTCGGACCCGGAGGACTCGGCACGCGCCCTGACTTCGTAAGCGACCTGGCCGTAAGAGTCGGGGGAATCAGCCGATCCGGCGGTCTCGTAAAGTACTTCGTGAGTGAACCGTTTCGGTTCCGGCAGGGCGAGACAGTGTTTGTCCGCGACCTTACGGTCACCTTCGATCCCGCGACGCTTCCGGAAGCAGACCGCCGCGCGTTCGTCGCTTCGCTTACCATCTCGAGCGGGAACAGGCTAATGGAAGTAGGGGCGACGGCCCAGGCAACCGTGACGCTGGAGCTTATCGACGGTCTTATAGTCGATGCGACCGCTGCATCGCAGCAAACGGTGTACCGTACCAGCAACCCCGACATCGCGACGGTCGACGAAAACGGCTTCATCAGCGCCTTGTCGGTTGGTCTTGTGGGGATCGCCGCCACCAACATGGGCGCTACGAGTGCAGAAATCATCCGCGTCGTAGCGACACCCACCGATCCGCTACTCACAACCGTTGAAGGATTCGTGCAGTTCGCCGACGGTTCTCCCGCATCGAGTGTTCAGGTCACCGCCATTGCGGGACCGTCCTCCGGTTCTGGCGCGACCGACTTGACCGGCCTGTTTTCCATCCCCGGCATCATCGTCAGCGACGCGACCGTGTCTGTCACAGCATCGGCCACGGTGGGCGGCAACTTTGTTTCTGCCGAGGTCTTTGGCCTTCCGCCGATCGCGAATGGTTTGACCGATGCCGGTATTCTGAAGCTGAACGCAGGCGATCAACCGAGTGAGCTGATCGGGCAAGCGATTTTCGTTAGGAACATCTTTCAACCGACTCGTGAACTCGGACGAATCGAAGTGCTCGACTTTCAGGATCCTTGCGGCCCAGCTCGGCTCTCCACTTTGGATGACCAACTTGGAATTGGCGAGATCTTTGATCTGGCGATTACCCCCGACGGATCTCGAGCCGTCTTGGCGCATCCCGTCTCAGTAACAACGGTGAACCTGCTGTCGGTGCCGCCAAGTATCGTTGGCTCCGTGCCATTGCCAACATTGGGTTTCCCCGGCGACGTGTCTATTGCATGCACGGGTAACGGGCTCGCGGTTGTGGCGGCGGCGTTCTCGGGCCCGTTCTTTGGAGGCCCGGATATGCTCGCGACCGTGGATGTGGCAACACAAACGATCATAAGCACGCTCTCGGTTGGCCGTCCTGACAGTTCAGGCCTTTCGTTTGTTTCTTTGGATGTCAGCCCAGACAACTCACTCGTTCTACTATCTTTCTCGCGAGATTCGACGGTTCGGCCCGTCCTGCTGACTCCAACTGGAGAACTCATCGACACCGGTGCATGCGTCCACTCGGGCGGCGGAAACCCTTCGGACATCAAGATCTCGCCTAACGGACGACTCGCTCTGGTAGCGAACATCTTCCCGCCTGCTGTGGGTGTATTAGACATTACCGGCGGCAGTGTCAGCCTGCGAGAGAGCATACCTCTTGAACGGGCCCCCGTCGACTTTGTGTTCACGCCGGACGGTCGCACGGCCTATGTCGCCGGCGCGGGGCAGATCTCGGTGCTCGAAATCGATGCGTTCGACAATGTGACCGACACGGGAACTCGCATTGCAGGCACACAGGATGTGTCTTTCTTCGGCGAATCTGTCGCACTTACGGCAGACGCAAGACATCTCTTGGCGATCGGAACGGGTGGCATCTCGGTTATCGACGTAGCGACGAATACAATCGTTCGAACGGAATCGGTCGTTGGCTCCCTCAGAGTCATCGCTCCACTTCCGACACCGATAGACGCCGGTATTGCCGATTGTAACGGAAACGGCTTGCGGGATGAATGTGAAACGACGATCGGCGGAGCGTTCGATTGTAACGGCAATGGAATTCCCGACTCGTGCGATATCTCCGATCTTGCGAGTGGTGACTGCAATCTCAATGGTGTTCCGGATGAATGCGAGGACTGCAACGGCAACCGCGTGGCCGATGAGTGCGACCTAGCTACAGGCACTAGCGCAGATTGTGATCTTAACAATGTTCCGGATGAATGTGAGGATTGCAACTTCAACGGAGTTGGTGATCTCTGTGACATCGTTGCCGGTACAAGCGTGGATTGCAACGCCAACAACATACCAGACGAATGTGAGATTGACTGCAATCGCAACGGAGTTGACGACGTATGCGACGTCGCCGCGGGAACGAGCATTGACTGCAACAGTAACAACCTGCCTGACGAGTGTGAAGCGGATTGCAACCGAAACGGCATTGCCGATGAGTGCGACATTCTGGCCGGGACGAGCGCCGACTGCAATTTCGATGGGATTCCGGACGCCTGCGCGTTGGACTGCAACGCCAACACAATACCGGACCCGTGCGACATTGTAGCCGGCACGAGCTTCGACGTTGTCGGCCTCGGCGCCGCTCCTGATGGAATACCGGATGAGTGTCAGATTGACTGCAACTTGAACAGTATTCCAGATCAGTTCGACTTGACGGAAGGATCTAACAGCGACTGTAACATCAACTCTGTGCCCGACGAATGCGACATCCTCTCCGCCACAAGCCAAGACTGTGATGGCAATTCCGTACCGGATGAGTGTGATATTGGGGGTGTTACGGGAACGGATTGTAACGGCAACCGTGTCCCCGACGCGTGCGACATTTTCGCGAACGACTGTGACGGTGACTTGATTCCGGACGACTGCCTGGTGGCCTCGGCCGTTTCGTCCCAGAACCAATGTGGCGGGCAAGCCAGCGATGGATTTGGTCAAGCGGTTGGAGTGAGGTCCGATGTTGCTCTGATTGGTGCCAGGAATAGTGGGTTAGCCGGCACATTATCAGGCGCGGCCTTCGTATTGCGGTTTGATGGAACGGGTTGGAACGAAGAGGCGAAACTGATTCCCTCGGACGCGACGTTCGCCTTCTTCGCCGGATCTTCCGTTGCGATGGGGAACAATTTCGCTATCCTTGGGACCGGTGGTTTCGGTAATGCGGCGTACCTCTTCCGATTCGACGGACTAACGTGGATTGAGGAAGTGAAACTGACCGCCTCCCTACCTGAGTTTGCTGACGGGTTCGGCGGACCGGTCGCCGCAAGCGACGACGTTGTGATTGTGGGCGGGACTGGCCGTAGCGGAACCGGGCTGATTACGGGGGCGGCATATGTCTTCCGTTTCGACGGAACCATGTGGACTGAGGAGGCGGTCTTGATTGCCTCTGATGCGGCTGTCCACGGCGAATTCGGTGCTGCCGTTGCGATTGACGGCAACCGGGCCGTGATCGGCTCGCCGGGCGACAATTCAACCGGTTCGGCATACGTCTTTGCGTTCGACGGAACTGCATGGAATCAAGAAGCCAAGCTCACGGCGCCGGACGTAGCTGTTCATGCCGCATTTGGAGTTGCCGTAGATATCAGCGGTGGCCGGGTCGTCATCGGCGCATCCGGCGACGACGATGGCGGTAGCGCGTCGGGCTCTGCCTATATTTTTGCGTTCGACGGAATTGCATGGAATCAAGAAGTGAAGCTTACTGCATCGAACGCAGACACCAACGACAGCTTCGGCAGCTCAGTTGCGCTGGAAGGCAACTTGGCCATTGTTGGCGCCCCGTTCGGCGACCATGGCGCCAGCAACTCCGGAGCTGCCTACGCATTTCGGAAGATTGGCACAGCATGGTTGGAGCACGCGAAGCTTGGGGGGGACAACACCGGGGCGTTTGCGCAGTTTGGTATGGCAGTCGCCCTTAGCGGGAACCGGGCAGTCATTGGCGCGCTCAATGGTCAGGCATACGTCCTGGATATTCCCGAGCGTGATTGTAACGCGAACGGCAACTTTGACGCATGCGACATTGACAGTGGAACCTCGCTTGACATCAACAGCAACGGTATCCCCGACGAGTGCGAACCTTGACTTACGGGGAAGAGCACCGCGTAAGGCACCGATCAACCGCGTCAGCGCGTGTGGAGTGCTCGCAACTCGAGACTTGGCGGAGCGTTGGTTATGTTCGATGAAGAACTATCCGCAAGAGCGTTGATCAAGCGTACAGGTGGGTTCGCAAGTTGTTCCTTCTCCCGGCCTCCGGGAACCCGTCCGCAGGCGTGGCCAGCGGCACACCCAATCGGCCGCCGCCGGCTCGCTTCGCTCGGCATGGGCGAGCGACGGCCGACCGGGTCCCGAGCCGCAGGCCGTCAGCGAATCTTCTTGTCGAACTGCGTACCGACGCTCGTTTGCTTTGAGATTTCCGCTAGGGCAACACACGGTTTTTTCTACCCCCGGGCGTGCCTTGAAGGTGGACGGCCCGCCGAACACCCTGTCAGGAGCGAAATCAAGACTCGGCGGTTTGCAAATTCCTACCGATCCGTGGCATGCTCGGGGGATGGACACCTGGGGCGTAACCACTGGCACCGTAGAGGAGCAAGTCGCCTTCCGCGCTGCCCTGGCTGAGAACGTCGCCTCCGTCGTCGACTCGTTGGAAGCCATTCGCGATGAACTGGCCCTGAGCGATGACGGCGAGATGGCGAGTTTCTTCGAACACGTCGCGGCGGTCGTGCGGCTCTTCGTTTCAACTCGGGCAATGGACCGGGCAGCTTTTCCAACCAAATCCATGTTCAATCCGTCAAGCGGTTTGTTCGACGTGGATGTCGACTGGCGTTGACGGTCTTATAGACCCACTACGGCTCTAGGCAGAGCAGTTGCAAGGCTCGCACGTCGTTGAGGGCGATCTCGGCGGCGGCGGCGAACACCTCGCGGCCCGCCGGCCGTGGTCCGTCGTCAGGGCCGGTTAGGCATGCAGGCCAGGAGGGGAGGTCCGTCAGGTTGAGGAGCCCATTGGAGTCGAAGTCGCCTACGCCGAACTCGAAGGCGCCCATTTCGATTCGGCCGCAGAGGATGCGCAGGTGGCCGTCGGCGTTACCCAGCGTGACCGTGGCGTTCGGATCGCCCAAATCGATCAGCATTAGAGTCAGGTAGCAAGCGCAGGTTGTCGTCCTCGGTGCCGACGCCGTCGCCCGGGACGTCCGAGTCCACCAAGACAATGCGAGAAACCGAAACACCCGCTCACTCGCATCCCAGAAACATCGGACCCAGGTGATCAGGGCCGAGGGACGTTCAGACCGGAGCGGCCAACGTCAAACTCACCGCGCTCGCGACGCGATTCCGATCCGCGCCCACTTTCCACTCGGACGGGGTCGGTCTCCGACAAACTGTTGCCGTCAATTGGAGTCCAAAGCGTCCACGAAAAATCGAAGAATCTTGGCTTTTTTCTGAGGCGCGCCGCTCATGTCGGGATTCGGGGCCGCAGGGGCACGCGGTGGCCTGTTTAGGCTCTGCAAGCGTCACCTACCTAGGCTACATGTGCTTCACAGAAGCACCGCAGAGAGGCTCGTTTTACGATCTGGTGTGGCCCAACCATCGATCGGGCAGAAAACGCCCCCACGTGGCCTGTAATCGCTTCTTTGGGCATTCTCTCGGGCGGACCACGTCTAGCAAAGAGAGTTCGATTCCCTTGTGCCTCGGTCGTTGCAGTGAATGTAACGACGCTGCCATGACCGCGCCGGCGTGGACGGCACTTTGACGGACTATGGTCGTGAGAATCAGTCCATTTTGATGTTGACGTGCATGTACGCCTGACGGTAGTATACCATTCAGGTTTGGATCACAGATCCTGCCCTGGGCCACAAGGGGTTTTCAGGCCGGTTTCGTCGGAGGCGAGTCGTGAAGACGAGAGGCACTCTGATCGTTGCGTGCGTGTTGCTGGTTCTTGCAAGCGGTGCGCGGGGGCAGGATAAGTTTGTCCCGGGCCACATCTACGTGGCGGCCGTTGGCGGCGAAGAATGCGAACCCGACATGGGGAATGACGTGATCCTGGAGATCGACCCGGTCACCGGGGCGACGAGCATCTTCGCCGACCTGGATGACGGGCTCTGCCGGGTGAGTGGTCTGCGTTTCACGCCGGATGGGCAGCGCTTGCTCGCCCTCAGTGCTGGACGCATTTTTCCCCCGACGAGTCAGGGATGGGTCCAGTCGTTCGCCCCGGACGGGACGAGCGAGGTGATTCTGGACGAATCGGACGGCCTTCGCCGGCCCTTCGGTGCCAACGCCCTGGCGTTCGACGCCGCGGGCGATTTGTACGTGCTCAACAGCAGCAACTCAACCATCCTGCGGTTTCCAGTCGTAGGCGGGCCGGCGACGGTGTTCGCCGATTCCGCGGACGGAATCTTCGATCGTGGGGCCTTGGATTTTGCGTCCAACGGCGACTTGTTCTACTGCGGCGATCTCTCAGATGCGATCATCCGCATCACGCCGGACGGTGAATCGTCGGTGTTTGACCCGCTTTTGAATCCACTTTCGCTGGCGTTTGATTCCCAGGGCAATCTGTTCGTCAGCGCGGGGCTCAACGTGTACCGTTATGACAGCGCCGATCTGATTTCGAAGCGCATACTTGCGGACGGTTTCCAGGCCGTAGCCGGAAGTCCTCTGCCGCTGAGATTGTCGCCGGATGGCAGCGTCGTATACCTTGCAGACATCAGCAGAACGGTGTACAAGATCGACGCCGACGATGGGACGACGACGGTGCTAGTCAATTTCTCGGACCTGGCTCCTTTTCTTACGCCGACCGGAATGACAGTCTACGCTCCGCCACCACCGCCCCTGCCGATTCCCGCGGTCTCCGAATGGGGGCTCGTCGTGATCGTTCTGCTCATGCTCATCGCGGGGACACTGCTATTGATGCGTCACCCGATTCCGTCAACCGCAAGGAGTGACGTTGCACCTTTCTTCGAGAGGGAGACCAACCCATGAGTTCTCGTTCACTGAGTCGCATGGTGGTGAGTGTCATTTGCATCGTGTGGGTGACTGGAAACGGCGTGGCCCTCGCACAGACGTGCACACCGGGAGATCCATGCGACATCGGTCAGTGGGGTCCGATCCTCAACTGGCCCCTTGAGACCATCCATATGATCCTGTTGAAGAATGGGAAGGTTCTCTCTGTGTATGACCGTGATTCGGCGACCGATGGGTTCATGGTGTTCGACCCGGACCCGGGAGCGCAGAACCCCGTGACCGCAATCACCGCCCGCCCGTTAGACTTAACACAAGCTCCAATAAGGCTGTTCTGTTCGGGCCATTCGCAGCTTCCGGACGGACGAATCGTCTTTGTCGGCGGCGGACTCTTCTATGGCGTCTCACACGACCACACCGTGATCTTCGACCCGGACGCACCTCTTTCCGCTCCGTGGACGGTCGTGGACGACATGCCTGAGATTGCCACCGGCGAAGCGGGGAAACGCTGGTACCCAACTGTCACGGGGATGGGCGACGGAATGATTCTGGTCGTAGCAGGAGATGAAGAAGACTCATCGCCGCATACCGCCGACACGCCTTTGATCTTCGACGCCTTGAAACTGCCCAACCAGCAATACACGGAACTAACCAGCGCGGATCTCCACCTGCCCTTTTTTGCCTTTGACTTCCAGCTCTCAGATGGCACGATTCTTTATGCTGGCTCCGACTTCGCGATTGTCGAAGACGCTCAGGGAGCGCCCACCGATGAGATGTTTTCGAAAACGCTTGACCCAATTCCGGGGGCGCTGTGGACCGACCTGAGTGCCGTGGCCGACCCCATCAAGGGCGGGTCGGCGGTTATGTACGGGCCTGACCTCGTCATCAAAGGCGGGGGATTCGATAAGGATTGCACCGTGGGATGTACGCAGATCGCGGACGTGTACAGCCTTGACGCAATGAGTCCCACCCCTGCCTGGGTACAGCGCGCCTCCATGGCTCATCGGCGACAGGAGGCTTACTTGATTGTACTTCCGGATGGCAAGATCCTTAGCGTCGGAGGGTCGATTTCTACAGTGAGCGTCTTGGAACCGGAACTCTACGACCCAGCGGACGACACGAGTGGCTGGGCGGACATGGCCCTGATGGATGCGACGGACCTCGTGTGTTTCGGGCTTCGTGCTACTGGCGCTTCGTGCGTGGCGAATGACGACTGCAAGACATGTACGGGCACCAATCCGCCGCAGCCTTGCCAGAACGATGTGGAATGCCCGACGGAGGAGACCTGTGTCCTTAAGGCTGGGCACAGTTGCAAGGACGTACCCCGGGGACACCACGCCTCGGCCGTTCTGCTTCCCGATGCGCGTGTCCTCATTGCAGGCGGTGATCAAACCTTTCCACCGATTGAGAACAGAAACGCACAGATCTTTTCCCCGCCGTATCTTTTCGCGCCGGGCGGCGGTGCCGCCACTCGGGCCACGATCGATGCCATCGGTCCGGTTGCAAACACGATGTTCTACGGCGGGGCGGCGACCGTGACGCTCGATACGCCTCCCGGTGCGCCCGATGCCAACGACGTGACCGCCGTCAGCTTGATTCGCCTGGGGGCGGCGACGCACTCGTTTGACCACAGCCAGCGGCTCGTGGACGTTCCGGTGTTTACAGCGGCAACCGCGTCCGAGCTTTCGGTCGAAGTGCCGGTGAACCCTAATGAGGCCCCGCCGGGTTTTTACATGCTGTTTCTTGTCGATGACAACGGCGTGCCTTCGGAAACAGCGCCGGGCGTGTCCAATATCGTTAAGCTCGCAGCCTGCCCGAGTCTCGCAGCGCCGACTCAGCCGCCCGACTTTGAAGGCTTCGACAAGAATCGTTTCCTCTCCTGCGCTTTGTCAAATCCAGGTGTGTCAGCCGCCTTACGCGTAACGCTTTCCTCCTTGCCGCCTCCCTTCGACACTCATAACGGGGAGACCCGATGGGTCGGAATGCCCACCGAGGTGTGCGAGAACTCGGGACAAGAAGTGCCGCCGCCAGCGGGTTGCGGATCTCCCTTGACGACTATGTGGTCGGCCCGGCTGAGTTGTGACCCGGTGTTTCTGGATTGGAGCACGTACGGAACGATCCACGTGTCCGACCAGGCAGTCGTCCCATTGGGCGTCTACGACATTCAGGCGGTCCCGCAAGGATGCGACGCGTCGAACGAGAGCAGCTATTCACCTGCGCTGACCGTGAACACGAGCAAGTGGGGTGACATCGTTGGACCCTTCGCTGCCGGGACATGGATGGCACCGGACGGTCGTGTGGACGTGACCGCCGATGTCGTCGCGATCCTCGACAAGTTCAGCAACCACCCAACCGCGCCGGCGAAGGCACAAGCCGATATCGAGCCGGAAACGCCGGACCTGAAGGTCACCATCATAGACGTAACGAGCGCCTTGGACGCCTTTTCGGGGGTTCCGTATCCGTTTCCTTATCCGCCGGATTGTCCATAGGTTGCCGCAAGCAAAGCGGAAGAACAGGAGGCGAAGACGTGTCTCGAATACTTGGATGTTCATTGCTTACTTTCGCGTGGTGCGTGTCGGCCGCTGCCGGGACGATCTACGTGGATGCCGACGCCACCGGCACCGGCGACGGGCTGACCTGGGTCAACGCCAAGACGAGCGTGACGGCCGGCGTGACCGCGGCCCAATCCGGCGACGAGGTGTGGGTGGCCGCGGCAACCTATTTCGGCACCGTCACGCTCAAGAACGGCGTCGCGATCATCGGCGGCTTCAACGGCACGGAAACACTGTCGTCGCAGAGTGATTCGCTGGCGAACCCGACGTATCTCAGCGGCGCAGGAAGCAGCCGGGTTGTTGCGAGCACGGACAACGACGCGACGGCCGAGCTGCGAGGGCTGAACATCATTCGTGGGAAGGTGAGCTTTCCGGAGTATGGGGCGGGTCTGGAGCTGTGCAACAGCAACGCCACGTTCATCGACTGTGTCTTCACGCGGCACAAGGCCGGGACCCTGGGCGGAGCCGTTTGCAACCGAGGTGGGTCGCCGACGTTCGTTAACTGCCGGTTTGTTCATAACGACGGGATGTGGGCCGCGGGCGCCATTTACAACCGGGATGGGGGTAACCCCAGCTTCGTCAACTGCCTGTTCGCCCAGAACACGGCCTGGGAGGGTGGTGCAATTGTCTCCGCATCCGGCACACCGACGTTTACCAACTGCACGTTTGTCGGAAACTCGGCGACGAAGAGTGCGGGCGGCGCCATATTCGACATGCCGGGAGCGGCCGTCTTGAAAAACTGCATCGTCTGGAACAACACGGCCGTCGAGGCCGGCACGGATGCGTTCTACAACAGCGCGGTGCTTGGCGGAACCACGACCGCAACCTACAGCGTGATTCAGGACGACGACCCCAACGACGCGAACATTTATCCTGGGACCGGGAACATCGACGACGATCCCCAGTTCGTCTACCCGGCCGGCGACAACTATCAGCTTCCTTCGGGTTCCCCGGCGATAGACGCAGGCCTGTCGTCCGACCTGCCGGCCGACACGCACGACGTGGATCTAGACGGCGACACGACCGAGCAGACGCCGGACTCTCTCCGTGTGGCTCGGCCGCTCGGCGTCGTGGACATGGGTGCGTTCGAGGATGACGGGCGGAACTTCTATGGCGACTTCGTACCCAAGAATCGGTTCATTTCGGTCGCGGTGGACGACCCCGGCGAGCCGACGGCGGTGCGGGTGACGCTTCTGCACAGCGGGCAGTTCCCAACGGCCGAGGGCAGGCAGTGGTGGGTGAGTGTTCCGTTTACGGTCAACGACGACGGCACCACGCGCCACGTTGCGCGTCTGGGATGCACTCCCGTGTTCCACGATTGGACGGGGATTTCGGTTGTACACATCGGAGACGCGGAGGTGGTCCCGGACGGCACGTACAGCATTGAGGCGTTGACTCTTTCGGCGGCCGAGACCGCGGGCGGCTCCGTCTGTAGTCAGGGCGCCTACGAACCGGCGCTGGTTGTTCCCACGTGTAGTGTGTGGGCGGATGTTGTCGGCGCTCGGAGCAGTCCCACGGTGCCGTGGCCGCTACCGGACTTCGTGGTCTTCGAAGACGATGATCTCGCCGCAGTGCTTGACAAGTTCACTGGGGAGACCGATCCATCGCTCATCTGGGCTGACGTGGATCCGCAGGTGCCCGACCTGTTGGTCACCATAGTGGACGTTTCGCGCGTTCAGGACGTCGTAAACGGCGGCACCGCGTATCCGTTTGCGGCACCCGCTGCGTGCGCGACAAGCGGTTGCAGCTATGGTGCGTGCTGCGGCGCATCGTGCTCCAACACGCTGCAAGCAGGGTGCTCCGGGACATGGATCAGCGGGGAGTTCTGCGAGAGCAGCCCCGATCCGTGCGCGGGCATACTGGGCGCATGCTGCGATGCCAGGTTCGGAACGTGTTCACAAACGACGCAGAGCCAGTGCAGCGGCGAATGGACCGGCGGCGTGAGCTGTGCGCCTGATCCGTGCGGCGGCAGCTCGTCCGCGATGACTGGCGGTCCAGAAGTGACCGATCCCGCTGCACCTGCGGCCGAAAGCGATCCGTATGACATCGTTCCGCCGGCACTGGCCGCTCTGCGCCAAGCGGCCCCGCTTTCACAGAAGAGGCTGGCGGATCAGCTCGGGAAGACGAAGACCTGGGTCCAGAGCGTCGAGAGCGGTGCGACGCGAGTCGGCTACACCGACCTGAAGGCCTGGTGCGCAGCCTGCGGCACCACGCTCTCGCAATTCATTGGGGATCTGGCCGGGCTGTAGCATGTACTTGTAATCCTCGAATTCGAAGAACTCGCGAAACACGCTTCAACATGAATCGCAAGCCTCGTTGCTGCGGGATTGCCCACGCGGCTTCATTCGCCCTCACCTCCAAGGAGCGACTTGACGTCGCGCCGCCCGCTGAGGACACGAACGATTTCAAGCGGCGTGGTCTGAGGCCTGTAGACGATCGAGTAACTATAGACCGTCCAGAATCGTATGTCTTCAGCGGTCAGATCCTCCCGGACGTGACCCTTGCCTGGCATCTTCGCGAGCCCAAGCATCGACTCCTTCAGCTCGCGGATGACCCGTCGGGCTGTGCGAACACTGTCACGGCAGATGTAGTCTTTGATCTCCTGTAGGTCTTCGTCCGCAGCTTCGGTGAGGAGGAAATCGGCAGCCATCCAGCCTTTCTAGGTCTTCGTTTCCGCGTCGTTGATTTCGGCCTCAAGCCTGGCGAACACTTCTTCACCATCAACGAGTTTGCCGGCTCTTGCCTGAGCCACGCCTTCGGTAAGCTTCCGACGAACGTCTGCTCGAAGGCGTTCGTCTTCCTCAAGCAACCGGAGTCCGGCGCGAATGACTTCGCTTGCGGAGCTGTAGCGCCCGGACGCAACCCTGGCCTCGACTTGTCGCTTCAATTCTGCTGACAGGTGGACGTTCATACTATAAGCATATCACCTATGCTCACATATGTCCAGACTGGCCATCCCAAGAGCGATCATCGGATGGGTTAGCGCGGCGAAAACACTGTCGCATACGCGTGTCGGTTGCGTCGCAGAAAAAGCCGCCAAACACGTGTCTCTCCCGTCGCAATCCATAGCCGGATGCGTGTCGATTGCGTCGCACTTTCGGGCCGTCTTCCCTCGCATCGTGTACCGTAACTCTTCGAGATGATTCGGCATTCTCCCCAAGCTCGGCAGCTCTCCCACCAGCCCCAAAGTACTTGTACAAAGAAGTACCTGTACAACCAAAGAATACCTGCTGGTGGTCCACATGCTTATTTGAGATCACGAATCACGCTACCGGTGCTCGCGAAGCCGTGGCGCTCACTCACGCTTGCGGCCGGCTCTCCACGTGGTTCATCGAAGAGTTTGCGTCGGATCTGGTCAAAGACCGCCTTGCACTCTTCACCGGCGCTGCGGTCCGCTGATTCATCATGACACAGTTCACGCCACCAGTCCGGCGGTGTTCGAATACCGTTCGCCGCCTTGGAGACCGAGTCGACAAGATAGGCCATCGGGCTCCTCCGGAAAAACGACGGGCCAAACCGCCCCATCGCGGCCAACGTGATGTCGGCCCACTCGGCGAGAAGGCGATGGGGATACCGGTGTAGCAGCCTGGACGCGGCCCGGGCATCGAATCCGATGCCCAGCAACGTGTCCGACAGAGGGCCGTCGCTCACATCCACGGGCCGTTCCGGCCTAGGCCGCCCCGTGAAGTAATCGCCGCGCGTCAGAGTCACGCGGTATTCGCCGCGGCTGATCAGCTCTATCTTCGCACTCCCTAGCACGCCACTACTCTGCAAGACCCGAATGCAGCGGCCGACCTTGACCTTCATGTCTCGCGAGGCAAGCGTGGGCGCGAATCCCAGCAGGTTCACCGCCAATTCTCTGAGGTTAACCACCGGCAGCATCGACCGGCGGGCGAAGACCTTGCTCGCGAACAGGAACAGCCGGCGGCTCGCCGGGTCGAGGCGACGGTAGCAGTCCAAATCGAACCTCAAGTGTCCGGCCGCTGAACTGATCAGCTCGAAGAACACCGGATCCCACGCGATGCGCCAGGCCCGGCCCGAGCCGAGGTCGAGCGGGAGGCTGAAACTCAGGAATCCAAAGCCGACCTGTCGATGTTCGCATCGAACCGGATCGTAGAAGTTGTCGCTCAGGTACTTGACCACCGAAAGCCTTCGCAAACTGTCGGCAAACTGCCGGTATTGGCGACCGCCGCGCCGACCCTTGGAATCAATCATGCCTAGCTGGCGTAGACACCAATGAGGCGTGGCTCGCAGCTCACCGTCCTCGGCGTTGTGGGTCATGGTCAGGGCCAACAACCCCCAGAGGTAAAGCTCGTCTCGGGCCGTAAGACCCAGCGGGCAGAACACCCGCGCCTGCGCCGTGTGACGCTTTCCTTTGCCGTCGCTGAACCGGTAGCTTGCCGTGTGCACCAGGTTCTCCACCAGACCGCGTCTCGGGTCGAGCGGACAGAGCGCATGCTCAACCACGGTCAGCTGGCCAATTCCCCTGGTCTGTTTGCGGTTTTCTTGAGCGGGTTGCATTCGCGCGCGTGCTTTAAGTTCGTTGAACCTTCGTAGCACGCCCCGCAGCGATGCGAAACTCCAAATCCACCATGCCCAAGCCGGTGCTTTGACCACCTATGACCATGGGCCCCGCTGACGATTTCGCTTGACGACCTTCCCGCCTCTGTGCCACTGTTTGTTACGTGGTTTCGGCCGTCTAATACGCAATTGCCACTGGCAATCGCTACGTCGACGGCAACCGTTTGACAGGTTAGCGACACAATGACGACTATCTGCTTCGTGAATCAGAAGGGAGGGTGCGGCAAGAGCTCCACATGCCTTCATCTGGCGGGCGCGTTCGCGGCGGCCGGGCGATCCGTGCTGCTGATCGATGCTGATCCGCAGGGTTCACTCAGCCAGGGTTTTCTGGGATCCGCACTGGTTGAAGCACTCGAATCGCGCAAGACAGTCTCCGCGTTCTTCGATGATTCCGTGTACGTTTCCGACCCACGGGAGATTCTTCTTCCGACGCGCTTCGATCGCATCGTGGTGGCGCCGGCCAATCAGCACCTCGCCCCGTTGAACAAACCCTCTCCCGAGACAACCGGCATGCTCCAGTACGCGATTCGAGATTTTCTCGGTCAGTTGACCGACTTCGATTTCGTGCTGATCGACTGCCCGCCCAATCTCTACAGCTGTAGCTGGGCGGCCATGATCGCAGCGGACTACGTGATCATCCCGGTGCCGCCCGAGGACTTCGGAACCCAGGGTCTTCGGGCGGTCCACCAAGCCATCGAACAGGCCAGAGAACTCAATCCGTCGCTTCGACGTCTCGGGCACCTGGTGACGCGCTGCGACCGTCGGCTGGTCATCCACCGGGCGTACGAGCGACGCCTGCGAGAGATCTACGGACACATGGTTCTCGACACGGTCATCCCCGAAGCAAGCGCCTTCAAGGTGGCGGTTGCCGCTCGCAAACCGGTGGAGCAACACGAGCCCGCCTCTGTCGCCGCTACATCGACACGCGCGCTGGCAGACGAGATCTCCGATCGCATATCCACGCGTACGACCAAACGGCGGGCGGCCTGATATGGCAAGCACCAAGTCAACCCTAGCCCATCTCACGAGCCACCTCGACGAGTCGATGGGTGTCCGTGTGACCGACACTCGGCCGCAGCTCGCACCCGTCGCATCGCAAAGAGACGCCGGCCGGCGACCCCTGCGAAAGGTTGGAAGCGTCGAAATCGGCCGAGTGTTTCCCGACCCCCATCAGCCGCGCGCCGATTTCGGGGACGATGCCCTCGACCGGCTGTCGGCCAGCATTCGCCAGAAAGGACAGCTCCTGCCCATCCACGTTCGCTGGTCACCGGAGCCTGAGAAATGGGTCATCGTTTCCGGTGAACGCCGCTGGCGGGCCACGCGCCAGGCAGGCCTGCCCACGATCGACTGTTTTTTTCACGAGGAGACGCTCAGCCCGTCGGAGATTCTCGAACAGCAGCTGGTTGAGAATCTACTTCGTGAGGATCTCAAGCCGGTTGAGCAGGCCAAGGCCTTTGCGAGTCTCATGGAACTCAACGGCTGGAACGGTAAACAGGTCGCCGCAGCCCTGCGGATTCCGGCTTCCACGGTAAGCCGCGCCTTGGGCCTTTTGCGGCTCCCTGACGACATTCAGCGCCAGGTCGATGCGGGCGAGCTTGCGGCGCGTTCGGCGTATGAGCTTTCCAAGCTCCCTGATGACACCAGTCGCAAGCAACTCGCGTCGAAGGCCGTGGCCGGGGAATTATCCCACGTTCAGGCGGCCCGCGCCGTGCGCCAACGCCGAGGTAAACCGAAACGCAAGCCGACAGGCGTCCGCCTTGAGTTTCTTGCCGAAAACGGATTCAAGGTAACCGTCAGCGCCCCTCGTAGTGGCACCTATGACGACGTCGAACAGGCGCTTCTCGATGCCCTGGAGGAAACCCGCCTGCGGTTACGCAGCAACGTCCAGCTCTGACACCGCCCGTCGAGGACCTGTTCACGAGATTCGGCTCGGGACGAGGCGACCTGCCACTGGTCGCCAGGGTGGCTGACCAGGCTCATACCTGGGCTGTTGAGCAGGATCAGCACAAGGGCCTGAAAAGCGTGCTTGTGGGCAGTGCCAGCCCGTCTGCTGCGCCTACGGCACCAAGTCCCTCGGCCGTACGCCCAGCGCCTTCGCTAGTCGGGCTAGGTTTTCGATGCCCACGTTTCGCTCGCCGCGCTCGACGCCGCCCACGTAGTTGCGGTGCAAGCCGCTCTTGAACCCCAGCCGTTCCTGCGACCAGCCCTTGCCCTCGCGCAGCTCCCGGACGCGGGCGCCCACCAATTTTTTTATTTCTGCGGTCTTCACCGCTTGAAATCACACACATAAGTGTTATCCTGATCTACACACTATGAGTGTGATCTGGATTTCTGGTCGGCCCTTGGAGACATCCCAATGGACCCCGTCGTCGCCATCACGCCGCTGTGTATCCCCAACCACGAAGGCGCGCGTTCCGCGTTTGCCGCCCTGCTTAGGACCTCGGAAGGCTATGTTGCTAAAATGGGCTGCTTGGCGCCGCGAGACCGGGTCGGGCCAGGTGGGGCTTTTCTTGGACGGATTCGCGCCACAGGGCCAGGCGTGTCGTTCGGCGCACTGGTCGACGCCATGCGGGAATCCTACCCCGTGGTGCTGCACTCGCCCTTTGAAGGCAGCTCAACCGTTGCAGGTGCGGTTCTGCATCCCAAGGAACTTCTGGACGAAGCGCGTGACGACGCCATGCTGCTCCTGCGCTTCGAGGCCGGGTCCGCGGATCTGCCCATGCACGCCCATGAGCATTCCGAACGCTTCATCTACGTGGTCTCGGGGCGGGGGTACTTCCACCTGTCGAGCGATCCGGTGACCGGTCTGTCTCCGCCCAACATTCGGCACGTACCAATGCTCACCGGCGATGCGCTGATGTTTCGGCGTGGCACGGTGCACACGTTCAGCACCGACCGTGAACCGTTGCTGTTGCTGTCGTACCACGGCCCCTTTGTGCCGCTCGACGACCCCGCGCAGTACACCATCGCTCAACCGGAGGTTTGCCCCGCCAGCCTGATGGACCCGAGCCAATCCACGGTTTCGTTTGACGCCGCCTGGAATCGTCTCTGATTACAACGCTTGGCTGCCCGAGGAACCTCGGACTCAGTGAAACCGGCAGCCCTGCGGCAAGGGGGAAGGGTGTAGCGTGAAGCTCTAACAACGCCGCCTGTCATCGTCGTCGCAGGCGTTCCACGCCGGGCTTCGGGGCTCTGCTGCCTTGCTTCACTGTCAGGGGGCGGGTAAAACCGGCCAGCCATGGGCGGGTTCGGCGCGGCCAGGCCGGCGCAGGTCGCGAGAGGAGTTTTTCGCCCCCAGCACCCTCATAGCAAGGATGCAGGGCACTGGGGGCGAATAACTGTTAGGTGGATGTTGGCCGGTTTGGACCCGCCCGGTGACACTTCACCGGACCCACGCCCGAGACACGTCTACTTGTCCGTCCGGCCAAGAAACCCTAGAATCGCTTTGCGACGCATGAAGCGCTACCTGCTGCTTGGACCATTCCGAAAGTCAGGACTTCGATGTATTCCCTTGTTACCCTTGAACTGTATGCACTCATCGCTTCGCTGAGCCTCGCGGGATTGGGTGACGGTCCGCCAGGCGCTAAAGACGCCATCGGTCTCCGCGCTCAGGCCGCAACGCCAGCACCTCGGTCACCGTTGGTCCAGTTGAGTGCGTCTGCGTCCGGCCACCCACGACGATGCGCTCAAGACGCAACACCGGCCCCTCGGTCGCCGTTGGCCCAAGTCGGTGGCTCTGCATGTGGCCACCCACGACAAGACGGAACTTACGACGGGGACGTAGACCTGTTCGACTTTGGCGACTTTGTCGAGTGCCTCTCGACGTCGATGTCGCCAACCGAGATGCCGTGCCTATGCTTCGATCAAGACGCCGATTCAGACATCGACCTGCAAGATTTTGCACGGTTCCAGGCCGTCTTCGGATGGACTCTGTGCCAACCGGCGAACCCGAGCTTTGAGTTTGCCGGCGAACTCGGAAACGCCTTTGCGGGATGGTATCAGTTCGGGAACGTTGCCGCCCCGTGCAAGATAGCCCCACACGGGCATCACAGCGTCAGAGTTACTGGCGCCACGAACGGAAACTGGGCGGTCTCCGGCGTTTGGCAACGACTGGCAGCAAAAGCGGATGATTCTTGGTCGGTTGCGGTTCATCTTGCACACGGCTCGACGAATCGACTCACCGGTGGCAGTCGCGGCATCGTCAACGTGGAATGGTACGAAGGCGACACTTTGCTTGATCATCAATCGCATCCCGTCCTGACGCCCGGTGCGCCCGTGGATACAACCGTAAGGGTGCCACTTCAAGTTGGACCTGCCCCCGCAGGCACGGATACCCTTCATCTAGTGGCAGGTGTACTCCAGGACCCGAACGAACCCGTCGCGGACGTGTTCTTCGACCTGATTGAGTTCTTCCCGCCCGACATGGACAGCAACCAGTGGGCCGATTTTCGCGGTCGTCGTACGCTCATGTTTAGTGGTTACTCATGGCGCGTGAAAGGCCCCGGGGAATACGCGCCCGGCCCCAGCGAGTACGGTGACAAAGTGGACCATGTGTGGCTGGACGGCAACGATCTGCACCTGACCGTGAAAAGAGTAGACGACTCGTGGTTCAGCACGGAAGTTGCGCTGGAGGAGCCCTTGGGTTACGGCGACTACATCGTCACGACCGTGGGTTCACTGGGCGCGTGGGACCTGTCTGTCGTCCTCGGCCTATTCCTCTACCAGTATCCGCCGTGCTGGGAAGTTGGAAACACTTGGTGGAATCCAGCCAACGAAATTGACATCGAGTACAGCCGATGGGGCAACCCAAGCAACGACGCTGGCCAGTTTGCAACTCAACCTTCGGAACTTCCTCACCACAAGGTCCGTTTTCCGGTTGCACCTTGCGAGGGTGAATTGAGGAGCCACGCGTTTCGCTGGCGACCTACGTGCGTCGAGTTTAGGAGTTGGTGTGGTGCCGCGGATGACGAAGCGCCGGAAACGATCATCCGAGAGTGGACCTATGCCGGCCCAAACGTCCCTCGGCCGGAGCAGGCCCGGATGCACGTCAACTTCTGGCGTGGCGGCGACCTATCGGATTCGTGGACCGACCACGAGATTATCATCCGAGAGTTTCGATTCCTGCCATAGACGTACAACGGTTCAAGGGTTCAACAGACGTGTCGGCGCCATCATACCTACGACCGGCGCCGCGTAGAGGCGAGCCAATTCTCTGGAACCGGCACTAGTGCTCGTCTGGTTGAGGACTACTTTCGTTGTGTTGGTAGCGGTAACGCCGCATGCGGTACGAGCATCCGACGACGAAAACGGCGACCGTGACCAGATAGGCGTCATATCCAAACAACAGGGAAACACTTGCTGTCAATGGTGCAAACAGAAAGTGGCAGGCTACGAGCATGGCGACGCAGGTGGCAGCCAAGGCCGCGACGGTACCGGAGCCGGTGCGTCCGGCGACGTGCCGTTTGCAATTGGGATGCTGTGACTGAAAAACGAGAAGCTCGCTACAGGCCAGCTCGTTTACCTGGCGTTCGATCTCGTCGATGCGCCGCAGATTGTCCTCCTTGGAGCGGCCGTGATTGACGGTGGTCCAGACCAGCCACGCGAGTGAGGCCGGCAAGACGATCAGCGTCGCCACCCGAAGCTCATCGGGGATGGCGGACAAGCTGGCGAACAGAACGACGATTCCGCCGCCGGCAATCGGGAGTCGCCGTTCCATCGCGTCGAGGCGGAACAGGAGCAGGCCGTAGAGCGCGCGATACTCCTCCAGGAGGACGTTGACCTGGTCACGAGTGGACAGGGGCTGGGATTGACGGCTTTCCGGCGCGTGCTGGCTCATGAGATGTTGGATATCAGGTTCGGCGAAACGGCGCAAAGCCGGCCGGCGCAGCGCGGAGAGAAAAGGGTCTGGTGGCAGGTGGGTGGCTTGCGGGCGGTGGTGGTCACCGGTTGCATATCCAACCTGCGGCTGCGTAACGAACGGCGGTGCTACTCCGCCCTGACGCCCGGCGGCCGGCTCGCGGTGCTCGTTGGGGACGTCCGACGGCGGGGGAGCTACAAGCCCATCGTCCGCGACGTGATGAACATGGAGAGCGAGCTCGGCCAACTTCGCTCCGTCATCATCAAGGCCCAGCACGACTGCCGGTCGGACCGAATCAGGTACGCCCACATGGAAGACGTCCCCATCCAGCACGAGTACTGCGTCGTGTTTCGGCGGGACCTGTAGCGGGGGGCGGGGGGACAACACGTTTCACGCGCTCCACGCCATTTCACACGCCCGACACGAGACGCACGCGAAGCCCGACCATCCTGACGCGCGCCGGCGCCCCCTCCGTCAGCCCGCCAAACAGCCGTTTCGGCCTATTTACTGGCTATGCCAGTATCAAATGGGCTAACAGATGCCCCATCCTGCGATGTAAGTCCTTGCTAGAAGGCTACTTATGAAAGGGTGCTTGGCACACTTTTTGCATAAACCAAGACGGCGCAAAACTGTACCGCGCGGGCCGTTTCCACTACGCTGTCCAGCATGCCGGTACCCCGCTCCAGTATCCAACTACAGGCGCGTGATCGGCAGATCATCACCACCCTCGCACGTTTCGTCCGAGTCCTATCCGTCGCCCAGATCGGTGCGTTCTGGTGGCCGCGCGCAAAGGATCCCGCCCGCAACGCTGGCCTGCGAATGGTCGCACTTCAGCGAACGGGACTCGTCGAGGTCGAGTCCTTCATGGCGCACCCGTTGCTCCGGCTCAAGAAGCCGAAGGCAACCTGGCAGCCCGGTCTCGTCAAGCCTGATCTCGCCAAGGCGGGGAAATGGCTGCGCGCCAGGTGGTCCAAGGCCGATGTCTCGACGCCGTGTGTCATTGCAACCTCAGAGGCAGGCGTTCACTTCGCCGGACACGGCGGACGTTCACCGCGAGACAGCGAGGTGACGCACGACATCCATCTCGCCGCGGTCTACCTGAACATGATCAAGGAACTTCCCACGCGGGCGCAGTCCTGGGTATCGGAGGCGGCACTACCGAAGGGTCAGGGCATCAAGGTGCCCGATGCGATCGTCCAGGACGGGCTCTATCAAACCGCGGTCGAGTTCGGCGGGCAGTACGGGAACCAGAAGCTCGAAGGTTTTCACGAATACTGTGCTAAGAAGAACCTCGGCTACGAGATTTGGTGATCGGACATGCCGGAGCGAGACGAAAGGATCCTGAACCATATCGGCCGCTACCGGATGACTCTTCGACCCGTCTTGGACCACGTGTTTTTTGAGCGTGAGTCCAGCGGCTGTGGCAACGTGATCAACAACCTCATCCGAAAGGGGTTGGTTCGTTCCCGCAGTGGGCTGCCCAACCGACGGAATTACTACCAACTCACGCGAGCCGGCGCTGAGGGGCGCGTACCGCTCGATCGGACCCGGGACCAGCGCGGACAGACGCTTCGGACGAATCTGGGCGTGCTTTGGTACTGCTGCATGTTGAACCGACCTCGGCGCCGACTCGAAAAGCATGAACTGGCGAAGGTCTTCGAGCCTCCCCCGACCGGTCCCCATTGCATCGAGCGCGGCGAAGTCAACCGGATCTATCGGTGCCGCGTTGTCGGTACCAAGACGCGTGTCGATGCACTCATGAAAGCGATTCGAATCCGGATTGACGCGGCGAATGACCATCCCAAGCTCAAGAACTGGATCGAAAGCGAGAACTACGCTTTCGTGTTGCTTGTCGAGCAGTTGCGCGTGCAGCAACTCGAGCAGGCACTACATCAATCGCGGCTGAGGGAACTTGCGCGGATCGTCGTAGCGCGTGTGCCTTCGCCGCAGGATCTATCCACGGTGACCGCATCATGGCAAAAACGTTCCTGAACAACGAAGGCAGCTCGTACGGACACCGCCACGGGATTCTTGTTCGTCGCGCCCCGGTCCTTTATGAGGCGTCCACGGGCACGGACCTGAACGACGCCAGGTTTCCGCCGCGGGAGCAGTATTGCGACATGCAGCTGGCCTATCGCCAGCAGCCGCGAGACGCCGAAGCCCTCGCGCGCACAACGTCATCGGAACTGCTACTGGTCTTTCTCATGAGTCTTGTCGGCTCGATCGGAGCCGTCCTGGTCGGACCCTTCCTTCCGGCCGAAGCCGGTTTCATCGTGGCGATCATTATGGGAGTTTTCATTGCCATCGCAGGAGTGTATCTGGATCGATACGATCGTTCTGGGATCGTTTTACTGTTCCTGGCACCCACGATCGTTTTCTTGCTCCTCAAGACCGTTGCGCTCATCACCGCATATCGGCTGGCCGGCGCGATCGTTTTTGGCATCGCAGCCCTTAGTATACTTGAAACGTTCGGAGCACGCCCGTTTCTTTTCTATCAGGATTGGCTGTACACGCACCCTCGCTTGAGACCGGAAACGCGCGCCGGCATTCAGAGTATCCCGATTAAGCCCAGCCAGCGCGTCCTGATAGCGTCACTGGCAATTGTGGTCCTCGTTCCGATGTTCTCGCCCTCGTTTGCGCTTGTTGCCGTCGTTGCGGTCGCACTTGTCGCCCAACGGAGGGACCTTGACGTTCTTACACGCTTCCGTGACCTCGTGGAAATCCTCGGTACGTTCGTGAGCTATGGAGGCAATGCTGTCGAGGCGCCGGGTATCTGGTTCCCAACAACGTCCGCGGCCCGGCGATCAGTAATCCTTTGGCTCCTTGGCGGCTCACTATTTCTGTCGCTGGCCATCGGGCTTGATTTGATGTGTCCCTGGGACCTCGTCGCAGCGGACCTGAACGAATATGTTTCACGACAGTACCGACCGGAGGACCTCTACGGCGTGCCGTATGGTTGGATAACACCGGCGATTCAGACGGACAATTTTTGGCTCTTTGCTGCCGCCGCCGCGCTACTCGCCACCGTGCCGATCCTCATGCTAACCGCCATCTACGAACAGCCAATCCGCGAGCTCTCGGCGCTACGAGACCGTATTGAAAGCGACGCGCCGGATGCCATGGACAATGATGGTCGCTGCGAGTGGCAATGGTTCGTCGATCGGCTGTGTTCGTCGCCGCACGTGGCCGTCAATCCGATGCATCGCGAGGTCCGAGAGGCGGAGCATCTTTTCCTGGGCGTTGGACCCAACGCGGAATACCCGGTGCTCCTGGACAAGAGCATCCTCCGCGAACACAGCTACATCGTCGGCGAGACCGGAAGCGGTAAGACCGCGCTGGGCATCGCCCCCCTTCTCATTCAACTGATCCGTGGGCATGCCGGACCTGACGGGAAGACGGTGCCTCCGCCGGCAATCGTGATCCTGGACCTGAAAGGCGACAACGCGTTGTTTCAGACGGTCAAGTACGAGATGGAACGACGACGCGAACAATACCTGCGTGAAAGGTACGGTGATGCGTACACCTCGGAATCGGCGTCAGTCGAGGGTTCCGGCGGGTCTGACGAATTGGACGACGCCCCGTCGCCGGACGACAAAGGATCTGGCGCCACGGACGTCGCCAAAGTAGACGAAGAGCACCAAAGCCCAGTCGAAAGCGACGGGGATGCGGCCAACGTGACTTCGAACCGGAGTGAACGAATCGCGAAGTCAGAAGAGGCGGTGGAGGATGTCGTAGAGAACGACGACAAGACGGATGGCGATGCATCAGCCTCGACGGAATGGGGCGACGACCCGGAGCACTGCTTCCGCTTCTTCACACCTGAAAAGAACATGGCCTCGCACTACTTCAACCCGTTTCACAACTTGGACAGCGAGTCCCGCACGACGATCCAGCTCTGTCACCTGCTCCTCGATGCACTGAATCTGAACCACGGAGAAGGTTACGGACGATCCTACTATTCACGGCGTAACCGCATGCTGCTGTTCGACGCGTTGAGCCACAAACCCAAGTCCATGGAAGAGCTATACGGAATACTCAAGAAGCTAACGAGAGGGGGAGATGGCTCTCTCGGCAAGCCCGGCGATTACGGCAGGGCGGCCGACACCTTTGAGCTCGTGTCCACCATCCACGCGATGACCCAATACGAGATGCTTGCGACGGCGGAGAACGTCGAACATCCGGAACAATCCATCCACATGCCCGAGTTGATCGAGCACGGACAGGTCGCTTATTTCTGGCTTCCCGCGGCGCTCGAGAGCATCAGTGTTCGAGAGATCGGCAAGCTTGCGCTCTTCTCTCTTCTTGCCGCAGCCATCGACCGAAGTCGCCGAGGGGAGCCGCCGCGCCAGGTGTACCTCGTCATCGATGAGTTCCAGAGCATCGCCGGCGAAAACTTCAAGATCATCCTGGAACAGGCCCGGAGCTTCGGGATTTCGGCCATCCTCGCCAACCAGACGCAGAGCGATCTAAAGACCCACGACATCGATTTGCGACCCACGATCCGTACCAACACGCGCATGAAGATGTACTTCGGGGTAACGGATTCGGACGAGGCACGAGAGCTGTCCGAGTCATCTGGGGAAGAACTGGCCTTCGTCCGCTCGAGAAGCGTGAGCTCTTCCTCGGGCCTAGGCTCAAGCTCCACGACAACTCTCGGTTGGACTCATTCCACCAAACCGCGACTCACGCGAAACGACATCATTGCGGCCACGGATGACCCGCTGCAGTTCATCCTGCGGGTCTCACGTGGGGCGGGCTACACCCAGTTCGGCGGGATGCCGCAGCTCGTTCGGACCACCTTCCCGCTGACGTTGGAAGAGTATGACCGGCGAATGCTCATCAAATGGCCCCGGAGAAAACGTCACACCGTTGAGGCAAAGGAATCGCCGGCGGAAGTCGACAAGAAGGCCGTAGCGATTGCTCATGAGGAACTCGAAGCACTCTACGCAGACTACGAAGAGTAAGGTTCTGGCTCATGTTCACACGTACGGTGTGACGACGCGCCTGGCGCTGGCGCGCGTCTTGTTCGGCGGCCATTCCAGCAGGGCGACGGCCACGCTTCGCGAGCTCGTTGCTGAAAAGAAGCTCTACAAGCACCATGCTCTATACACCTTGAGTAGCGAGCCGCTTCGCCGCCACGACCAGATCAACCGTTACGCGGCGCTTGCCTACTGCTGTCTCGGCGGAAAGCTGCGTCCCTTGCTGCCGCCCGAGGCGGTGCAGAAACTGACGCACCGGGTGACCGAAGCGGCCGGTCTTCCCCCGGTTCGCGCCGCCGCCGCCTTCAAGCATGGCACGCGGAAGATCGCGCTGATTCGTGTCTACCCGAACCAACGACCCAGGAGCGTTTTTGAACGCAATCAGGCACTTTGTCGATTGCAGGAGTTCGTGAACCGATCGACGTTCAAACCGTGGACGTACTTCGCCAAGAACCGCGAACTAATCATCGTGTTTCTGATGCCACGCGGCCCGCATATCAAGGAAATGAGTACCTGGCTTATTCGCAAGCCGCTGGTGTCACGACTCCTAGACCCTGCCGTTGAAATCCCAGTCGAAGTGGACGTGGCGGAACGAATCGTTGGCTGGAAGCGCTCCGGATAAGAACAAAGACCCCGAGGGGCCTTCATTCTCGCCGCGGAAATCCGAACTTTGGCAGCGTTTTTCTGATGTCCTGCCGTTCGAGACGGTGGCCAAGTTCTTCCGATGTCTGGCCTGTCGCCGCACGGTCCCGCGACCGCCGTGCGCATGCATCTGTCGGAGCAAAGCTCGCGTCGATGCGTCCCGCTGTTTTATGCCTGTTGCGGGAGAAGGCAAAAAGAACGTAGTCGTTTCAACCCATTATACACGCGACCTTGACCAAGGCAAGCGATTCGTGCTAACGCTCTACGAATGAAGGCCGATGAACAGACCATCGCGGACTACCTGTCGCTGCTGCGGACGGGGCCTGAGTTCGTTCCTCCGGAGCGAACGCAAGCGGCCATGGAAGCGGCCGACAGGGTCGGCGCAGACGCCGACGACGACGGAAAAAGCACAAGGCCGGGGACCATCGGCACCGGATTCGGCATCGTCGGCGCGCTCTCATCGCTGCGAGTGCGGGCTTCGACCGCCGCTTTGATGTTCGGCCTCGGCGCGTTAATTGCTGTGGCGGCGAAACTTGCCTTGAGCCACTTGTAGCTACGTATGCCCGTGCCAGCTCGATTGCGACGGAGCCCGCTTCGCCGGGCCAAAAAAAAGGCGATAGTTGCAGAGGGTTAGTCCACAACTATCGCACGATTTTAGGCGGTTCCGAAGAGACCGTTCCAAACCACTACTGATATAGCGCCAAGCGCAAACATCAGCACATTCAAGACGGAGAGCGTGGACTCCCCGTGCATGGTTTTATTCGGATTTTCAAGGAAATCCAACACACGCTCGTCGGCGTCGCCGGTTTGTAGGATGACGGTCACGTCATCCCTCAACAACCTCGACATGCGCCCACGGTTGTCGAATTCCCGCCTCATGGCGAAATTCCGAATCATGGTTTTCCCGTTCTCTGTGAAAATGAGTCTACCCATTTCCCTACCCTCGGTATAAGAGGCTGCCGAGCCAACCCCGGCTTAGCCTGTTAGTACAACTAACGTTGAAGGCCGTAAGGCCCTCATAGAAACCGAGAGTAAACGGTTCCGCCCTATTTCCCGCTGTTTTATGCCTGTTGCGGGAGAAGGCAAAAGAAACGCATTTGCAAATCAAATGTGTTGGCGACGGTGGCTCCGCCGGAAGCTACGGGAACGCGTCGGTTACGAGCAACGCGCCTCAACTCCACCGCCAACTTGGTTACCGAGAGTCGCGTCGAGTGCCGAACATTGCAGCATCCACCGCCGCCAACCCCCGGGCCTGGACAATGCGGACGCATCCAGAAATGCGCAGGGCGATTGTTTCATCGTTCGATGTCGCGTCTTCATTTGTGAAAGAGCAGGTAGCCGCAGCCACCACTTAATTATACCCCGCAAACACGCGCGCGGCGCGAAGCCACCATCGGAAGAATCCTCGACCGGCAGGACCGATCGAACTTCCGGTTTCGTTCAGTCTTGTTGCAGCTTCGGTGGTCTGCTTGAGTCACGTCGTGGCCGACAAATTCTTACCGTTCGACGAGACGAGAAATCTCCTCGAATGCACGTGTAAGCAACAATTGCTCCCGAGTAGATTCCCTGCGGCGCGTTTTTCACGTGTCCAACGCTTGACAATTCTCGCGTTTTCTGTCGTTAATAGATTCTTCACGCAGTTCCTTGTCTTGTCACGAATCTGAGTAGTTCATCCAACCCCGAAACTCGTCGACCACGCCCCGGAGTCGCCGCCGAGTGCTCGGTGGTGCAAATCACGGTTCTTACATGGTTTTCAAACTGAAAGGAGAAGCCTTGCGCACGCTCAACGATGCAAGCCAACAACTTTTTGAACGGTCTCCCGACGAACGATTCGATTCACTTCAATCGCTCCGGGATCACTGCGAACAGGAGAAGACGGATTCACTTGATCGGTGGGTTCCGCCGCAGCAATTCCGGGCGGAGGCCGATGCGCGACGGTTACGGCTCAGCCTTGGCGAAGATTCGCTACGTTTGAACGATTGGAGCTTCGGCCAGGTCTGCCGGCTTGCCGGCGTCACCAAAGATACCGTCAATCGCCTGTCGCCCGATACCGCGGCAAGTGTCATGGAAGAGACACTGCCTCGGAACGGGAAGCCGTTTCAGGTGCTTACGCGAGACCACCGCGTCCGCGCGGTCCATGGAGCGAGCTACACCCGGCTCTACAACGCCGACCTGCTCACGATGCTCCGTGAGTTCGCGACGGATTTCGAGCCGCCGCCCGTTGGTGTCAATGGCGCGACCGGACTGTATTGCGGCGAGCAAGACCTGTTCTGCTTTCTGATCGACCCGTCTGGCTGGGCGGAGATTGCCGGCGAGGCTTTCGCTCCAGGTTTCTTCGTTTGGAACTCGGAGGTCGGACGCCGCTCACTCGGTGTCAAGACGTTCTGGTTCCAGGCCGTCTGCCAGAACCACATCGTCTGGGACGCTGTCGAGGTCGTAGAGTTCAGCCGCAAGCACACGGCCAACGTCCACGACGGGCTTCGCGACATCCGCGAGATCATCGCCCGACTGGTCGAGAGCCGCGACCGCCGCCGCGACAGCTTCGTGCGCGTGGTCGAAAAAGCCGCCGCGCAGCGACTTGGCTCCGACGTCGACGAGGTCCTCGAAGTTCTCAAGGACCACGGCATCCGGCGCACGCTCGCCAAGGAGGCCGTGCAGCTCGCCGAAGCCAAAGGCGGCGGCTTCACGGTCTTTGCAATTGTAGACGCCCTCACGCGCGTCGCCGGACGAATGAAATACGCCGGCGACCGCGTTGAGGCTGATGAGAAGGCCGGGAAGCTGCTTGCGCTCGTGGCGTAGGCGGCTACCGGCCATCGTAAACAACAAGGAGAAAAGAGAATGGCTAACAACAAACCTGTTCACGAAGTTCGGCTCGGCGTCGTCAAGGCCGCTGTTTGGGCAAACGACACCAAGGTCGGCGTCCGTTACGGCGTGACCTTCCAGCGCCTGTACAAGGACGGCGACGAGTGGAAGACGACCGAGAGCTTTGGTCGCGACGACTTGCCGCTGGTAGCCAAGGTCGCCGACATGGCCCACACCTGGATTTTCCAGGAGGGCAAGAACGGCAACGGCGGCGAGCGGACGGAGTCCGACTCCGGAGACGGTACCTGACCTCATTCGGTTCTACAGAGGCCCAAACTGCACCACCGGGCCTCTTCTGGATTCTCTCGCCGTAGCTGGCCCGCGTTGACAAACTCCCCAGAATTGGGACCCATGTCACATTGGGCACCTATTCCCCGGTCAACCCGATCGAACAGGTCAACGAGTACATCCCAAATCCGCGTGAGATTTTGGGAACGATTCTGCCGGGGATTACTGCTCGCGCGTTACTACGCGCCCAAGGCAGATTAACACGCCAGCGAGCAGTAGCGAAACGACGCACAAGAGCACATCCACTGAGATCCAGTGCAGGCTTCCGAGTGCTGCAACCGTCTCCCAGGCGACGACATGCCAACGTCCGCGCCAGTACTCGAAGAGTCGAACTGCTTCCGTTAGATTTGCGCCCGCCGCCGCCGCCGCGACCGTCGCGAGAAGTGGCGCTTCAACACCTAGTGTCGAATTGAAGACGACGCTCGCTGCCGTCGCTACCACCGCGCCCGCTGCCATGAATCTCATCGACATCATTACCTCCGTTCGATCACATTGCGATGCACCCGGCGCGCACCGAACCAACGCTAAGCAAGATCAGGGTTGGCTGTCAGAGGATGTTGACAGGGTTCCGTTCCCAGGGAAGCCGAGCGCTCGTAGGCACAAGGGACGGGCATGCATACAACTGCGTCTGGCTGGATTTCAGGGAAAAATATTCTCGGATTTCGCTCACGAGCGCTCGGGGAGAGTCGAGATGTCCCTCCAGATCGATAGGATATCGTACTCCCATGTCGGCCGCCTCGGCGCCCTTGACGGAACCTCGTAGGAGGACTCGATTCTCCGTCTCCAATCGAGTTCACCTCGCGATTCTTCCAAATGCTTCCTTCGCTTTCGATCAAGTTTGGAGCGAACCTGCGCTTTGGATCGGCCGAACACTTCAGCCAGCCTGCGGCTGGTGAACCACTCTCTCCCCTCGTTCTTCATAATCGCTTGCTCCACCGACCGAATCGTATGCTTTTCGTCAGAGGCACGATCAGCGCGGCCCTGCCCTTTGTCTCGAGTCGACGTAAGGATGATCAACGGGAGTCGGCACAGAGATGTCGGCGTTATCGGCGCGGCCATTTGTTGATGCACGGGAGGAATCTCGCAAGACTCAATCTGCCATCCAGAAAGCGGAGGGCGCAGAGATCGAACAATTCCTTGCGCTGGTTCATCTCGGTGATGGGAGTCGTCATCTATCACAGAACCTGAGTCCGACTTGCGGTTTCTTGCAAGATCGTCGTAGCAGTCAAGAAAGTCTCGAACAAGATTAGAGGCGGTTCTCTTGACAAGACTTGTCGCGGCGGCCACCGTTTTCTGAGGACTCAGAAGCCATAGACGTGGACCCGTTGTCCAATTGATTCCGATGAGCGAAAAATCAAGGGAACGATGATGCGCGAGCTCTGCTTCAAATAGCCCCGGATCACTTTCTTTGTAGTCGGTTTGGAGGAACGAACGGTTAACAGACTGCAACTCACCCGGTATGAAACGTGCGTGTGCAACGCCAAGCTGGACCGCGCACTGCGCAAACTCGGTCGCGAGTCTTGTCGGCGAGTACTGCGCCGTGCCTGCGTTCGCAGCGATGCGTGCAATCGACTGTTGTATTTTTTCCTTGCTTAGTAAGTGAAGTACGCGCCCGTCCTGGTCTTCCCCGGCGAAGAGAAACTCGTCGATGATCTGTGGATCTTGGTTTAACCGAGTAGCGGCTTCGCCAAGTCGTCGATATAGCCTTGCACCCAACTGTCCAGTCGATCGAGACACCGCTGACGTTAATCTAGCATTGATCCAAGTGTAGCTGGTTTCGAGAATATTCTTCACTATTCTGAGTGCGGCCGTCGTATCAAATCCAATGGCAGACGGCGGGACACCCATCACCGCTTTATCGAATTGCGGAACAGCCTCGATTCTCCTCTCATGTCCCCTATACGGAAGCTCAGAAGGAAGTCCAGCGGTAACAAGAAGTATAATCAGGGTTCGCCATTCGCAAGGCCGCTGTCCACCGACGAACCGGTAGGTGATATCATCAATGGTCACGGCATTCTCACGACAATCCGGCCTCCCCCCTGGAACCAACAATCGCACATTCCGCTTGAGGAAGGAAAGACAACATCGGACAACCAGCGGTTCAGCAAGTGTGTGGAGCTTGCCCAGCGTCGCCAAGTCAGTGGGCCCAATCCCATCTAGGATGGTTTGGGTGTCAATCCTTGCGGCGACGATGGAATCTTCCAGCGTCCAGGACACAGGGATTGGCGTGTTGGCAATCACCTCAGGCGATTGTGTTGATACTATCGAAACCGAATCTTCTCTTGGATCCATGGAGAGCTCCCAAACTGAACGTCTCCTTCAGCGGGTGTTGCCCAGTCGATTCTAGGCCTGCGTCTCAGCCATCGACACCGCGCGGGGCGCCCATTACAGCCGTGCTTTAGCACGCCATTTAATTTAGCACATTGTTACCGTAGTCAGCAACCCGACGTGTGCGGCGTAGGAACATGGGGAAACATTTCCCCACGCTTTGGGGTTGCCCGGTGGGCCAAAATGGGGCAGAGTTTTCCAAGGGATGAACTGCATTGAACTGAGCCGTTACGCAGAAGGACAGGGCCAGTAGCCGGTCCTGATCAAATTGGCACATCGTGGGACGCGCTCTCGGACACTGAGATCCGCCGCTTGTCGTAGATTTGGGTCGTTGTTACGTGCCGGTGACCGAGCAGATCCTGGACCTTCCGAATCTCCACGCCGCCCCCGAGCAGCAACGTTGCCGTCGTAGCCCGAAGGGAATGCGGCGTGTAGATGCACGTCGACGCTATCGTCCCGTCGGCCGTGGCCACTCGCTTCACCGCGCCGGGCAGACGTCGCAGATATTTCATGATCACGTGATACATGCCCATCGGATGGAAGTGCCGCTCGGCCAGCTTGTCGCTGTTCGAGCTGGCCCGCGGCCGGAAGAGCGGCCCACACGTGAGCCCGGACCTGTCGATGTATTCGACGATCGCCTCGGCCGCAGCGAAGTGCAGGCCAATTGTTCGGTGTCTACAGCCCTTTTCGCTCAGCCGGATGGTTGCTTCCTCACCGTCGCGGTGGAAGTCGCTGAGCTTGAGCCGGCAACCGGCCCCGATTCGCGCCCCCGCGTACAGGTAGAACTTCAGAATCGCACGATCGCGCGCATCGACGAGCGAGTCGCTGGCAGGCATGTTCATCAGCTGCCGCGCTCGCGTGGCTGGGAGCGCCCTGGTGTCGTGAAGCGGGTCGTTCGATTCCCGACTGATGAACTGTGCGTGGGCCGGATTCGGCACTGTGATCGGCAAGCGTAGCTCCACCGCTGAGGCCGCCAGGAACTTATAGAAGCTCGACAGCGACGAGATTCGCCGGTTCAAGGTCTTCGGCGCCGCCTGGTGCAAGATCAGATGTTCCCGGTAGGCCTGAACGTCCTTCACGGACACGGTGTACATTCGCCACGACTCAGCGGGCCAATCGAAGCCCACGAATCTGATGAAGGATTCCACGTCCTGCCGGTAGGCGCGTTGCGTGTGCGGACTCCGGCGACGGGCGACCCAGGTTTCGAACAAGTCGGCGACGCAGCTGTAGAACGTCTCAACGCCGTGATGGACCTCCGGCGTCAGGCGACCGAGAAGAATGGGTGGAAGCCCGACCTGGTCGGTCGCGTCCGTGGGCAGGTTGCTGGTATTCGCAATGTCGTTCGTTCTGACCACGTCTCCTTGGATGCTGGCTGTGCCGCACGGCGCATGGCCGTGATTGCCCTGAATCGTTGCGGTTTTTCCCTCTCCGTCCCTGGCAGCCACTGTTGATAGAATCTCTTATCATAAATCGTAGGAACGGCGCAAGCGGTCTCGCGACGGACCGATTCCCGCATGTCATTCGTCGACTTCAGTGACTCGGAATTCGAGCGCCGCCGGTCGGCCGAGGAGGCCCCGGCGGCACATGAACTCGGATCCCTTAGACCGGATCGCCCGGAAGCACGCGTGCTGGCTCGGCCTGACCCGGGAATACTCGGCCCACCCGATACAGGCCACGTTCATCACGATCGCCCTAGAGAAAGGATGCAGCTCGAAAGACGTCCAGCGGGCCGCCGGCCACGCCGACCCGCCCACGACGAAACTCTAGGACCGGGGCCTACAACCCCGAAAACTCCGCGTCATTCTTCCCAAACTACTGATGTTTCAGCCTACCCAGCTTCAACGATCCCATGGCTAGCCCTGTACTATACGCCGCGAACACGTACCATCTTGTTGCGAGAATTAGGCGGTCCTGGGGCGGACGGTGGCACAGAACGCGGAGTACTCCGCCGTGAAGCCACCGCGCCTGCGGGTTGTACGAAGACGTGCATCGTGGCCGAAATCTCGATTCATCAGCTTTGCGGAAGTTAGCCAGATGTCGGACAAAAAGAGCTTAGGAGGCGCTGCCACAAATCGTGGTATTTGGTACCAAGCTCTGTGGTGCGTGCTGTGCGCAGCTTCTGCACGTATCAAACGGACCGACGACACTGAGGATCGAGGCGGCCACGTCGTAAGCCTGGTGTTGGAACCCCTGGGCGGAGACGCCTTGGTTGAACGCGCGGAGGGACGCCGGGTCGTTCAACTGAAGACCTTGGGAAACGGCACGTGGTCAATCAAGCGTGTGGTCGAAGACGTCCTTCCTGACTTGTATCGCGCCCTCACGACGGATTCTCCGACAAACAGTACCTACGAATTCATCACGGAAGGCGGATTTGGAGATTGGTCCGAGGTTCTTGCTTTCTTTAACTCGCTAGATCAGGGCATTGAGTCGAGTTCACCCGCATCAAAATTCAGCACCGCCTACGCGGCGCTGGACGACAAGACGCAACTGAAATTCCGCGGATCGACTAGCGAGTTCTGGAAACGTAATTGCACGCGACGCGCTCTATTCGATCGAATCGTCGCACACCTGAGCACCACACCGGCTGCGAAGGACGAGACCATCGACGAAACACGTCGAAAAACATGGCACATGCTTGCACGATTTCACTTCACAGGCGGCGTTTCAGAGGAGGCGCTGCGACAAGACCTTGGTGCGGCGATGCTGCCGATTGTCCACCATCGGGAAGACATCCCGAACGTGCTCGATGCCATGGTCGGCTGGATCATTAAGCACTCTAGTGAGAATACAACAACGATCACGCCAGAGGAGCTGTTCAAGGCCCATGACCTCAAGTATGTCTCGTCTATTAGCCAATGGGCGGCCATGAAAGAGAGCTGTCAAACGCAATGCCGGCGTCGGACGGGGTTACGTGGCTACCGACCCGAGTGGGATGTGCGTTTCTCTCTTGGCGATGCCAAGATCACCCTAGCGTCCGCGCCTTTCATTGTTGTTTGCGGAGACAGCGGTTTGGGAAAGTCCTGGTGCCTTTATGCTCAGACTCATGTAGGGGCTGGGCTAGCGCCAGTCATTCTCGACTCGAAGGGCGACGCCGAAGGGGACCTGCAGCGCGCAGCCGATCGAGTTTGGCGAGATGCTCTCGGCCACGACGACGCCCTGCCCCTCCAGAATCTCGCCCGACGACGAGCCGATGTGCTCAAGAGACCCCAGCAGGAACTGTGGCTAAGGATCTGTTTGGACGGACTTACGTCACCGGGTGCGGCTCAGGAGCTGTTAAACAACCCGGTTGAAGACTGGGGCGTCCAGATGATTGTGGCATGCAACGAACAGGCCGCTAGAGTTTTTGAGGAGCACCAACGCGATCATCAGGATCGAGTCCAGCTCGTCCGTTTGGACCGCTTCACCCCGACCGAACGTGACAAGTACCTCGGACATAGGCTGGGCGACGGATGGGTCGATCTCCCCGCCGATGTTCGCGAGCTACTACGGAAACCTCAGTTAGCGGGTTTGTATTGTCAGCTTTTTGAAGAACTCGGCAACTGGCGACCACAAAACGAGTACGAATTGATCGAGAAGTTTTGGAAGAGTCTCAAAGATCGCGATGCACTACATCTTGCAAACCTCGCCGCCACACTGTGCGGTGATGCACAGTACCCGTGGGATGAGGACCAGCTTGAGACTTCAAGAATCGACGAAGAGGACGCTCAGCGGATGAGGTCCTGCGGCTGGCTGCGACGTTCCTCTGGTACCCACTACGAAGTGCCCCACGATCGCCTCCTAAACTTTGCGGTCGCGAAGGGGATCACCGTTTCTCGCAGGTCGGTTTCCAGATCCCATGAGGCCATCGCCGACCTGCTTCGGCGCATGCTAGAGGGCGATTCCTGTTTCAAGAGCATCACGCTTGGCTACGTCCCCATGGACTGGTTCTTCCTTCGGTTGAAAGATGACAAGAAATGCGCCGAAGACGTTCTCGAACTCGTAGCAGGAGGGTTGCAGCATCACACCCTGGACATCCTGTATCGCGATTTGCTGCCGACCTTGGGAGTTGCGGCCGTGCGACCGCTCGTTAGTCGTTTGGCCAACTTGGCAGCTACTGGCAACTGGTTTGACACGAAGGCTGTCGTTGCTGGATTGTCAAAACTCCCGACGGATAGCTTGCGCGTTCACGTCGAGAGGCTTCTGGTGGACGAACGACCGCGAGTACGCAGGGTTGCACTGATGGTTCTGGGCCAACGGCCCTTTCCGGAAGTCCTCGACACGGTGTGGAAGTTACATATCGAAATGCAGTTGAACCCGGAGAAGTTTTTTGGGGATGAAGTTCCAGCAGATAGAAAAACGGCAATCTGGCTCTACGATGATTCCTTCGAAGCTCTTCGCGAGTGCGCCCGACTCAATCCAGGCTGGGTCGTCTCGACCATTCGCCATGCGGATTCCGAGACCGAGCCAGCACATGACTTGGCCTACCTAACAGCGAGTTTAGGCGACGACGGGAAGACCTGGCGAGCCTGTAAGGCAGAGTTGTTCGAGAAGGTTTCATGTGAGAGGCGGCGATGCCTCGCACAGAACATCGGCACATGGAGAGACTTGTCCGAGCTGCATCATCTGGAATCTTGGCTCGACGTCGAAGAGGACCTTCTTGGCCCGGCTGCGCTGCGCGCACTTTCGCAAATCGATCCCAAGCAGGCCGCCGCAAGACTGTCAGTTCTATCTGAGAATCTCCAGTATTTGTGTCGGGGATGGCATCTGCCTCGACTGATGCTTAGTGCTCCAGACGAGACGCGCCGAGAACTTCACAAACTAGTGCGGCAGTCCAAAGACCCGCTCAAGACTTCGCTTGTTTTCCAAGGTTGCGAAAACGAGATGGATGGTCCAACTCTGGAGATCCTCCTAGACGCCCTTGATGAAGCACTGGCCGCGATGGTTGACAAATCAAATTCGAGCCCTGGCGACCGAAGACCAACGAGGTACACGGACCCTGATTCGCTGTACGTTCCGATGCTTATGCTTGCCGCCGTCTGTAGGCGCGATCTTCTGAGCGTCTTCGAATCGCGCCGAGACACTTCGCTCGAAAAGCGACTTGAGCGCCTGCTGACTGACGAAATCGGCGCACGAGGCAACCTCTGGCAGGATAATCTGACAAGAGAGCCCGCGCTCAAGGTGCTTCTAAAGATTTGCGGGGAAGGACATGGACGCGTCGTCAGTGCCTTTCTTGACGCTGAATCGGAGTATGGAAAGCTCGACGCGATTCAAGAAGCTCGTAAGAATACCGGCCACGACAGAATTGAGAAGCTGCGTCGGATCGCACTAAGCGACGAGCGATGGGCTGATACTTCCACTCCTGTTCTTCAGATGGAATCGATGCGGGCGCTGGCCTCCGTTGGCGATGGTGACGGTGTCCTGAATTCGGCGCTCCGTCTTGGGCTGCATGTGCCGCGAGATATCACTGATTGGATGCGTCCCAGCACTACCGCGACGGCAGAGGCAATCGAAGAAGCAAGCAGAATAGTCCGGGAACGCGACGCTACGAGACTGCCGGGAGCGCTGATCGGCCTCGGTCTGTTTGGGACTGCCGAGGTTGTCGATGACATCGTAGCTGTTTTGCGCGATCCACCAGACTCGACAGCACAGATCGCCGCCATACTGGGTCTGGGGCGGTTGGGCCAGCCTGCCAACGGGGCGGTAAGTCTGATCGGCGAATGTATTGCGGATACCCGGACCCGCTATGCTGCCGTCGTTGCACTCTCGCGGATCGGATCCTCCGAAGCCCGCGGATGGCTACTCGAATCGCTCACGGATACTTGGGATGCATCCCTTGCTATTCGGCTAACACAGTTTTCAGCGTTGCGCACGCAAGCCCTGAGCTTACTCGCAGAGCGATTGCGTTCGACTGAAGGAGCGACAACCTTCGCCCTGCGAAGCGACCTCCGTGTCTTTCTTGCTGAAGCGGCCGATGAACTGCTGGTCGAAGTACTACCTAGCTTGTCCTCCACTTGTGACCATATTCGCGAGGCGGCGTTTGCCCGCGAAGACAGTTTCTGGATCGTAGGCTCCAAGGCATCCGCGATTCGGGGTCTAGCGGCGATTGATTCCGATGCGGCATCCGTAGCCGCACGAAAGGCGTTGGCAGATGCGGATGCCCATGATAGACAATTGTACGCCCTACTCTTGACGAAGATGAATGTCGTGGCGGCTCGCGATTTCTACCTTGAACTGGCGGCTGTTGAAGGAAACAAGTCTGTGCTTTGGTCGATGGCGCACACTATGCGATCGACGGATGTCCCCTGGGTTCTGGAGCAGCTCTCAGCAGCACTGCCAGGCGTCCGCCTGGCTGCATGTCGCTTAGCTGCAGGAAACGCCCTTGATGATGACAGTCTGCGCGCTAAGCTCCTCGAAACACTTGCGGATCCCGATGAACGAGTGGCGAACGCCGCCGAGCAGTCGCTACGTGCCATGCGTCGGCAGCAGCGCGCAAGCAGGCTTGCGGATGAGCTTGAGCAAGAGAGCCACAATACAGGGTTGAAGCCTTGGATTGTTCTCGAAGCAGCCTTGCAGATCGGCCACAGTGGCTACGAAGGAACGCAATGGCCCGAATGGGCGAAGAGACTCGCCGATTCGAACGCGTTCAAAGCATGGCCTGCGCTCGGGTTAACGCTCCACGAGCGAATGCTCGAAGAACGCAAAAATTCGCTCCAAGAAGCGAATCGATGAGCGCGGACATGGCATCGATTATCAGGCTTTGCTCGGTGTTCATTTCGACAGGTTGACGCAATGCCACCAACGAAGACATGGAAAGAGGCACTGTTGAGTTCAGGGATGCCGCTTGAGGCCACGGTAGCTCGCATTCTTACTGAGCATGACTGTTTCGTCCCTGGTGAGCACGAGTTCACGGTCGTTAACATCGACGGAACTCGTACTAACCGATCGATTGACATCTACGGAATGTGGGCGCTTCCCTCGGCTAGCCTTCAGCTTGCTGTCGAGTGCAAGTACCGGCGGGACGGTGTTCGTTGGTTCTTCATACGCCAGTCACACAAGGTAATGGGCCAAGAGGATTGGATGACGAATTGCCTTGTGGAACCGTTTGTGCCACCGTGGTATGCAGATCTCGATTATGTCCTTCCTCCTGTGGTGAGGTTCGGGCATCATCCTCCGGCGGACCAGCACATTCTTCCGATCGGCGTGAAGGGAGTACAGATACTTCCGGGCAGGGATGGCGGAGGTGATCGATCATCCGACGAAACGCCGATCAAGAACGCTCTTTATCAAGTTCGCTACGCGGGCACGGCGCTCCAGTTCGGTTTTCCCGCCCTTCCGCGAGAGCACTTTGAGCCGTGGGTCTTGTCCGACGATTTCAGGTTTGTGCTCCCCGTGATCGTGACGACAGCGAAGCTGCATGTTCTCAAGCAGGGAATCGGCGTTCCGGAGATCAGAGAAGCATGCGACCCGGAGGATGTGTCGGACAGCGTGCCGGCCCTCATCGTCGATAAAGAACCAGGCGCGGACCTTCGCCATTACTGTCACGTTCTCCTCATGCAATATTACGACCAACTCCTCAAATCACCGTTGACAATGAAGGAGGCACTGGCTTGGAAGGACCGCATGTTCCAGCGCCCAGCCGCTAATCAGTCGAGTCTCGCCGACCTACAGTCGTGGGGCGTACCGAAGAGAGTGGTAATCGTAAACCTTGATTCCTTTTCCAGCCTTGTAGGATCATGGAAGGAGCTCTTCTCGAACGAAGACTTACTTCAAGCCTACGAGCACGGCATCACCTTGGACGGCACCGTGGCGTTCGACATGGCCAAGCGCCGTTTAGCGTTCGCTGCCCAGAGGAACAAGTCCAAGTAGCTTGTGACGGCAAACCTCACCCCCCTCTACCGGTGATCCTCAAATGGCTTCACGATCCGTCGTCTCCATGAAACGCATTCCACGCGGACTCGCTCGTAGCCAGCATGCCGCCGAATCCGGTTCACGGCGCGCCAACTCTTGAGAAGTTGCTGCCGAACCGGTTTGTAGGGCGCGAATGGGATCCTTGCGAACTCAGCCTCCACGGCGAATCGCGTGCTATGGTAGGCCAGATGGAGGAGCTGAGCCCTTACCCGTCCGAACTCGTTCCGCTCAATACGCACGCAAACTCTTCCCGCCCGATGCGATATCGCGTAGCCCGTGAACTTGATGGGTGTACGGCGAGCGTCGCGGATTTGGACGGCTTCTTCGTCAAGAAACGGATGCTTGCCGTGAGTCGCCATGAGCAAGAAAAACTGCTCGTAGCGGATGTACTGCATGTTGGCCAAGCCCGCGCGCTTGCGCCGGGCACGCTCCCACCGTGACACATCGATGCCGTACTTCTTGATGAGCTTGGCATCGACCGCGGCCGGATCCTTGGCCTCCGGAATCTGCCCAGCCACGTAGAACCAGTATCCGTGTCGCAGGTATTGTACGGCCACCTGCTGCACGAATCCCTCGACGGAAGTCGCCACACATCGGTACTCAACTCGCTTCTTTTCCATCGCTCCGAGCGGTATTTCTGCATCCAACAACACGGGATTGTTTGTCGGCACAATCCCGAAAGCCATCAAACCATGTTGGTGCACGACCAACCTTTAGCAATTGACTCAGCCGCAGAAGCCAAGCAGCGCACGCAGGTCATCATCCGTCGGCGGCCGACCGATGCCTTCGGTGTAGAGCGCCACGAGGCGCTCCCTCACCTTCAAAGGCACGTCGTCCGGCTCAACGAGGACGAGCCCCATCGCCTGCACATGCTCGACGTAGTCCGCGGCCGGATCACCGATTACGGCGCCGTTTGCCGTTTTCCACCAACCCATGATTATCCTCCGTCGCACACTCGAAACCTCCTCTCGATTCACGATTACCAGCGTGCTTCGCGCAGCGAACCGGGCGCGGCCGAACTTGTTTCCAAGTTGACCGCGCCCAGTAATAAGAAGCAGCGCGAAGCACCACTC
>CBDUXT010000013.1:0-79791 GCA_965371245.1 uncultured bacterium | reverse complement strand
TTCTCACGCCGGAGATCTTATACTCCGGCGGGAGACAGCCTTTCATGGGATTACTGCCAGGTTTATCCGAGCCGCGACCGTAAGGGAGCGATGGAATCGAAAGAGCGCCGACGTTCGTGGAAACAACGCAAGAACGCCGGCTCCACAGATCTGCAGGAGACACCAACCGTGGCTGGTGACGATCAGAGCATTCTCGTAGCGGACGACGGCGGCGTGCGCACCATCACGCTCAACCGCCCCGACAAACTCAACGCCTTCACCACCGACATGCTTCGCGCGCTCAGCAAGGCCGTGCGCGGCGCCGAGAAAGACAAGAGCGTCCGGTGCATCGTTATCACCGGGGCGGGGCGAGGCTTTTCCGCCGGGCAAGACCTCGCCGAGGTCGCCGGCGACTACGAACGGGGCGAGCTTCTCGAACTGGGCACCCAGTTACGCGACTTCTACAACCCGATCATCGCCAAGCTGCGAACGATGGAAAAGCCGATCCTCGGCTCGATCAACGGCGTCGCGGCCGGGGCGGGGTGTAGCCTGGCGCTGGCCTGCGACATGCGCATCGCGGCCGAGTCCGCCGGTTTCATCGAGGCCTTCATCCACGTCGGCCTGGTCCCCGACTGCGGCAGCACGTTTTTCTTGCCAAGATTGATCGGCGTCGCCCGCGCGATGGAGATGGCCTGCACCGGGCGGAAGATCAAGGCCGAGGAGGCCGAGCGAATCGGCCTGGTCAACCGCGTCGTGCCCGACGATCAGTTGGCGACCGAGACCAAGAAGCTGGCCGACATGCTGGCAACCATGCCCACGCGCGCCATCGGCCTGACCAAACGAGCCCTCAACGCCGCCTGGTCAGCCGACATCACCACCCAGCTAGACTACGAGGCCATGCTGCAAACCACGGCCGGTCAGACCAAGGACCACCGAGAGGGGGTCATGGCCTTCCTGGAAAAGCGCAAGCCAAAGTTCCGCGGAGAGTAGCGTCACGCGCCTGGGTGGCCCACCGCTTCAGCGGTGGGGGACTCGAATCCGCGCGGGTCTGTTCACCACACTATCGGCCAGCCCCGATCCCAGTCCATCGCGAACACGCTTCGATCATCAAGCTCGTAAAACCGGTAGCTGCTCCACGGCCAATTCTCGGCCCGGTCCGCAAGGCCGCGGGTGATCGGGTTCTTGTGGCAGTAGTTCAACTTCTCGATCAACGTGTCGCGCCGATGGATGTTGAAATCGTATCCGCGTGTGTTCCAAACCGGCTTACCCGTCGCGTCACCGCGCGCCCAGTCCGTCAACGGAGCGGACCACAATCGACGGTGCACTCGCCAGTAGTCCCGGAGCCACGCTTTGCCGTGAAACCCCACGTGCTGCTTGAACGCACTCAAGAGAGTGGCGATGTTCGTCGGCTGATCGCACGCTCGTGCGTGCGGGTAAAGCAGAACATGCACGTGGTCCGGCATGACGACGTACCCGACGAGGCAGATCTCGTACTTCGCCTGTAGCAATCTCAAGGCCGCGATGACGATTCTCTTCATGTCGTCGTGATGGAAGAACCCGAGTCGGCGATGGCAGGAGATGGTCCAGAAGTGGATGTGTCCGGGTTCGTCGAATCGTCTCAGATGCGCGGGCATGCCGAGAGGATACCCATTCGACTCCCCCACCGCTAAAGCGGTGGGCCACCCACCGTCAGTACCACGATGATAGCCCTGCGTATCACGCCGTTTCCATCCTTGCACCACATTCGGGGCATACGCCGGACACGTTGCCCGTCAGGTCGTACGAGCATTCAACGCACAGCCCCTTCCGGCGGCGTCGCCAACGGCGTAGCGGGCCTCGGATGAAGGTGACCATCGGGTACAACGACAACAACAGTCCGGCCGCTGCGATCCAGAGTGTGCTAAGCGGTCGTAGCGTAGCAAGTGCCGCACTCTTGAGGACGAGGTCGGGCGGTGTGACGGTCGAACCGACGAATGTCGGGTAGAGTTCAACTTCCGCCACGTTTGTCGTGTAGAGCCCTGCAGGCCACCATGCGCGCAGCGGTCCACAGTAGGTGACAACTGCGCTGCGCTCCGCGAAACCGACCCGAATCTTCGTGCCCTGATCGTAAACAGTCCCGACTGACCAAATCGACTCGCTCGTCAGCATCATCACGACAAACAGCATCAAGAACCCCGCCGAGCACGACAGGACCGCGATGATGGCCTTGCGGATCACGGCTCATCGATCCTTGTACCGCACTCCGAACACCGGCCCGTCACGTTACCCGTCAGATCGTAACCGCAATCGACGCACAGGCCTTGTTCCCTACGTCGGCGTCGATGGCGCGCCGGGATTCTCGTGACCGCGCAGAGCGGGTAAGCAGCGAAAACAACGACCGGGAACCATGACGGGCAGACTGCGACGTAGACCGGTGGGGAACAGGTGTCGTCGTCGCACATTCCAGTCCGGATGATCCCCCAGTTCATCCACAGAAGCCGAATGTCGGGCTTGGAAGAGCCCCCGATTGTGCGGTAGACAACCTCAAGTCTAGACCTGCCGAGCAGCAGCGAGATGCGTCGTTCCCCACCCATATCCCATGAGTAAGGCCGGCGTCGGTCACCAATAACGCTTCCGATCGCTGTCCCAAACGCCGCCAGCGTAAGCACCGAGATGATGACTTTGCGGATCATGTCTCTTCGATCCTCTGGCCACACTCGGGGCACACCCCCGACGTGTTGCCCGTCAGGTCGTAGTCGCAATCTATGCACAGGCCTCGTTCCCTGCGTCGGCGACGACGGCGCGCAGGGACTTTCACGAGCGCGAAAAGCGGGTATGTGCCGAAGAGGACGGGCGGAGCCCAAGCGGGGAAGGCCACGAGTTCGTCGATAGTACATGTGCGCTCAAGGCCAAGAACACCATATCGGCCACCCATCACCACTAGCCAGTACGGGCTGGCTAGACGCACGGAGAATCCTCCTTGGGGGCGCGCCGGCGGGAAGCCGGCGGAGCTGGCGATCCACACGTACGCCGACGCAACCGTCGCGAGCGTGAGAACGACGATGATAGCCTTCCGGACCATTGTTACATTCTACCCAGCAGACGACGGCCGGTCGCGGATGGGCTCGAAGGGACTCAAGCCGAACGAGCTTGCTGGGCATGTCAGGAGGAAAGACATTCGGCTCCCCCATCGCTAGAGCGATCGGCCACCCAGCGGTAGCGAGCCGCGCCACGGCACCGCCGATCTTCCGCGATTGTGATTCGCCGATGAGTCACAGATCGGGAGACAACCTGCCCCGCGTGACCTCCTGCGCCGGGCTTGAACCGCTCCCGGCCGGTCGCTACGCTGCCCGCGTTGTCTAGCGCATTCTCGTTCGTCCGTAACAGTCTTCGGGTTAACCGGCGCTGAACCAATCGCGGAATCCGCGCGGGCTTTAGGCCCGCGGCTCGGGACGGAAGAACGCAAAACGATTCACGAGAAACGAAGTTTCGGAGCCTTTCATGACCCAGGTTGAGTCCCGCACGCCCCAGGAGACGACCGTGTCCACCACCGCCACCGTTCACGCCAAGGCCATCGCGCTTGGCAAGCATGTCCTGAGTATGACCACGGCGGCCGGCTCGGGGCATCCGTCGTCCGCGTTGGCGATCGGCCACATCGTCGTCGAGCTGATGTACCGGCGGATGCGGTACGACCCGAAGGATCCGTGGAACCGCGGCAACGACCGGCTGGTGCTTTCCATCGGCCACGCCGTGCCGATGGTCTATGCGGCCTATGCCGACCTCGGCGGTGCGGTGGGCGGCGATCCGAAGAACGCAAAGTACCTGACGGTGGACGATCTGGCGTCGTTGCGCGAGCTGGATAGCGTGCTTGACGGCCACCCGAACCCGGCCGAGGGTTTTCCGTTTTTCGATGCCGCGACCGGGTCACTCGGTCAGGGTCTTTCGGTGGCCGCCGGTTTGGCGCTGGCGGCGCGGGCCGACGGCATCGACAAACGAATCTTCACCATCATCGGTGACGGCGAGTCGCGTGAGGGACAGGTCTGGGAGGCGGCCGATTTCATCGTCGATCACAAGCTGAACAACATCTGCGCGATCTTTAGCTGCAACGAGCACGGTCAGGCCGCGCGGGTCTCGCCGCAGCAGTCGGCCGAGGCATTGGCCGCAAAGATGAGGCCTTTTGGCTGGGACGTCGTCGAAGTGAACGGTCACGATCCCGACGAACTGTCCGACGCGCTCAAGAAGGCCGGCACTGGTGCCAAGCCGCTGGCGGTGATCGCGCGGACGGTCAAGGGCTGGGGCGTCGATATGATGCTGGGCAAGAACTTCCACGGAAAGCCGCTATCGGCGGGCGACCTGGAAAGGGCCTTCGCCGAGCTGGACGAAACAGGTAAGCGGTTGCACGCCAGCGACGATGAGACGATGACGCCGGCGGCACCGGTGGGCGCTTCCGCCGCGGTCGTTCCCGCGAGCGTCTCGCTGCCCGACTTCGCGACAGCGCTTACGCAGGTGGGGCTCGAAAAGGCGCTGACCGACAAGAAGCTCCCCACACGGGTGGCCTACGGCGCGGCGCTGGTCGCGCTGGGTGACGCCGACCCTCGGATCGTCGCCCTGGATGGCGACGTGAGCAACTCGACGTTCTCCAACCTGTTCCAGGAGAAACACCCGGACCGGTTCTTCGAGTGCAAGATCGCCGAGCAGAACATGATCTCGACCGGTGCCGGGCTGGCGGCGGCGGGGAAGATTCCGTTTGCCAGCACGTTCGCCAAGTTCGTCGCCCGGGCGGCGGACCAGATCGATATGGCCGGCATCAGTAGGGCGAACCTCAAGATCGTCGGGTCGCACGCCGGCGTCTCCCTGGGGGCCGACGGGCCGTCACAGATGTCCGTGACCGACGTGGCCTTCTTTAGAAGCATGACCCAGGTCGATAGCGGCCGAGGCGGCGTCATGTGCCATGTGTTTCAGCCAGCCGATGCGGTCTGTGCCTATCGCTCGGCCGAGCTGATGGCGAACGTGGACGGGTTGTGCTACATGCGGACGCACCGACCGGCCGCGCCGTTCCTCTATCCGTTGGACGAAACATTCGCCCTGCGAGGCAGTAAACAGCTCCGTAGCGGCGAGCATCTGACGCTCGTCAGTTGCGGATACATGCTGCACTCGGTGCTCGAAGCAGCGAACAAACTGGCGGGGGAGGGCGTCGGCTGCAACGTGTTCGACGCCTACACCTTCCCGATGGATGCCGAGCCGGTTCTTGAGGCCGCACGGAATTCCGGCGGGGCGATTCTCACGGTGGAGGACAACTACATCGGCGGTCTGCACGCCGAGCTGTCCGAGGCGGCGGCTGCGGCAGGCGACGTCCGCGTCATCGGCCTGACGGCGAACCGTATCCCCAAATCCGCGAAATCAGCCGACGAGGTGTTCGCCCACGTCGGCGTGGGGCTTTCCCAGATTATGGACCAGGCGAAGGTGTTGGTGTCGCGCGGGTAGCCACCCAGATCACAACCCGGAGCGAGCCAGCGTGCGAAAGGGGCTTCGCGGCTGTCAACCCGCGCGATGGCCGGCGGTGTGCCCGGGTACATGAGCGAATCGGCGGGAAGTCTTCAGAGCACGGGGCGCGAGCCCTGTGACCGGTCTGGTATCGTAGCAGCCATGCTGCTTCGCACCTTGTCCGTGGGCTTGCGCCCACGGCTCTGAAGCGGCGGGGCGCTGTCCAGATGGCTTTGCACGGTCCGCCAAGACTGTCCCGCACCCATCTGCCCTCCCAAAACTCATCGAACCTGGCGGGTTATTGCGTCGTCGTATAGCCTGAGAGAGAGCCGTGTCCGTAAGGGAGCGACGTTTTTTGGCGAAAAAGGTCCGCTTCTTTACGGGCGCGGCTCTGAAAACTGCCCACGTATTCACGCTTCTCGACAGCGCCTGGACCCTGCTGGAGGACGAAGAATCATGGTCAACCGCGGACTCAGTCATCGCCTCTTGATCGTCTTGGGAATGGGCGTCGGCGTTGTGCCTGTCGCAAGTGCGTTCGCGCAGAAAACCCCACAGCATTCGGCCCCGCGGAAAGACGGGAAGGTCATCGCGTTCGAAAGTGAGGAACTCGCCCGGCTGGACATGCTCACCGGACCCTGGAACCTGACCGAGACGCATTACGACCGGCGGGGCAAAGAGGTCGGCACGGCCGACGGCACCGAGGAGATCACCTGGATCCTGGATCAGCGGGCGATTCGCCGCGTCTACACGCGCTCAGGTGGCTCGAGTGCGTATCACGCGATCGGCACACTCACCTGGAATGAGGCCGACGGAAAGTACCGCGGCGTTTGGTTCGACAACGCATCCAAGACGCTTCCCGTTCAGGTTACGGGCGAGTGGTCACCGGAAAACCGATCCTGGATCCTTACGCTTGAGGCGAAAGGCGCCGATGGGTTACCGATCCGCTACAAGGTTGTCGAGGAAATGCTCGACGATGAGCGTCGTGTGGCCACCACCTACGAGTTGAAGGGTACCCAGGTCATCAAGCGGATGAAGGTGGAGTACAAACGGGCGGTTCCCTGCCCGGCGCGGCTACGACCCATCTTCGACGATCTCCTCGGCCGGTAGAGCCTGTAGCAAGGTTTCTTCGTCCGGGGGGAGCGCCGCGGAGCCGGAGCACACGGCCGACGTCAGCAGCAGCCCGGACATCACCAGGGCGATCGCCATTTTTGTAACCGTCCCCAGCACGAAACCCAGCGCAGAGAAAAACCCCACGCGCGTTCCCTGGCCAAGTTGTCGGCGGACGGACAGCTCGACCAGTGTCGCCCCGAGAAAACAGCCGAGTAGCGCGCCGACCATCGTGCCGATGAGCGGTATGGGAACGAGGAAGGAAAGAAGGAACATCCCCACGATGCCGCCGATGAGTCCGCCCCAGGCTGCCTGACGCGAGGCGCCGGCCCGTCGCGCCATCAGCACGGAGGAAAGCAACTCCAAGGCCTCGCCCACCACGGCGACGGTGATCAGGATCGCGACCAGCCAAAGCGCCACCCGCTGCCAGTCGGACCACCAGCCGACGCCAACGGCCACGGCCACGATGAGCCAGGTACCGGGGAGGCGCACGACGGTCATGAGCACGCCGGCGAGGCAGGCCAGTAGAACGCCTACGATTGTCAAAATGCCGCCAAGATCCATGCCGTGCCGCTCGCTTCAGGTTGGTCGTTCGCAAGCAGATTCGTAGCCGGACAGCGAGGATTTCTCAAGCGCGGGCCGGCTTTGAGGTTCGAGAATTATCGGCGGTGTCTCTGCCAGCCGGTTCCGGCTCGACGCTCCGTCACCGGGGCGCATACAATCGACACAACAGTTGGGTAGACAGGGGGTATGGGTATGCATCAGATCTGCGGTCGAGTGGTTCTGGGTCTTTTCATGGCCGGCTGCTTGGTGGCCGACTCGCTCGCCGACACGCCGATTGTCGGAAGCGGCGGATCGAGCGGCGTGCTGGATTCCTCCACGGGACCGTTCGACCCTGTGATCGAAGAGCCCCTTCGCCCGCTCTTTGCGGACCCGACCGGCTCGAGCGTCGCAAACTCGTCGGCATGTGGTTCGATGGCGATGGCCATGGCCCCGTTTGCGGTCCTGATGCTGCAATCGTTTTGCTCCGCCCAACGAAAGAGACCCGCCCGGCTGGCATGAGTCGGGGGTTTCATGGCGTCACCGGTGGGATGGGTACGCCGAGCCAGAGCCCGAGGCGCCAGCCTGCGGACCCCCGCGTCAACATGTCACTGGGCTCGCGCCCGGTGCTCTGAAAAAGGCTCCAAACCGATTCTGGGATGCACCGTGATGCGACGGTCAACCCTGCGCTTGCGTTCGTGAGGCATATCGGCGATTTCTTATATCCATGGAAGCGGAACCGCCCAACCGATCGGCCGTTGTCGTGGTCAACGATCTTATTTTCGGCACGAAGGTCCGATCCACCGCCGGGAGTGGGGGTGTTGAGCTGACGGTCGTGTCGGGCTTACAGGGTCTTTGCGAAGCGTTGGATCGCACTAAGCCGGCGCTGCTCATTGTCGATCTCAACACGGCCAATGATTCAACGGCGGTGATCGAAGCGGGCCAGCGGCATGCCTGCAAACCTTTCGTTCTAGCCTACGTCGCTCACGTGGATACGGGGCTCGCCGCGCAGGCCGAGGCATGCGGCGCCGACGAAGTGATGCCCCGGTCACGTTTCAGCCGGGAGTTACCCGAGCTGCTCGCCCGGCACTGCGGCGGGGCTGTTGGCGGAGCCACCCACGCTGAGGCAAGCCCATGATCGTACGTGAGCCGGTGGTCGCGGGTCAGTTCTACCCGGCCGACCGGGACGCCTGTCTCCAACAGCTCGTCGCCTTACTCGAAGATGCCGAAGCGCCCGTGGAGCAAGGCACCGCGCGGTACGTCGGTGGTTTGGTGCCCCATGCAGGCTGGATGTGCAGCGGGCGCGTGGCCGCCCGCGTGTTTCGGGTCTTGGCGGCTCAAGAACCACCGAGGGTCATCGTCATGCTGAGCGGCGTCCATCGGTACCGTGGACGCCAGGCGGCGCTGTTTGGCACAGGCCGGTGGGAAACGCCGCTCGGTCCGGTGGCTATCGACAGCCGTCTCGCGGAACGGATCTTGGGTCACACGAACCTGATCGTCGATGACCCCTATGCCCATGAGGCCGAGCACTCGCTGGAAGTTCAGATGCCGTTCGTGCGGCACCTGTTTCCCGAGATTCCGATCGTTCCCATCATGATTCCGATCGATCCCCGAGCGTCCGAAGTAGGCGACGCGGTCGGACGAACGATCAAGGCTTACAACTATAACGCCCTGGTGATTGGCACGACCGACCTGACGCATTACGGCCCGCGGTACGGCTTCACGCCGGAGGGCGTCGGTACCAAGGGGAATACCTGGGCCAAGGTGGAAAACGACAGCCGCTTTGTCGATCTACTTTGTGCCATGCGCTCCGAAGACCTCGTTCCCGAGGCAGCGGCCCACAAGAACGCCTGCAGCAGCGGCGCGGCGGCGGCAACGGTCACCGCGGCCCGGGTGCTGGGCGCCTCGCGCGGGCTTCTCCTGGAGCACACGACCAGCGGCGAGATACTGGCTGAAGACACCGCGGAGCAGCCGTCCGACTCCGTGGGCTACGCAGGGGTTGTTTTTGCTTGAGGTTCGCCACGGCGCGTCCACGCGAGCTTTGAAGCGGAAGGTACCACATGCCGCACATCCTGGTGGCTGACAAAATCGCGGAGGGCGGGCTTCAGCGGCTACGGGCGACGCCGGGCGTCACATTCGACGTGAAGCACGGCCTCACACCCTCCGAGTTGACAGCCGTCGTCGGCACGTACGAGGGCATGTTGATTCGCTCCGCGGTGAGCGTGACCGCCGAGGTGCTTCAGCGGCCTGGAAAGCTGGTCGCCATCGCTCGGGCCGGCGTCGGCGTGGACAACATCGATCTCGACGCCGCCACGGCCGCCGGCGTGCTGGTGCTCAACACGCCGGACGCCAACACGCTTTCGACGGCCGAGCACACCATCGCCATGTTGCTCGCGCTGCATCGCCGCATCCCCGACGCTCACGAGCACGTCCGTAGCGGCGAATGGAACCGCTCGGCCTTCCAAGGCGCACAGGTGGCCGGTCGAACGCTGGGGATCTGCGGGTTCGGCCGAATCGGGCGGGCCGTGGCGCAGCGCGCGCTGGCGCTGGAGATGAAGGTGCTCGCCTACGACCCGTTCGTCGCGCAGGACAGCGCCATGGACGGGGCGGTCCGTATCGTCAGCGACCTGACCGAACTACTCGCCCGGTCTGACTGCATAACGCTCCACGCCAGTCTCTCCAACGAAACGAGGGCCATGATCGGGGCCGAGCAGTTGCGCGCCATGAAACCGGGTGCCCGGCTGATCAACTGCGCTCGCGGCGCGCTGCTCGACGAGGCGGCGGTGGCCGATGCGCTTCACCGCGGCGACCTCGCCGGCGCCGCTGTCGATGTTTATCAGAGCGAGCCGCCGAGGAACAGCCCGCTCCTTGGTGCGCCGAACGTCGTGCTGACGCCGCATCTGGCGGCCTCGACGGCGGAGGCACAGGCACAGGTTTCAGTGGATGCCGTCGATGCGCTCCTGGCCTTCTTGCTCGAAGGCGAGATTCGCTCGGCGGTCAACGTGCGTGGCTTGCCCTCAAGCCTGACGCCCCGGGCGCGGGGGTTTGTTGACCTCTGCCGACGGCTTGGCGCGATTCTTTCCGGGTGGTGTGGCGGGGGCGTGGAAGGGATCAGCGTGACCACCTACGGAGAGTCCCTGAGCGAGTTGGCCGACACGCTGTCGTGGGAGGCGATGGTGGCTGTGCTCAGCCCGCACCTGGACGCGCGACTGAACGTCGTGAACGCCCGTGAGCACGCGGCCCATCGCGGGATCGCCGTCGAACACGCCACGCACACTTCGCAACCAAGCTTCCGCGATTCGCTGCTGGTGACGGTGCATTCACAAGGGCGGACCCACACCGTCGAAGGAGCCCTGTTCGCCGACGGACGACCCCGCGTGCTGTCGATCGAGGGTTATCGGATGGAACTCGTGCCGGAGCGTTCGATCGTCCTGATCTTCAATGACGATCGGCCCGGCGCCATCGGTCTGGTCGGTACCCGGTTCGGCGACGCGGGCATCAACATCGCCGACATGGCGTTGTCACGACAAGACAAGACCGCTCTGATGGTTCTCAAACTCGACGAGCCCATGCCCGACGACTTGCGCCAGGCGTTGGGGGCGATGAACCCGCCCATCCTTTCGATCCAGACGGTCACGCTGCCGCTGGTCACCGGCGAGGCGATCGAGCCATGACGCCGCCGGTCGCCGCCGGATTGGACCTGGGGGGCACGAACCTCAAGGCGGCCATCATCGACTCGACCGGGCGCATCCTCGCCCAGCGGACCGTTCCATCCCGGCCCGATCGCGGCCCGAATGCGGTCGTCGAGGACTTTGCCGGCCTGGTTGACCGGCTCACCGCCATCGCCAAGGTCTCGGGGGCGTCGCTCGCGGGCGTGGGGATCGGATCGCCCGGACCATTGAGTCAGCACACCGGACGAATCATCCGGGCGGCCAACCTGCCCGGCTGGACTGACGTTCCCCTGCGCGATCTCCTGGCGGAGCGCCTTCAACTTCCCGTCGTGTTAGACAACGACGGCAACGCGGCTGCGTTCGGGGAGGCTTGGATCGGCGCGGGAAGGGGGATCGACGATCTCGTGATGCTCACGCTCGGTACGGGCGTCGGTGCCGGCGTTATCCTGGACGGCGCGGTCTTTCACGGACACCACGAGAACGCGGCCGAGCTAGGGCACACTATCGTAAACGCCGACGGTCCGCCCTGTCCGTGCGGACAGCGGGGATGTCTCGAACAGTACGCATCGGCCGGGGCCATCGTCCGCCGGGTCGTCGCCGCCATCGAGCGCGGGGAGCCGTGCAAACTGGGCGATGCCATCCGGTCGAAGCAACAAATCGGCGGAAAAGAGGTGGCCCAGGCCGCGGAGTCGGGCGACACGCTGTGCCTTCGGGTTTGGGACGACGCCTGTCGATACCTCGCGGTGGCCTGCATCAACATCCAGCACACGTACAACCCGCCGCTGATCGTGCTCGGGGGCGGGATGAGCTCTGCCGGTGAGTTTCTCTTGGGCCGGGTTCAGGCGGAACTCACCGAACGACGGTGGCACCTCCACGACGATGTCCCTACCGTGGCGCTGGCCAAGCTCGGGGACGACGCCGGCGTCATCGGAGCGGCCGCGTTTTGCCTGAACCGGTCCTCTCGTAAATCGAGCGGTCGTTGAGCCTGGCTGGAGGTGGGAAGGGCTACTTGCTTGCACCCAAAGCGCGAGTGCGTAGCTCCTTCGCCCGACCAAGAAGCTCTTCCTGGGTCGGAATCTTGGCGAGTCCCAGGGTGAAGTGTCGTTCGTGCCGATCATGGAAGTTTCCCGGCCAAAGGACCTCGGCGAAAAAATCGATCGGGATGCTCTGGTACCACGGGGCCTTGATTTCCATGTGCGTTGCCAGCGTCTGATAGCCCTCCTTACGGATGATCACGTCGTAGTCGCCGTACCAGAGGAAATCCGTGGTGATCGTGCTTCGGCCGACCTCCTCGTCGTTCAGATGAATCATCGCGCCGGAGGGTTCGGTCGTGATGGTCAACGTCCGCCGAACGCAGCCGACCGTGCAGCCGAGAAGGGCAAGCGCCAGCACAGTCGCGGGTCGCATCGGTACGGTTCGCTTCATCCTCATCCAGCAGGCTCCAATGGGTGCATGACGGAAACGGCGGGCAGTTTTCAGAGCACAGGGCGCGAGCCCTGTGACCGGTCTGGTATCGTAGACGCCCTGTGCTTGTTCGCACCGTGTCCGTGGGCTTGCGCCCACGGCTCTGACGCAGCGTAGAGCTGTCAAGATGGCTTTGCACGGTCCGCCAGAACTGTCACGCACCCGGCTCCAATTCGCAGACCTCCGCCGTAGGGCCTGACGTGTCCAGGATCGCCACGGTACAGCGACCGGACACCCACCCGCAGCACTCGCCGGGATTGAGAAAGAGCTTACCATCCCGATGGGTGTTGACCACCTCGTGCGTGTGTCCCGTGATGACGATGTCGGCACGATCGACGTCCGCCGCATCACACCAGTCGATGAAATGATGCACAAGCACCTGCCGCCCGCCAAGCTCCACGAACAAGGGGCCGCCAACGACCTGCGGCATCAGCTCCTTCAGGCCGATCCGCTCGCCGTCGTTGTTTCCGTAGGTGGAAAAGAGTGGGCCCTCGTACTGCAAAAGCCGCCTCACCGCGAACGGAGCCACGAAATCGCCAGCGTGAATCACGGCCTCGACGCTCCGCTTTGAGAAAAGCGAAAGCGCGGCGTCGATCATGGGCAGACGATCGTGCGTGTCCGAGATCACACCGACAACCATCAACGAAGCTCCGAGCGGGCGGAGGCCGGCGGCAACCACGCCGAGCGCACCCGCTCGGCACGTACGGTCGATCCCTAGCGATGCCCGTAGAGGTATTCCTGAAGGTACTCGATCGTCGCCTGTTGGTCGGCGCATTCGGTGGCCAGGATGTCGCCGGAGGAAATCATCCCATAGAGCTTCCCGCTCTCGACGACGGGAAGATGGCGAATCCGTTTCCTGCTCATGACGTTCTTGCACTCCCGTAGGAGCGTGTCTCTCTTGCAACAAGCCATGGGCGACGTCATCACGTCACCAACCTTCGTCTTCTCGGCCTCAAGCCCCGCAGCCACCACGCGATTGAGAATGTCCCGTTCGGTGAAGATTCCGACGGCCCGCTCCCCGTCCGTGACCACCAACGCTCCGATTTTTCGCTCGTTCATGAGCTTGGCCGCCCCCAAAACGGTGTTCTTCCGCTCGACCGTTGCGACGTCCGTCCCCTTCCGTTCCAGAATCGTTTGGGCTGTGGGCATTGGAAAAGCTCCTCGGTTATCGGTCGATGGCGAGGGGCATTGTGCGGGCAGCGCCCAAACATCGCAAGCCGAAGCGGTTGCCGGTCGCGGTCGAACGGGTCGAAAGCCTACCCGAGGCAGAGCCGCAGGCGCCGGCCTGCGGACGCCCGCGTCAACATGTCACCGGGCTCGCGCCCGGTGCTGCGAAAACCGCCCCACGGGGATTCTGTCCCGCGCAGCAGCTTCCGTGGTCAACGGAGGCCGAGCCTCCCGAAGGATGTTCGGTGGCGGGAACACGCTGTCGAATGTAGGGGTGTTGAGCCAGGGAAGAAAAGGAGGTGGTGCAGGTCGGGTGGGTGGGGCCACCCGACCTGCACCAGGGCAGGCCGGTGCGTCACGCCGGCACTGGTTGTGGGCAGAAGTTGCGGGTCCGCTCAAGCATGACCCAGCGCTTCTGGATCATCGCTTCGAGGCGCCGAATGACCCGGCTCGTGCAATGAAACGCCCAGGCATCCGCCAAGCGGTTCCGCAGCCGAGTTAGCTGCTGCTCGAGACGAGCTTCGGTCTTCTTGGTTTTGCACGTTGCGTTCATGGCCGAACTCAAGACTCCTCAGGTCTTCATTATGTAAGACGTCTGGAGTATTGCGAATTGTTCAGGGAATGTTGTCGGAGATTGTACGGGCCGCGCAGAGAGTCCTGGCGCCTGGTTATCAGGCGATCGGGGAATGGGAATCGGCCCCGCCGTGACGTTTATGGTACAAACTTATAGCCGATACTGTGGATCGTTACGATGTGTCTGGGATGCTTGGGATCCGGCTCGATCTTGCGCCGCAGGCTGACGATGTGGTTGTCGACCGTTCGCGTCGCGGGAAAGCCCTCCAGGCCCCAGATCACGTCCAGCAACTTGTTGCGCTCCACCGGTTGCTCGGTGTTCTCGACGAGGATCTTCAAGATTTCCATCTCGAAGTGCCCAAGGCTGTACGTCTCCCCAGCGCGCTCCACCTTGCCCTTGACCAGGTCCACGGTCGCTTCACCGATCCGAAGAATCTTCGACAGCCCCTTGCCGGCGCCCGTCCTGCGCAGCGCCGCTTTCACGCGCGCAAGCAACTCGCGAATGCTGAAGGGCTTGGTGACGTAATCGTCGGCACCGACCTCCAGCCCGCGCACGATGTCGATCTCCTGGCTCTTGGCCGTCAGCATCAGAATCGGAAGCGTGTACCCCGATTCCCGAATGCGTCGGCACACCTCCAGTCCGTCCATCTTGGGCATCATGATGTCCATCAAGATCAGATCCGGACTCGACTCGATCGCCGACTGAAGCGCGGCCTCCCCATCCGCGGCCACAAGTACCTCATAGCCCTCGAACTGAAGGTTGTCCTTCAGGCCCATGGCCATGTCCGTGTCATCTTCCGCGATCAGAATCCGAGCCATATGTCTTGCCTCCTCGATGGTCCGCGCCTTCCGCGACCGCGCCGGCCGCCGGAGGGAGATCGTCCGCCGCTAGGCGGGTTTGACTGCCGGTAAGAATATGCGAAACGTGCTACCTTTGACCAGCCGGGATTCCACGTCGAGCGACCCGCCGTGCCCGTCCACGATGTGCTTGACCAACGCCAAACCGAGTCCGGCCCCCCGCTGTTCCCGCACGCGTCCATCCGGCGCCCGAAAGAAGCCGTCGAGCACTTGGGCTCGGTCCTCGGGGCGGATGCCAATGCCCCGGTCGTGTACGGAGATGAGCACGCCGCGGTCGCCGCGGCGCGTGTCTTGCGTGACCTCGATCACGAGGTGGCGCTCTTCGGCGGAGTACTTGATCGCGTTGTTGATGAAATTGATCAGCACCTGTGCGATGGCGTTTCGGTCGGCAAGCACCTCGGGAAGATCGGGTTCAATGGTCAGGTGGTGCTCAAACCCGTTTTGCTCCAACTGGGCCTGATAGGCCTCGAATGTGTCACGCACGACGACGGCGAGGTCCGTCGGGCGCAACTGATACACTTGTCGCCCGGCGTTGATCCGGGAGAAATCAAGGATATTGTCGATCAGCCCTGTTAGCCGCGTGCTTTCGCGTGTGATGATATCGTAGTACTCCTGCCGTTTTTCCTCGCTTTGGACACGACCCGATTGGAGCGTTTCGCCGAACATGCGAATCAGGGAGAGCGGGGTCTTCAGCTCATGGGAGACGTCGGCGACGAAGTTCGCCTTCATTTCGGCAAGCGCCGCCTCGTGCCGTACGACGCGCGTCAGCACCCACATGGCCACAAGAACCGTGGCGAGGGCGAGGGTCGTGATGCCCAGGTGAGCGAACGTTTGGCCGAGCACGGCGCTGCGCTGCTCCTGGACAAACGCATCGGTCGGTCGAATCGCCCACGCGCGCAGAGCTCCGTACAAAGGCTGGGACCAGGGCTGGTGATCGGAGCCGGCCGCCACCAGTTCAAGCCCGTCGTAGCCATCGATCAGCGGCTCCATGACCAGTTCGCGGAGCCGGTCGGTTTGGATGCGCGCCGCCAGAACGTATGTCTTCCGGTCCCGTGTCGTGGTGGTCCGCCAGGCGACCACCAACGGGCACGACCGCATGTCTGCGTAGGCGAGTTCCACGCGTCGAGGGCCGTTTTCCTGCAGCGGGCGCAGTGCCGGCAACCGCTCGGTGATCCACGCGAGCAACGCCTCGGCCTCCGCGACGGGCGGGTCGATGATCGAGATCTGTTCACCGTCCCAGGCGTACAGCCCGTCGAACCATGCCGGAAACGACTCACCGGCATCCCAGATGCGGTCGGGTCCGCCTCGCACGTGGCGCGCCAACTGGAGGAGCCCCCGTCGCAGTTGTTGTTCAAAGTCCCGGTTTGCCTGCTCGGCTAGGTGCTCGGTTTGCGCCTGCGTCTGCGCCATAAGGCTTAGGGTGAACGAACGCGCCTGGTAGATCGCGAGCACGACGCCGATCAACGCGAGCCCGATGGCCAGCACGACCATCCAAAGACCGGCGATTCGGCGGGCCAGCAGCCAGGTTCCAGGCTTGATATTCTTCAACGACATGGCGGCGCCCCGAATCAACCTGAGGCATAACCCTGCGCCCGCGAACCACCGCTCGCCGCGGGCGGTCGCGCCAAGCGATCCGAACCGCGCAGCGCGACCCATCGGGAATCATACCGGGTCTCACCGGGCAGGGGTAGATGTGTCACTAACGCGGTGCTATATTCACGCGCCTTGTCGCAACGACTAGTTACGCCGTGTACTCGGCAGGAGATTTGTGGAATGTCCATCGTCACAACAGAGCAGGTCCGCGATCAGCTTCGCACAGTCGATGACCCGGAGCTGCATAAGGATTTGGTAACGCTCAACATGATCAAGGACATCGAGATCGATGGGGACCGTGTCTGCGTATCGGTCGAGCTCACCACGCCGGCCTGCCCGCTGAAAGACCAGATTCGGCGCGACGTCGAGGAGGCGGTGAAGAAACTGGACGCGGTCGAGTCCGTCGAGGTGAAATGGAGCGCCAAGGTTCGCTCAAGTAGGGCCGCATCCACCCAACTGCCGGGCGTCAAGAACGTGATTGCCGTGGGGGCCGGCAAGGGAGGAGTTGGCAAGAGCACGGCCGCTGTCATGTTGGCCTATGGTCTGCACCGAACCGGGGCTGCGGTGGGGCTCATGGACCTGGATGTGTATGGGCCAAGCATTCCCACGATGACCGGGCTCGAAGGCACGAAACCGACCGTCGAGGGGGAGCTGATCATCCCACCCGTTTCCGGTGGCGTGAAGATCATGAGCATCGGGTTCATGGTCGATCGTGACAAGCCGCTGATTTGGCGCGGCCCGATGACGCATGGCGTGGTCAAGCAGTTTCTCGATCAGGTCCGGTGGGGCGAGCTGGACTACCTGATCGTCGATCTCCCGCCCGGCACCGGGGACGTTCCTTTGAGCCTGGCGCAGTCGATCCCGATGACCGGGGCGGTGGTGATTTGCACGCCGCAGGACGTCGCCCTGATCGACGCACGGCGCGCGGTGCGGATGTATGAGCAGCTCAACGTTCCCTGCCTCGGAATCATCGAGAACATGAGCTACTATCTTTGTCCAAAATGCGGCCACCGCGACGAGCTGTTCGACCACGGGGGCGCGCGGGCGGCGGCCGAGGACCTCGGTGTCCCGTTCCTCGGCGAGATTCCGCTCCACGCCGAGATCCGCATTCACGGCGACGCCGGAGCACCGGAAAAGCTCTTCACGGACACGAAGGACTATATTAGCGAAGCCGTTCAGGGCGTCGTGGCCAACACGGCGGGGCAGGTCAGCATTCGTAGCGAGCAGCAGGCTCCGGCTCCAACGCTTTCCGTCGAGTAGGCATCCGTGGAACCGTGGCGTTGGGAGTACAAGACAAGACGACGACAGCCATGACGCAGACCGAACTTCTTGCCGGGCAACTGGACGCATCACGCCAGTGGACACTGATGCTTGTCGCCGACATCAAGGGCGAGGACTGGACCTATCAGCCGGGACCGGGACTCGCCCATGCACTGTGGCTCTGTGGCCATTTGGCGAGCGCCCAGAACACGCTGATCCACGTCCGCTGCCTCAGCGCCACCACGCTCGACGACTCGTTCAAGGCCCATTTCGCGCTCGGCAAGCCGGTCGCGTCGGCGGAGGAACATGCTTATCCAGCGGCGGACATCGTACGGGCCACGATGGACGAGGTGCATCGCAAGACGCTGTCGGCGATCCAATCCATGAGCGACGCGATGTTGGACGAGCCGGCGTTCGCCGCCGATGGCGGACCCCACCCGCACTATAGCGACAAGCGAGGTGCCGTGGCTCATTGCAACCGGCACGAAGCGTTTCATGCCGGACAGCTTGCCACGATCCGCCGCCTGTTGGGCAAGCCGTTTCTGCGTTAGTCGGCGAGGTCGCGTTCGCTTGCGCTTTTGGGACCGTCCTATGAACCAGAAGACGCGCCATGCGCTCGAGTCCCTGGCGACCTTCGTCCAGACCGTGGACGATGCCAATGCCCTGCCGCGCGAGGCGGGGGAGTTTGTCCATGCCATGATTCTCGCGACGGGCGCAACCCGCGCCGTAGAGATCGGTACCAGCTACGGCTACAGCACGCTTTGGATCGCGTCGGCGTTGACACAGACCGGTGGGCGTCTCATCTCCATCGACCGGGACGCCCGGAAGACCCAGGCCACCCGAGCGACGCTTGAGGCGGCCGGTGTCGGGTCCGTTGTCGATCTGATAACGGGCGACGCGCTCGAAGTTCTCGCGTCGCTCGATGGCCCGTTCGACTTCGCGCTCAGCGATGCGGATAAGGAGAACTGCATCCGGTACGTCGAGCTTCTCACCGGCAAGCTGAGCGAACGCGCGGTCGTGTTGACGGACAACACCAGGACGCACGCCAAAGAACTCGCGACGTTCGTCGCCTGGATGGATACGACGCCGGACTTCCACGCGATCGATGTTCCGGTAGGCAACGGGATGAACCTCGCCGTCAAGACGACCGCCGAGAAACCGTCGTGATGCAAATCAACGTGCTGTTTCTGGGGCCGGCCAAGAGCCTTTCCGGCGTCGAGAGTGTGTCGCTCGACTTGCCTGAAGCGATGACGGTGGGGGGGCTCCGCGGGGTATTGGTCGAGCGGTTTCCCGCGCTGCTGCCGGCCATGACCTCGATTCGCCTCGCGGTCAACGAAGAGTTCGCTGACGACGATCGGGTGCTGAAGGCGGGGGATGAGGTCGCGTTGATCCCGCCGGTTTCCGGCGGCTGCGATGGCGACACCGTTCTGGTCGATCTCGTGACCGTCCCCATTGATGCGGCCGGCGTTCGGTCTTTCGTCTTCGGAGATCCGACCCTCGGGGGGGTGGTGATCTTTGAGGGCGCGACCCGCCACGAGTCGGATGCAAAGCACGGCGAGCTGGTTCGCCTCGAATACGAAGGCTACGAATCGATGGCCCGGCGTCAGCTTCACGCGTTGGCCGATCAAGCCGTGCGGCGCTGGGCGGTGGGGCGTCTGGCGATTGTCCACCGGCTCGGTCAGGTGCCGCCCGGCGAGGCGTCCGTTATGATCGCGGTCGCGTGCGGCCACCGTGCGGAGGCGTTCGAGGCGTGCCGCTGGCTGATCGACACGCTCAAAAAGGACGTCCCCATCTGGAAGAAAGACGTCTTCGAGAACGGGCACGTTCGGTGGGTCGATCCGCGGAAAAGCGAGCAGGCCGAGCCGTCGGGATGAGGCGTAGACCGGCGACCCAGAGCGGTAGCGTACGATGTCCAAGACAAAGGAATCTCGCGACGAGACGAAGCGACGAGCGCGAAAGATACTCACCGGCCTGCGCAAACTCTATCCGGACGCCGATTGTGCGCTACGCCACGACGATCCGCTTCAGTTGCTTGTTTCGACGATTCTGTCGGCCCAATCGACCGATGAGACCGTCAACAAGGTGACACCGGTCCTGTTCTCGCGATTTCCCACGGCCACGGCGCTCGCCGACGCGCCCCGAAACACCATCGAAGAGATCATCCACGCGACCGGGTTCTTCCGGCAGAAAGCCAAGAGCGTGCAGGGCGCTTGCGCCAAAATCGTTGAAGACTTTGGCGGCGAGGTTCCGAGCAACATGGACGACCTTGTCACCCTGCCCGGGGTGGCCCGCAAGACAGCGAACGTCGTTTTGGGTACCGCGTTCGGGAAGAACGACGGGGTCGTGGTTGACACACACATCGGGCGGCTGGCCACACGCCTGAAGCTGACCTGGTCGAGCAAGGACAGCAAGGACGCCGTCAAGATCGAATGCGACCTGATGGAGATCCTTCCGCGAAAGTCTTGGACATTTGCCGGCCACGCCCTCATCTGGCACGGCCGGCGGGTCTGCCGCGCTCGCAAGCCGGATTGCCACGCGTGCACCCTGGTCAAGCACTGTCCATCCGCCGGAACGTTCGACGGACCGAGCGGCGCGAAACCCCCGCGCGGCGCACGGCCCTCTCGGCCACGCAAGCCACCGGCACGGGCGTAGAAGGCTGTCGAAGAACACCCGAACTCGGTGTGGCACCAGCTTCCAGCGGGTGCAACCCTGGGCTGGAAGCCGGTGCCACACTTGTTCAACGGACTGCCGGACGGACGCCGAAACGGTGCACTCGACCCTGCGGTCGAGGGGTGCATGACTTTGGGCGGCATCAACGTAGGGCAGGTGGTTCTCCCGGCCATGCCGGGAGGTTCACCTGCCTCGCCCCATGACAGGTCAACGTTCCGCTTACGCGGAACAACGACCTGCCCTACGTTCTTGAAGGTCGCCGATTCTGTCCTGCACCCCAATGTACATGCCTTCAGGGCGGCCCTTGACGGTGGGGTGGCAGCGACGTATCGTCTGCTTTTCTCGTGTTCCGGTGGACCGAAACGCCAAGCCGGCTCGGTCCCTCGGATGATATCGTGTTTCCCTGTTTGGCGATGGTGAGCGAATGCTTCCGGTCAAGAAGATGTCCAAGTGTCGTACGCGAACCCGCCGAGCCCATCACGCAGGGACGCCGGTGACGCTCAGCCTATGCCCGAAATGCGGAAAACCGAAACTTCCGCACGCGGCCTGCAGCGTCTGCGGATATGTCAGCGCCAAGGTGACGCTGCCGGTCGGTGAGTCCGCGGGCTGAACCAGAGGTTGCCAGTTCGTGCTCCCGGAGACGTAGCGGCTCTTCTTCCCGTCTTTTTCGGGTGATGGATCGTCTGCGACTGACCGGTGGACCCGACCGGCGGTGACGGTGCATCCGAGGCTGGGTGTGACGACCAACGAACCGGCCCGGTCGGCTACCACGCAGCATCGTGCGTCACCAACCAAACGAGACAATCCTGGAGAGGCCTTCACGGCCGCCGCACGGACGGAGTGTAGATGACGGTACAGTTGCCGATTCGAATTTGCGGCACGGGGGCGTACCTACCCTCGCAAGTCGTCACGAACCAACATTTCGCCGACTATCTTGACACAAGCGACGAATGGATCGTTACGCGCACCGGCATCCGCGAGAGACGCCGCGCCGCCGAGGGGGAGTGTACCTCGACGATGGCGGCCAACGCCTCTCGGCAGGCGTTGGAGCACGCCGGCCTGACGATCGATGACATCGACATCATCATCTGTGCCACCGCCACGGGCGACTGTCCCTTTCCCGCGACCGCGGCGTTCGTCCAGGCCGAGCTTGGCGGAATGGGGACCCCTGCGATCGACATCTCCGCGGCGTGCGCCGGGTTTCTATACGGGGCGAACATCGCCGCCGGCATGTTGGGTTCCGGGATGTATGAGCACGTGCTGGTCATCGGGGCCGAGACGCTTTCGCGCGTAACGGACCCGCACGACCGTAGTACCGTTGTCCTCTTCGGCGACGCGGCTGGTGCCGCCGTCCTCGGCAGGGCCGACAACCCCGAACAGGGCGTCCTTTACTATGAGCTGGGGTGCGACGGAACCAAGACGGATCACATCTGGATTCCGGGAGGCGGCTCGCGGCTTCCGATGTCGGAGTCTGTTCTGGCTGAGCGCCTGCAATACATGCACATGCGCGGCCGCGAGGTGTACAAGTTTGCGGTCGTCAAGCTTCAAGAGCTCGTGGAGAAGGCGCTGGATTCGGCCGGGATGACTCCGGACGATCTGACGCTCTTCATTCCTCACCAATCGAACCTTCGAATCATCGAATCCGCCCGCGAACGTCTCGGGCTTCCCCGCGAGAAAGTGGCCGTCAACATAGACCGCTACGGCAACACCTCGGCGGCGTCGGTCATCGTGAGTCTCGCCGAAGCCCAACGCGACGGGCGGGTAGGTCCGGGTGACGTGGTGCTGATGATCGCGATCGGCGCGGGCCTCACCTGGGGCACCATGCTCCTTCGGCTCTGATACGCTCTCCAACGAGACGGCAGGCCGAGGCTTCGCCGCCGGAAACTAGCGTAGGAACCCTACATGGGAATGTCGGCACTCGTTTTTCCCGGTCAAGGCGCCCAGCGCGTCGGCATGGGCAGGGACGTTTATGAAACGTCACCTGGGGCGCGTCGCGTGTTTGATCGCGCGAACGAGGTTCTCGGTTTCGATCTGGCCGGTTTGTGCTTCGACGGACCGGCGGAACGGTTGGAACAGACGGACATCCAGCAGCCGGCCATCTTCGCGGCGAGCGTGGCGCTCTGGGAGGCGTTCGTGGAGGCCGGGGGGAGCCGCGATCAGTTTCAGTGGGCCGCCGGGCTGAGCCTGGGAGAGTACACGGCCTTGCATGTCGGCGGCGCCATGAGCTTCGACGAGGCGCTCGAGCTGGTGCGCCGGCGCGGGGTCTTGATGCAGGAGGCTGCAACGGCCGTCCCGAGCGGGATGGTGTCGTTGATCGGCGCCGACGAGGCAACGGCCCGGCGGCTCTGCGAGAAAGCGCGGGGGGACGACGTACTGGCGCCCGCCAACTTCAACTGCCCGGGTCAGATCGTGATCTCGGGCGGGAAAGCCGCCTGCGATCGGGCTCTGGCATTGACCGAGGACGAGGGCGTTCGTGGTGTGGCGTTGAATGTGGCCGGGGCGTTTCACTCGCCGCTCATGCAACCGGCGGCCGACGGTTTGACGCTGGTGCTGGCGGCGACTCAGTTCGAGCGTCCAGCCATCAGCGTCATGGCCAATGTCGATGCCGACACGCACGGCGACCCTCCGGCGATCCGCGACGCGCTTTGCCGACAGGTCACGCAGCCGGTTCTCTGGCAGCGATGCGTCGAACGGATGATCGAGGCGGGCGTGGACCGCTTCGTCGAGATCGGGCCGGGGCGCGTGCTCAGCGGTCTGATGCGAAAGATCAACCGAAACGTGACCGCCGTGAATCTCAGCACGGCAGAATCGATCGCTTCGGCGATGGCCGTCGCGGGTGCGGACTAAGAACCAGTTCGGGAGAGAACGAAGATGAAAGACAAGATCGCCCTGGTCACGGGGTCAAGCCGCGGGATTGGGCGGGCCATCTGCCTGGCGCTTGCCAAGCGCGGCGCCACGGTCGTCGCGTGTGCCCGAACGGAGAGCGCTCTTAAGGAACTGGCGGAAGAGGCAAGAAAGCGCGAGCTTCCCGGCGTCATCGAGCCCGTTGCGCTGGACGTGACCGACCGAGCAGCGATCGAGCCGTTTGTGGAGGGGCTCATCGAGCGGCACGATCGAATCGATATTCTGGTCAACAACGCGGGAATCACGCGTGACGGGCTGTCGATGAACATGGATGACGATCAGTTCGATGATGTGCTGACGACCAACCTGCGAGCCGCGTTCTGGCTCACCCGGGCGGTCAGTCGTACGATGGTTCGCCAGCGGTATGGGCGCATCGTGAACATCGGCAGCGTGTCCGGCGTCGTGGGCAACGCCGGGCAGGTCAACTACGCGGCCAGCAAGGCGGGGCTGATCGGAATGACCAAGTCGCTCGCCAAGGAATTCGGAAAACGCAAGGTGACTTGCAACGTCGTGGCGCCCGGCTTTATCGAAACGGACATGACTGCGTCCCTACCGGGCAACATCCGGGACGGGGCGAAGGCTGGAATCCCGCTCGCACGCTTCGGGGCGGCCGACGAGGTCGCCGAGGCCGTCGCGTTCCTGGCCGGCGACGGAGCGGCCTACATCACCGGGCAGGTCTTGCTCGTGGATGGGGGTTTGTGCATGTGAGCCACGGGCCGACGGACATGGCTCCCGGACCGCGGCATTCGCCCGCGGAGACGCCTTGCGGGGCGGTTGCTCCGGACCGGCGAGGCGGCTAGGATGACCCGCCCGGTACACCAAGGTGGCGTTCAAGTGTCGATTCTGGAGGACTGAGTGGTGGCTACTGCTGTAGAGATCGAGGAAAAGGTCATACAAATCGTCAGCGAGCAGATGAGCGTTGACAAGAAAGAGTTAAGCCGAGAAACCTCGTTCGTCAACGATCTGAACGCGGATTCGCTGGATACCGTCGAGCTGGTGATGGAGCTTGAGGACGAGTTCGACATGACAATCCCCGACGAAGACGCCGAGAAGCTCAAGACCGTCGGGGAGGCCATCGAGTTCATCCAAAAGCAACTCGCAGCGAGCGCGTAGGGGCTCGACACCGTGGAGCCAAGCCGAGTCGTAGTCACGGGAATGGGCGCGGTCACGCCGTTCGGCGTGGGCGTGGAGCGTCTGTGGGACGGCTTGATCGACGGGCGATCAGGCCTGAGCGCCGTGACCTTGTTTTCCACCGACGGCTTTCCTTCCCGAATCGGGGGGCAGGTGCCGGACTTCACACCCTCGGACCACCTCGATCGAAAACTCATCAAACGGCTCGATCGCTTTGCTCAGTTCGCCTTGGTCGCCTGCGGCGAGGCTTGTGAGCAGGCGGGGCTCGCCGCTTCAGCGGTGGACGCCCACCGAATCGCCGTGATCTTCGGCTCCGGCATCGGCGGGCTCTCCGAACTCGAACAGCAGCACGGGCGCCTCACGGAAAAGGGACCGGGCAAAGTCTCGGTCTTCACGATCCCTAAGCTCATGGTCAACGCCGCCAGCGGAAACATTTCCATTCTTTTCGGAGCGAAGGGCAACAGCATCGCCATCAGCAGCGCTTGCGCCTCGGCCACGCACGCCATGGGCGAGGCGCTCAACCACATCCGCCGCGGCGATGCGGACGTGGTGTATACCGGCGGCTCGGAGGCGGCGCTCACGCCCCTCGCACTGGCTGCGTTCGGGGCGATGAAGGCGCTGAGCACACGCAACGACGACCCGTGTGGCGCCAGCCGTCCGTTCGACGAAGACCGGGACGGCTTCGTGCTCGCGGAAGGGGCCGGTGCGTTTGTGTTCGAGGAACTGGAGCATGCTCGCAAGCGGGGCGTTCCCATCCTCGCGGAAGTCATCGGCTACGGAGCCTCGTCGGATGCGGATCACCTGACGCAGCCGAACGAAAACGGCGAAGGAGCCGCCGACGCCATGCGACTTGCCGTAGACAACGCGCGCATCTCGGTAGACCAAGTCGATTACATCAACGCCCACGGAACGTCCACGCCGCTCGGCGATCTTGCGGAAACGATCGCCATCAAGCGCGTGTTCGGCTCAGCCGCCGGCCGGCTTGTGGTCAGCAGCTCGAAAAGCGCGGTCGGGCACTCGCTGGGCGCGAGCGGCGGAATTGAGGGCATCGCGTGCGTGCGAGCCCTGGAAAACCAAGTCGTTCCTCCAACGATCAACCTCGACCACCCAGGTGACGGTTGCGATCTGGACTACTGCGCGCACACCGCCCGCGACCGCAAGCTTCGGGTGGTTATGAGTAACTCGTTCGGCTTCGGCGGTCATAACGCCTGCGTCGTGCTTCGCCGTTTCGACTAATTTTCGTGCCCGGCGTCTCCCACGCATCGGTTTCCGCCTGACCCCCCAACAAGTCTATGGAGCGTTCCGCCGCTCACGTCCCACCGATGGTCAAGACCCAGCCGGGATTCTGTCGATACCCAGAAGGCATGATGGTGGTGGTCTGCGCGCCCACCGCCGAAGGAACCGATGCATGAGCTTGAGCCAATCCAACATTGATGCGATGTTCGACCAAGAGCCGACGCCTGCGAAAGATCCGGAGCCGGCCGCGCAAGAACAGACGCCGCAGGCGACCGGGCCGCGCCGCCCGAATCTCGCCCACATCCTCGGTCTGTCGGTTCCCGTCACGGTGGTCCTGGCCACGCGCAGCGTACCGATCGAGACGATCCTCAAGACAAGGGTTGGGACGATTCTCGAGTTTGAAGTGGCCTTTGACACCGACCTGGTGATGGAGGTCGCCGGCCATCCGGTTGCTGTGGGCCAGGCGGTCAAGATCGGCGAGAACTTCGGCCTTCGTATCGGAAGTGTGGGCACCGTCGAAGAGCGCATCCACGCGATGGGCGGAGCTTAGCCGTGCCCGCTGCTCTTTCATCGACCGGTTACCAATCAAACCCACCACGCAACCGAGGTGTGGCACGGGCTTCCAGCCGGTGCCAACACCTGTGCCACAGGCGGCTAAGCGGTTTCTTCGCCGAGCCATCGGCGGGCCAAACGCAGAGCGGCCTCTCGGTGGGTCGTTTCCCCGTTTAGCTGGGCCCGGTAGAGCCGTCGGAGAATCGCACCCATTTGCGGACCGGGTGCCAGTCCTTCGGCACTGAGATCGTCACCCGTAACCAGCGGCGGGGGGGCGACGGAATCCGGGGCAATCTCACCCGCACGCCGCAGAAGTTCGGCGTGCGCCGAGGGGTCGGCGCCATGGGCGGCGAGATCCGCGCGCAGCAGGTCCGGCAGGTCGGCCCACGAAGGGTTGGCCATCAACAACTTCAAGTCCGCGAGATCGAGCGTGGCGCTGGCATACGCGGCAGGTAGCGACTTCACCAGCCAGACCACCGCATCTCGCGTTCGATTGCTCAAGCGTAGGGCCCGGGCCACGTCCACGGCATGGCGGGGCGTTCCGTCGCACAGAGTCGCCGCAAGGCCCACTGCGGCGTCCAGCGCTCGCGAGGGTAGCGCGGCGAGCCGTGCTTGAATCAGATCCTCGGCCGCGGTCTCGCGCAGTGTTGCCCCGGCCCATACGCTCGACAGATGCCCGCGCAGCCCGAGATCGACCAGAAGCCGCCACGCGGTAGCACGCGTTGGGTCCGCGAGCATCAACTCAAGTTCCATCCAGATACGTTCGACACTGATCGCCGCCAGCCGGTCGGCGAGACGCCCTATGGCATCGCGCGTTCCCGGATCGATGGAAAACCCGAGGCGGGCGGCGAACCGAACAGCCCGAAGCATCCGCAGGTGGTCCTCCCCGAAACGCCGATCCGGCTCACCGATGGTCCGGATGATCCCGGCCGCCAGGTCTTCTCGTCCACCGACATAGTCGATGACCCGGTCGTCAACCGGGTCACAGAACAAGCCGTTGATGGTGAAATCCCGCCGCCGGGCGTCGTCCTCGGCCGTGCCGAACGTCACCTCATCGGGATGGCGACCGTCCGCGTAATCGCCGTCGATACGAAAGGTGGCCACCTCGACGTCACAGCCGAACCGCCGCACCAGCACGACGCCGAACTTGGCGCCGACCTTGCGAGCGCGTGGGAAAATCTCGGCGACTCGGTCGGGCACGGCGTCGGTGGCCACGTCGTAGTCCTTGGGCTCTATGCCCAGGAGTCGATCCCGTACGCATCCGCCGGCGAGTAGGGCGGTGTGACCGGCGGCACGAAGCTTACGAATCGTGTGGAGCGCGGCATCCCGGGCTTGGTGGGGCGGCTTGGTCATGTCGAGAAGAAAACGATCCCAGTCGTGCCGAACGTGCGACGGTCAACCACGCGCCACGGAGGCGGGGGGGCAACCGAATAGTCAACCTTCACCCGGTGGTGAAAAACAGTCAGCGGAACGCGGTCGGATGCAGCGGCGAGTCGCTTGAGATACCGCCAAACGAAACCGGCCTCGGACGGATCTTCCGTGTCCGCATAGGGGGGGTCGAGGAAGACCAGATCGAACGGCTCACCGGTTGGGTCGGTCGTCCCACACTGCCAGGCGTCACGTGTCACGATGGTCCCTGACTCGCCGACCCCAAACAGCCTCAGATTCTCAGAAAGGGCGGTCAGCGCCGCGGCATCCCGCTCGAAAAAGCAGCACCTTGTCGCTCCCCGGGAAAGGGCTTCCAGCCCCATGGAACCGCCGCCGGCGAAGACGTCGCCCACGTGAAGCGCCGGCAGCCGACCGGGCGTTTCGTAGAAAGCGCCGAGGATGTTGAAAATCGACTCCCTGACGCGATCCGGCATCGGGCGCGTGTTCGCGGCCGGTGGACGCGCGATTCGCCGGGAGCGCCACTCGCCTGCGATGATTCTCATGCGTTCGCCATCGACGCCGCGTCGTCTTGCGCGTTGACCGCGCATTCTCCCGGTCCCTATAATCCATCGTTCGTAGTCGGTTGGCAACCCGCGGCATACATTTGACGAGGTGGAGACGGCGGATGGGTTCGATTCTCTGTGAGCACTGCGCGGCGGCCTGCTGTCGCTACCTGGCACTTCCGCTCGACAAGCCGACCAGCCAGCGCGATTTCGACGACATCCGCTGGTACCTCATGCACGAGGGCGTGACGGTTTTTGTGGAGGAGGGCGATTGGTACGTTCAGTATCAAACGCGATGCAAGAACCTCGGTGCGGACAACCTTTGTATGGTCTACGAAACCAGACCGGGAATCTGTCGCGAATACGAGCCCGGCTCGTGTGACTACAGCGTCGGCGAGTACGGCTACGACCACATGTTCACCCATCCCGCACAGATCGACGACTACTATTTTGAGAAAAAAGGCCGCAAGCTTGCGGCGCCCAACAAAACCGGACCGCCTCGACGCCCCAAACGCGTCAAGAAGAAGAAAACGGCGTAACGAAATGATCGCTTTCGTGCCGACCGGGCGATACGGGATCGCGCGACGGTGGCAAACCGCCCGCCGTCCGGCCCGGGTAGAGCGAAGCGGGGGGTTCGGCGATGACCCGACGACACATCCATTACGAGGCCGCCTTCGAGGACTATCTGCGCTCCCGCGGCTGGCCTTACATCCCGGTCGATGAACACAAGAAGGCGATCTTCTCCGGTGCAAGGATCAAGTCGTTCGATTTTCTCGTCTACCGCCCGGGGAAGCGCGCCTGGCTCGTCGATGTGAAGGGACGAAAGTTCCCCTACGACGGACCGGGCGGAAAACGGTTTTGGGAGAACTGGGTCACGCGCGACGACCTCAACGGCCTGCGCCGCTGGGAAGAGGCCTTTGGCAACGACTTCGAGCCCGGGCTCGTCTTCGCCTACTGGCTCGTCGGGTCGCCGGCGCACGAACCCACCAGCGAGGTTCACGCGTACCGCAACGAGTATTATTCGTTCCTCTGGGTATCGGCCGCCGACTACGCCGCCCATGCTCGCCCCCGATCCCCGAAGTGGGATACCGTCACCGTGCCGGCCAAGGTCTTTCGGAGCCTGGTCAGCCCGCTCCAGGGCACGAAGTACGATGGTGCGTCGGGTCGGCCGCTTCTGAGCAAGCCATCAACCTGATCGGGCGTAGGGTGCGTCCCGGACGCACCTTCCTTTTTTTTCTTGGGGATGCGTCCCGTGCGGGGTCGCACGTCGATTCGCCTTTACCAAGCCCGGTGGGGGGCTATAATGATGCGTATGAGTAGGCTCAGGATCCAATCGCGCGACACACAACCCAAGCTCCGCCGGACGGCCTATCGCATGGCCCTCTGTGCGGCTGGCGTCCACCTATCAGCCGTCGCGGCCTTGGCGCAGCGTCCCGGCCGGACTCCGGATGAGGACGGCGGAGCGCTCCAGTGGGTCGTCGTCGCCGGCGTTGCCGTCGTGATCTGCCTGACCGGCTTCATGAACTCCAAACGATCTCACCTGAACTAGGTGCTCGCGGGCCCCACACGGGTCCGTCCACCCACTGCCTGGAGGATCGACCCCGTGAAGACCAAACACTCCCTGATTGTGCTGTTGTCGCTGGCAAACCTGGTGTTGCTGGCGGCGCTTGTCCTGGGCAGCTCTTCGCTGCCAGCCGCCGTCGCCCAGGCCGGCGCCCGTCCCGGCGATTTCATTTCGGTCACCGCCAAGGCCGCCGGCCAAAGCTACGACGTGCTGTACGTGCTGGACGTACGCGAGCGCAAGCTCTTCGGCTTCTATCCCGGCGCCCCGCCTCGTGGGAACCTGGTACCGACGGTCGCGCGCGACCTCACGCAGGATTTCCGACCCAAGTAGGACATGCGCTTGTCACTCATGGAGACCAGAAAGATGGATACGAAGAATCTCACCATCGGCGTTCTCTCGACGACGGCCTTGATCCTGTTGGTAGGCCTGCTCGTGATCCACACCCGCCCCGCGCCGGCTTTCGCCTCGGGCATGACAACGACTTCCGGCGATTTCGTCATGACCGTCGGCAGCGATGCCTCCGGCGATCAAGAACTCGTGTATCTGCTGGACGTTCCGGTGGGGCGCCTCATTGCCTATCGCTTCAACGCGGGTCGACAGAGCATTGAGATCCTCCAGGGCATCGATCTTAACGAGATGCGCAACTCCGCGGCGGGCAAGGCGAAGCCATCTCGCGGACGCCGCCGCCCGTAGGCCCCAGTCGGTACGACTGATCGCTTCATGACCAGTGGGCGCGACCCGGAGGAGCCGCCCCACCGTCAATGCAACCTAACATACCTTATCGGACGTTAAATCTCGGATCGTCCGTGAACCCATCCATCATGGACTGAGCCGGTCAGCGAGTCGCTCGGTGCAACCGAACGATGGCCGACAGCGCGTTGTCGATCCGCGGTATCACGTTCACCGCGCCGAAGCGAGCTTCGCAAGAGGCTTGTAGTCGTCGCCGGTCCGTTGCGTCCATCAGCCCGCCGCCAAGAAGATGCCGCAGACGGTCGCATAGGTCACCGTCCGCCGGGAACAGGCATGCGGCGTGGAACTCTTCGGGGATGATCTCCGGGTAAGCGAGCCGCCCGGGCAACAGCGGTTGACAGCCCGAAAGAATCGCTTCGAGAACAGCGATTCCAAAGTTCTCCTGGATGGCCGTGCTGACGACCAGATCGCAGGTGGCGAGCCTATCGATGTATTCCTGACGTCCATCGACGTGCCCGGCATGCACGATGTGCGGCTCGAGCCGATCCCACGAGTCCGAAAACACCGCCGGGGCCGTGCGGAACTGTTCGCCGAGGAGCACCAGGCGAAACGGCACGCCCTCATCGCTTAGGCGCAAGAGTGCGGCGAAGAAGACCTCGGGGTTCTTGTCGAACTCCCAGCGGTGACACCAGAGGATGGTCAGCGGTTCGCCCGCTGCGGCCTTTTGCCGCGGTGCATCGCCAAGCGCGATCGGCGGAGGCAGCACCGCGGACTTCGTCTTGATCCGGTCGATGATGTCGGTGGGTACGAAGTCGGGCATCTTGTGCAAGAGTTCGCGCGCGGCCGCCAGGAAGTCGTCTCGGTGAAAACACGAGTTGAACCAGACGGCGTCGGCGGCCAGGCACGACGTGATGTTGGTCATGCCGTATTGATAGTCGCGTTTGTCATCGGCGGAGATCGGATAGGTCAACTGGTTCTCGTGGAAATAACAGACGATGGGTACGTTGCGCATCTCCCCCGGCAACATCGCGCGCAGGTCGGCGACGCTGAGCATGTCACTGCAAACGATCGCTTCCACCGCCCCACCGTCATCCGATCGCCCCCACGCCGCGGCGCGGCGTGAAAACCAGATGGCCGCCCCGCGCATGCGCCACTTCCATTTTCGGGCGGGCAGTGTATCCAGCGTGATGTTGTGCCGGCTGAACGCAGACCAGGTGTCCACGAACGCGGCGTGTGATCCGCCGTAATAGGGTTCCAGGAAGGCGATGTTGAGTGATTCGGACATGGATCGATGGGCCCCACTGATGCCGCCCGTGGGCGTGGTGAGACGGCTCGCTACGTAGGCTTGGGCAGCGGGCGGCGCCGCTTATCACGTAGAAGCGGTCCGAGCGCCAGCGCGGTCAGTAACAGGTTGCGTCCGCTCCGCGTCAATTCGTAGAGGTCTCGCTGCTTCGGCAAGGCCAATCCGGCGAGGCGCAACTGATTGACGTGGTGATACAACGGACCGGCCTGGAGTTTTGTCGTGCGCTGAAGCGCCCGATAGGTCGCCGGACCCTCCAGCAGTTTTGCCAGGATCTTACCCCGCTGCTCGTGACCGAGGGCCGCCAGCGCCTGGCACGTTCGAGCGGGCAGTTTCGGAGCCCGCAGCCCCCCCACCGCCGACGCCTTGTCACTCTTTCGTTCAGAGACCACGGCGATCTCGTGGGCATGGTCCCACTGGCTCCCGCTTCGTTCGGCGATGATCAAAGACGCGCTGCAGCCGTCAGCGGTCTTGAGGTCGGGAAACCTGCGGCGCAGCGTCGCCGGCGATACATCCCGCGCGGCCAAGCGAGCCGAGCCCCCCCTACCGCCGCGTTTGGCGCGACCGGCGCCCGGTTTGGAGGATATCCGCTTTGGGCCGGTCCGCTTTCTTGCCATCACCATCTCCCGAACGACATATTACTTTATCCTGGAATTGCAGAATAACATTATACTATTATTATGTAATACAGTTACAGCCACCCACCACACGCTCGACTACCGCCCGCTCCCGCCTGGAGGTTCCTCCACCCTCGACCCCGCAGCCGCCGGGGTTTCAACCCGACCGCGCCGTTCCGCGTAGCGCGCGAGGGTCCGCTCCCCCAGGATGGCATTTTCGACGACGAGCCGATACTGTCGATAGTACGCCCCTACATGGACCGCCAGGAGGACAAGAGCGGCGATCAGGTGGGGCCACGCACCGCCTTCTGATCGCCAGTGTCGGGCGCCGGTGATCGTTGCGAACAGGACGGCGCCGACGACCAGTACAAGAAGGCGCGCGAACGTGCGCTTGATCCGTTTCACGTCATCGATGGCGTCCATCCCCAAGTCGCCCAGGTGGACGGCCTGTGCGATCATCTTGCCCGTTACCGTGAGGTAGGTGAAGGCGATCACCTGAATCAGACAGCTCAAGAGCAGCGCGAACAGCGCGAGCAAGACATGTCGGCTCGGCCCGGCTTCGAGCGCGGCTGAGCCCAATCCTACCACCCCGAGCAGGACGATCAGTTCACCGAAGGCTAGGGCGGCGAAAATCCGCGGCATGGTGGCCTAGGCCGTCTCGTGGTTCCGGGCGAGTGCGTATTTCCCCCCCTAAGGGCGCGCGACGGCTCGCGCGGTCCGGTCGCCGCCACCGCTGAGTTCATGAATGCGGCGCGTGGCGAAGCGAACGTTGCTTTCGGTGGCTGTCTCATGCTCAAGGACGGCGCGGTAGAGCTCCAGAGCCCGGTCACGGTCGTGCAGACGATAGTCATACAACACGGCCGCCTGAAACCGCGCAGGGTGCGGTGTGTAGGTGTCCCAGGTCCAGGCGCGCTCGTACCACCGGACCGCGATCTCTTCCTGGTTGGGCAGGTACTCCTTGTGAATCTCGCCCAGGAAGAACGCGGCGTCATCGATCTTCTCACTCGAGGGGAAGCGTTGAATCATGTCGCGGAACATGTTGGCGGCCTCGATCATGCGGTCCTGACGATAGAGCGCCGGAATGCCGTGTCCACCCCGCCGCATGAGGTCTTTGGCGGCGGCGAACATGGTTTCCGCCTCGGGGATAAGGTTCGCCGGCCGCAACGCATCGGAGGTTACGTCGGCATCGAGGATGTAACGGAACTTCTGCACGCCGCCCAGGCCCTTCAGCTCGAAGGCCGCCCAACCCGCCTTGCGGAGATGTCCCTTGGATTCGTAGAACGCCCGGAGCTGCTCGAGTCGCCGCTGATAGTCGTTGCGGTTCGCGACCAACGCCTCGACGATGTCCACCTCGTGGGCATCGGCGATCGAAAGTTCCACGCCCGGCGAAGACCTGTCGGCGGCGCGGGGCGCGCGGGCGTATTCTCGTGCGAGGGGATCGTTGAGGCGGGCGGTCGTTCGGTCCGTTCGGCAACCGACCAGGGAAAGCCCGGTCAGAACACTTATCGCGGTCAAGCATAGTCCATAGGGTTTTCGGGGGATGCGAAGCATAGCCTCTCCTTGGCGTCGTCAGTGAGGGGTGCGTCCTTCCTTGGCTATCTACCTACAGCCAACAGCCCATTAGATCGATGGCGGCGCGCGCCGTCAAGGCCAATCGTACCGGAATCCCCGCCCTACCATTGTGCCTCCTCGAATGCACCGAACCGCGGGACACGCTTGACCGGTCGAGATTTGATGATGGCGTTACCGAGAACCATATCCGCTTTCGTTGTGATTTTCAGGTTGGTTGCGTCAGATATCACAATGGACACAGGATGGCCGGCGAGTTCCACGACCTGCGCGTCGTCTGTGACTTCCTGCTTCTTCGCCTCGCTGATTCTTGCGTATGCATCGATCAGGACGTCCTTGCGAAACACCTGAGGCGTTTGCGCCTGATAAAGATTCTCGCGTGAGGTCGTCTCTTCGATCACATTCGCCGGCGAGGCGCGCTTGAGCGTGTCGGTGATCGGGGCGGCCAGGATGGCGGCTCCGGTCTTGACGGCCTCTGCAAAAACCGCGTCGATCATCGCCTCGGTCACGCACGGCCTGGCCGCGTCATGCACCGCGACATGGGACGCGTCCTCCGCGACCTCCGCCAACGCAGCAGCCACCGTGTCGCATCGCCTGGCCCCGCCTTCCACGAGCTTTATGCCCAGGAAGCCCAGATTGGCGCCGTAGGACGTTTTCATGGTGGCGGCGTCCTCGGGGGCGATCGCGAGGATGGTCTGACACACATCGCCGCGGTTGATGAAGTGCTCCAGGGAGCGAAGAAACACGGGTCGGCCGTCGAGCTTGGCGAAGGTCTTGTTCATCGACCCGCCGAACCGTTCGGCCTTACCGGCCGCCGGGATGATCACGCAGAACTTGGACATGTTGCGGATGTGCTCCTCGTTGCGCCGCGCGGTCTACGATCGCTAGGCCCTCGGCTTGCGCCGTTCGTGGGCCGCGGCTCCTTCGAGCCGACCGAAGATCATCCGACCCGCGGATGTCTGAAGTACGCTGGTGACCGTCAGGGTCACGGTTTCACCGATGTGGTTGCGCGCCCCTTCGGCGACCACCATGGTGCCGTCGTCGAGGTATCCGATGCCTTGCCCGGCCTCTTCGCCGGCCTTGATGACCTTGACGGCCATGGGCTCACCCGGGAGGACAACGGGCTTCAGGGCGTTGGCCAGGTCGTTGATGTTCACGACCGGGACGCCGCGAAGCTGTGCGATCTTGTTCAGGTTGTAGTCGTTGGTCACGACGTTGCCGTTGAGCTGGAGCGCAAGATCGACGAGCATTTCATCGACGCCGGCGCCCTCGCTGCTGCGCTCCGGCACGACGTCAAGGATTCGGATATCAACGTTCTCGTTGCCCTGCATCTTGTTGAGCATGTCCAGACCTCGCCGCCCACGGCTTCGCTTCAACTTGTCAGAGCTGTCGGCGATCGTCTGCAACTCGTGAAGGACGAATCGCGGAACGATGAGTTCCGATTCGAGAATCCGCGTGTTGGCAATGTCGGCGATTCTTCCATCGACGATGACGGAGGTGTCCAGGACCATCGGCCTGCTGCCCTTGGTTTCTTTGGAGAACTCGACGTAGGGAATGACGAATCGAACGTCGTCCTTGGTTTGCAGAACGAAGCTGACCGCGATGTAGCAGCAGGTCACGCCGATCGCCACCTTCAACGCGCGCACGACGGATAGTTGCGTGACCGTCATCTCCCCTTGGATGTTGGTGCCGGCCATCAGGTCAATAATCAAGGACAAGCCGTAGGCAACGACCATCCCCACGATCAGCCCGAAGAAGACGCCCGAGATCGCCGCGAGCGATTTGCGGGGGATGAAGAAGACATCCAGGGCGATGACGATGACCGCCACGCACAGGAAAATCGTCATAATCAGGCCGCCGTACCGGCCCAGCCCTTCCGCATCGGCTAGCAAGAGAACCCTGAGCTCGGAGGCCAGGCTCCACCCCACGGCGCCCAAGGCCAGAACGAAGATTACGCGCAAGCCGAGAAGGAACACCGCGCCCGTCAGAGGCGTGGGCAACGGCGGTTTGGATGCGGACGGCTCCATGTAGGTGTTCCTGCTCTTGCGGTCCTGATCCTCGGGCAACGCTCCGGGGTGCCGCGACCGGCCGCTCAAGCACGAGTATAGCCAGCCCACCGACTCGATCAATCCTGCGACGTCCCTTGGCGACTTTGGGGCAACCAGAGGCGTTTTGCTTGTGGGCGGGACGTTCGTACCGCATCATGTCCTTTTCCGGGCGAAGCAGCAGCCCGTACGCCACGGTTCGGCGACACGAACACCTGACCGTACTCTCTGAGCAAGCCGGTGATGACCGATCGCCGCGCGTCGCATCCTACTCGCGCGTTTGCTCAAGTGAAGACAAGGGATCGACATGCCGCGACTGACGGAACAGGAACAGCAAGACATCATCCGGTTCCTCGAAGCCGACAAACCCCTGCCCGACAAGTACCGCTTTCTGCTTTTTGAAGACAAGCGGGAAGTGGAGTTGGTTTGGAACGGCAAGACGGGCGAGGTCTGCAACATTGTTCTTCCCTTTCAGACCATCGAGCATGTGGATGAACCCCGTGCGGAGGCTGACACCAAGCGAAAAGACGATCAGGGTTTGCTGTTCAGCCTGGACGAGCGCGGAAGGCAGCTCAAGGGCTGGACGAACAAGCTCATCTGGGGCGACAACAAGCTGATCCTGTCATCGCTCAAGAACGGGCCGCTGCGTGAGGAAATCGAGAAGCAAGGCGGTTTGAAGCTGATCTATATCGACCCACCGTTCGATGTTGGGGCCGACTTCTCTATGGACATCGAGATCGGCGACAACACCTTTACCAAGAAGCCCAACATCCTCGAAGAGATCGCCTACCGCGACACCTGGGGCAAGGGAGCCGACTCTTTCCTCGCCATGATTCATGAACGGCTCACCCTCATGCACGACTTGCTCGCCGAGGACGGCAGCATATATGTTCATGTGGATTGGCGACTAGTAGATCACCTGCGACTTGTTCTAGACGAGATATTTGGAACAAAGAACTACCAAGGATGCATGAGATGGAAACGACAAACCTCGTCAGGATATAAGGGCGTCAAGAAATACGGCAGAGCGCACGACTCAATATTCTGGTATTCCAAATCCGGCTCGTTCATCTTCAACACTCAGTATGCTCCATACGCTGAATCATACATCAAGAGCCATTACACGCAGTTTGACGAGCAGGGCAGACAATACCGCCCTCACTGGCTTGGAACTACTACTGAGGCAACCATTAGGAAATACCTTAAGACTGGTCGTGTTGTCAAGAAAGCCGATGGCTCATACGAAAAGCGGCTCTACCTCGACGAACAACCGGGAACACCAATCGACGACATGTGGATCGATGTCTTGCCATTGAATTCTCAGGCACTTGAAGATACCAAGTATCCAACGCAAAAATCTGAAGCTCTAATCGAGCGAATAGTGCGAGTTTCTTCTAACGAGGGCGACCTTATAGCGGATTTCTTTGGCGGTTCTGGCACGATGGCGGCGGTCGCGGAAAAACTGGGCCGTAGGTGGATTGTCAGCGACCTAGGTAAGTTCGGTATTCACACGACACGCAAGCGCATGATCGGCGTGCAACGGCAACTCAAGGAGGACGGTAAGGACTACCGCGCTTTCGAGATTCTCAACCTGGGCAAGTATGAGCGGCAGCACTACATCGGCGTCAACCCCAACCTGCGTGAAGAACAACAGCGCAAGCAGATCGAAGAGAAAGAAGCTCGATTCCTCGACCTGATCCTTCGTGCCTACCGGGCGGAGAAGACGGATGGCTTCAGCGCCTTCCAGGGCAAGAAGGCGGGACGATTGGTAGCGGTCGGGCCGGTGAACCTGCCCGTGACGCGATTGTTCGTCGAGGAGATCATCCTCGAATGTCGCAAGCATCACATCACCAAGGTGGACATTCTGGGCTTTGAGTTCGAGATGGGCTTGTTCCCGAATGTGCTGGACGAAGCCCGCGCCAAGGGCATCGATATCGCCCCGAAATACATCCCGGCTGAGGTGTTCGACAAGCGGGCCGTCGAGAAGAATCAGGTCGTGTTCCACGATGTGTCGTTCATCGAGGTCAAACCGCATGTCAAGAAGAGCAGCGTGGCCGTGGAGCTGACGGACTTTTCGGTGTTCTACTCGCAGGATTCGATTGCTAACGCCGAGGAGGCCATCAAGAAAAAAGGTAGCCGCATCGTGGTGGAGAAGGGTCAGATCGTGAAGGTGAGCAAGGACGCCAAGGGGATCGTCAAGCGCGAGGTGCTGACCGAGAAATGGACGGACTGGATCGACTACTGGGCGGTGGACTTCGACTTTGAGAGCAAGCGGGAGATCGTCCGAGTGAAGAACGAGGCCACCGATGAGTGGGAGGAGACCTGGACGGGTGACTTCATCTTCGAGAACGAGTGGCAATCGTTTCGCACGAAGAAGGATCGCACGCTGGAAATGAAGAGCGTGTTCCACGAGTGCAAACCCGGACGGCGGAAGCTGGCCGTGAAGGTCGTTGACATCTTCGGCAACGACACGATGACGATTGTGGAAGTGACGGTGAAGAAGAACGGTAAGAACGGAGGGAAGAAGTAATGGCCCTTCACCCAGACTTCCCCGAATCTCCGCACGCAATTCTCGACCCTTCGGTACGCTGGTTCCCGGCTGACGAGGCGCTACGCGATACGAGAAGCGATATGTTGATGCCGCCACTCGTGTCGCAGCTTCGGCGCAAGGTCAAAGAGTTCCGCGACGGCGGGTATGTCGGGGCGACGGACACCAGCAAGGGCCTGCTGAATTGGTGGTTCAACACGCCGCATTTGCTTGACGAATCGGATGGGCCGATGACGACGTTTCAATACTACTTTGCTCAGCGGGAGGCGCTGGAGACCATCGTTTATCTTTACGATGTGGTCGGCGTGAAGGACAAGTACGACCTGATGCGTTTCGATAGTTCGGGGATCGTGTCAGCCGGGATGTTCGATGAGACTTGGCGGCGTTTCGTGGTGAAGATGGCTACAGGGTCGGGCAAAACCAAGGTGATGAGCTTGGTGCTGGCGTGGAGTTTTTTCCACAAGCTGTACGAACCTGAGTCGGGGCTGGCTCGCAACTTTCTGGTCATCACACCGAACATCATCGTGCTGGACCGCATCTACAAGGACTTTCAAGGTTTGCGCATCTTCTTTGAAGACCCGGTTCTCCCAGACAACGGCTTCGAGGGTCATAATTGGCGGGATGATTTTCAGCTAACGCTACACCGACAAGACGAAGTGCGTGTGACGCGATCTACTGGCAACATCTTTCTGACGAACATCCACCGCGTCTACGCGGGCGACGACATTCCGCCCGGCCCCGATGACGAAGACACGATGGACTACTTCCTCGGCACGCGCCCGACGGGCAAGACCACGGACTCCAAGGTAGACCTGGGAATGATCGTGCGCGACATCGACGAGCTTGTCGTGTTGAACGACGAGGCGCATCACATTCACGACTCGAAACTGGCGTGGTTCAAGTCGATTGAAGACATCCACAATCGTTTGCTGCAAAAAGGCGGAGAGCTGTCCTTACAGGTGGACACGACGGCGACACCCAAGCACAACAACGGCGCGATCTTCGTGCAGACCATTTCCGACTATCCGCTGGTAGAGGCGATCTCGCAGAATGTGGTCAAGCATCCGGTGCTACCCGACGCGGCCAGCCGAGCGAAGCTGACCGAACGACAGAGCGCGAAGTTTACCGAGAAGTACGCGGACTATCTCGATCTCGGTGTGATCGAATGGCGGAAAGCGTTTGCGGAACACGAGAAGGTCGGCAAGAAGGCCATCCTGTTCGTGATGACCGACGACACGCGCAACTGCGATGATGTGGCCGAGTATCTTGAAGGGCACCACCCCGACTTGAAGGACGCGGTGCTGGTCATTCACACCAAGAACAACGGGGAGATATCCGAAGCGGCGTCGGGCAAGGCGAATGACGATTTGGAGAGACTCCGCAAGCAGGCGAACGACATCGACGGATTGGACAGTCCCTACAAGGCCATCGTGTCGGTCATGATGCTCAAGGAAGGTTGGGATGTGAAGAACGTCACGACCATCGTTGGCCTGCGCCCCTACGCGGCCAAGAGCAACATCTTGCCGGAGCAAACGCTTGGTCGTGGTTTGCGGAAGATGTATCCGGGCGGCATCGAGGAGCAAGTCAGCGTGGTTGGCACGGATGCGTTCATGGAGTTCGTCGAGTCGATCCAGCGCGAGGGCGTGGAGCTTGAGCGCAAGGCGATGGGCGAAGGGACGACACCCAAAGCGCCGTTGGTGGTTGAGGTTGACAACGAGAATGACAAGAAAGACATCGACGCGCTGGACATTGAGATCCCCGTGCTGACGCCGCGCGTCTACCGGGAATACAAAAATCTGACTGATCTCGACACGAGCGCGTTGGGACATCAGCGTGTTATCTATCAGCAATTCAGCGAGGAGCAGCAACGGGAGATCGTCTTCACGGACATCACAACGGGCGAAGTGACGCACAAGACGATTCTCGACACGGCCGGCGTTGCCGACTACCGCAACGTGATCGGGTTTTTCGCAAGGGCGATGATGAAAGACCTTCGGCTTGTTGGTGGCTACGACGTGCTGTATGGCAAGGTCAAGGCCTTTGTCCAGAACGACCTGTTCGACCGCGTCGTAGACCTTGAGCATCCCAACACGCTGCGCAATCTGTCTGAACTCGCTGCGACCAAGACGCTGCTTGAGTCGTTCAAGAAAGCGATCAACGCATTGACCGTGCAGGACAGGGGCGACGCCGAAATACGCGACACGATCAAACTTCGCCAAACCCGCCCCTTCGTCGTCAAGGATCAGGACTACTTTCCCGCAAAGAAAAGCGTCTTCAACCGCATCGTCGGTGACAGCCCTCTGGAGCTCAGGTTTGCGAGCTTCTTGGAAGCGTGCAGCGATGTTGTGTCCTATGCCAAGAACTACTTGGCGGTGCATTTCAAGCTGGATTATGTGAAAGCGGACGGCAACATCTCGAACTACTACCCGGATTTCCTCGTCAAGCTGACGGACGGCCGAACGGTCGTGGTCGAAACCAAGGGGCAGCAAGACCTGGACGTGCCTCCGAAGATGGAACGGTTGCGGCAATGGTGCGAGGACATTAACCGAATACAAGCGGATGCGACCTACGATTTCGTCTTCGTGGATGAAGAGAGCTTTGACAGGTACGAACCCAAGTCGTTCAAGGACTTGCTCGACGGGTTCAGGGAATACAAGGGCGAGGGTTGATTGCTGCTTCTGGCTGTAGGCCATTTCCCCCCGTCTGGACGATACGGCAAGCGTCGCTAGGAGGTTTGGACGGTTAATCCTAACGGTTAATTCGATTTTCGGGCGGGTTGCAGGACAAAGGAAAACCGCCATAAGTATTGCACTCATGGCGACGGGTGAGCCGGAAGGGTCTTGAGTCGGGTGGCATGGGTAAGCGCAGCGTACCCGTGTGTTCCCGTCAGCCATCCAGCCATGCCCGAAGCGGCAGTTTCATCCGTTGAGTCTCAGCCCGTTCTGCACGGGCAAACGAGTTTGCCCATGCCACCCGTCGCGCTGGGTTATGTTGCCGGCCCTTCACCTTTGAACCACGGTAGCCGAAAGCCGAGGCCGGCGCCATATGGAACTCTTGATAGGGACAGCTCTTTGACCCGCAATCGGCCGCCTGCGTTTCTTACCCACCTACCGGAAGCGATCCACCGCGAACGCGCTGATCGAGGCCAGTTGAAGGAAGCAGGCCAGCATGAGCCGTGCGGTGGCCGGTGCGAATTGGTCATCAAGAAGAGAAGCGGCGCCCCAGACGGCCGCGACGATCGCGAACATCTGTAATAGCGCGCCGAACAGGCGGAGGAGCGAGAAATCCTGCTGCTGAGTCTGCCGGTCGGCCCGCTCCAACTGCCGATGGATGCGATCCAGCATCACGACGACCTCGTCATCGCGCGAGGGACTCACCCCCCCTTTCGTCGCGTCATCATCGGGTTGCATTCGTTCCTCCATGATCTTGGCCGCATTCAGAAGGCTACTCGCGGTGAACGTCGCCGTCACGCCCGTTGCCTCTTCGCACGCGCCGTTTGGGCAGAGCAACACGGTTTGGCAGCCCGCGCGCCGGCCCGCCTCGACGTCGTGCGCGGAATCACCCATCATCCACGACTTCGCCAGGTCGATGTCCAGTTCCACCGCCGCCTGTTCGAGCATACCGGGATTGGGCTTACGCAGATCGCTGTCGCGCCGATAGGCCTCGACCGTGGCCTCGTCTCCATCCAGAAAGGGGCAGTAGAACGCACCATCGAGCGCGGCCCCATCCTGCTGGAGAAGTTCCTCCATGCGGGCATGCACGCTCGCCAGCACCGCCTCGTCGAACAGACCGCGTGCGATGCCGGACTGGTTGGAGACGACGACCACGCAATAGCCCGCTTCGCAGAACCGCTTGATGGCCGGCGCCGCACCGGGGAGGAGCCGAACGTCGTCGGGATCGGCGATATAGCCGACGTCGTCGATAATTGTTCCGTCGCGGTCGAGGAACACGGCCGGCGTCTTCATCACACACCCCCAGCCGCCAGCCCCTCGATAACCGCCTGTCGCCAGATGGGAAGCAGGATTTCGTGATGGCCGATGACCTCGTGCCCCCGACCGGGCGCGACGGGCCGGGTGAGCACGTTCTGCCGGGTTCGATAGTGGCGCATCATGTCGAAGTTGACCGTTGACATGGCATCGAGATTCGCACCGAGGTTGCGGGCGACGGAGACGGCCTTCAAGAACACCTCGGGCAAGATCACGGCCGACCCGATGTTCAGCCACACGCCGCCCACGCCGCTGTCGTCCGCGGCCCCCAGGTCGGACACGACGTCGCAGATCAGGCGGAAGTCGTGGAGCGAGGCGGCACCGAGGGCGGCCGCGTCGAGGTGGGGTGAGGCGTGCACGGTATCCGTTCCCACGGCCACGTGAACGCAGGCGGGAATCTTTGCGATCCGCGCCGCGGCGAACACGCTTTGCTCTCGGTGCGGCGCTTCCTTCTCGATCAGAAGCTGCCCGACGGCGGCACCCATACCAATGGAATCGCGAGCCCCGCGAAGCGCGGCCTCATCGAGGAAGGTCATCGTTTCGGCCACCATCCCGAAGCGGCCGTCGTGGATCGTCTCCGCTACGTCTTCGCTCGTTTCGCCCAGGGTCGCCAGCTCGATGTCGTGAATGGCACAGGCACCGTTCGCCGCGATGGCACGGATCACGCCGCGGCGAATCAGATCGACCAGGATGGGACCACAACCCACCTTCACCACGTGGGCTCCGAAGGCCACGACCACGGGGCGATCATGGGTGACGGCCGCCACGGTCGCCTCGGCCGCTTGGCGAAGAGCGCGGGCACCGAGGTAGTCGGGCATGGAGTCGAGCAGGGTTGCGGCCGACGCCCCCACCTCCGGGAGCGCTGCCATCTTCGTGACATCAGCCCTGTGCGTACGTCGATGGGCGCTGTAGGTCGTAAGCCGGCTGAGGTCGATCGGTTGGTAGGGTCGTGTCATCTTGGATGATTGATCGGTCATGGACGCCTCGGTTCTTCCGTAGCGCCCGCCCATCGCGCCGAGCCGTGGGCTTCAAGCCCACCGTCCGCGACACTTCCGGCATGGCGGGCACGCCCAGTCAGAGCCGCGGGCGCCGGCCCGCGGACCTTTGCGTCAGCATGTCACCGGGCTCGCGCCCGGTGCTCTGAACACTGTTCAACGCCGATTCGGTCACGCACCTGCCAGCCCGTACCACAAAGGGTCAACGGGCTGTCACGGAGCTTGGCGTCAGACCGCCCGCGCTGCCGCCTCACGCGGCAAGGCCCGTTCCAGAGCCTGCTGGAGCATTGTACCACCCTCACCCACGAAGTCGATCGCCACGCGCACCACGTGAATCCGTCCGCCGGGGATCCCCTCGTGTTGCGCCAGTTTGACCGCGTCCTTCTCCGTTGTCAGCAGCAGGTCGTGCCGCGGCAGGCGACCCACCGACAAGAGCCCGTCGAGGTCACTTCGTTGATACGCATGATGGTCTTTCCACCAACGCGTGCCCACAATCTTGGCCCCGAGCGACCGAACCGTCGTGAGAAACGATCGCGGGTTCCCCACACCGGCGAACAGGAACACGCGCCGGCCGGCCAGGGATGTCTCCATCCTCGCCCCATCCAGCCCGACGATATCGGTGACACGGTGGCAGCACTGAATATGCACGGCGGCCTCGGCAAGCCGCCGCAGCCGCTGATCGATTCGAGCGAGCGCGACCTCGGACACCTGATCGCACCGGGTCACGACCACCACGTCGGCGCGGCACAATGAGGCCGCCGGCTCGCGCAGCAACCCGCGCGGTAGCAAGTGGTCATGGCCGAAAGGGCAGGTGGCGTCGATCAATACGATGTCCAACGATCTGGCGAGGCGGCGGTGTTGAAACCCATCATCGAGCACGACCACATCGGCACCGAGATGACGCGTCGCCCACTTCCCCCCCGCCGCCCGGTCGGGGTTGGCCACGTAGACCGCGCTCGGGCATCGACCGCGGATCAGTCGCTCCTCGTCGTTGGGCTCTCCATCGACCGCCCCATAGCCCCGGGCAAGAACGGCTGGGCTGTACCCCATTCGATCGAGTCGCTCGATAAGGTCGATCACCATCGGCGTCTTGCCGGTACCACCGGCGGCGATGTTCCCGACGCTGATGACGGGAACGTCAAGAACATGCCGTGGTCCGCACCGGTCGAAACGCCGGTTTCGCCGCGCTACGCCCGCGGCGTAGGCAACCTCGACCGCGCGCAGCACACCGCGGATGGGAGACGCCCACGCTCCGGCCTCTCCCGCGATCACCCGATCATACACGGACGGAAAGGTCATGGCGCATCAAGTGTATGCCAGCGCCGCGCACGTGACGCACGTCTGCGACGGCCGATCCACCGCCTGATGGTAGTCAAGGAGCGTCACCTCGCAGGGACGCAGGACGGTAGCGAGCGTGAAGAGGCAGCCGGCGCTGCACACGCTCGTGGGGTTCTTGCCCTCGGCCACACAGCGGACGAACGCGTCGGGATCGTCTCGCGTCAGCTCGGAAAGGGCGCTCAGGTCGCGGCGTTTCACCTCCTCCAGGTAGGTCTGGTCGAGACGCCGCTCGTCGCCGAACGCCGCGCCGACATGGCTGAGATCGGCGCCGGCCACCACCAGCGTGTCCACGGCGTCCTGATCGACTTGCTCACGCAATGCCAAGGCGAAGGCACGAAGATCCACACCCTGACCATCATAGGGAGCGGTTCCCGTCGGGCCGCACGGATCGGGGCAGAGGAACGCCGCCGTGGTGAACGAGTCGGCCCCGAACAGATGTTGGAGCCACAGGATTTGGAGTTCGATCGAGTGCTCCTGGACGTGGTCCAGCTCATAGGCACGCAGATCGCCGCAGACATGTTCAAGGCGCTCGATGAAGTCCACGTCGGTCTTCACCCGACCCAGCGGCGTCGCGAAGTCGCTTGCCGTGGCAACCACCGATGAGGATAGGCCGAAGTGATTGGTCCCCAGGATCACAACCCGATGGGGAACCGGGCGATTACGAAGCGTTGCATAGGCGGCCGCGTAGCACGGTCGCCCGCGCGGATAGTCCAGATGCGGCGCGACGAGTCCGCGAACCAAGCCGGTGCCGGGATGCGCGGGTGCTTCTGCGAGCATGTCGATGAAAACATCCTGCGAGCCGCCGGCGACACCGACGGCCTCGGGATGCTGGACGGTGCGAACCCCGGTCTGACGGAAGTCGCGCAGCCGCGATTCGTAGTAGGCCTCGAACTGCGCCCCCTCCAGGAAACGCGCGTCCTCCAGTTGTGTCATCAGCGCTTGAAGAACGTCAATCGGCAGGGACTGCCCGACGGCGGCGATGCTCTTGTCGAGGATTCCGTCGCACGTGTGCGAGCCGTCCATCAGCGACACAACCTGCAGCGCCGCCGGCGAGAGCGCCAAGACGCACTCGGACAGACCGGTCCGGTCGCGCAGGCCGATTCTCGTGCCGTTTCCATCAGGCAGCGCGAACGCCTCCACCGGGCGCAACCGAGGCTTGTGTGTAGGATCCCAGATCATCGTTGCCCTGTCCCGTGCCTCCAAAGATGCCGGCAACACTCGATCGAGAAGCGTGAATCGACTCGCGCCGGGCATCGCCTCGTAGGCGTGCCATCCGATGCTCGACAGCGAACCCGGATCGCAGGTCTGATTGTACCCGTCAAGACCCGGCGGAACCACCGGCGCCGTGAATCACGGAACGCGACTTGCGAGGCCTCCACGAGGCGACAGGGCGTAGGGATCGTAAAGGAGGGCGTCTTGAGCCGCGCCGGCGGGGTTCGAGTCGATGATCGTGGTGCGTCAACACGCCGGCTGGCGCGCATACGCACCCATCTGTTGGCTTGGAAACTCTGCCAAGTGCGGTCTTGGAGGCTGAATAAGAAGGGTCATGACAAACCGAGCCGCGACCGTAAGGGAACGGTTTCATGTACGAATCCGGACCGCTTCCTTACGGGCGCGGTCCTGATCAAGCCTTCTTGAACACGCTCTTACAGCAGACCCGGCGTGTTACTCAGCGCCTCGATCATCTTCAACGCGGCCGGACCCGCCAGGACAACGAAGATGGCCGGGAAGATGAAGAGAATCAGCGGTGCCATCAGCTTGACGGCGGTCTTTTGGGCCTTTTCCTCGGCAGCCTGGCGACGCTTGACGCGTAGGGCGTCGGACTGGTTCCGCAGAGCTCGGGCAATGCTGGTGCCGAAACGCTCGGCCTGGTTGATGATCGCAATCAGGGAACGGACCTCGTCGAGACCCGTTCGGGTGGCCAGGTTCGAGAGCGCTTCAGCGCGGGGAATGCCCATCTGGGACTCAAGCGAGACGAGCTGAAGCTCCTCCGACAGGATCGGGTGGATCTCGTGCATCTCGTCGCCGACCCGCTGCAACGCCCCGTCCAGACCGAGCCCGGCCTCCACCGAGATGACCAACATGTCGAGCGTGTCGGGCAATGCACGTTTGATCTGATCTTTGCGCTTCGAAATGGCCGAACTCAGCCAAAGCTCAGGCAGCAGGAACCCGATGCCCGCCGCCACCGTGATCGCACCGATCGCATTGGGCAAAGACATGGCTTTCGCCCAGGCGAAGAAGACGCCCGCAAGGCCCAGGCAAACCGCAACCACGGTCTTGCTGCCCAGGAAGGTCGTCGGCGCGGACTCACTGCGCAAGCCGGCGCAGGACAGCTTGAGACGGAGTTTGGACATCTGCGCGACGTTCTGCGTCATGGACTGGCGGACGGCGATGGGCGCCACCGTGTCCATCATGCGCTTCGCGACCGATTCCTTGGCCTTCTTCCGGTCGCCTACGACGCTCGACGCGCCCTTCCGCCCGGTCATCCTGCGCTTGATGGTCGCGCCGTCTTCCGCGTCTCCCTTCGGCCACAACGAGTAGATTACCAGGACGATACTAAAGACCAACATGCCGCCAAGTAGGTAGTAGTTCATAGGGATGATTCCGCTACAAGGGTTCTCATCGCGAGCGGTTTCCCGCCGGTGGAGAACACACCTTCTCTCAATGCTTCACAGGTACCCAAGACGGTATTCACTCAAAGCGTCCTCTTGCTGCGTACCGCTCCGCGGGCTTCAGCCCGTACGGGTTCCGGGATTCGGCAAGGCCACAACGCCCCTCGAAGTGCAGCGAAGCACTAGACCTTGATGTTCACAATCCAACGGATCATGGCAATTCCCATCAACTGCATCCCACCGGCGGCCACGAGCATCATTTGGCCTCGCGGATCCTCCAGAAGCACGTTGGCATACTCGGGGTTCAGATAGAACGATCCCACGAAAACGAGGCAAGGCAAGGCGAACAACACCCAGCCGGACAGGCGGCCCTCCGCCGTCAGACCGCGAATCAGACCCGCCAACTCGATTCGCTCGCGGATGACACTGCTGATGTTGTCGAGTACTTCGGCCAGGTCACCACCGGTCTGGCGCTGGATCATGACCGCGGTCACGAAGAAGCTCACGTCCATGGAGTCCACGCGTTTGGCCATGGATTGCAGCGCATCCTCGATCTTCACACCGAGGTTCTGCTCGTGGTACACCATGGCGAACTCGGTCGCGATGGGCGGAGGCATTTGCTCGTGGATGAGCTGGATCGCCCCCGGAAGCGACTGACCAGCGCGCAGCGCCTGCCCCATCATCTCAAACACGTCGGGGAGCTGCCGACTGAGCTTGACCATTCGGCGATTCCGCTTGACGTTTAACGCCAACAACGGAAGTATGATGACCGCTACGCCGCACCCGATCGCAACGAGCGGGGGGAAGCTGAGCAATACCATTCCAACGGTGCTGAGCAGCGCGATGCCCGCGAGGTTCAGCAGCGTTTGGGAAGCGGACCAGTCAAGGTCCGCCTGATCGAGCAGCGTCTGCACCTTGGGTGTAAACTTCAGCTTCCCGGTGATCGCGTCGGCCAGGCCGTTGCCCTGCCCTGACGCGCCGCGCCGAAGGATGGACGCCGTGATCTTCTCTTCCGTCGTGCGATTCCCGCGCAGACGATCCTGCACGCGTTTGTGTGACGACGTCTGGCTCTCGCTGAGCGCCTGATAGATACCGTATGCCAGCAACAGCGAGCCAACCACGGGAAGAATGTAGACCAACAGCTCGTTGGATTGGCCGAGCATGGGCACAAGGGCGGAAATCGTCATCACACAATCCTTACGTAGATGTTACGAGCCATCGTCCGCCAACAGAACTCGACGATTGAACATGCCCGGATCGATATCAATGCCTGTCGACTTCAGGCGCTCCAGGAACGACGGGCGAATCCCGGTGGCGACGAACTGCCCTACGGCTCGCCCGGTGCCGTTCACGCCTTGCTGCTCGAACGAAAAGATGTCCTGCATCGTGACGACGTCGCCTTCCATGCCCGTCACCTCGGTAATGCTGACGATCTTGCGAACTCCGCCGACCAGGCGCTGAGCCTGAACCAGCAAGTGGATGGCGGACGCGAACTGCTGTCGGATCGCGCGCAACGGCAGCTCGAAGCCGGCCATCATCACCATCGTCTCGACCCGCGCCACCGCGTCACGCGTGCTGTTGGCATGCAGCGTCGTCAGCGACCCGTCGTGTCCCGTGTTCATCGCCTGGAGCATGTCCAGCGTTTCCGGTCCACGACATTCGCCAACCACGATCCTGTCCGGACGCATACGCAGGCTGTTGATCAGAAGATCACGAATGGAGATCTTTCCCTTGCCCTCGATGTTGGGCGGTCGCGTTTCCAACCGCACGACATGCGGTTGTCGCAGTTGAAGCTCCGCGGCGTCCTCGATCGTGACAATGCGTTCCGTGTTGGGAATGAAAGTGGAAAGGTTGTTGAGCAGGGTCGTCTTGCCGGAGCCCGTTCCACCCAACACGATCATGTTCAGGTGCGCCTTGACGCAGGCCTCCAGAAAGTCCCGCATCTCCGGCGTCACGGACTTGAAATTGATATAGTCGTCCCACGTCAGCGGATCGGCGCCGAAGCGTCGAATCGACATGCTCGCCCCGTCGATCGCCAACGGTGGGATGACCGCGTTGACACGGCTTCCGTCGGCCAGGCGCGCATCCACCAGCGGGCAGGTTTCATCACATCGCCGACCCACCGCGCTGACGATCTTGTCCAGCACGTGCATCAGATGAGCGTTGTCGCGGAACTCGATCTCGGTCTTCTCGAGCTTCCCATGCCGCTCCACGTACACATTCTTGGGACCGTTGACCAGGATGTCGCTGATGCTCGGGTCGCTCAGGATGACCTCGAGGGGTCCAAGCCCGAAGGTCTCATCCAGAACCTCACTGATGAGCCGCTGACGCTCCGTGAAGTTCAGCAGCGTGTTTTCCTGGTCGGCCAGGCTGGAGACGAGCTCCTTCACCTGCGCCCGCATGGACTCCTCGTCACCAACCATCCGCGCGAGGTCGAGTTGATCGATCAGTTTCCGATGAAGCCGCATCTTCAGGAGATTGAACTGCTCGATTTTGTCCTTCGAGGCTCGCGCCTTCGCCGGCGCCGCCGGCTTGGGCTTGGTGGCAGCCGGAGGCGGATTGGGCGGTTGCACAGGCGCCTGTGCTGGCGTTGCGTTACCGGGCATCTTCTTCCCGAACATGACCACACTCCCGTTCCATAGTTTCCGACCGGCGCTGCTCGGCTCCGGCAACGATCAACCAAGACCGCGCGGCAGAGCCTTCCGGTCGGCTGCACTAGCCGCTCGCGAAAATCCGGCCGATCAAACCCGGCTTGCGCGCATCCGAGTCATGGCTCTCGGCGTCTGACCCGTGCAGGCGTTGCGCAATCTCCTGGATCGCCAGCCGAAGCTTGCTCTTGGGTCCGTAGCTAAGCAACGGCTCACCGAGGTTCACAGCGCCGTTGGCCGTCTCCCAGTCGTCGGGGATCGTCGCGAACACCGGAATCCCCAGCGTCTCCGTAATATCCTTCACGGACAGGTAACCCGTTCCCTTCCCCACCCGGTTGCAAATCAACTTCGCCCGCTCGAGGTTGTACCCGTGGTCGCGCAGGTTCTCGATGATGCGGGCGGCGTTGCGAACACACGGCACCTGTTGCTGCACGACGAGGAGCGCCACATCCGAGAGCCCCAGGACGGATTGGCTTCCGGAGTCGTACCGCGTCGGCCCATCGGCCACGACGTACTCGTTGAACTGAAGCAGGCTCGACAAAACACCCAGGCACGATGCCGCCGTGATGGCATCGGCCTCGGCGAGCTGGTTCGGGCGGGCAAGTACCTGGACACCCGTCGCGTGCTTGGCCAAGGCACGCGTGATGATCGACGCCTCGAGCTCTTCCGGAGAGCTGCACAAGTCCGACAGGCTGTACTTGGGCTCGACGTCCAGAACCGTCGCCACCTGCCCGAAGCGGTAGTCCAGGTCCACAAGGGTCAACTGCCCACTCGCCAGGGTGGCCAACTCGACCGCCAGGTTCGACGCGATCAGCGTGGAACCCACACCGCCCGAGGCTCCCACGACGGTGATCAGCCTTCCGTGAACCGTCGTCTGAGACATGCCGGAGGCGAGCTTGTCCACCGCCTCTTGCAGTGCGTTTGTGTCGATCGGCTTGGGGAGAAACTCCTTGATGCCCGTTCGCATCGCCTTGAGGATAAGCTGACCGTCCGTCGACTCAGAGGTGGCGAAGACGACCGTCCGAGCGCTGGACGCCACCACCTCCCCTATGATGGGAAGAATCGCCTCCGGGTTGGGATCCAGGTCAACCAACAACACATCGACCGGAAACTGCTGGACCGATTGAGCGACCAGAGCGGGTTCATCGACCTCCGCCACGATCTTCACGCGATCCAGCCCCATGAGGACCGCTCTGAGGTCCGTGGCCGCATCCCCACCCGTCGTGAGCGTGATGAATTTGACGTCTTGCGCCATGGATGATTCCAGTTTCCGACGCAGCGTCAGCGTCGTACTGCGTATCCCCAAGCACAAACGCCGGAGAATCGCTCTTCACGCCAGAGGACACAGCGGGTCGGAAGACGGACAGACCGCGTTCGACCGTACCGCCGCAATCCAAACGCACGGTCCTTGCGAACGAACCTCTCGCGAAGACCTCTGCGTTTTCACCCGTTCATCTATCGGCAGGCTAACGACCCAATTCCGGAATTGTGCCTCCAACGACGCGCGGGTCCCATATCCCTGCCACAGCCGATAACACATTCCGACATGGGACAGTCTCCGCCGGGGGCCTTCGCGGACGCGCGCGACGGCACACAACAACCTGGTGCTCCGCCGCGCGTCCATCGATGGTTGCGTACGATGGGCAAGCGTCAGCTTGCCCGTGACCTCGGGGCTTACAACACGGACAAACAAGGCTGCCCATGCCACCCTCGAAAGCCATCAAGTAAGGTGCGGCAGTGCACCAGGCGCGCCGCGACAGAACCCGTCGATACCTATCGAAAAACCCCCCGAAAGCGCGGCGCGCTTTCGAGGGGCTGGAACAAGGTTCCTTTGGGATGGGTCCCGCCAAATCCCTGACACCAACTCCCGCCTTACCGGGCCAAGACGATGCGCCCGACGAGGCCGCCAGTGCTCGGCGCGCCCGGGTCGATTCGCACCTCGGCGCCGCTGTAGGCGACGGGCTGGATGTAGAGCCCGCGCCCGGACGGGGGACCGGTGAGTTTCTGCGCCATCACCCGCCCGTACCGGAGCTGTATGATGGTAAACACCGCATTGGACCCGGAAAGAACTACATTCGTATGCAGGAAGAACCCGACGATGTTACCCACCTGGGCACTGAGAGCGGTCTTGATCGAGGTCGTCATACCCGGGCTTCCGGTAATGTCGTAGGTAGTGGGGTTTCCGTCGTCGTCGATGAAAGTCAATTCGGACGTACCGACCTCCGCCTCGAAATCCGCGGGCGTCACGCCGTTCATCACCTGCTCACTCTCGTACGTCGCCCCCTGGCTGTGCGTCCCGATGTTGAGCATGCCAAAGTTCCCGTCGCCTTCCGTGTAGGGGCCGCCGGACAACGGATAAGGGTAGATCCTGATCTCGCGGATGCCGTCCGGCGAGCTGTCGATGGTGTCTCCGCTGCTGTTGTAGGCGTAGTCGTCGCTCCCGTTGGTGAAGTCCTGGAGGAAGGCGTCCTCGTGAACCGTGAACGGAAGCATGTCCGCCCCCGGCACGTTGGTGTTGATACCACTCGCCCGATCGTCGAACACCGCAACCGCCGTGGCGGACGACTCGCCCACCAGTCTCCCGAAAATCGGGGCGAAATAGAACTGCACCGGACCGTTCGACCCGGTTTCGTCACGGCGCACCGTGACGGACACGGCATTGTACGCCGCCGGCGCGGGCGCCGGATTGAACGGCGTGATCGCTGAATAGAGGTCCACCCAGCCCGTTTGAACGTCGCCGGCGTCGATGGCTGTCGATGACGCGCCGAAGGTGAGGTTTCGCGCGGCAAAGTCGGTGACGCGTGCGTCCGCCAGGCTCGTCACCGCGGCCAGCGTAGCGCTATCTCCGCTACCCACGCGTACGCGCATCATGTCGTCAGTAACGAAAGTCGATGCACCGGCCAGCGCAGCCGCGTCCGCGCTCCGTTGAAGATCCCCCCGGGTGTTGTACATCGCCCCGAGATCGACCGTCAGCGCGGCAAACCCCATCAAGACAACCAACATGACTCCGACCTGAACGGCTACAATGCCGCGTCGTCGTCTGCGACCCATTTGGTCGCAAATGTGAGCAGTCATCATGCCCCCCCATTCGCTTCCCGGTTTTCACCAGGAGTTTTCTCACGCCACGCGTTCGCCTCCGATCGGGCGTCTGGCGGTATGCGGCAAGGGAATCACCGCATATTCGGTCTGTCGGCATGTCCCCAAGGCCCATGCACGGAAAGTTCGTTGGGCTCCGACGGAAGGGTCGGATCATGCCCGGCGCCGTTATCGGCCACTGCGTTACCGGCCGAACCGGACTCCCCGCCTTCCACCTTCCCTAAAAAGTACAATTCAAAATCGGTTGGGTCGCTGACATCGCCACCCGGAAGTGGAATATCTTGATGGGCGTCCAGCGGTGCGATCAACTCGGCCGTCACCAGGATCACCATCTCGGTCTGGTTCCGCTGATAACTGACCGACCGGAACAGTGCACCCAGAACCGGGAGATCGCCAAGGCCGGGAATCCGGCTCGCCGTGGCATTCATGCGGTCGCTGAACAAGCCCGCGATGGCGATCGTCTCGCCGTTGCCCAGCTCGACCGTCGTCTCGGCGGAACGCGTGATCAGACCGGGAGTGTCTCTGATGGCGATCGAGAAGTCGAGCTCCGAGATCACGGGGTTTACACGCAGGCGGATCCGCTCGCCTCCGTGAACGACCGGTGTGAAGTTAAGCTGGACACCAAACTCTTTGAACTCGATCGTCGTCCGTTCGTCACCTTGCGCCACCTCAATGGGGAATTCGCCGCCAGCCAGGAACGTGGCCTCCTCACCGGAGATAGTTACCAGGTTCGGCTCCGCCAAGACCTTCAGCAGTCCATTGTCCGCCATTGCCTGGATAAAGAGCTGCATCTGCACGCGCGGGAAGCCCAACGAGAGCGTGGTCGCCGCGCTGATCGGAATCCCGTCCTCATCCGTCAGGAACGGGATCCTGCCGGTCGCCAGGGCATCACCGGCGGCGCCGATGTTGATCGGATTGATTCCCCCGAGTTGATTGACCAGGAACGCATCCTGAAAGTCGTCACCGGCGAGAAAGCCGTTGACACCGAGCTCACGTGACGCGTCACGCTTCACCTCGGCAATCACGACTCGAAGGAGCACCTGCTGCTCCCCCGCCACCTCCATGTGATTCTGCACGGACGTCTGCTGTCCACTGGACGCCGCCGGAGGCAGAAACAACGTCGCCAAGTCAACAATACGCGCCGCCCGCTCCACACTGCTTACGAAGCCGGACAGGATAATGTTACCCATCACGGAACTCGCCCTGGCGTCGGACAGCGGATCGATCTGCTCGATCGCTTCGTTGAGTCGGCTCAGGTCCAACTCCACCGACACCTCAAGCACATGCTGCTGATCACCGGCCGCCGCCAACACGATCGACGTCAGGCCATACCCCTGCCCCGTAATGAGGATGCGCCGGGGGCTGATGACTTGCACGTCCGCCACCTGAGTGGCGATGACATCCGCCCGCGCGATCTCGACCGTGGTCTCGACCGTCACGCTACCGTGCAGCGGGACGGTGATACGCTGCACGTTCTGCCCCAAGCTGACAACCTTGGCGCTGAACGCCGGCTGCCCGGCCGCGGATGCCGCCGTCGCCAGGACCATCGCGGTCGCAAAGAGCCATTTGAGACCAGCGCTTGGGCGTCGCGTCGTCGCGAAAAACCGCGCGCCATCTTCCGTGATTTGTATTGACATCTTGGACGATCCTCCTCTTGGGCCGGGATTCGGCTTGGAGCTTTCCTATTGGGTCCCGCCGATGGAATCGGACGAACGGTTCGGCGGACCCTGCCGCACGTTGATAATCCGCTGCGAGTTCTTGTTCTTGAACGTAATCTGCGTCTCGTTGGTGGGCAACTTCGGGTCGCCCGTGCCACGGACGACTTGCACCGTGTGGGGTTTCAGCTTCGCCTTCGGCGGTTGGGGTCTCGCCGTGGTTTGCTGCGCCATCAGCCCCTGCATGACCTTCAACCACGGCGGCTCGGCCGCTACGGTTTCCACCTCGGGTGCTTGCCCGCTGATGATCTGGTCTAGGTTGGCTACGGCCGGATTCCGGATCAACTCACTGTCTTCGTCGCCGCGCATCGAAAGCGTGATTTTGCCTCGCGTGCTGGCGAGGTGAAGCTTGGGCACGTCCGCCTCACGAACAAACAGCGTGGCCGACTTGGCCGGCTTGATCTTCGTCGCGGCGCCGGCGCCCTCGGCGGGGCGGGTTGTGTTGCCAACGGCCGCTACCTGAATGCGCTGCAGGATGGTCTCCGCGATCGTCTCCTTCCGACCTCGCAGGCCGCTGGCGACGTCCATCACGACGGTCACATCGACCCAGTCACCGGGCTTGAGCTGAAAGGCCACGCTGGTGGATTCGTCGATCTTGACCGACACCGCTCGGAACCCGGACGGGATTCGTCCGACCATGCCCGCGGGCGTACCCTTCTGCGCCAGCATGTCCTTTAGGACCGGCGAACCCATCGGGATGGCCTTGGCCGATACGCGCCCCAGCGCCTCTTCCAGGGTCTCGATGCGTTCGGTCGCCGGCACGAGGCTGCTATCCGCCGTCTCAAGGAGCGTCACCATCTCAGCGGTGATTTCCTCGAACGCGGCGATGTCCTGTTTCGCCTGCACCACCATTACGGTCACCTGCGCACTGTTGCCCGCCTGGGCTTTTCGAATGGTATCGACGGCCAGCTTGACGGTGACCAGTCCGACACCCAAACCAAGCAGCAACGGAACGATCGCTTTTCGTTTCATAGTTCGTCCTTCTGTTGTTATCGGCCTGGACTCGCGAGGAACGAGGCGTTTGTGGCCCGTGCCACCCGCGGAGCCCAGTGCCCCTTTGCCTCAGTCCACCGCACCGGTTCCGATGGTCCCCTGTTTATCGGATGGGTCCCGAGCGGATTCGACCTTTCCATCGGGTTTTTTTGCGCGTACTTTCGCAGCGCCGCTCGGGCCGGACGGCGTCGCATCGCGACGCCAATGCTACAAACGCCAATAGCCCCGCGGAACGGGGCTATGGCGGCAGGTTTGGTTTATCGGCCCTGAAGGGCGGCCCTACAATCCCTCTTTGCGCATACTACAGCTTCCGGCCAGGTCATAGTCGTGGGTTCCGAAGAAACCGCCGATCAGCGAAACGTCGTTGTACGGAATCGAGATCACCACGGTCTCGACCGGCGTGGTCGTCGTCGCATGAGTCATGGTGATGGTGTGCGTGGTCAGCCCCGAGGGAGCCATGACGTCGTTGACCCGAGTGATCACGTTCGTGTACGGAGTTACGGACGTTTGCAGCACCGCCAATCGACAGCCCTCGCGTGCGGCGGTCTGGAGCGTCTGGCGAACCATGAACACCCAACCGTACTCGATGATCCCGAACAGAATCGTCAAGAGCAGCGGCAGAACGACTGCGAACTCCACAACGGCTGCCGCTCGTGCTCTGAACGAGTTCCCGCGACCCCGCCTTCGTCTAATCCATCGACTTGGTTTCATCACTAGATCCCCCAGCCCCCGAACATTTTCCCGCCGAGAACGATCAACGTCCCGGCCGTCAGTGGCACGCCGTAGGGAAGCAGTTGTGACGACGTACCGAAGCTCTTGGCCGACCCAAACTCGCTAAACAGGGTCTGCCGATTGGAACACTTGGCCAGAATGATGCCCAGGTTCGCACAGGCCATTCGAAGACGACCGGTCGATACGATCATCAAGACCGCCACCACACCGCCGATTCCCGCGCCCAACCCGAACGAGTACAGCGTCAGAAGCGGACCCATCCAAACGCCGATGGCCGCCAACAGCTTTACGTCACCCGCGCCCATGCCGTGCATCATCCACGGAACGATTAACAGACCAAAGCCCGTGAGCAACCCCCAGAAACCAGCCGCCAGCCCGCTCGAACCGTTGAAATACCCCTGGACGCCGAATCCCAGAAGGATCAGCGCGAGGTTCAGCCAGTTCGGGACCCGGCGCTGCGCATAGTCGATCCACGAGGCCAACAACACCCCGGGGACGAGGATCGCACAGGTGACTTCCCAAAAACCAAATTCCATCGCAACGACTCCCATGCGCAAGAAGGAAGGATCCGGGGCGCTCCCGAATACCGGAAAACCACCGACGTTCCCTTTCCCCTCCACACCGGGCGGCAGCGGCAAGGCAAGGCCGGGGGCGCCGCCGCTGACGGCAACGCCCACCGGCCGTACATGCTGCCAAGTTCATGTGCCCGTCTCCGCCGACGGTCCGGCGGACACCGGGCGACGACCCGCTAATCGGAGTCGAAATCCACATCGGGCAACGCGGCATCGGCGCTCGCGAAAACACCGCTGACCGTGGTACCCAACCCCGTAATAGCGCCCAGCGCCACGAGAATAAGCAGCGCGAGCATCACGGCGTACTCGGTCGCCGTCGGGCCGTCCTCGGACTTCAAGAACGTCTTGGCACGAATCAGGAGGTTCGACATCTGTTGAACTCCTTATCGAAAGACTGGATACCGGCTACGAACCGACAGTCTTCTCCGCCTGTCGTCAGGCGAACGCCTGGGCGACATCCGACTACGTGGTGGTTCCGGTGGGCAGCGCGGTATCGACACTCGTGAAGATGCCGCTGACCGTGGTGCCCAGCCCCGTAATAGCGCCCAGCGCCACGATAATAATCAGCGCGAGCATCACGGCGTACTCGGTCGCCGTCGGGCCATCCTCGGACTTCAAGAAAGTCTTGGCACGGTTCAGAAAGTTCGACATATCGTTCAACTCCTCATCGTAAGAGCGGCTGCTTGATACAGCCCGACAGTTTTCGAAGGTCACCCAGTGACGATCGTTCGTCCTGGCCCCTCCAGGGTGCAAGCTCGAGCCTCCTTGGGGCGCGAGCGATCTTGCCGATCGAAGGGCCGCCTGTCCGAGCCGCGGGCGTTGCCTTGCCCGCGAAACACCGGCGACCGAGTAAAACTTGGTGGAGAGGAGTTTTCCAGAAGAGCCGCCGTCCCCACCGGCCAACGTGTGATGTTATCCCTCTACACAAACCGTATGATACGAAGAGCACGCACGCAAATGCATTTTGGAAATCGAAGCCGTCCTCACGATGAGTGCTACGGTCCGGCACTGCCCGATCCATCCGAGTCGAAAGCGGTCTCACGGAACCGGCGGCGCTGCGATGGCACAACGCTCCCCCGGACGCTTGACGTCGGAGCGTACAAGCGCCGATAACCGACCATGATTGAGCGATTCTTTGCGAATTCATCCCCACGCTAGAACACGCTGAGCGTAGCCGTGACCGCCGTGTAGATGGCTCCCATCTTCAAGCCAAAACCACCCATCGCCACAATCACGCCCATCGAGATCACCGCGAGGATCACCGCGTACTCTGTCGCGGTAGGGCCGTCGTCCGATCGGACAAACGACAAGACTGTATTGAAGAAGACCTTCATGGTCACATTCCTTCCGCCTCCACGAGTGCGGCCGAGTCCTGGCCAAGCGCATCCATGTGCGCGACCGTTTGCAGACACCCTTAACCCTCGAATACAAACCACCGCAAAGCAATTCGAAAGACATATTTTCTCGCGTCCCTCCAATCGTTCGAGTGCGACCGATTCGGGCAAAGCGCGTTGATCGGACCCCAGAGTTGCCGTTGACGCGACGAAGGTCCCGTAACACGCGCCAACCGTATGAAGCCCGCGCACTGTCCGGCGCCTTCAAGACGGCATCCGCGGGCGACGATATCCAGGGCATGTCCGCGCGTTGGCAGACCACGCTTCTCGATCATCTTGCCTCAACGCCCGGCGCGCAGGGTGGTTGGGCTTATCGGCCCCATGGTCGTCGATGCGCCGAGCCGACTGCGTTGGCCTGTCTCGCTCTCTCGCACCATCAACCCGGGTCGGTCACCTGTGCCACAAGTATGTCATGGCTGGGAGAGCGGCAGCTCGATAACGGAAGCGTTCCGGCATCGAACGCGCCGAACGCACCGGGTTGGCCCACGGGGCTTACCACGCTGGCGTGGACCGCCGCCCCGCCAGATCAAGCCGCGTCGCACAGCCACCACGTCGATGCCGCGGTTCGGTGGCTGCTCGGACTCTTCGGAACGACGATACCGAGGAATACGGACGTTCTTGGGCACGATACAACACTGCGCGGCTGGCCGTGGGTCAGGGACACGCATTCATGGATCGAGCCCACTGCATACGCCATCCTCGCGCTGCGTGCGACCGGCAGAGCCGACAACGATCGTGTTCGGGAGGGTCTTCGCCTCATCTCGGACCGGGCGATTCCCGGCGGCGGCTGGAACCACGGCAACACGCGGGTCTACCAACAGATGTTGCCGCCCTTTCCCGCTCCAACGGGAATCGTCCTGGCCGCGTTGGCCGGTACGACGCGCACGCCAGCCATCGATGCGGCGATTCAGTACTTGACCCGAACACTCGCCGACGTGCGCGCGCCCATCACACTCGGCTGGGGTCTCATCGGCCTGAACGCGTGGAACGCCAGGCCGCCCGCGGCAAACGCCTGGCTCGCGGAAAGTGCGGCTCGCGTTGTTTCCAAGCGAGGGCGTTCGGTCGAAACGGCGCTGCTGCTGCTCGCGGACCGAAACAAGTTGTCCTTCGTAGGAGAACCGTCTCATGACTCAGACGGATAGCTCCCAAGCACATCCCGACGAGCGCCGGAAGCTCTCGCGGCGAGAAATGCTCGGCGCCACCGGAGCCGCGCTCGCGGGTGGTGGCATTGCGTTAGGACTTCGCCAACGATCCCGCCACGAACGCGGACGCCGCGCCGACGTCGTGATCGCCGCTGCGAGCAACTACCACGCCGATCTGACCGGGCTGATTCTGGACGGATTGCGGACGCTGGGGATCGATCGCAACGCCATCAGGGGCAAGCGCGTCCTTCTCAAGCCCAACCTCGTGGACACCGCCCTTCGCGCCTCACACGTGAACACCAACCCCGCCGTGATTCTGGCGGCGGTCGAAGCCTTCCGCCGCCTGGATGCTGGACACGTGCTGGTCGGGGAGGGTCAGGGACACAGACGTGACAGTCAGCTTCTGCTCGACGAATCCGGACTGGGCAGGGTGCTTGACGAGGTCGCCGTGCCGTTTATCGACTTGAACCACGATGACGTCGAACCCGTACCGAATACAGGTGGTGCGACGAAGCTCGATACACTCTTCCTGCCGCGCACGGTTCTCGAAGCGGACTTCCTCGTGTCGCTTCCCAAACTCAAGACGCACCACTGGGCCGGCGTCACGTGCGCCATGAAAAACCTGTTCGGCGTCATGCCCGGCCTGGTGTACGGCTGGCCCAAGAACGTCCTGCATTTCCACGGCATTCCCAAGGCCATCGTCGATATCAACGCCGTCGCGAAGCCGTCCTTCGCCATCGTGGACGGCATCGAGTGCATGGAGGGCGACGGTCCGCTGATGGGTACGCCCAAACACGTGGGATGCCTCATCATGGGCGCCAACCTGCCCGCCGTCGATGCCACGGCCGTTCGGATCATGGGCCTCAATCCCTACGGCGTTCCCTACCTGACGGCCGTCTCCGGTCGCCAGGGACCGATCCACGAATGGAACATCACCCAGCGCGGCGAACGCATCGAAACCCTTCGGACACGGTTCGACGTAGTCACGCCGCCCGACATCACCCGCCTGGAACTTGTTTAGTTCCGGGAAAACAAGAAAAAAGGGCGCCGGTCCGTCCGGCGCCCAAAGGATTCTGCGCAACCCTGATTGCCAGTGTTGTGCCTACTCGTCATCCACGTCCATGAGCTTACGGAACTTCTCATAGAGGCCGGGCTTTTGCCGCTCGAGGTCGGCCTCGCGCTCGAAAATCTGTACCAACTCGGAATCACCCTGACGAATGCGAACCTCGATCGTGCCATCCGCCCGGACCTCGAACGTGTGCTTGGGCTTTCCGACCCGCATCAAGAGTCGGTTGTGCAGGCCGCCCTTCAGTTCCTCAAGGTTCCTCAAGGCTCCGGGAAGGGCCTTGAGGTGCAGGCCCATGATCGCTCCATCACCGCTCTTGAGCTTCTCCATCAACTCTTGAAGCTCCTCGGTCGCCAGCGCGTGCGCATCGCCGAGCCCTTTGAGGCTTTCTTCCAGATGCTCCCGCCACTCGAACAGACCTTCGTGCAGCCCCTCGGTGTCGATGTCAAAGTCGAAATCAAACTTGATATCCTCTACACCCTCCATACTGAAGTCCAAAAATTTTCCGTCGCTCGCGTTATCGAAGAGTTCGAACGCCTCCTCGTCAGCCGCCTCAAGGGCGTCGGCATCCGCATAGGTCTCAACCATTTCCTCGCCATCCTCGTCCCTGCGCGTCACGGTGATCTCGCCTTCGCCGTCCTTGGACAGCATCAGCATGGTGCCGTCCCGCTCTACCCTGATCTGCATTTTCTTGTCCGAGTCGCCGCCGAAGAACTGCATCGTTCGGCTACCGCTCTTTGGGAGGAACATCTTGATGTTGGCGGGTAGGTTCTTCAGGCCCTCCAGCTCACCAAGATCCTGAAATACCCAGTTCCCATCATCGTCGCGGCGGAGCATACGCCCCCGCGTCTGAATCCGATCGACGATGTTGATTTCCTCGCCGTCACCGATGTTGAAGACGAAATTGCCGCTCCGCTCGCCGAGGACGGCCGTGACTTCCATTTCCCGACCATCGCGAAGCACAACAATGTCGACCTCGTCGCCGGGCTTCTTCGCGCCAATCAACGCCGTCGTGCGGCTCACCTCGCCCTCAACCGCCTCTCCATCAATCGAGACGATCACGTCGTTGGCCTCGAGCCCGGCGCGCTCGGCCGCGCTGTCCTTGGTAACGCTCTGGATCGTGACACCCTCATCCTCGTCGGATCCACTGGCGATCGTGACGCCGAGGAAGCCGCGCCCCTTGCCAGCGCCGCTACGCAGAATCCGCACCCTGTGCTTCTCGCTACGACCATCCTTGTCGTCCTCACTGAAGGCCATGACATAGGCGCCGGCCGCGGCGACAGCGCCGGCGTCGCCGACGGTCTTCATGACCACCTTGATGTTTCCGCCCTCACCACAGCAGTCCTCGCCGACCACCACGCCGTTCTCACAGCAGTCCTTGCCAACGAACACCACGCGGACCTTCGCCTTGCCTTCGTCTTCTTCCTGGGACACCACCGCGGACAACCACGGTGGAATCCCCGCCACCAACAAGCTGATCAAAAACATATTCATCCGATGCACTCCTTTTTGTTTGTTCCAGGGAAAAGCGTCGTTCCTTGCGAACACCTCGCGTATCTTGAGACTCGCTTCGCACGTGCCCCTCGGGCACCACGAGCCTTACATTTCTTCCAGCGGACCACCCGCCGCCGCCCGACCTCTTGGTCGCCGAACGGTCCGCGAACGATCTATCTCTAGCCAATAGATGTTGCCGTCATCGCCGAGCACGCCGAGCACATCGCGGCCGGTGCTTCGATTGATCTGCGGAGCCGTGCTGGCGTTCCGCATCGGGGCCTCAATCGCTCCCGCAACGGGACTTCTTAGCGGCCCCTGCACCAAGGGAACCTCCGGACCGCCGTCCGCAAGACCAGAACCCGGCGTCGGTGAAAGCGGCGGAAGACCCACGAATATGGCGAGCATCGCCGCGGCCACCGCACCAGTCGCCATCCACCATCCCCGGTGAACGCCGACCTGCACCTGAGGCACCGCCTGGTCGGGTAGCGAACTCGGATCGAAACCCACCGTGTCATCGCCGAAGGCCTGAGCAAGCGCTGCGGCCGCCAACTCGTCAGCCCGGCGATAGTCGTCCATCAGGCGACGCGCCTCGGGATCACGGATGAGCTCACGATTCAACGTGAGCTGCTCGTCTTCGGCGAGTACGCCGTCCAGGCAACGTACGATCAGTCGCTCAATGTCTTTATCAGTGTTAGACATGGCTTTGGCTCACCCTATCCTTGAGACTTTCCCGTAGAAACCGGCGAGCCCGCACCAAACGGGTCTCCACCGAATCGACCGGCATTCCCATGACGTCCGCAATCTCGCGATAGCTCCAACCGTTGAGGTGTCGCATCACAAACGGCTCTCGGTAGAGCGCGGGCAACGATTGAATCGCGGTGAGCACCTCGCCGTGAAGCTCGGCCCCGGACACACCCGCGTCGGGCTTGCCGCTCGCCCCATCGTCCGCGACATCGGCCGGCAAGGCCTGCAACCGACTGTTGCGGCGAGTGGACGCCCGTCCGGCGTCGATGGCCGCGTTGCGAGCCAGCCGGTACAACCACGGACGCCAACGCCGGACGTCGCGAAGCTTGCCAATCTGCTGCCAGGCAGTCGACCAAACTTGCTGGGTAACGTCCTCAACACCGTCGCGATCTCCCAAGACACCGTAGACCACCCCGCGAACCCAGCCGTTGTGCCGGCGCACCAACTCGCCGAAGGCGAAGCGGTCGCCGGTCTGAACCGCCTGAATCACCGGCGTTTCCGCGTCGTCGTTTTCCAACTGGGTCATCGCCATGGTCACCCCAATAGACGCCCTATCAGAGCGTCGCCTGTCACGTAGAGCAAATATTTGGCGGTTTTGCGCAGGAAATGCCGGTCGCAGGCGGTTTCCAGACGGCCGATAAAGTCTGGACCGACGCGCGGGAGGCAGCGAAACGCAGGCGGAAACCCGGTGGATCGGCCGTGTGCCCCTACACCACCGCCTCGGGCACCCGCTGGCGATCGGAACCGGTTTGCTCAATACCCAGCCGCATCACGCCCCGGGCGAGGCAAGCACGCGGAGGGACCCAGCGCCAAGCGCGCCGGTCAAGCCCGCGAGCAAGTCCTCCGTGCAAGCCACCCGAAGCCCGGCGTGGCACTCGATCTGCGCCACCATCCCCTCGGGCGCGGCCACGTTCAGATAGACTCTAGTCTTGCCCGGATGGTCGCGAAACAGTCGAACGATGGCCTCAACGGCGACGTCCCGTCCGATATCCAACAGAAGCGTCGCGCCAAAGGCCTCGACCGCCTCATCCTTCGGGACCACGCGCGAGACACGGAGCGAGGCTTCCTCGCGTTTCCGATCCACCTTGCCTTCGAGAAAGACAAGCTGATCGGGCACGAGCATGGGCTGAAACGTCGCAAAGTCTTTCGGAAACACGACGGCTTCGACCCGGCCCTTGAGATCCTCCAGCGTCACGATGCCGAGGCGTCGACCGGCGTTGCGTCCGTTTCGTGCGGTCACGGTGCGCACGCTCGAGACCATCCCGCCCAGAACCACGCGCTGCCCTTCCGCGCACTTGGATAGCCCCACCGTTGACACCGTCGAGAAGGCAGCCAGCAGCGCTTCATGACTAGCGAGCGGATGGCGCGTGATGTAAAAGCCGAGCACGGCCTTCTCGCGGGCGAGCATCTCGGCCTCGCTCCACTCGTCGGTCAGCTTCAATGCCGGGCTCAGCGGGGGCGGCTCCGCATCCTCGCCCCCGAACAAACCCATCTGCCCGCTACGTTGGTCGCTCTGGAAGGACTGTCCGGCCGCGATCGCACCATCGAGCACGTCCACCATCGCCTTGCGCATGGCCCCCATGTCGTCGAAGGCGCCGGCACAAACCAACGCCTCAATGGTGCCTCGATTCACGACCGATGCATCCACGCGTTCGCAGAAGTCGAAGATGTTCGAATAGGGTCCGCTCGCTTCGCGTTGCGCCACGATCGCGGCGACCGCTTTCTCGCCGACGCCCTTGATGGCGCCAAGACCGAACCGAAGGGCGGGCTTGGCGTCGGACGTTCCGCCCTCGATGTCACGGCTCGGCGGCTCTACGACGAAGTCGTACTCCGACCCGTTCACGCCGGGAGGCTTGACGGCGATTTTCATCTTCCGGCACTCCTCGCGATACTCCGCCACCTTGTCGATGCTCGACATTTCGAAGGTCATGACGGCGGCCATGAACTCGACCGGGAAATAGGTCTTCAGCCATGCGGTTTGAAACGCCACCAGCGCGTATCCGGTGGAATGAGCCTTGTTGAAGGCATAACCGCCGAACTTGAGGATGTCGGCGAAGACCTGTTCGGCGACGCCGCGCTTCACGCTCCGTTCGACGCACCCATCGAGGAACGGCTCCCGCATCGCCTCGATCATAGACGTCTTTTTCTTGCTGATCGCCTTGGCCAGCCGGAACGCAGCCTTGAGCTCAATGCCGCCCAGACGGTTCACCAGCCGCGAGACCTGCTCCTGGTAGACCATGATGCCGTAGGTCTCTTCGAGAACCTCCGTCATGATCGGGTGTGGTGTCGTCCATTTGGCACCGTGCTTGCGTGCGATGTAGTCCGGGATGTATTCCATCGGACCCGGGCGAAAGAGGGCGTTCGCGGCGATCAGATCCTCGATCCGGTTGGGCTTCATGCGCATGATCACGTCGCGCATGCCGCCCGACTCGAACTGGAAGATGCCCTTCGTATCGCCGCGGGCCAGCAGCTCGAAGACTTTCGAGTCGGTCAGGTCGAGCCCCTCAAGGTCAATCGAACCGCCACCGTTTCGCTCCGCCAGGTTTCGTGCCCGCTCGATCGTGCTCAACGTGCGCAGGCCGAGAAAATCCATCTTGAGCAGCCCGACCTTCTCCACCGTCGGACCGTCGAACTGCGTGACCACGGTGTTCTGCCCGGCGGCCTTGTACAGCGGGAGGAAATTGGTCAGCGGCTCGTCGGCCACGACCACGCCGGCCGCGTGGATGCCTGCGTTTCGCGCCACGCCCTCCAGCCGGCGTCCGATGTCCACCACGCGCCTGACCGTGGCATCCTCGTTGTATCGCTTCTTGAGTTCCGGCTCTTGCTCCAACGCCTTATCGAGCGTCATCTTCAGCTCGGTGGGAATGAGCTTGGTAAGCTGATTGGCCTCCTCGAAGCCCACGCCCAACACCCTGGCCACGTCCTTAAGCACGGCCTTGGCTTTGAGCGTGCCGAACGTGATGATCTGCGCGACGTGGCCATACTTCTCGCGGACGTAGTCGATCACCCGGGCGCGCCCGGTCTGACAGATGTCCAGATCGATGTCGGGCATCTCGTCGCGATCCGGGTCCATGAATCGCTCGAAGTAGAGCCCGTACCGAATCGGATCCGGCGCGCTGATGTAAAGACAATGGGCCACCACCGCGCTACACCCGCTGCCTCGAGCGCCTACCGGGATGTTGTTCTGGCGCGCGAAGTTGACGCAGTCCCACACGATCAGAAAATAGCTGGCGAACCCCTTGCTGGTGATGACCTCCAGTTCGTAGTCGATGCGCTCGCGCAGCTCGTCGGTCATCGTGGCGTAGCGCTTCGCCGCCCCCTCGTACACCAACCGGCGCAGATAGGTCGCGTCGTCGAGCGTCTCACCGGAGTCATTGGTCACGCTCGCGGGAACACGGTAGACGGGCGCGTGTCGTGTGTGGAGGTCGAGCTCCAACTCGCACATGTTCGCCACGTGCAACGTGTTGGCGATGGCGTCGGGGTAATCCCGAAAGAGGATCGACATCTCCTCGGTGGACTTCAGATAGAACTGATCGGAGGGAAACCGGAAGCGATCCTCGTCGGTGAGCAGCTTGCCCGTGTTGATGCAGCACAGGACATCGTGAGCCTCGACATCCTCGTGCTCGAGGTAGTGAACGTCGTTCGTGGCGATCGTGGCGACGCCGAGCCGCTTGGCCAGCTCCGCCAGCTCCGGGTTGAGCGTCTTTTGCTCGGTGAGCCCGTGATCCTGCAGTTCCACGAAGAACCGGTCCGGTCCGAAGATCTCCAGGTAGCTCTTGGCAAGCGTCTCCGCGGCCGCTCGGTCCTTGTTCAGATAGGCCTGCGGAATCTCACCGCCGAGGCACGTGCTGGTACAGATCAGCCCGCCAGATAGCTCGCGCAGAATCTCTTTGTCGATTCGCGGTTTGCGATAGAACCCCTCGGTGTACCCGATCGATGACAGGCGGAGCAGGTTGTGATACCCCTCCAGGTTCATCGCCAGAAGCAGCAGATGGTACGACTCCTTGAGCCCTTCGCGGTCCCGAGAGGTGCGGCTGCCCGAAGCCAGATAGGTCTCGCACCCGATGATCGGCTTGATGCCGGCCTGGCGAGCGGCCGAGTACAACTCGATGGCGCCGAACATGTTTCCGTGATCGGTAATCGCCACGGCCGGCTGGTCGAACTTCTTGACGCGATCGACCAGCGCTTCGATGCGTGTCGCCCCGTCCAGCAAGCTGAAGTGTGTGTGAAGGTGAAGATGAACGAACGACGATGAGGCCATGGCGTCGGCGGACTCCGTTCCAGGTGTTTGACGTAATGCGTGCTAACGGGGACTCTTTCAGAGCCGCGTCCGAAACTCACGTAGGTCGGGTGATCGACCCGGCATTGCGTGGCACGGATCGTTTATCCAACCATGTTCACCCGCGTGTCACAAGACTTTCGTGCCTGCTCACCCTGCGACCCATTCTTCTTCCCGCACGTGCCACATCGTCGCGCGCCGCGACCCCGCAACCCAACCGCGCGAAGGCAACGCCGAAAATCCGCCCTGTCCGTACGAAGCTCAACGAAGCCGGGAGGTTCCGGGTCGATGACCCAACCTACGCGTGCGAAAGCGAGATTCTCGCGTGTGCCGGCCCGAGACGCAACGCCGTGTTCGACCCATCCGACAATCGCGTGCGCTCGATGTTCGCGTGAGTTTTTCGGATCTCACAGTGAACCAGCCACGGGAATCGAAGTGCGAATCGAACGCGCGGACGACCAGCACCTACTGCGGAAGTGTGGCCGCGTAAGCCCCGATGTCGGCCGCGATCTGAATGTCCCAGAGAAGTAGCTCGGTGGAACTCATCGGGCTCCCGGGGTGAGCGAAACGAACCTTGTGCAGAAACTCCCAGGGGTTCTGGTTGGCGACCGTGCCGACAAATTCCGGGTTCGCCGGGTCGGCGAAGTTCAGTTTGTCGCCGCTGAGCCCGTGACAGGCAGCGCACGACATCTCGCCGCCGGGCTCGGCGTCGCCGTACCAGATCGCGCCGTTCGCGCCGTCGCCGAGAAACGCGCCGCCTCCGTCGATGTACGCGTCCGTGTCGATCGTCCCCTCCAGCACCATCTTGACGACGTCCCACAGATCGTCATCGGCGAGCCCGAACGCATCCAGGTCGTGGCCGCCAGCGACGCTGGCCGGGTCCGCTTTCAATAGATCGAACAGCGCCTGAGGCGTCAGCCCCGTCCCCGATACACCACTGATATCCGTAAAGTGCGACGAACCGAGCGCGTATGCCCCGTCGCGCCCCTTGTAGTCCCACCCGTGACATTCCTTGCAACGATACGTCGCGCTGCCGGTCTGTTGGCCGATCGCGGGATAGAGCGGGTGGTCGCCGACCGGCGGCGGCGCCCCGGTCACCAGCCACCATTTGTCGTACAACTGTCCGCCGCGAACGCTGTCGGCAAGGAGATAGGCGCCGGGAACAGTCGCGTTCGATCCGGTGAAGCTCACCTGCACCGCCGCAAGATCCATCAGATCGACGTCGCCGTCGCCGTCCGCGTCGCCGTCGTCACAGCCCGTCGCCGCCCCCGCGCCGGGTCCGACGAGGCACGCCACAAAACGCTCGTGGTCATCGAGTGCTATGTCGTTGTCACCGTCGAAGTCGCCGGGTCTGGCATAGTGGCTGATGCGGTGCGTCGCGTAATACCGAACGCCGGAAAAGAACTCGTCGTTGTCGATCGCGTTGGCGGCCGCAAAGAACGTGACCACGCCCTCGTCCGCATCCGGCGCCCGCCACTGAAGTGAATAATCGTAAACCCCACCGGCAGCGACCCACGCCGCGATGGAATCATCGACACCGTCGCGCGTGTGTGTCAGGTAATCGACACTACCCCCGGACAGGCGAGTCCGCACCGAACCGGCGACCAACAGCTCACCCACGTGAGCGCCGACCCCCTCCGCGCTAAGCTGGAAGCCGGCACCGTCTTGCTCCGGAGCGGTGATGCGCACCGTCAGGTCGTAGACCCGCCCCGCCCGGTATCGCTGTGGCGCCCCCAGGATCTCCAACCGACCCGTCCCAAGGTTGTATCCGTGGCACCAGGTGCAGTTGGAGCCGAAACCGATCCGCCCACCGGAGCGCCCGGCCTGCGCCCCGCTCTTACTGGCCAGCCCGATGGAAACGCCCACAAGCAGCACGATCGCCACCGTGATCCACCCGTACGGATGCCGAAACCGAACCATCACCATGCCTCTTCCCTGGACCCAACCCCTCAGGTCGTGTTCCCTACAGCTTCCGCATGAACCCAGCAATGCCCGTGCCAAAATGCCATCGTTCGTGGTGTCTTGGCGGAACTCAATCGCTATGGCCCACCGCGGCGTTCGCTCCGCCGAGCCGGAGTTCGTTCCACAGGATCGTACGCATCCGTATGGGTGGATTCAAACAGGGCGGGACGTCCGATCACGGGCAAGACCGCACGCAACGGGAAGTCTTAAGTGAGCAAGAAGCCAAGGCCGATGGATCAGTCCTTGGGAAGTTTGCTCAGATCGTCGTTGGTCCCCAGCAGGATCAGCACATCCGACGGCAACACCTTCGTACCGGCCGACGGCACGATGACGGACCGAGCGGTTCCACCGGCTTCACCCTCCGCCACCGCTCTCTCGCGCTCGATCGCGATCAGGTTGACGCCGTACGTGTTGCGCATGTCCAGTTCATGGAGCGCCTTGCCGTGAAACGCCAGCGGCGCCGTTGCGTGGACGATGCTGTGTTCGTCGCCCAGTTCGATGTAGTGCTTCAAACGCGAAAGCATCAACCGATGCGCCCAGCGCGTCGATGATTCCTGCTCCGGCGAGACCGTCTCATCCGCACCGATGCTCATCAGAATCCGGGTTTGCATCTCGTTCTCGGACCTGGCGATGATTCGCCCAACCCCGAGCCCCTTCAGCACGGCCACGGTCAGCGCCTCGGATTCAAAGTCGTCGCCGATGCTGACAACGGCCACATCCACCTCGTGGACACTCTGGGCCTTCAAGGCATCCTCGTCCGTGCTGTCGAGACGGACGGCCAGCGTCACGTCGTCGCGGATCTGTTCCACGAGCTTGCCGTGTCGGTCGATCGCGATGACCTCGGCCTCGGCCAGCGCCAGCGCCCGCGCAAGATGCTGCCCGAAGCGCCCCAGCCCGATGACCGCAAACTTTTTCTGCATCGTCAAGAAGCCTCACCCACCAGCGGCACCGGAAAACCGCTGGGACCCTAACCGATACCGACTTCCTCCGCGGGGTAGTCGTACCGTGCCTGAGGCCCCTCGCCGGCCAGCGCAACCAACAGCGTCAGCGGACCCAACCGACCCGCAAACATCGCCAGCATGATGACGATCCGCCCCGGCATGGTCAACTCCGGCGTCAGCCCCATCGACAGTCCGACGGTGCCACAGGCCGACACTGCCTCGAACATCGCCGCCCGAAGAGACACCGATTCCGTCAAACACAAGAGCAACGTGATTACCCCGACAAGCGCGAACATGACGACCGCAACCACCGCGGCGCGTCGAACCACGCGCTCCGGCACGGTTCGTCCGAAGGCCTCGACGCGATCGCGCCCGCGGAGCAGCGCGACAACGCTCGATAACAGGACGAACAGCGCCGCCGTCTTGACCCCGCCGGCCGTGGATCCGGGCGATCCGCCGACAAACATCAAGATCGCCGCGAGCATGTGGCTACCCGGGGAGAGCGAATCGGCGTCCATGGCCACCGTGTTGAAGCCGGCGGTTCGGCACGTCACCGACAGAAAAAGCGCGTCGAGCAGCCGGCCCGCGAACGGCATCGACGACAAGGCGTCCGTACTCATCATCGCCGTCGAATGCGCTGTCTCGAAGGCGAGAAACCCGAAGACAGGCAGCACAATCAGAACCAGCGTGGTCACCAGCACGACCTTGGTGTGTAGCGTCAGGCGGTGGCGCCGGGGCAGGTTGCCGCTACGGGAGATGTCGCGCCAGCGAACCCACCAGCGCCGCGCACCCGCCCGAAGCAGCGCCAACAGATCCCGCAGAACGGGAAACCCCAGCCCCCCCAGGACGATCAGCGGCATGATCCATCCATACACCTGCCACGATCGTCGAAAGCCGACCAGACTGTCCGGTTGCAGGGAGAAACCCGCGTTGCAAAACGCGCTGACCGCATGAAAAACGCTGTAGTAAAGACGCCGACCCAAGGGCCACGACGCGTCCCACATCCCCAGCATCGCCACCGCACCGATCGCCTCTGCCAGGAAGGTGAACACCAGAACGAACAGGACGATCCGACGGATGTCGCCGACCGTTCGATAACTCACGGCATCCTGCATGGCCAGCGACTGCCGTAGCGACAGCCGCCGGCCGACCAACAGCCCCAACACGCTGCCAAAGATCATGATCCCGAGCCCGCCGCCCTGGATCAAGATTAAAATCACGATCTGCCCGTAGAGCGTAAACTCGGCTCCCGTGTCGTAGACTGCCAGGCCGGTGACACACGTCGCGCTGGTCGCCGTGAATGCGCAGTTCACCAAATGTCGCGGAATGGAAAAGTCGGGCCGCTCGTGCAGTTCGGTTTGCGTGGCCTTCGGCACGGATAGCGCACAGGTTCCCAGCAAGATCATCGCCCCAAACGTCAGGGCGAACACGCGCGTAGGGCGTAGCCGGCTCTGGGAGAGCATCAGGTTCAGACGCACGGCCGCGATGCCCACCCGAACCAGCAACATCACCTGGAGAACACCGACGTACAGCGCCGATACGCGCAGCACCGGGCGCGCCACCAGCTCCAACCGGACGATCAGGAACACGGCCGCACCCAGCAGAATGACCACGTCCACCCACGCCGACCGAACCGCTCGCCACCGATCCACCGCGCCGAGCACCTCGAAGACGCGCCGAAGAACGTAGGCGATCACCGCAACGATTTGCGTCGCAATCAGGAGGGGCAAAGGCAGCGGCGGCTTGTCGAAGCCGAATTCCAGAGCCAGTGAGACCAGCGCCAACACCGCCAGCGCGACGACCGCAACGGACAGGTACCCCCAATGGGCGGCCTCACCCGGTCCCACTCGACGACGGGACATGGTCGCCGTAGGAAATGGTCGCTTGCTAGGCAACGTCGATGAACCTCAGCGCGTCAGCGTATGTCTTGGAAAGTGCCGCCCGAAGACGGACGTGGTCCCCGCGCGCCAGCGCGGCGTCCGCCCGAAGCACCTGGGCGGCGTCGTCTCGCGCCGCTTCCAGCAAGTCGAGATCGGCGACAAGATCGGCCACCTTGAACGCGGGCAAGCCATGCTGCCGCGTACCCATCAGTTCACCCGGACCGCGCAGGCGAAGATCCTCCTCCGCGATACGAAAGCCGTCGTCTGTCGCACACAATATGGAAAGCCGCTCGGACGCGGACCCGCCCGCGGGATCGGCCCTGGTCGCCGAGACGTCTCCCTCCCCACACTCGGGGTGACCGGGAGCCGGCGCGAGCCGCCCGCCGGCGGCATCGCAAAAAAGAAGACAGTAGGACCGCTTGTCGCCTCGGCCGATGCGTCCGCGAAGCTGGTGCAACTGAATCAGACCGTACCGCTCGGCATGCCGGATCACCATCACCGTGGCATTGGGAACATCGACCCCCACCTCGATCACCGTCGTCGCCACGAGTACCTGCAGCGCGCCGCTGCGGAATTGCTCCATGACGTCGGCCTTTTCATTCGGCTTCATGCGCCCATGCAAGAGACCCACGCGGAAGCCGGAAAGCTCCGTTTGCCCCAGCCGCTCGGACTCCTCGGTGGCCGCACGAAGCGGCAGCGCCTCGCTCGCCTCGACCAACGGGTAGACGATGAAGGCCTGTTCACCGGCGGAGAGCCGCTTGCGCACGAACTGCCACGCCTTGGATTCGTTTTTGGGTAACACCAACCGAGTGACAACCGGCCGGCGCCCAGGAAGAACGCCCTCAATCGTCGAGACGTCCAACTCGCCAAACACCGTCATCGCCAGGGTGCGCGGGATGGGCGTCGCCGTCAGGACCAGCGTGTGCGGGGCGCGCCCCTTTTGACGCAGCGCCGCCCGTTGGGCAACGCCGAACTTGTGCTGCTCATCAACGATCACCAGCCCGAGGTCCGCGAAGCGAACCGGCCCTTCGATCAGCGCATGCGTACCGATCAGCCAGTCGATATCGCCGGACCCAAGCGCCGCGAACATCGCCTTTCGCTCGACCGCGGGCGTCGCGCCCACCAGGTATCCCAGTCGCACGCGACTGCCGCTGAGGTATTGTTCGATCTTGGCCCGATGTTGGGCGGCCAACACCTCGGTGGGCGCAAGCAGCGCCACTTGGCGCCGATTGGCGATGGTCGCCAGCGCCGCGTACACCGCCACGGCCGTCTTGCCGGCGCCGACATCGCCCTGAAGCAGGCGATTCATCGGCACGCTACGGGCGAGGTCGTCGCTGATCTCGGCGACCGCCCGATCCTGACCGGGCGTCAGCACGAACGGAAGCCGACGTCGAATACGCTCGTCGAGTGTACCCGAGACCACGACGGGGCGTGTCTTGGGTCCCAGGGCAACCCTCCGCCGCCCCAACTGCACCGCGAGCTGACAAAGAAAGAGTTCCTCAAACGCCAGGCGCCGCCGCGCCGCCCGAAGATCCTCCAGCCCCGGGGGACGATGGACGCGGAAAACCGCCTCTCGTCGATGAGGCAGCTTGCGACGCGTCAAGACCTCCTCCGGCAGAAACTCCTCGATCTGAGCGGCGGCGCCTTCCAGCACCTCGTCGATCACCTTGGCGATCTGCCGACCAGGCAACCCGGCCGATGCAGGGTAGATCGGCACGTAGCGATCGACATCGCCCTCAAACGGGTCGGCGTCGTCCTCGATGATCACGGTCGTCGGGTTCGTGAGGCTGGCTTCATCCCGCGGACATTCCACCTTCCCGGTCAGGCGAACCACCTGACCGTGATGAAGTTTGTCGACAAGGTACGCAGAGTTGAACCATCGCACGCGGCACCGGCCCGTGCCGTCAACAACATCGGCCGAAACAGTTTGGTGCGAAAGCGGGCCGCGCGTGCGGACCCTGCGCAACTCGCCCACCACCGTGGCCGTCACACCGAGTTCGAGCGAGCCGATGGCGGTGGACTTTGGCCACAGCTCGTGGCGGAACGGGTAGTACTCGATCAGATCACCGACGGTCCGAACCCCGAGCCGGTCGAACTCTCGAGCGCGGGCCGGCCCGACCCCTCGGACGAATTGCACGTCGCTCTGAAGCGCAACCCGAGCCGACAAAGTGGTCGCTCCCAAAGACCCGCCGCCGAGGGCACCGCGCCGGAGCAGGAACCATCCGGACACGGAAACAACCCGCCGACCTGCTGGTCGGACGCGACCGCCTGATCCGCCGCCGACGTTCGGTGATGAGCCGGAAGCGAACCGCCTACGGGATCGTCAGCTTCTGCCCGACACGGATCTGGTTCGGGTCGCTGATCCTGGTGCGGTTGGCCTCGTAGATGTCCTTCCACCGACTGGCATCGCCCGCATAGTATCGCCGGGCCAACGCAAACAAGGTGTCGTGTCGGGCGACCAGATGGACGCGAGACCCGACGGCTTCCACCGGCAGCGGCGCCATCCGTTCCGTCGCGTACGGGTTCTCCATCGTGATACTGGCGCCCGCGGTGGGAAATGCGTCCTGTGCGAACGCCTGGCTCGACAACGGGGCATTGTAGGGATCAGATGGAAGCCCCTGGAAAGGGTCCATCTTCGCTTGTTTCTCGGCACACGCGCCGATGGATAGGGCCAGTAGAGATGCCGTCAACCCGATTGCGTTCCGTCGCATACAATGACCTCCTGTCATGAGTGAGTGGTTGCCCGTATCACGCCGCCTGATCCACCCGCAACGTATCGACCACCGAGCAAACATGGTCACACGCTATCGATCGGTACGGATCAGGGCTGCAAACTGCTCGGATCATATGGCCGGGCGAGAGGGTGTCAACCGGTTCCATGTTTGACGCTCACGGCGAAACACAGCCCGCCTCGCCACGCACGCAACGGCGGATTGCGTCCCGGACGCATCCAACGGGCGGGGCCGGTGCCACACCGAATTCAGGCAATCCTCGTCGCAACGTTAGGGGCACGGAGTGTCTGGAGATACGAACGGGTATCCTTGGCCACTAAACGCGTCCAGGGCGGACACCACGTCCGTGATGTTGATCTTCTGGTCCGGCACCGCCGGTTCCAGGTCCGTACGGGGCTTCATTGGCGCCCCGGGCCGATTCGCAAACCCGTCGAGAATCGCCACGACGTCGAAGGCCACGTCCACCCGACCGTCCGGCGCGTTCCACCGGCCAAGGTTCGAGTCAAAAGTCCCCCCCACGTCTCCCCAGCCGCTGAGGGCAACCTCAACCGGCACGGAGAACGTGCTGGGGTTCGTTAGATCACAGGCCACATCGACCGATTCGACGTGATAAACGGAGCTCGGAACGATGCTGCCGTGATAGATGTGGACCGTGTCCACGCCGGACCAATCGGCGAAGACCGGTTGACACTCGAGCGTGGCGACGGTCAACGTCGGCGGCGTCGCGTCATCCTTGCCACCAAGTTGACTAACAAGCCGGGGCTGCCCTACCCACATGACCGGCACATCAAACGGAGGCGGACTCGTCACGTTGGTCACACGCATGGCCATCGGCTGAGCGCCGCCGAGTGGTCGCACGGAAAGGTAACGGACCTTCGTGGCAACGATCGGGTCGGGCAGAGGGGCCGGGCGGGGACACTCACAGATGTCCGGAACAAGGTTCCCGTTCACGTCCACAAGGATTCCATCGAGGATTTCACAGACGTCGGCCACCCCGCTGCCGTCGCAGTCGGCCTCGCACTCGTCGGGCGTGCCGTCGCCGTCGCAGTCGGGGCTGCCGGAGATCACCCGGACATTGTCCACCTGCCATCCGAGCGTACCGCTAAGGAAGACATCGCTGCTGAAACGAAATTCGATCGTGACGTCCACGGCCCCCTTGAAGGCGCTCAGGTCGATCACCCGGTCCTCCCAGACCGAACTCGCCCCGCTCTCCTTCGATACGCTCACGCCGTTTACGAACACTTCGGCGAAGTCGAAACCCGCCTCACTGTTGAGCAAGGAGCAATAACGTAGCTCCGCCGTGGTTTCGGCCAGGGAGAACGTCGGCGAGATGAGTTGGCCTGCCTGATTGTCCCCATAGGTGCATGTCACGGCGTTCCCCGCATAGGCCCACGAGCCGCCGTCGCACACCGGCGCGACCGGACACGCCGAACCCACCTGGAAGATCCCCGACCGGGTCCATCCCGGGGGTAGCCCCGCTTCGAAGTCGGCCGCCAGGACAAGTCCGCCGCCCGCCGCGTCACACGTATCCGGAACGCCGTTGCGGTTGCAGTCGGACGCGCTACCGTCGGCCAGGTCGCAAATGTCCTGCTTCCCGTTTCCGTTGCAATCGTCGTCCGGCTCGCACTCATCCGGGACACCGTTGTTGTTGCAGTCAGCGGCGGTCATGTTGGCGATCTCGACCGCGTCGGGGATGCCGTTCCCGTTGCAATCCGCCTCGCACTCGTCCGGAACACCGTTGCCGTTGACGTCGCCCGAGCCGCCCGAGGCGATGTCGCACTCGTCGGGCAGCTTGTTGCAATTGCAGTCGATGCTGGCACCAAACGGAAAGAGGTCGAGGCGATCAAACCGGCCGTTACCGTTGCAATCGATTTCGCACTCGTCCGGCACGCCGCTTGCGTCCGTGTCCGTGCTGAATCCCGACGCGATGTCACAACTGTCGGGAAGCTGATTGAGATTGCAATCGATCTCGAACCCCGGAATGAAGTCGAAACCCGTGGGGAAGTCGAGCCCATGGTCGTTCCCGCCGATGTGGGTCCCCCGAAAGTCCCCCGTGCAAACGTCGAACTCGTACATCCGAGCATCCGTCAGATGCAGCCCCTGGACCACGTCGTCGAATTCGTCGTGGTCGTGAGCCCCGGCTTCCGGGCTTGAGCTGCCCTCGGTGCCCGTCCGACTCACAAACACGTTCCCGTTCGGTCCGATCCGAATACACCACGGGCTGTCCTGTGTCAGTCGGGTGGCCGTGCCCACGTTCGCCCATTTTCCCAGCGGAGCACCCGTGGTCCCGTCAAACTCCAACACCTCATCGGTCCCGAAGCTCGCCACCAGGAGGTTGCCGTCCGGCTTGAACGCCAACCCCTTGGGCTGATCGAGCCCCCCGTTGTTCAGGTGGCTCACGAAGACCCGCACAAACGCCCCCGACACGCCGTTGAACTCGACCACCTCGTTCGTACCGGTAGTGACGAACAGGTTCCCGTTTGGCCCGAAGGCCAACCCGAACGGCGCCGCCAGACCACCTGAGCCCGTGTGAACAAACGCGCCCTGCGGAACGCCGGTGGTCCCGTCATAAGCGAGAACGCTGTTCGTGTTGCGGCTGGCGACCAGAAGCGTCCCGTCGCCCGTCATGACCAAGCCGGCCGGAAAGGAAAGCCCGCCCGCACCGGGATCGACCAGGTTGCCCGTGAAAACGCCGGCGATGCTGAACTGCATGACGCGGTTGTCACCGGCCGCACTGACCAGGACCCGTCCGTCGGAGGTGACGATCAGATCCTGAGCGGCGGCCACCGTGGACCCGGCGCCGGACGAAGTGCCTGCAAGCACGCCCGTGCTCACAAAGAACTCGCGGAGCGGGTCTGTCGGCTTGCCGCTGGCGATCCACAGGTTGTGAGCGCGTGCCAACTCCACGTGATCGACCGTGCCGTCGCCGTCGCAGTCCTGGCATGAATCCAGCACCGCGTTGCGATCGATATCCAGCGGCATGTTCAACTGTATTTCCGTGTAGTCGGACGTGCCGTTTCCGTTACAGTCGGTCTCGCATACGTCGGGAACCCCGTTGCCGTAGGCGTCGCTAAAGCCAAGCACGTTGATGTCCCGATCGTCGGGCGAGCCGTTGCCGTTGCAATCCGTTTCACATTCGTCCGGAATCGTATTCCCATTGAGGTCGGCGCTGGCCCCGGCGATCTCCACCGGATCCAGAATGCCGTCGCCGTCGCAATCCTCGCACACGTCCGGAATGCCGTTACCGTTCGTGTCCGGCGTTTGCCCTTGCCCGATCTCGGTCGCGTCGGCGATGTTGTTCATGTTGCAGTCCAGGATCACGCACGCGGAAGAGGTTAGGTGCGCCCGCATGTTCTGGACGATCCGCGTATGGAAATAGAGGTCTCGATTGGCGTTCTGCCCGCTCCAGGTCTGGCCACAGTAGCTCATGATCGAGCCGCGCCGCGGCGTCGTGTTGGGATCGTCGCATGTATCCAGGAAATTCGGCGAAGAGTGCGTGTGACCCGTGCCGCTGCTGTGACCCAGCTCGTGCGCGGTGACCGCCACGTCATACGTCAGCGGGCTGGGCTTGGTGGGGTCTGGGAACACGCCCAATACGTATCCGACGACGCCGTAGTGGAAGTCCGAACACATCGAGTTCAAGAACGCCTGCCCGCCGAATGGGTAATCCCGCCGGGCCGAGAACAACTGCGCCGTGTCGCGCTGAACGTGCCCCATGTTGGCGTTCCAGTAGTCTACAAAGTCGAACAGCGGGCTCGGATCGACGTCGTTGAACAGATCGTTCGGGTTGTCCCAGATGCGCACAAAGGTCAACTCGAAACGCGCGTTGACGTCCCGCGTGTAGATGTCGCTGACCGCGGCGTACATCGAGGTGACGTACTCACAAGTCGCGGTGGCATCGCCGAACAGCTCGAACACTTCGAAGTCCGTCTCGATCGCCAGCTCGATCGTACGCATCCCCTTGGATGTCCCGATCCCGGCGACCGAAGAAACGCCGCCCGTTTCGCCCGAGACCACAGGCCCGGCGAAGCCGTGGGCCGCGTCCGTACCGCAAAGCGCAACCCCCGGCGGGAGACTCGCCGCCTCTCCGGCTGGAAAAACCGACATCCGCCCGGCGCCCAGCGACTCGCCGTCGCCACCCTTCGAGGACACAAGAAAATGGCCCGCACCGCCGCCCAGATCGACGTACCCGGTCGATACGCGATCGCTAAGCGTCAAGAAAACGTGCGAGTCGCTACGCCCGGCCACCGTACCGCGCAAGAACGTCATGGTGCTCGGATCGAAATCCAGCGGCCTGTCCGGCGCCCCCAAGCTACCCAGCACGCAAACCCCGCCGAGCCCCGCGACACGAAACGGCGTCAGGTCCAGATCAACCGTTAGGTTCGCGGCAAGAGGAAAGTCTTTGAGGAGGACCGGCGTATGATGACGGGCGACACGGCCAACCGTCTCGGCGTCCCATCGAACGATCGTCAGCCCGGGCGCCATCGACTCACGCGTGAATGGCCGATACGCGGATCGGACCTGCGCCGATGGCTGAACCAACCCCGGTCGATCCGGCGGTGTTGCCGCAGGTGGAGACGCGGGCGGTCGTCCGTAGGCTACCGCCGCGAGCAGCAACCAAGCCGCCGAAGAAAAGCAACGACCCCAAATCCTAAACGACGCTGGCGCACACCCCATCACTCGTCTCCTTACTCGAGCAAAGCCCCCGAAACCCCTTGGAGCGTGTTTAAGAAGGCTCTTTCCGAGCCGCGCCCGTAAGGAAGCGGTCCGGTTTCGCACTCGAAACCGCTCCCTGACGGTCGCGGCTCGGTTCGTCATGACCCTTCTTATACACCCTCTTAGGAAAAACCCGGCGAACCCCTACGATGCACGGAGCCTGGCTCGCTCTTATCGGCCGTCGCACGCCGTCCCGAGCGCCTCGTACTCAGATGTTACCGGAAACGCGGCACCCGATCCAGCCAATTCTCCCGCTCGGCCCACGAAGGGTGCATGACCGAATCGGCGGGCAGTTTTCAGAGCACAGGGCGCGAGCCCTGTG
>CBDUXT010000012.1:0-86498 GCA_965371245.1 uncultured bacterium | reverse complement strand
GTCGGCGACTGCCCAGGACGCAAGGGCAGCGACACACATGATGGCACGGGTCAGTTCACGCATAGTCAAAGACCCCCAGCCCAGCAGGGCGATTCGCGTTTCGGGTGGTGGTTTTCGTCTTCGTTTCGGGCGTCGCAATTCATTAGCACGCTAGTATCCGCCCTGGCTCCGCGCGGGATGACGCACACGTCCGTCCCCCACCCTTCGCCAAAAGCGAAGGATGGGGCACCCGTTACACTCGGCGCTGAGCCCGCGTTCGAAACGTCGTTCTTTCCGAGCAGCGTTCTTCTTTTCCGAGCCGCGACTGTGAGGGAGGGGTTTTCTTGGCGCGACCCACGCGTCTGGTTCCGCTCCCTCACAGTCGCGGCTCGGTAACAAAAACACGTCTCTCCGCGCGGCAACCTCCGCGGCTTGGCACGCACAGCCTTGCGATGCGCCAAAGACACTGCTCGAGCGCAGTGGCACACCTGTGTCAGTCCCAGATTTCTGACACTACCACGACGGAAGCACTGCCACCCGGCCCACCGGCGTCCGGTCGTCTTCTACAGTGTATCGTTTTCCGGGTGGCGATTCAATCTGGGTTGGCGCGCCCGCCCGGATCGTTTGGGAGTACCGAATGTCCGCGCGGGCTAAGGCCCCCGGCTCAGGACAAAGGAACTGGCGGTAGACTGGAACGTGCGCCGTGAATACGCGCGGGCAACGCCCCGCGAGTCGGAACAACCATGTGGGGGATGCTCTATCGAGGACTACCCGCCCGAGAAGTCCACCTTCGGCGCGGTCTTGGCTTCCCCGGTCACCTGGAAGTATTCCACGGCTTCGACGCCGGCCATGCTTGCGTAGATCCTGCCTAGAACCCGGCGTGAGAAGCCGTTCAGCGCACTGACCGCGTCGTTGTATCGCTTTCGCTCGATGCTGAGACGGTTCTCCGTGCCCTCTAGCGAGTCGTGCAGTTTCATGAAGGACAGGTTCGACTTGAGTTCCGGATACGTTTCGCGCAAGACGAGCAGGCGAGACAGAGCCCCCTCGACGCCCGTCGCCGCTCGCGCCTTGCCCGCCGGGCTCTTGGCCTGGAAGTAAGACTCCCGCGCCTTGGCGATGCCCAGGAAGATCTCCTTCTCCTGACCGGCGACACCCTTCACCGTTTCCACCAGGTTCGGAAGCAGTTCGTAGCGCCGCTGCAACTGGTTGTCCACCTGAGCCCAGGCTTGCTTTACATTCTCATCCAGGGTAACCGCCTTGTTGTACCCGCTGTAAAAACATCCGCCGACCAGGACCAGCGCACCGACTCCGGCCACAAGCATGACCAAAAGAACCTTACCAAGATTCATCTTCGTACCTCGCTCTCTTTTTACGCTTGCCCCACACGAGGGGCAGAACTTGGCCGGTCGCCGGATCGGCGCCTGGCATTTCTGACACGTGTCACCAACTGCCACCACCGCCTCCTCCACCGAAGCCGCCTCCGCCTCCGAACGATCCGCCGCCGAAGCCCCCACCGAATCCTCCGCCGAAGCCGCCGCCTCCCCAGCTCGATCGACCGCCGCGCATCATGCCGCCAAGCATGCTTCCCACGACCAGGCCTTGAAGCAATCCTCCGCCGCCCCATCGACCGTAGTGGCGGTTGCGCCGGCCGATCGATGACATCACCACGAAGAAGATAATGAGCGGAAACATCCCGCCGCAGGCGAGACCGCCGCCGGGGACGCGCCGGGCACGGTGCCGGTACTTCGGTATCCCCGTCAGCGTAACATTCGACTCGTCGGCCACCTTATTCGCCACCGCGACCGTCATCCGATAGAGCCCCTCCGCATAGGCTCTCTTCTTGAAATACGTCGTACTGGTCTCGCGCCAAAGGGAACCGCACCACGAGTCGGGCATGGCTCCCTCCAGCCCATAGCCCGTGTGGATTCGGACCTTGCGTTCCTGCATCGCCACCACAATCAACGCGCCGTTGTCCTTGCCGCGCCGGCCTAGCTTCCACAACTCCGCGTGACGCTGGGCGAAGCCGAAGATGTCCTCGCCGCCCAGCGTCGGCACGGTGAGCACCTTCACCTGGGCCGTCGTTTTCTGCTCCAGCTCTTTGAGCCAACCCTCGAGCCGCGTCCGCGTCGGGGCATCCAGCAGGTTCGCTCGATCCACCACGAACGTGCCGGGATCCTGTACCGTTACCTGCGCGCGGGCGGTACCGTTCGCTATGATCGGAAGAAGCCCGGCCACCATCGCCACTGCCACGCGACACACGGCGCCGCGCTCGACGGATGGGCGTGTAATCGAGATCGGTCTACCAACCATCCACGATCTCCCCCAACGCTTCAACGTCGCGGTAGAGGGCGTCGAACTGGTCCCAGCCGTGAGGCCCCACGGGATCGAGCGCGACGCGGACGGCTGTCAGCTTCCTGTCGATGAGTTTCTCCATCTCGGTGATCACGTCGCTCGCGGCCTTGCCCTCTTTTTGGCCCTTGAGCCACAGCATGCCGCGAATCGTTCGCAAAAGCCCCTCGGCCACGTCCCGCCCGACGGCGGTGGCTACCTTCTCGCGACCGGCCGCGGCCAAGAGACCCTGCCGCAGACCAATAAGGATCACCTTCAACTCCCGTTCGCACTGGTGACGCACATGGACATCCTTGAACGACAGCGCATCGAAGGCATCTTCTCCGAACACGGTGGCATGGTGCTGTTGAATCTCGATGAACTCCAAGGGGAAGGTATCTCGGGAGCGATCGATGTATTCAGGCGTCATGATCAGCGGCGCCGCGATGGAGGCCTTGCCCAGGCGAGCCCCGTGTTCCGCCAACCGGCGAAGCATGGGCAACTCGACGCGGTCCAAGACGAGCACGCTGCGGGCGGTCTGCCGCCGTGGATCAAAACTGCTGCCAACGATTGCGCCGAAAAGCGTCAGCGACCGGGCGCGCTCACCGGCTACCTGCCGGACAAGCCCGGCGAAGTCGCGAAGGGGGTCGCGCATCGTTTCCGTCGCTCGGTCCAGGTTGATTGCAGCCTCCACCATGCTTATTTGTCTCCAAACGTACGCGCAGGGACTTATCGCCCGCGCGCCATTTCCTTGTACGATCGTTTCTCGACCGCGGCCATTATAGAGTCCGAGAACTTTCGGAACGGTCGATCCACGCCGACCATCGCGCCTTGCCCTGTCGGGGCCGCCGACCTTACGCCACAGCCTGCTTCTCGGAAGCTCGTGGCCACGAGCCTGGCGCGCACCATCCTACGCAACGCCTCAGCCGCGTCCACGGGTTCGACGTGCCGCCCTATCGGACGCCCGCGGTGGGGTAGCCGCTTCGGCCGTAACTAGAACCGGCACGATCAGGCGACGATGAATGAAGGAACAAGTCAGTCCGCGCGCGTCGGTTGCCGTCGAGGTGGGCGTAAGGGCGAGGCTGATTGTTCGATCGAGAAGCGAAAATGACCACGAGCGTCTACGAAGAGATCAAGGCAAGCTGCACGCTGCCCTCGCCCACCGGGGTCGCGTTGAAGATCCTCGAGCTCACGCAGGATGAGCATTCGACGTTGGAGCAGTTGGCGGCGGTCGTCGAGTCGGATCCGGCCATCGCCTCGCGCCTGCTGAAACTCATCAACGCGCCGCTAGCCGGCATGCCGCGGCGGATTGCCTCCGTGCATCGGGCGGTCGCGCTGCTCGGCGCGCGAACCGTGGCGAGCCTGGCGCTAAGCTTCACACTGGTCTCGAATCATCTCACGGGTGACTGCTCGGCGTTTAAATATGATCTTTTCTGGTCGGAGTCGATGGCCCGAGCCGTTGCCGCCAGACACATCGCGAGCCGCTGCCGAAAGTTCCCCCCGGACGAGGCGTTTACGTGCGGGCTCTTGTGTCGCCTGGGACGACTGGCGCTGGCCACCGCATTCCCGGATGCGTACGGCGAGGTGCTGAAGTCCGCGGCCGTCGAGTCGAGCGCCGATCTCGCCGTGATCGAGCGAGAGGCCTTCGGCATCGACCATGAGCAGCTCGCGGCGGCCATGATGAGCGACTGGCACATGCCGCGGGTCTTTTGCGACGCGGTACTCATTCAATCAGCGGTAAACGGTCTCGACTTCGAGTCGGACGCGCGGCATGAACGCTTCGCCAGGATCCTGCACCTTTCCGACCTGATTGCATCCGTGCTGACCCATTCGACGGTCTATTGCGACACGCTGTCGGCGCTGGTCATCGAGTCCAACCAAGTGGGCATCGCGCCGCAGGTCTACCACGAGATGTTCGACGGCATCAGTCAGGAGTGGCGCGAAGCCGGCGCCATCTTGTCGGTCAAGACCCGGCGCGTCCCTCCGATCGCGGAGATCTACGAGCGCGCGGAGGAACACCGCGAAACGCTCGGCGTGACGGACGGCCGACCCGGACGCGAGGTGGATCGGGAGATGCTTTGATGCCCGGGGAAGATCGGCCGCGCGTCCTGATCGTCGATGATGACCCTTCCATGCTGGCCCTGCTGGAGCGGCACCTGGTCCGCGGGGGCTATGAGGTCTTCAAGGCCGCCGACGGCTCCGAGGCCATGTGGACCCTGCTGACCGAAGGGGCACAGATTGTCATCACCGACTGGGTCATGCCGGAGATGGACGGCCTTGAGCTCTGTCGCGCCATTCGCACGCACGAGGGAGTCCCCTTCGCCTTCGTCATAATCGTAAGCGCGCGCCGAACGTCGGCCGATGCCCTGCTGGAGGCGTTCGAGGCCGGCGCCGACGATTTCCTGTCCAAACCGATCGACGCCAAGGAACTTCTGGCCAGGGTTCGCGCAGGCGAGCGAATCGTGGCGCTGCAACGCGAGGTGGACAACCGCAACCTCGAAGCACACCGATCCAATGCGCTGATGGAAATCGCTCACGGCAAGCTGGCAGAGGCCAACGCCGAGCTGAATCGGATGGCCACCACCGATGAACTCACCGGTCTGACCAACCGCCGCGAGGCCATGTCGCGCCTGGCGGACCATTGGGCCTTGTCCAAGCGCCAAGGTCACCCAATGGCTATCGTCGCGCTCGACATCGACCGCTTCAAGACCTGCAACGACGCCTACGGACACGGGGTCGGCGACGTCATCCTCAAGAACCTCGCCCACGTGCTGGGTCAGTCATCGCGGAAAGAGGAGAGCGTCTGCCGCGTTGGCGGCGAAGAATTCCTCCTCTTGTGTCCGGGGTCCACGGAAGCCATGGCGGCCGTCGCAGCCGAGCGCCTTCGCAAGGCTGTCGAAGCCCTGGTCATCGAAACCGACGACCTCACGGTGCGCGTGACGGTCAGTCTCGGTGTCGCCGAACGAACCTGTGAAACAAAGGAGACGGACGACCTGCTGCGCGCTGCCGACGATGCCCTCTATAGAGCCAAGGACGCTGGACGTAATCAGGTGTGCCTCGCCAGTGCCGAACCCGAAGAAGAAGTGGAGGCAAACGCCGCCCCCGCGGGGAATCTGGCGGACCTGTTGGAGGCAGCTCATCCGATGGTGGCGGCCGGCGAGATCGCGACGGTTCTGGTCGTCGATGACGATACCAGCATACGCATGCTGTGCCGACGGTTTCTGGAACGTGAAGGCCTGGCCGTGAACGAAGCATGTGACGGCGAAGAGGCGTTGGAGAAGATTGAGCAAGATCGCCCCGATGTGGTGATCATGGATGCCGCGATGCCCGGGATCGACGGTCTGGAGTGTACGCGGCGTCTCAAGGCGAGCGGTGACACGCACCGGTTGCCCGTGATCATCGCCAGCGGCCGGACGGATGCCACGGATATCGTCGCGGGGCTCGAGGCCGGCGCCGACGAATACATCACCAAGCCGTTCAACCCTAAGGAACTGGTCCACCGCGTCAAGACGATGATTCGCCTCGGGCGGGAATTCGCTCGAAGCAACGAGGTCCGCGGCGAACACTCCCTGGCCCTAAACATTCTGCAGGACTACTCGCGCAACATCTCCGCCGCCCGGTCTCTCGACGACGTTCTCGATCAGACCGTGGACGCCTCCATGTCGTTGGTGTGCTGCCGCCAGGTGTCCATCCTTCTTCCAGACGCGGACGAACGTTCGTTGACGGTGCGCATGTGTCACGGATTCAACGACGAATCCGTTCGGAATCGACAGGTACCTACGGACTGTTCCCTCTCGGGGAAGGTGTGGCGATCCCGAGAATCCGTGGTGCTGCTAACCGACGAAGACGCGCTCCGCCACGCTGACGTCGCGGATGCCGCGCTTCTGGTCAGGCTCCCCAGCGTATCGATCCCTTTATGCTCGCCGGAGAGCGTCGTCGCCGTTCTCAATCTGGCCGGCCGGCAGGACGAGAAGCCGTTCACACCCATGGAGTTGGACTATCTCGACCTGATCGGGAACATCGCGGCCGCCGCCATCCATGACCGGCTCACCTGCCGCGCGCGTGACGACGCGCGACACTCGATCGTCGTGGCCCTCGCGGAACTCGCCGAACACCGCGACACGGACACCGGACTACACCTGGAGCGCGTCAGCCGATTCTGCCAAATCCTCGCGAGCGAGCTGCGGACCTTGGAGCGCTACCGGGATATCCTCACCGACGAATGCATCGATGACCTCCAGCGCGCCGCGCCCCTTCACGACATCGGGAAGGTCGCCATACCCGACCGCATTCTGCTCAAACCCGGACCGCTCACGCCCGAGGAACGAGCTGTCATGCAGACACATGCGGAAATTGGAGCCAGGACGATCCGATCCATCATCGCCCGAGTCCCCGGCGTGGGCTTCCTTTGCATGGCCGAGGAGATCGCCCACGCCCACCACGAGTGGTTTGACGGGCGGGGCTATCCGCGCGGTCTTACGGGTGATGCCATCCCCTTGACGGCGCGAATTGTAGCCGTTGCTGATGTCTACGACGCCATTACGACAAGACGTCCGTATAAAGAGCCGATGTCGCACGCCGAGGCGGCCGCCATCATCCGCGGTTCCGAAGGCACCCAGTTCGATCCCGACATCGTGCGGGTCTTTCTACGGTGCTGCAACGAGTTCGAGCGTCTGGCCGCCGAGCTTGCCGATAAACCAATCCGGACGCCCGACCCCGCCTCGCCCTTAGCCGGAGGCCACGCCGTTGCGCTGGCGGGCACTGGCTCTTCCCGCCCATAGAAAGGCCCGTACGCCGAACCCGCCCGGCAAGTTGCCAAGGAATCAAGTCCGAATCGCAAGACCTGGGGCCAACAAGCGCACCGACTGGGGTTCGGGATTGACCCGGAAAGCGAGGTCGCCTAGAATGTTATCCCTTGTGGTCTGGCAAGCGGCAAGGGCAACACATCGGGTACCGTGAGTTCGAACCAAGTCTTCGGCACGCTCCGTCTTCGGGGCGTATCGGTGTATGAGCCATATCTGTTTTGCGCATTGATGAGCGTCCGCTGCTCGGGTGCATGCGGCGCCATTGAAGAGTTATGGAAGAATAGGAGATACCAGGCATGACACATCTTCGAGACCACGCTTCAATAGTGGCCTGCGCGGTCGCCCTGTGTGCGAGCATCGCCACTGCCGCGGATCGTGCCGCCCCAGAAAGGGCCGTGGGCGGCGTCACCTCCGCGGAACGAATGGCGGCGATGCAGCAACTTCATGGTGGGTTGATGCTCGACGTGCCGGGCAGGCTTGGTGCCCCGGTCAGCGTCCGTATCACCCAGGCGGATCGCGATGCGGTGGATGCAAGCGGCCCCACTCCGCTTCGTATCGGCGTGGTCAAAGCTGCCGCCATCAACGTGAACAGCGGCGTGTGGGGCGAGACAGCCGCCGGCGATTCGGTTTGGGCGGTCCAGGTGGAAACGCCCGGGGCCCAGGCGATTCGCGTGCATTTCCAGAGTTTTTCGCTTCCGCCCAATGCGGAGATGTTCTTCCTCAACCAGGGAGGCCAGGCCGACGGACCCTACACCGGCACCGGACGAAACGGCAACGGAGACTTCTGGAGCCGTACGCTCTCCTCCGACACGGGTACGATTCTGATTCGCTTCAACGGCAAAGCCACCAAGGCGGATCGGCGCAGCGTGCGGTTTGTCGTCTCCGACGTAGGCCACATCCGCGGTCGCCCGGTGGCGCCCGTAGTGCAAAGCCACGACTCCTGGCCCTGCTCGGACAACGCCCCATGCGTGGTCGATGCAAACTGCGTCAACGCCACGCCGGCGGATGCAGCCAAGGATGCGATCGCAAGGATGGAATGGATCGCCGGCGCGTTCATCAACACCTGCACCGGCGGACTGTTGGCGGACACCGACGGCAGCTCACAGATTCCATACTTCCTGACGGCGAACCACTGCACCGCCAAATCCGTTTCGAACATGGAGTTCTGGTTCAACTACTCAACCGATTCCTGCAACGGTACGTGCCCGGACGGACGGGTCACGGGCGGAACAGCCCCCCTCTCGGACGTCACCGGCTTCACCGTGGTCGCCCACGGCCGGACGGGCGACTTCTCATTGGGAACGCTGGATCAGAGCCCGCCGGCCGGCGCGGTCTTGCTCGGGTGGAACAGCAACGCGGTCGCCAACACGACCGGCGAGAAGCTTTACCGCATCTCCAACCCAAACTTCGGCCCGCAGGCGTATTCCCAGCACGACGTGAATACGGACAAGCCAACGTGCCGAAGCTGGCCGCGTGGGGAGCGGATCTACAGCAATGACATCACGGGCGCGACGATGGGCGGCAGCAGCGGTTCGCCGGTTCTGAACGGCAACAGCGAGGTCGTGGGGCAGCTCTCCGGGTGTTGTGGGTTCGATTGCGGCAATGTTTGCAACTCCGTGGACAATTCCACGGTCGATGGAGCTCTTGCCGCCTACTTTAGTGAGGTGGCGCCGTTCCTCGACCCCGTGGGCTGTACGCCCTCGGCGGAGGTTTGCGACAACGGGTCCGATGACGACTGCGACGGCGACATCGACTGCGCCGACGCGGATTGCTCCGGTGATCCGGCCTGCGCGTGTTCGCCGACGGCTGAAGTGTGTGACAACGGCGCCGACGACGATTGTGACGGCGCGACTGACTGTGCCGACAGCGATTGCTCCGCCGATCCGGCGTGCAACTGCACGCTAGCGGCTGTGGGTGATCCCTGCGTGAACGATGCCGATTGCTGCTCGAACAAATGCAAGGGGCGGCCCGGCGCCAAGACCTGCAAGTAGCTAACGTACGAACATCGAATCCGGATTCGTCCGGAGATTGGAACCGGGGCGGGAGCCAGGGTGCTCCCGCCCCTTTTTCACGCGCGTCATACCGTAACACGCGAACGAAACGGTTGCGTCGGCCAACGCCTACCTATGACCCCTCTGATGGCCATGCGGTGGGTCCGGATCTACTGAATCAACATCGAAGAGCCGACCAGGCTTCCGTCCGTGAACTGCCCCGACGAACCGCCAGGATCGTGGCCGACTCCACCCACGCCCTCGATGACCACGCCCACGAGAATCCGAATGGTCATCAGGTGGGTCGGGTCGCTGGGCTTGGGCACCTCAACCTCGCGGACTTCCAGAAGTCGAATGGTCGCGAAATCGACGACCCGCACCTTTCCGGTGAGCTCACCGTCCGCGTTTCGACTGGTCGTAAGCGTTTCGAGGATCGGCACGACGACGATATCGTTGTCCGGGTCCGTGTCTTGTAATCGGTTTTCGACCTTACCGCCGAATCCGCCGTCACCCGTCCCCTCGTTGAAGACATTGAACTCGTCGCCGATCGCCATGGGCACGCCGGGTTGCGTCCCTTCGAGCACCGCGTCGATGTTCGAGACGCCGTTCGACATTGGAAGGTCGAGCACCAGATGAACCGGTGATCGGGGTCCCTTGCCGAATGTAAACACAGTCACTTCTTCGCCGATCTGGAAGGACTTGCCGTTCGCGGGGTCCGAGGGCCCATCCTTACCCGGGTTCGCCTCCGAAATGTCGGGATCGACGGGTCCGAAGTTCGGCGCGCGCAACGACAGCGGCACCACGCCCACGGACTTGGGAGGAAAGAAGCCGGCCATGGCCGAGGCGGAGACATCCGTCTGGCGTACGCCGAAAATGCCCGCGAAGAACAAATCCAGCGGGCCGTTTGGCGAATCCGTCGTCTTTCGTACCGTGATGCGAACCGCGTTGGGATCGGTCTCACCCGGTGTGAAGGTCAGCTCGGTCCCGGACTCATTGAACTTCGCCTTCCCGAACAGAATGTCGGCAGCGGTATCAAGCGTCACGGCGGTTCCAAGAACCTTATTCGTTTCCACAAAGCTCAGACCGGTCGCTCGACTGGCAGCCAGGCGGTCGGCGGCGCTGGCGCTCGTCGGCTTGGAGTAGGCCGCCGCCGCAGCCAGGGCCCCGGCATCGGCCGATCGCTGAAGGTCCGCGCGTGTGCTATACATCACGCCCACATCGACGGTGAGGGCCGCGAACCCGATAAGCACGGGAATCATCAGGACCACGACCACCGCGGCGGCGGCCCTGCGTCGCGAGTCACGGCGTGCGACGCCACCGACTCCGAGTTGTACACCTTTGGCGTTTTCAGCAAGGAATGTCATCGGATCCCCTCCTAACCGAGTCTCTCTCTACTGATCGCTACCGTCGAGCGATTATGCACACGACGGCGCATCGGGTTCACACCCGAATGATGCCGGGATTCAATCCGGCGGGCGCCGAACGGCTGATAACGCCGAGAAGGCCCAACACACAGCCTACGATACATTTGAGCGCCGGGTCGTCGGGCGTGCAAGAAACCCCGGGGGCAACCCCTGGATGCCATCCAATCGGTGGATTACAGGGGATTGCGCGCGAAGGGGCACGTTATCGCGCCGATCCCGTTTCCCCGGTTGCGACCCCCGCCGCATGAGAACGCACGCAGACGCGGCCGCCTGCACGGGGCACCCGCGCGATTCTGGTTCCCCAGGCGTCCACAACGAGTCGCCGGCTCGGGGTGGAGCCGAACGGGCACGGCGACTTGGTGAGGAGGGGAACGGGCTCGCCCACGCAGCCGACGCCTGCCACGCCTGGATCCTCAACCTCCCGCAACCGTGTTGCGATGCCACGCGTCCGGCGTTACACTTCCACACCGTCAGGCGACCAATCGCCCCTGTCGTCGCCCGGTTGAACAAGACGCGGTCCCCACGACATCTCTGAATGCCAACGAGCCAAGAATCTCAACACGAAGAATGCCCCAAGTCGTTGGTGGGGGTCCGCGCTGATTGCGATGATCGATCTCCGAAACGCCGCAACGCTTCGGTCACAGGAAACCGCCGCTTGACTCTCCTTGCCGGACTGGCCCTCGTCTTGGGCGACCCGGGCTGCGCGTCCAAACTGCCCACTTGGCGCGGCGAGGGTTGGGCCACCGACTACGATTCCGCCGAGCGGGAAGTGCGAGACTCGGATCGCGAACTGCTGATTGTCTATCAGGACGCCGGTTACGACGCCGATCGGTCAATCGAAGACGCGTTGCGAGACGGTCCGGCCGCCCCGTTGGCAAAGGACTACATCTGTTGCACTCTGGTTCGATCGTACGAGCCCGACCGGCGCTACGCCGCCCAATACGGCGTGACACGCGCGCCCGGGCTCATCGTCGTCCATCGAGATGGAACGTACCACGCATCAACCGGCCCTCTTTCACCGCAAGAGGTTGTCACGTTCCTGGAGAACGCCCGGCCACCCGGCTCGCGCCCCGCGATCAACCCCTTCATCCCGCGCCGCGCGGACTACCGATTCATCGAATCCCTCGAAGAAGCACAGACCGTTGCGCGGCAGACCGGGCGCGACCTGCTGGTCGTGTTTCATCGCACTTGGTCGCGTGACTGGGACGCGATCAAGAAACTGCTGCGTCGCCACGAGGTATACCGGCGCGTGGCGCACATGGTTCATTGCCGCGTCGCGGTTGGTGGTCTGTCGAACCCGGCTTTGATAAGCCGCTTCGGCGCCCTCGCCTTGCCCGCCCTCGTGATCGCTCGGCCCGACGGCGGGTTCGAGGTTCTCCAGCAACCAACGTCCTACGAGGAGATCGCGCGCTTCGCGGATCGTGCGACCCGGGCGGAGACTTCCTCAGCCGACCCCGAGCGCAACCGTTCGGATGAACAGGCCGCGCCGCGCTTCAACCCGTAACGACATGGGATAACGTTTCGCGAACCCACCATGACCTGGCTCAACTGGCCCAATCGCATCACCATCGCGCGGATCATCCTCGTCGTTCCGTTGGTCATCTGCCTGCTGCGGCTCAACACCGGTTGGACCGGCTGGCGGCATCTATCCCTGGTGCTGGTCGCGTTGATGGGCGCCAGCGACGTGCTCGACGGATTCCTGGCTCGCCGGCTGGGCGAGGAAACGCCGCTTGGTCGGTTCCTCGATCCCGTCGGAGATAAGCTGCTCATCACGTGCGCGGTCGTTCTCCTGGCGGCCGAATCGACGGCCGTCCCCGGGGTCCGCCTGCCGAGCTGGGTTCCGGTCATCGCGATCGGTAAGGACGTCCTAACGCTCATCGGATTCGCCCTGATGTATGCCACGACGGGCGAGTTTTTCGTTCAGCCGCGGGCTTGGGGTAAGGCATGCACGCTGGTACAATTGGTATTGATCGGATTCTGCTTGGCGGCGCCCGACGTGGCACCGATCTTGCACCACGCCTTTGGGCCATTGTGTTGGCTCGCGAGTGGGTTGGCGGTCATCGCCGTCATGGACTATTTGAGGATTGGAAACCGTTTCGCGTCAAGCCGAGTCGGCAGCGCGAAGCCGTGAGTCAGACATGAGCAGCTCCCCTTTTTCGCCCATCGAACGGGCCTTTGACGACCTTCGCGAGGGCCGGATGATCATCCTCGTCGATGACCAGAATCGCGAGAACGAGGGCGACCTGGTCATCGCCGCGCGCCACGTGACACCCCAGGCCGTCAACTTCATGGTCACCGTCGGACGTGGCGTGCTCTGCATGACCATGACACGGCAACGGTGCGAGGAGCTGAATCTCCCGCCGCAGACCTCGGATAACACGACGCAGTTCGGGACCGCCTTCACGGTGACGATCGACGCGCACAGTCGGTTCGGCGTCACCACGGGCGTTTCCGCCGAGGACCGCGCCAAGACGATCGAGGTCGCTACCGCACCCGACACGAAACCAACCGACCTGTGCCGACCGGGACACATCAACCCGTTGATGGCCAGAGACGGCGGCGTGCTTGTTCGCGCCGGGCAGACGGAGGGATCGGTCGATCTGTGCCGGTTGGCCGGTTTGCCTCCGGCGGCGGTCCTCATCGAGATCATGAACGAGGACGGCACGATGGCCCGCGTCCCGGCACTGACCGCGATATCACGCAAGCACGACATCCGCATGTACACCGTGGCGGACATCATCGAGCATCGCATGAAACACGAACACTTCGTCTCCCGCGGCGTCACGACCAAGCTGCCGACCCAGTTCGGTGATTTTACGCTGATCGAGTTCCACTCGCCGGTGGATCACGAGCCGCACCTGGCGCTGTGCTGCGGCGGGGTCGGGGAACTCGACTGTGACGGACAACCGGTCCCTCACGACGAGCCTGTTCTGCTCCGTGTCGAGTCCGAGTGCATGACGGGTCACGTGTTCCACTCGGCGCGATGCGACTGCGGCGAGCAGCTCCACACGGCCATGCAGCTCGTGCAGAAGGCGGGAAAAGGAGCGATCGTTTACTTGCGCCAGGAGGGGCGGGGGATCGGCCTACACAACAAGCTACGGGCCTACAAGCTCCAGGACGAGGGGTTCGATACAGTCGAAGCCAACGAACAACTCGGGCTCCCGGTCGATCGGCGGGACTACGGTGTCGGTGCTCACATCATCCGTGACCTGGGTCTTTCCCAACTGCGTATCCTCACCAACAACCCCAAGAAGGTGAACCGGCTTGAGGTCTACGGCATCAAGATCGTGGAGCAGATCACCATGGAGATGCCCCCCAACGAGCACAACCGGTTCTATCTCAAGACCAAGAAAGAGAAGCTCGGGCACCACCTCCGCGACGTTTAGACGCGTCGGGCTGAGGAGGCGTCATGCCTGCTTCGCACGACAAAGAGATCCGCCGTGACCGTCATTTCGGGAAGTCGTCCGTTTTCGTATAGCCCGCCGGAATGATGATCGTGAACGGATCTCCGTCGAGCTTCGGGTTCACCCTAAGACCGGTCACACTCAGGATCAGCCGACCCGGCGCGCCATCGGGATCACGGCGATTCGCCACCAGACGAACGTGCCGGCGGGGCAGGAAGTCTTTGGTCGATAGGAACCACTCGGCCTCGGCACGCCCGCCCGATGAAATGACGAGCTTGTGGCACTCCTCGCCACCGATCGTCGCGGTTCCGGCAAGTTGAACATTCTTCGATTCGAGCGCCTCCTGGAACGGATCGGCCGACGTGAACTCGCGCAGGAGCAACCGGAGGATGTCGCGACCATGCGCGCCGAGGATCAGCGAGTCCAGGTCTTCGTACACGTATCGCCGCCGCGGGTCCATCAGGAAGTGCCGATCGCCGTTCGATCCGGCCGTCAGCTCCATCACCGCGTCTGATCCCGAAGGCTTCAGCTTCACCTCGCAACGAAAACGGTCCAGACCCCACTGAGACGGTTCGCCCAGAACGGTTTTTCCCTCAACCGTCGCCATGCGGGCCGCCACCCAACCGGTGGCTGTAAAGTCGCCGTCGTAGGTAACGAGCTTGACCTTCTTGAGTGCGGCCTGGCTTTTTTGCAGGATGTTCTTGGCCTCGTCCGCGTGACGGGCGGCGAGCGCTTCACCAGACACACCGGCGAACACGCACATGACGGCTATCAGCTTGTTCGTTCGTCGCATCGGTTATTCCTCCCGTTTTCGGATGCCAATCGACCCGTCATGGCGGGCGCCTCTTGGCACAGTTTATCAAGAACGGCGAAAACGATCCACCGCCCAACCTGCCGGGTCCACGGAGCGGAACGATGGATGGCAGATCATCGGGAGAGGAACACGCCCGGATGAGCCGGGCATTTGACGGCAAGAATCCAGATTCAGATGCGATACGAAGATGCCTCGTCCCTGAGCCGCGGGCTTTTGCCCGCGCGGACATCGGGCTCGGATGGCCGCAGGATTTGTGAGGCGGGGCACTACAAAGAAGTTCGGTTTCGTGTAACGCTCCATGAAGGCCGAGCACGTGTCGAGACCCGAAACGCCGCGCGGGCAAGAGCCCGCGGCTCGGTACACAACAAATGACTCTGCACTAGAACGTCCGCCCGATCAGGAAGCTAAACACCCGCGTGTCGTCTTCCGATTCGGTCAGGAACGGGATGGCGATGTTGACCTCCAGGGGCACCGGTCGACCGAACAAGTTGATCGAAAACCGCGCCCCCACGCCAAGCGAAGCCCGAAGACCGTCAGAGCCGGCCATCCCGACATCCAAGAACGTGTGCCCGCGTATGTTGTCACCGAAGAGGGGGAAGGAGTACTCGCTTCCGAGCAAGAGCAGCACGTCCCCACCCACATTCGTCTGATCGAGCCCATCGCGCTCGCCGACTCCGCGAAACTCGAACCCACGCAGCGATCCAGTGCCGCCGGCGAAGAATCGCTCGAACACGGGCGCGTTGCCGACGATCAGACCGCCTTCGGCCTTTAGCGTGAGAACACGTTTGCGGTCCAGCAGGTCAACGGAGAGCGTCTTGTACCATTGGTAGGCGGCGGTCAGCTTGCCGAAGGTATGATCGCCGCCGAACACGCCGGTCTGCTCATAGCCCAGCCGCAGCCGATCACCCGACGTGGGGACGAATCGATTGTCCCGTCGGTCCCGCACCAGCGAGCCCCTCAGGCTCGTGATGAGGTTGGAACCCTCGTCATCGCGAACCTCCCTGGATGTGAACAGGTCGATGTCGTCGATGTTCACATCCTCGATGCGCACCGTCAACTCGCCCGACCATCCACGCAACCGGCCGCGGTCAAACCGTTGCCCGAAGCTGATGGTGGCGCCACCGCGCCGCTCGGTCCACCCGTCCCGACCGCGCCCGAAGACAAACAGGCTGGTGTCGAAGCGAATCGGCTTGTCGAAGAGATAGGGCTCGGTGAAGTCAAGGCGGTAGCGACCGACCTGCGTGCCCGGCTGAAGCTCGAGCCGCATGTGTTGCCCGCCGCCGAAGAATGCTCGCCTCTTGTAGAACTCCTTCCAACTCTTCGGCCGGTCGTACAGATCGAAGTTCTGCAGATCGATCACGATGCTGCCGATCAGCCCGCTGTTGCTGGTGACGCCCACCTGGAAGATGACGTTTCCAGCCTGCTCCGCCTCCGTCACGTCCATGACCACGTCGCGCACGCCCGGCTCGTCGCCCTTGGGATAGACGCGCGCCGATCCGAAAACGCGCGTTTGCAGAAGCCGCTGTTCGGCTTCCCTGGCCTCCGTCATGTCGAACAGGTCGTCCGGGGGGTAAAGGTTGAGCGCTCGCCGAACCACTTTGTCTTTGGTTCGCGCGTTACCCTGTACGATGACCTTTCCGACGCGGTACGGCTCGCCCTCTTCCATCGCCATGGTGATCCGCACAAGTCCCGGCGTGTCCGAGAAGACGCGAGCCAAACCGACCGTCGCATAGATGTACCCAAGCTGACCGTAGCGCAAGAGGACAGCCCGCCGGTCCGCCTCGACCTGCCGCCGCTTGACCGTCGAACCCACCCGAGACGTCATCGCCGCCAGCAGTTCCTCCGGCGAGAACACCGTAACGCCGACGAATTCGATGGACTCGATGGTGTACCGGCTACCTTCCTCAACGAGGAAGACCACGCCCATGTCCTTGCCGCCCTCGCTGAACTCGGTTTCGTAACGCACCCGCGCATCCAGGAAACCCTCGTCGCGGTAGAAGCTCTGGAGCGCGGCGACGTCGGACTCGGCCCGGTCTCGATCGAAGGCGCCGGGGCGAAGGAACCAGAACGCCTTCTTCGTATCGACATGCTTCTTGAGCCGCTCGGGGGGGATCGAGTCGTTGCCCTCGAAACGAATCGAACGGATCCGCACGCGCGACCCTTCCTCAATGGTGTACACCAGGATGCCCGAGCGCATCACCTGCGCCTGATCGTAGCTCACCTCGACGTCGCCGAAACCGCTCTGGCGATACAGGGCGGTGATAGCCTCGCGCCCATCCCGCACGGCCAACCAATCCACCGCTACGTTGAGCGGGTGCGTCACCAGCGGACGAAGCCGGGCATCGCGCAACTCGCTATTGCCCTCAAAACGGATGGCCGTCACGACGGTGCGTTCTCGCACATCGAAGACGACGCGCACGCCGTCATCGACCGGCTCCAGGCGGTAGTCGACGGTCAGGAAGCGGCGGGAACGAAGCAGCCGCTCCAAGGCCGAGTCGAGCGATGGGGTGTCGGCGAGATCGCCCGCGGTCAGCCCGGCCACCTCGCGGGCAACCGACTCCGGCGTCCGACCCAACCCGGCAAACATCACCTCGCGGATCGTGGGCGCGACCGCCGGCTGCGCCATGAGCGCCGTCGTCGTCGATAGAGCCAGCGCGATCCCCAAGACTCGGACAGACCTGGTGATCGCCTGGATGACTGGGGACTTGTGTTCCAAAAGTAAGGTTTCCGCGCCGAATCCTGGAACCCGTTCGGACAGTCGCGCGCCGCGCCAAGCCGCGCCAACGACGTGTCATCCTAACACCACCGTCATCCGCGGGCAAAACCGAAACCGCGCGTCCGCTAGAACGGCGCGTCACTTTGGGCGGGTACGTAAGGTGCTTCGCCCACGTAGTGCCTGTCGAAACGTGTGTACTTCTTGTCGAAATGAAGGGTGATCGACCCGGTCGGTCCGTTCCGCTGCTTGGCCAGGATCAACTCGGCCTGGTTATGCACGTCTTCGTTTTCCGGATGATAGTACTCCTCCCGGTGAATCAGGAGAATGACGTCCGCGTCCTGTTCGATCGCCCCGGACTCTCGAAGATCGCTCATCATCGGACGTTTCTTCGACCGCCCCTCCACCATGCGGTTGAGCTGTGCCATAGCAATGACGGGGATCTCCAGCTCGCGAGCCAGACTCTTGAGCCCGCGGCTGATGTTCGCGATCTCGACCTGCCTGGTTTCCGACTTGGGGATGTGCATCAGTTGCAGATAGTCTACAAAAACAGCCTGAATGTCGTGCTTCTTCTTGATGCGTCGCGCGGTCGATCGCAGTTCCATGATGCTCATGCCGGGGGCATCGTCGATAAAAAACGGGGCGGCCTCGAACTCCGCGCAGGCGTCCATGAGCTTTCGCGTTTCCTCATCGGAGAGCATCCGTCGGCGTATTCTCTGCGCGTCAATCTTCTTCCACGAACTCACCAGCCGCTGAGCAATCTGGTCGGAACTCATCTCCATCGAGAAGAAAAGGATCGGCGTGTTGTCGGACAAGGCCATGTGCTGCGCCATCGACAGCCCGAGCGCCGTCTTCCCCATGGACGGCCTGGCCGCGACGATGATGAGCTCGCCGGGGTGAAACCCACTGGTAAGCTCGTCAAGTTGGGGGAACCCGGAGGGAAGGCCCGTGCAAACGCCGAGGGGGCCTAGCCCGATTTGTTCGGCGAGACGTTTGACCGCCTCGCGAATCGCGGTGGTGTGTCCGGCGATCCGGCGTTCGGTCACATCGAAGATTTTTTGCTCGGCGAGATCGAGGATCGTCCGAGCCTCGTCGAGGGACCAGTACGCCTGGTCGGCAATCTCCGATGAACAGCGGATCAGCCCACGTAACAGCCCCTTGTCACGGACGATCCTCGCGTAGTACTCGGCGTTGCAAGACTCGCCGAAGCTCTCGGCGAGCACGATCATATACTCCTGCCCGCCAATATACTCGAGCAGATCGCGACGACGAAGCTCTTCGGCGACAACGATCAGATCCACGGCCTTGGCCGGGTCGTCGTATAGCTCCAGCAAGACCTCGAAGAGCTTCACGTGCGCGGGGACGTAGAACCAGTCGCTGTCGCCCTGCCCGATCACCGGAATCACCTCGGCGATGGAATCCCGACTCATCATCATCGAGCCGAGAAGAGCCATCTCGGCGTCGATATTCTGCGGCGGAACCCGCTCGGTCTTGCCCGGCGCGGAGGCCTTATTCGATGATGTTTTATTCGGTACCGCTGTGCTCATCGGCGGCGGTCTCCGTGCCTGCCTCGGCCCCGTCAGGGCCGTCCACTGTCTCTTCGTCCTCGCCATCGGTCTTGTCACGCACGACCCACACCTTCACCGTACAACGCAGATCGTCGCCCAGCTTGATATCGATTGACACGTTGTCCAGTTGGCGCAGCGGTGAGGGCAGCACGATCCGCTCGGGCACCACGGGATAGCCCTCCTCGATCAGCGCGTCGGCGATCTCCTTGGCCCCGACCGAGCCGTACAAGACGCCGTCCTCGTTGGCCTTGGCGCGAATCGTGACCTCGGCGCCCTCGAGGCGCTCCGCGATCGACTCAAGGTGTTTGCGCTGCCGGATCTGCTCGGCCTCCGCCAAGCGCCTCGCCTCGGCCAGCGCGCGAACATTCGCTTCGGTCGGTGTGGTCGCCAGCCCCTGCGGCACAAGGTAGTTACGGCCATACCCCGGGGCGACCTCGACGACATCGCCGACGATGCCGAGGTGTGCAATGGTCTTGCAGAGCAAAAGCTTCATCGTCATGAACTCGTCCTTTCGATCGCATCGCCCGCAACGCGGCGGACGATGAATTATATCCCGGCTTGCCGGCTACGGTCGCTTGATTCTGATTAGCCGCCGACAGCACGTCGTGCCCGATCGCCACGCCGGAATCTCACCGGCAGCCGCCGGATGTTTGGACCCGACCCGCAAGCCGATATCGCCGCAGGCCGACCCTGTTTCTGAATCTGTCAGTTCAGCGACGAGCGGCAAGTTTTTCTCGACACTGCGGAAACCAACAGGCTCGGGATCCGTGGATCACGCTGGTTAGAACGGGATGTCGTCGTCCGTTGGCGGCGGCGGCTCATTGCCTGACGGAGAGGCCGCCGCGGTCTGAAACTGAGCGGCCTCGCCGCCTTCCGGCGACTGCATCGGGCTGTCCTCGCGGCGTCCTCCGCCCACGAAGGTGAAGTTCTCCACGATGACCTCGTGCTTGCTTTTCTTTTCGCCCTCGGCGTTGGTCCATTGGTCGTACTTCAGACGCCCGTCAAGCAACACCGAGCGCCCCTTGGTCATGTACTGATTGAAGGTTTCCCCGCCCTTGCCGAAGATCGTGCAGTCCACGAAACAGACTTCTTCGCGTGTGTTCCCTTCGCGATCGCGCCACTTATGGTTGGTGGCGAGTCTTATCTTGCAAACCGCCGTATTGGACGGCGTGTAGCTGAGTTCGGGGTCGCGGGTCAGGTTGCCCATGAGCACGATTCGGTTGTAGCTGGCCATGTCTTACCCCCAGGAAAGTGGGTCGCGACGCGCCGGTCAGGCCGCGCCCGTAGCTAGTTTGTCTCGACGGCACCGTCCGCCGGCGGTTCCGTCACGGTCGTCGTGGTGGTTACGGCGCTGTCGGGCGCCGGTCTTTCTTTCTGAACCGCCTCTCTTGGGCGAGCAGGCGCCGACCTCGGTCGCTCGGACCGCGACGATTGATTGTCTCGGCCACCGTAGCCCCTCGGCGACTCCTCGGCATGCAACTCGAACGCCTTCTCCATCGCTTCGGGGGTCACGCGATCCGCGCGAAGGACCAGCATCCGAAGCACGTGCTCGGACAGCTTGCCGTCACGCTCGAGAGGCGTGATTTTGTCCGAAGCGCACCGGAAGTAGGTCAGGACGTAGACGCCGCGCTTTCGACCCTGGACGCGGAACGCCAAACGGCGTTCGTCCCATTTGCGGCAAAGGATGATCTCCGCCCCCGCCCGGTCCATCAGCCGGCGGATTTCCGTCTCGCAGGCCTCGAACGAACTCGCGAAGGTCGGGTCAAACAGAAACATCGCTTCATATTGGTTCAATGTCGGTTACCTCCTGAGCCGACCGACCAGATCGATCGCTCAATCATCGCAACTTACCGCCCGAACGGGCGGTACCGCTACTCTGGCGGAACCTCACCGTTGAATCGGGTCATCGTCAGGTCGCAGCCTTGTGTGACCCAACACTCCACCGCATCGGCCGCACGCGAGCAGACGCGACCCATGGTTTCCGCTTCCACTTCGTCGAATCGCCCGAGCACGTGCCCGGTCGCCGAACCGATCGGCTCCCCAATCCCAACTCGCAACCGGGACCAGGCGTCACTTCCGAGTCGATCGATCACGTCCTGAAGCCCATTGTGACTTCCCGCGGAGCCGGTGCTTCGCATCCGCAACGCGCCAAGGGGCAACGCGAGGTCGTCGCTCACCACGAGCAAATCGTCCAGTTCCAGTTTGTAGAACCGCCCGGCGGCAAGGACCGCCTGACCGCTCCGGTTCATGTACGTCGTCGGCTTCAGCAGCACGGCACGTTCGGATGCAACCGACCCCGTCCCGCACCATGCATGAAACTTCTCACCCGCGAGGCTGATCCCCCAGCGCGTCGCCAGACGATCCACCACGTCAAACCCCACGTTGTGCCGCGTACCGACGTACTTGGGACCCGGATTCCCGAGACCGACGATCAGCTTCACGGCGTCACGAACCCGTCATTTCTTGGCCTTGTCCGCGGGCTCGTCATCCTTACGGATTCGACCGATCCGTTCGGGCACGGCCGCCTCTTTTTCGTCGCCCTCCGGTTCTTCCGCCTCGACCTCCTCGGCGACCGCCCGAACCGTCGCCACCCGATCCTCGGGATCCGCGAGAGGCACCACTCCGTCGGGAAGTTCCAAGTCCTTGACCAACAGCGAGGCCCCCAGCTCGAGGTCGGTGACCAGCGGATGCAGCGTGTCCGGAATGGACGCCACGAGGCATTCCACCTCGATTCCCGCCAGGTGCTGGTCCAACACGCCGCCGTCGGCCACGCCTTTCGGGACGCCGCGCAGCTCAATGCCGACGTATACCTTCACCCGTTCGTCCATGGAGACGCGGGTCAGGTCCAGGTGGATGGGCGCTGCGTCCAAGTGATCGTACTGGACGGCCTTGATCAGGAACTGGTGCCCCTTGCCGCCGACCTCCACCGGTAGCATGCGAGCCCCTCGCGCGAGCGCCTCTTCGACGTCGCGCATCAACAGTGACACGGATTCCGGCGCTTCGCCGTGCCCGTAAATGATGGCCGGCAGGCGACCGGCGGCTCGCAAGGCTCTCGCCGCCCGGGTTCCGATGGTGTCGCGGGGCAAGGATTTCAGCGTCGTTATTTCCATAGCCGAATCAAACTCCAGGTTCTACACTAGCAAAACAGGGCGCTTACGGAGCGATGCTCGTGAATCCGACGGATCGCCTCGCCGATCAGGTCGGATACCGATAGAACCGTGAGGTTCGTAAGCCGCGCCAACACCTCCGGGCGAATCGGGATGGTGTCCGTTACGACGATTTCCTTGATCCCCGCCGCTTCCAAACGATCGATCGCCGGGCCGGCAAAGACGCCGTGCGTCGCTGCCACAAAGACGTCGGTGGCACCGTGTTCGCGCACGAGCTTGGCCGCTTCGCACACCGTGCCCGCCGTGGTGATCATGTCGTCGAACATCATCACCCGTTTGCCCTTCACATCGCCGATGATCGTGACGGCCACGGTGGAATCCCCCGAGATACGCCGCTTGTGGACGACCGCCAGCTCGCTTCCGAGGCGCCCGGCGAAGTCGCTTCCGAACTTGATGTTACCCACGTCGGGCGACACCAGAACGGAATCCCTCAGCGGACCGTCGGCGAAATGCCTCACCAGAACCGGCGCGGCCGTCAGGTGATCCACCGGGATGTCGAAGAAGCCCTGAATCTGGTCGGCGTGGAGATTCATGGTCAACACGCGATCGGCCCCGGCGGTCGCAAGCATGTTGGCGACAAGCTTGGCCGTGATGGGCGTACGCCCCTCCGACTTGCGATCCTGCCGGGCGTACCCGTAATAGGGAATCACCGCGGTAATACGCTGGGCGCTGGCCCGACGCATGCAATCGATCAGGATCAGCAACTCCATCAGATTGTCGTTGACCGGCGGGCAGGTGGACTGCACGGCGAAGCAGTCTTTGCCGCGAACATCGTCCTCAATCTTGATCAATGTTTCGCCGTCGGGGAACGCGCTGACCGTCGCGCGACCACGCTCGATTCCGAGATAGGCGCAGATCTTGTCCGCGAGTACCAGGCTCGCGGAACCGCCGAAGACGGCCAACCCGTTCGCACCGCGAGGATCGCTTGTTTTCCGTGTCATCCGCCGCTCACTTCCTGGCAAGGCGATGAACCAACGCACGCCCCATCCTCGATCGACCCCTTGGCGCTGATGCGGGCGAAGGGGCCGATCCGGCACTGTGCGCCGATCGTTCCCCCGGTCTCGATGAGGGTAAATGGGTAGACGACCGTATCACGACCAATGGTCACATCCGCCTCGATCCACGTTGTATCCGGATCAACGATGGTCACGCCTTCGCTCATGAGCTGGAACTGAATTCGGTCCTGCATCACACGCCCCACCTTGGCAAGGTCCAACCGAGAGTTCACGCCCAACGAGTCCTCCGGTGACGACTGCACCAGAGCCGACGCGCCGTGGTCGGCCTTGCGGAGAATGCCGATCGCGTCCGTCAGGTAACACTCACCCTTCGACCCGCTCGGCGAAACCTCCTCAAGTGCCGAGAACATCTTCTCGGCGTCAAAGCAGTAGTAGCTCGGGTTGACCTCGCGTATTTCCCGCTGGTCGGCCAAACATTCGCTCTGCTCGACGATCGCTTCCAGGCGGCCCTCTTCGTCGCGGACGATGCGACCGTATCCGGTTGGATCGTCCAGCACGGTCGTCGCCAAGGTCACGCCGTCGCCGGTGCGCTCGAGGGTCTCGACAAGTTCGGCGAGGACTTCGCGCCGCACAAGCGGCATGTCACCCGCCAAAACGAGCACGGTTCCGGTGAAACCCGCCAACGCCTCGCGACAACACAGAACGGCGTGTCCCGTGCCGTTTTGCTCGCGTTGGTGAACCCACTCAATGTCCGATTCGCCGTCGAAGCGGCGCATCACGCTGTCACGATCGTGCCCGACGACAACGAGCAGCCGCTCGGCACCCGCCAGTCGGCAGGCGGCAAGCACGTACGCGAGCATCGGGCGACCGCAGAGTTCGTGGAGCACTTTCGGCACATCGCTCTTCATGCGGGTGCTCTTGCCCGCGGCCAAGACGATCGCTGCCCGCTCGCTCAATCAAGTTCGCCCCGGCGCCTCACGCGCCTCTTCCTGCCATCTTCGCCATGCGTTTCGGTAGGCCGCGCCGTTCGCGGAGCCGCCGGAACTCGGGTCGGCGGACCCAGCAAGGACCGCCGTACGGAGCGTGACAGATTTACCCGGCCAGGACTCGAACCTGGAATGCCAGGATCAAAACCTGGTGTGTTGCCGATTACACCACCGGGCAGTCGTCAACCATCTCTGTTCTCATAAAAACCCGCAACGGACCGACTGTCGAGTGAAAGGACGCGACTGCGGACCCGCGGCCGAGGCCTGAGCGCGCCGCCGCGGAGACGCACGCCCACCAGCCACGCTCGACCGCCGGTCGCACGGGCTCGCCCCAGGGGCTACAGGCAATTCTCTCGTCGCCGGGATCATCCCGACCACATCGGCGAAGAGTAAGCGGTCGGTCCGCAAAGGTCAAGACCGCGTTTTTTTTCGGCCCTGGCGGGATCCGGCTCCGAGTGCGGGATGCGTGGCCGTCTGTGACAGTCTTGCCGTCGCTACCGCGATCCATTCCCCCGAATTGTCGATAATTTCAAGGGAGTGGGAATCCAGGGAACCAAGAGCCATCGACCGGAGAATCACACGATGACAAGACGACCAAACCGATACGCCGCGCTTCGGGCCGCCGCCGCCATCTCGACCTCGGGCGTCCTTCTGGCCACCAGTTGTAGCATCAGTGAGGTTCAGGCGATTGTCGCGGGCGTAGAGGCCGTGGCCCGGGCCGTCGATGACCCGTCCACCGGCAATCTCGTGGACTTCGGCGTCTTCCTCGTCGCGGAGCTAATCGACTAGGACGGCGTTAAGAAGCGTCTTCTCCCGTCCGAGCCGCGACCGTCAGGGAGCGGTTTTCTGCCGGAAGACAAGACAGCTTCCTGAAGGGCGCGGCTCGGATCGCCCATCACTTCACGCTTGTCGCGCCATTCGTTCGACCGCTACACAGGCGCGAGAGCTTGCTCTATCCGCTCCCGCCCACATCGCCTACGACTCTGTCCCGCACGCGGGTCGGCTCGATCTTGAGCGGCCTGTCGAGGGCGGACGGATCCTGTCCGCACGGTTGGTCCATGGTGTAGAATCACTCGGTCGTCTGCCCCATGGTCCGGTGGACGAAATCGAGGGATGATTCCATGTGGGCGACCGGCGCGTACGGCTACTTGCTTGACTACCTGCTTTGGTGGGTTGTTCTCGCGTCGGTGGTTGCGCACACGTGGTGCTTCTTTCGGCTGGTTCCGCCGCGGCGTCGCGGGCGCGGTGCGTTGATTGTCGGGAACCTGTTGGTGCTGTGCTGCATGCTCGTCTGCACCGGACTGGTCGGCGAGACCTACCTGCGTTTCCTCAGCACGGAGACCGACGCCTTTGGAATCACACTCACCTCGAAGCGGTGGTTTCGGATCTATCCACGTCTCAATTCGCTTTTCTTCCGCGACGACGAATGGGCAAGGACAAAACCGGCCGGGACACGCCGCATCGCGTTCGTCGGCGACTCCTTCACCTATGGCTGGGGGATTTCCGCACAAGAGGATCGGTTTACCGACCTTCTTCAAGAGCGCTTCGCCGAGCGGAGCCCCGGGCAGGTCACGGTCATGAACGCCGCTTGGGTCGGCTGGGGCACGGCCAAGGAAATCCGCGCCAGCGAACTTCTGATTCGCGACTACGATGTCGATGAAGTGGTCCTTTGCTACCTCCCCAACGACCTCGACCCGCTTCTCCCGGTCTCAGACACCTTCAGCCCCACCAAGCCGCCGGAAAGCGATCTGGTCAACACGAGCGCGTCATTCTTGTTCGATTCGGTGTACCACCGTGTGATCGCGCGGCGCAGCAAGAGCGTGAAAGGCTATAACGACTGGCTGCGGCAGGGGTTCAACGATCCGCAGCTATGGAAGAAACACACCGACCAGTTTCAAACCCTGATCGATCTGTGCAGGAAACACGATGTGACACTGCGGATCGTTCTGCTGCCATTCATTCGCATGGGTGGCAAACACTTCGACGCGCAGGCCGTCCAGGACAAGTTGCGAGGGTTCTTCGAGGAAAAGGGCGTTGCGGTCGTCGATCTTCTGCCCACACTCAGCGGATACGATGTTTCGAAGCTGGTGGTCAACAGCCATGACCCACATCCCAACGAACTGGCGAACAAGTTGTTCGCGGCCGCCATCTGGCGAGCCTTCTATGCTCAGACGCGCCGCTGACGGCCGACGCGGTCCGACATCGGTTGAACAACAAAGAGGGATTCGTGCGGGCGATGGTGGGGGGCGTTCCGTCCAGCGGTCGGTCCCGCCTTCGGGAAGACTGCGACACGAATTCGCTCAAGGGCAGCGGTATCGACGGCCCGCCCCTTGTGGAGCCGGCGGCCCGATCCCGCCTGCCACTGCTCGACACAGGTGGCAAAGTAACCCGGACTCAGAAGCAGAAGCGTCGGATTGGGAAGGCGAAGATCCTTGGCCAACCCCCAGAGAAAGCGCCGCTGGCGGTGGGAGAGAGGGAGCTGGTGAAGGAGGCGTTGGAACAGTTTCCGTGGATTCCCCCGAGTCCGTACCTCGAGCGGTCGCTGGATCCAACTGATCAAACCCGTCACGACGACCACGGCAACCAGCGACGCCAGAACCAGCAGCGCCGTGCGCACCGAGCCCCCCTCTTCAAACTGGGTCTTGACCGACTCCTGAGCCGAGTTCAGGCGGTGAGGTTGTGCCAAGAACAGCAGGTTCATGGAAGCGCCCCCATTTCGTTGACGGGGGCCGACGCCACGCGCTGAGCCGAAACGGCTCCACGCCCGGCGTCCATGCCGTTTTCGCCACCGCTCAGGGCGTTGCAAACCCTGGAGGCCCGCCGACGGATCCGGGCGTCGGGGTCCGATCGCGTCAGTCGCTGAATCTGCTCGAGGACGGCTCCGAGTTGCAACCGTTCGATCACCCACAGGGCGCTGAGGCGATGGTCGGGCGAAGGATCCTCGAGCATGTCCAAAAGGGTCGCACCGGCAGCGCCGAGGTCCAGGCGAAGCAACGACTTGACCGCGTTCGCGCGCACCCGACCGTGGGGCGACGTCAGCTTCGCGGCGGTGCCGTCGATCCGCTCCCGGACGTTAAGCCGATCGAGCGCCTCGATCGCGTTGGCCTGCACCCGTGCATCCGGATCGTTGACCGCATCCCGCAGGAGCTTCTCCGCGACCGGCCCGGGAACCTGCGTCAACATCGACGTGGCACGAGCCCGGACAACCGCGTCCGCGTCGTGCATCAGCCGCATCACCGGTTCGCTGATTTCCTCGACCACGGCAAGTCGCGCAGCCAGCCGCAACGCATCCAGGCGCTCGAGTGGATCGGCGGACGAGAGCTTTGCCGCAATCAACGGCGCCATGCTCTTCACCATGGGCATGAGGGTATCGGCCGCACATTCCCACTCCGCAACGGACGACTCGCGAAGGATCGCCCAACATCGCTCGAACGCACCCCGCACCCGGCCCCCTCCTGCCGACGAGGCGGCCGGGGAGATGGCGTCCACGCGCGGGCCGTCGCGAAGCCCCCGCCGCCGTAGCTCTCTGGAGGCCACGCGAGCCGTGTCACCACCGCGCCTGCTTGCGACCACCATCAACAACGAAGTCGAGTCCTGGCTCGGATCATCGACGAGCTGCCAGAGCGCCGCGCGACGGATCCCGTTGTGGTCGGTGTCGATCCACTCCGACAGGAGTTCATACCGGCGTTCCTGAGCGCCCCCTACCAAGGTGAGCATCCGGACCGCCCCGCTCACATCCGAGTCAGGCAGCTCGGAAAGCAGGCTCATCGCCTCCTCGGTCCAAACACCACATCGAACCGAGCGAAATCCGCGCTCGATCCGTGTGTCAACCAGGAGATAGCCCTGCCGAAAAACCGAGGACAGGAAATCGATACCCTTTGCCCACGTGATGGCGTCCGCGGCTGCCGTACGAAGAGCGCTGCAAGCCAGGCCGCGCAGGACCGCGCCCCCGAGGCGCGGGTCCGACGTTCGTCGCAAGAGGAGGTTCGTTTTCTCCGCCAGGTCGGAGTGTGAGTCTCCCAGCCTTTTCCGCAATACGGCGTCCACCGGGTCACCGATCCATAGAGCGGCCTCCAGGACGTCTCTGCGCCGGTGGGAGCGCCACCGGTGGATCGCATCCCGTAAGGCATCCGCCAGATGGCGTGCCTCTTCGTCGTACGTCGTTCGGTGCGAAACGCCCTGGCGCTGGGCGACGCGGGTCGCGATGGCGTGCAGCGCGGCGGAAGACCGGTCCTTTGTTTCGTCACCTCGTGAAGACAGAGCCTCCACCAACAGATAGAGCAGCACCCCGGCGCCACTGTGTTCGATAATTTCGATGGCCCCGATTCGCACGCTTGGCAAGGCCGAGGCAACGCCGGCGCGCAGCCCGGCCGAGAGCATCGCCGCGCGATCGACGATGAGTTCGCGCATCGCGGCGTCGTAGCCGCTGTATCCGGCGACCACGTCGGCCAGGCTCGGCGCATGCCCCCGGTCAATCAGCAGGTCAAGCGCGGCCTCTCGGATCGACGGCTCCGCGTGGGGAAGCAGATCGACCATCGCGGCATCCGACGCACAGCCGGCATCGGCCGCCAGGAGTTCAAGAGCTGGTGGAAGCGATCGCGGTTCCATGGCAGGCTTACTATCGGCCGCTTTCGCCCGCCGCCTTGCGGGGATGCGTCGCGTACGTCGCGTGGAGGCTCAGGGTGCGAATACGGAGGAGGCGTGGCAGGCCCCGTTACCGGTGGGATGCGTCGTGGAGTTCTTTTTCGAAGATCACGACGTTGTTGGCGCTGGTGGTCTCCCAGCGGATGCCCACAAGGTCATACCCTTCCGTAATGGCGACGTGTAGCATGGGGCGGTGTTGGTTGCGACACTCAAAGCGGAGGATGCTGTACTTATGATCGACCGCAAACGCCTCCATGGCGCCCATTAACTGGGTGGCAATGCCCAGGCGCCGAGCCTCCGGCTCCACCCCGCACAGCCAGCAGAAATAGGTCGTCGGCATCACCTCAAACCCGATGGCAAAGCCTGCGGGCTGGTCCTCAAGCATGGCCAGAAACAGGCAAACGTTGTAGCGCCCCTGGAAACGACGCTTGAAGAACTCCTCGTCCTGCGGTGGGCTGAAGATGCGACTGTAGACATCTGCCACCATGGACAACTCGCCCGGCCCGATGGAGATGATCTTCGCGGACGCCATTGAAACGACTCCTTGAACGCAGCGCCAACAGGTTGCCGGCAAGCGCTACCGAGATCCCACGTCCATCCATCGTAGCACTGCCCGGCGCCGAAGGAAACCGAACGCTCTTAACGGCCTGTTGAAAAAGTGTAGCACCGGCTTCCAGCCGGTGATCCCGCTGGCGCTTACTCCCTTGGCGGGGATACAGCCTGTTTGCACCGGCTGGAAAAGCCGGTGCCACGCCAGTGAACCAGCTTTGTTCAGCAAGCTGCCAAGCCCGCCCGAACGTTCCGCCCTTTCAGCTACAAGTTCAAACACCCGGCGACGCCGAGCCGCGAATTGACCCCTGCGATCACATAGGCGTTCTAACCCCGCAGGCGCGCATCACGCACCAACTCCGCTTCGCTTCGAACAGTTGGAACGCGCCGGCCGCCAACGCGGCCACGCTGATGACCCAGCGCAGCGTGCCCGAGGTGGGCCAGTCGAAGACCCAAATGGCGATACCACCGGCGCAGCACATCGAGCCGGTGATGGCACGGGCGATCCGGCCCTTTCGATCGATGTTGGGTTTCATCCTGTGGCTCCGGAGTGTCAGATCGTTGTCGGCGAGCAAACCATCGCCGGGCACGACGGCACTCCCGACGGCCGTTGCCCGCCATCGGCAGCTTACACGTGTCCAAGAGGGATACAACTCCCGTGACAGCCTTTCGGACACGCCAACACGCCCCAGGAGAAACAGTTTTGTCGCGGGAGCCATGGACCCGGCCGAAACCGGACCAGTGCATCGTCACGCGCAAAACTGCGGGTTGGGTGCCCCGTGGCTTTCGCTGTGGAGCACGCGAATCCGGTGACCATTCGATTCTCCCACTTCCAAAGAGGTGGGCCACCTGCCGAGTTAAACCGGAAGATTCAGGGTTGACCGCACGCAAGCGCTGGGTGTATCGACCTCGACAAGCGGTCGCGCGCCGACTTTGCTTCACGTTGCATCGCCCGACCGGCTCGGCTAGCCTTGGCATGCATGAGGCTCAACGACCAGTCGAGCGTGGGTAGGCTTGCGTTGCGCGCCGCGTTCGTCCTCCTTCCGGGCGCTTTGGTCGGCGGGTGCCGGTCGCCGGCTGTCCATCAAGACGGCCCTACCCAAGTCGATCGCCTGATGGCGGCGTATCCCGACTTGCAACGCGGCCGGCTCTTGATTCTTGCCGACTTCGAAGATCCGCGTCACATGGACATCGTCGAACTGGTCACCGTTTCGGGAAACGCCCGGTGTGTGCTCGACCGCACGCGCGGTCGCCCCGCAACCGGAGCCGGGTGCGTTGCGGTCGATGCCGCTCTTGCGGAAGACACCGTCGTCATCAGCAACCGCCGCGGGGGCGCGTGGTCGTTGAAACGTGACTGGCATGATTACGACCTGCTGATGCTGAGCGTGGAAGTGGCGCGGCGCGACCTGGCGCTGGAGATATCCGTAGCGGGTGGTCCGGCCGATGCCCGGCTAACAGCGCACACCTCCCGGCCGCTGAAGCGCGGGTGGAACGATCTTGAGCTGGATCTTGCCGAGGTTGCGGGGCACGTTCCGCTCGACGACGTCCAAGAGATTCGCCTGGCCGTGTCCGGATCCACCAGACCTCTCGGTTACCGCGTGGATAACATTCTTCTGGCAGGCAACCGCGAGGACCTGTTCGGGGCGTCCCACGCTGACCACGTCGGGTTGTACGTACAGCGTATTGGTCGTCGGCGGCGAGTCGGCGCGCGCGGCCCTCAGGCAAGCTTCGAGCTTACGTTCGCGAACGGACAGGTCGTCGAATGGTACAACACCGCGACCGATCCTCACCGTCTGAGCAATCTCGTGCAGGGAACGGCCCTTGGACCCACACCGCGGGTCATCGGTGGAGCGAACCCGAGCGACGCCGTCGTCGCCGACACGCGTATCGTGGAAATGAACTCCGTCCGCGTGGTGGTGATGTGTGAGTGGCGGTTCATCGACCAGCCCGGTCGCGCGGGGGCTAAACTCGAACGACAACCTTTTCAGCGATGGATCTACACCATCTACCCTACCGGGCAGGTGTACGTCGCCGTCGAGGCGACGGCCAAGACCGACAGGTGGGCGGCGTCGCAGTTCGGGCTGACCGTCAGCCTCGCCCGCCGATCCGAGCGCCCCTGGGAAATCCTGGTGGTGTCGCCGTCGGGCAGTGGCGTGGCAAAATCCCTTCCAGCCTACGCGACCGCTCGCAACGTGTCACCGGACGCGATGGTCCTCTTTGCCGCACACAACGGCTTCCCCACGCGCATGACGGAACGGCGCCCCCAAGCAGACGCGGCGGGAACGCCCAGCAGCCAGGAACTGGTTGCCCTGATGCCCGGCAGCGGGCGGCGCGTCGAGCGATGGGCGAGCCATCTGTACCTTGGATCGCATCGGACCGTCAGCGCGGACGAGGCAAGGGCTCGCGCCGCGGAATACAGTTCGCCGCGGCCGCTGCGCTTGGAACTTGGCGCGCCAGTCTCCGGGGCAACGGGCGAAACCAGCTCATCGGGGTTCGACCGGGAGGCGGGATGCTTTGTCCTGACACCGGTGGGTGGGCAGATCCGGCTGGTTGTCGGGGGCGACGGCGAAACTCGGTTCTCGCCGGCGTTCAAAATACTCAACCCGGCCGGCCTGGAAGCGTGGGTGTACGTTGAGCATCTCCTTTTCAGCGCGACGGCCGTGGACAACGACGGCCATTTGATCTTCCAGCTCCCCGGCACCATCACCGATCCAACGCTTGTTGAGGTGCTGCTTGACCGCCTGCCGGGTCGGAAGACCCCTTGACACCGGACCTAAACTCACCTATACTGCGGGGTTCCGTGTTCCGTAATTACCTGTATCACAAAGGCTTATGGCGGCTCTCGCGTCTACCGAGGCCGATGGGCGATCGTGGCAAAACGCACGACCAAGAGGCCGGCCGGCAAACGAACAACCCCCAAGCGCGCGGTGAAAAAGACCGCAGCCAACAAGCGAACGGCGAAGGCTGGCGGCAAGAAACCAGCTCGCGGTGCCTCCGCCCGCGCCACACCGGGCGTCCGCCAGTCTGCACGGCGGAACGCACCGAAGCGAGTCCTCAAGAAAACCGCCGGACCAAAGCCAGCGCCCGTGGCAGAGAAGAACACCCCCGGGACGCCGGCGGGCGTAGACGACCCGATTCAGTTCCCTGAGGAGCAGCGTCCACCTCGCAAGACGCATCTGACAGAGGAAGCGTTGCAGGAGTTTCTACAGTTACTACTGAAGAAACGTGCCGAGCTCCTCGGCGACGTCCGACGTCTGACGGATCAGGCCTTGAACAACAACGGGGCCGGGCAAGGCGAAAGTTCGTCCATGCCCATCCACATGGCCGACCTGGGTAGCGACAACTGGGAGCAGGAATTCACGCTCGGGCTGCTCGCCAACGAACGCGCACTGGTTGGCGAGATTGACGGCGCGCTTCGGCGGATCGAGGCCAAGACATACGGCATCTGCCTGGTCACGGGCAAGCGGATCACCAAGGCGCGCCTGCGTGCCAAGCCGTGGGCGAAGTTTTGCATCGAGTATGCGCGAGCCCGCGAAGAGGGGCGCGCGGTCTGAACGACTCGTCGATCATGCCGGTTCAAGAGCAAGGCGAAGCGGGCGCGGAGGTTTCCGACTCGCCAACAGCCCTGAGGCATCTTCCCGCTCACGCCCTGTTCTGGGGTGTCACGGGGACTCTGCTCGGCATCGACCTCTGGTCGAAGGCCGGCGTCTTCGAGGCGCTCTCGTCCACCGAGGTTCGTACGGTCATCCCCGGGCTGATTGAGTTCCATTGCTCCTTGAACGATGGGGCCGTCTTCGGCTCGTTCACCGGGCAGACCGGGCTGTTCGTCCTTGCCTCCATCTTCGCATTGGGGTTTGTTTTCTACCTGTTCGCACACAGCGGACCAAGCCAGCGATCTCTTCACATCGCGCTGGCGCTGATTCTGTCGGGCGCTTTCGGAAACCTCTACGATCGTGCCTTCATCAAGGCTGACGTGGTGATCCCCGCAGGCACCGGCCGGCGTATCATCGGAAAGATCGTCAGCGGTCCAGACGACGCCACGGTTCGTGTCGGCGATTGGCCGCGCGGAAATCATGCCAGAACGTTTGACCGCGACAAGATCACGATCCGGCGACAGGGCGTCGTGCGCGACTTCATCAAGTTCGTGCCCAGGTTCCCCGCGTCGTTTCCGAAGGTCGGCGGCAACGAGATGTGGCCCTGGGTGTTCAATGTAGCCGACGCCGCCCTCGTGTGCGGGGTGAGCGTCCTGCTGCTCAACACCTGGTGGGTCAGAAAGCCGCGACCCCGACCCGAATAACGCCGAGTCGTTACGCGCTGGTTGTGCCTTTCCGTCACCTCGACACATTGGGAACCCCGGACCGCGATGCCCTCACTCCTACCGAGGACGACCCCCGACGGTGACCAAGACCGGCGCATGATGCGCCGCGCCATTGCCTTGGCCCGGCGCGGGGAGGGGCGCGTGGAACCCAACCCCATGGTCGGTTGCGTAATCGTTCGCCGCGGGCAAATCATCGGCGAGGGCTACCATCGACGGTTCGGCGCTCCTCATGCGGAGGTCGAGGCGTTGCGTGCCGTGAACACCAGCCCGCGCGGCGCAACGGTGTACGTCTCCCTTGAGCCCTGCTGCCACCAGGGCAAAACCCCCCCGTGCTCGCGGGCGCTCATCGAAGCCGGCGTCGGCAGAGTCGTGGCGGCCATCCGTGACCCCAATCGAACCGTTCGCGGGCGAGGGCTTCGTGCCTTGCGACGGGCGGGTGTGCGCGTCGATACGGGCGTGGAGGCGGCCGAGGCAGCCGCGCTGATTGCCCCCTTTGCCACTCGAATCCGGCTGGATCGACCGTATGTGATCGGCAAGTGGGCCCAAAGCCTGGACGGCAAGCTCGCCGGGGCGCGGGGCGAATCCAAGTGGATTTCCTGCGAGACGTCTCGTCGCCGTGTCCACCGCTTGCGCGCGAGGGTCGATGCGGTGCTCGTGGGATCCGGCACGGTGCTGTCCGACGACCCGGCGCTGACCGCTCGCAACGTCCCGCTGCGCCGCCGCGCATTGCGCGTGGTGCTGGACGGACGGTTGCGGATTCCTCTACGCTGTCAACTGGTTGACACTACGGCCAAGCACCCGGTGTTGGTTTTCACGCTCGCGGCGGCGGCTCGATCGACCAAGGCATCGCGGCTTCGAAAAGCCGGCGTCGAAGTCGTCGCGTGCCGAACCCGAAACGGACGACTGTCGCTCGCGGTCTGCCTGTCCGCCTTGGCCAGCCGCGACGTGACCAACCTGTTGGTCGAAGGCGGCGCGGCGCTCCTGACGTCCTTTTTTGACGCGGAGCTTCTCGACGAGGCCTACGTCTTCACCGCCCCGATCCTGATCGGCGGTGCGGCACCCGCCTTGCTTGGCAACCGAGTGGTCCGGAGACTCGCAACGGCAAAGCACCCTCACCGTGTGACGATCCGCTCATCCGGCATCGATGTTCTGCACCGGATGCACTTCACCCAGCCGCCCTGCTGAACCCGTGGCGGGCCACCACGATCGGCGTCACGAAGTTCTCAGAGCACCGGGCGCGAGCCCGGTGGCATGCTGGCGCAACGGGGTCCGCGGGCTGGCGCCTGCGGCTCGGCATACCCGTCCCGCTGGAAGTGCCACGGACCCGGTCGCGCGAGCCCCTTGAGTCGGCGGATGACCCGGACCGATAAGCCTGTAGAGTCCGGGTGCGCCCTGTCCGTACCCGTTCCCCGGCCTCTTGCCCGGCAGATGATCGTCCCAGACGGGATAGAGAAACGCCATGAGCGGAATATCCAGCGGCATCGGCCTCTTCTCCGGCATTCCGACGGCCGATCTGATCGATCAACTCATCCAGATCGAGCGGCGACCGATTGTACTTCTCGAAACGCGTGTGTCGGCCATCGACGTCCAGCGCGCCGCCTTTCTCGAGCTGTCGGCGCAGCTCCTGGCCATCCAAAACTCGGTCCTCAACTTTGGACGCCCTTCGCTGTTTCGCGCGTTCAGCGCCGTCAGCTCGAACGAGAGCGTCTTGACCGCTCAGGCCGGCGAAGACGCGGCCCCCGGCACGCTGACCTTTCGGACCCATTCGCTGGTTACCAATCACTCGCTGATCAGCCGGGGCTTCGCCGACGCCGACACGACCCCCATCGGCGCGGGGACGATCTCGATCGAGATCGGGGCCGGCAAGGTCAACCGGAGCACCGATCTCGACACGCTCAACGGTGGCAACGGGGTGCGCCGCGGGACGATTTCCATCGTCGATCGCGCCGGCGGGTCGGCGCGGATCGACCTCTCGACCGCGATCACCATCGATGACGTGCTTGACGCGATCAACACCAACAACGCAATCAACGTCCGAGCTTCGGTGACCGGGCTGACGACCAACGGCGCGACCGGCGACCGCATCGTCCTTACAGACCTTAACGACCCATCCACGCTCGACGGGTCTGAGCGGCTGATCGTCGCCGATGTCGATGGCGGCGGCACGGCCGAGGATCTCGGCATCGCGGCCGCAGTAGTCGCTTCGCGAATCGACGGACGCGACCTGGTGCGTCTTTCGACCTCCACATCCCTTACAACCCTCAACGACGGCAATGGCATCGGACGCATCCTCCAGGGGGAGGAAGGGACTGATCTTCGTTTCAGCACCAGCCTGGGTGACTTTGATGTGTCCCTGCTGGGGATTCTTGCGACGCATCCGGAGACCGACCTGCGGGCGCTCAACAGCGGCAACGGCGTCCGCCTGGGCGTCGTGCGCATCACCGACCGGAGCGGGCAGTCGGCCGACATCGATCTTACAGGGGCGCGAACCGCCCAAGACATCATCGACGCAGTCAGCGCCGCCAACGTGTCGGTGAGCCTGACGATCGTCAACTCCGCGTTTCAGATTTCAGATACCACCGGCGTCGCCGCCGACGACGAGGATGCGCCGCCCTTGACAGTCGAAGACCTCAGCGGCTTCACCGCGGCCGACCTGGGCATCGCCGGAACGTTGACGGGCACTTCGTTTTTGGGCAAGTCCGTCTACCGTATCGAGACGATCGGCGACGTGCTCAACGCCATCAACTTCGCGGAGGGGAACCTGGCGGGCTCGCTCGTCGAAGCCTCCATCTCCGACGACGGGAATGGGCTGACGCTACGCACCTTCGGCTTCGACAATCAGGTGACGGTCACGTCCGCCGACGGTACGTCGGCGGCTAAGGATCTGGGCCTCGACGGAGCGACCTTCAGCCAACAGGCGCCGTTCCAAACCCGCCGACTGGTTGCCGGGCTCGACACCGTACTGCTTCATTCGCTGGACGGCGGTCGCGGGTTGAGCGGCGGTACCGTTCGGTTCACCGATCGGACCGGATCGTCCACGACGGTCGATTTCTCCGGCGCCCAGACGCTGGCCGATGTGATCGACCGGATCAACGCGGAGACAGGGCTGACCGCATCGATCGACGCGTCCGGTACGGGCATCACCTTGCGAGACCGATCCGGTGGCAGCCTGCCGCTTGTGATTGCGGACGTGGACGGCTCGTTGGCCGCCGATCTGGGCATCGCCGTTACCGCGGCCGACGCGAACCCTCTGGAGCCCGATGTCGTTCGAGGTCGCAACCTCCAACTTCAGTACATCACCGACCACACGCTACTGAGCGAGCTGAACGACGGGCAGGGCGTGCCGCCGGGAACGTTTCAGATCACCGATTCCAGCGGAGCGGTCGTGACCGTAATCATCGATGATTTCACGACGACGGTCGGGCAATTGATCGACCGCATCAACAACGTGGGCGAAGGCCGCTTTGACGCGCGCATCAACGACACGGGCGACGGCGTCGTGGTCACGGACCTCGCTGGTGGTGAGGGGTCGCTGCACATCGAAGATCAGGACGGCGGGCGGACCGCGGATTCGCTTCGGATCACGGGGACGAGCAAGGCCGGTGAGGGGTTCATCGACGGTTCCTTTGAGGTGCGGATCGATGTGGGCGCCGGCGACACCCTCCAGGACCTCGTTGGCAAGATCAACGATGCAGAGGTGGGGTTGTCGGCGTCGGTGGTCAACCATGGCGGTTCGACCAATCCGTTCAGCCTGACCGTGACGTCGGACGTTTCGGGGCGGCGCGGCGAGTTGGCCATCGGCGTACGGGGACTCGACCTGGGTCTATCGACGTTGGTGCGGGCACAGGACGCCGTGATCACCATCGGCGGCGCGGACGCGGCCAACCCCATCCTGGTGACAAGCTCAACCAACACGATCGACGGCGTCGTTGCGGGACTGACACTCGATCTCCTATCGACCAGTGACGAACCGGTGACAGTAACCGTAGCGCAGGACGTCGATTCGATCGTGAGCACGATCACGGGGTTCGTCGATAACTTCAACAACCTCATCGACGCGATGGACCGTCAAACCAACTTTGACACGGAGACGTTCGAGCGCGGCCCGCTGCTGGGCGATCGAACGGTGGACCTCGTTCGCGGCCGCCTGCGCCGCGTCATCGTCAACCCTGTCCAAGGGGCCGATCCCGCGTTCTCGCGTCTGTTTTCGATCGGTCTGCGACTGGGCGCCGGCGGGCGTCTGCAGTTTGACGAACAGCAGTTTCGAGAGGCCTATGAAGCCTCGCCCGGGTCTGTCGAGCAGCTCTTTGCGGCGGAGGAGACGGGCTTCGGAGCGGTCATTCGAGAGACCCTGGAGGAGCTGACCCGTAGCTTCGACGGGGTGCTTGCCCTCAAAGACGACTTGTTCTCCGACCAACAGGAGATCCTCACCCGACGGATCGACTCGCTCGAGGTGCTCCTGAAAGGAAAGCGCGCTCGGCTTGAGGCCCAGTTTGTAGGCCTGGAAATCGCCCTGGCGGGGCTCCAGGACCAGCAAAACGCGCTCATCGCCCTCGCTCAGTTGGCGTAGTCACGCCGGTGACCAACCTTTCCGCGCCTCGCCCGCATGCGCCCCCACTTTTTTTGGGTTACCCTCGCCCCAGCGGCGACCGATAGTACGGGCGAGATGAGCGAAGCGCCGAAAAACCCATACCTCCGCAACGCCGTGATGACGGCCACCCCGGAGCAGTTGCACCTGATGCTCTACGACGGCGCCATCCGGTACGCGGGACAGGCACGTGAGGCGATCGAGAAAAAAGAGTTCGAGAAATCGTTTCACGCACTCATGCGGGCCCAAAAAATCGTCCTGGAAATGCGCAACGGCCTCAACTATGACGTCAACCGAGAGCTTTGCGAACGGATGGCATCGACCTACAACTTCCTGTATCGCAAGCTCGTGGACGCCTGCGTCGAGCGCGACGTGAAGGCGATCGACGACGCCGTGCGGGTGTTGCGCATCGAGCGGGAAACCTGGAAAATCCTTGTCGAGAAAGTGAACGAACTCAAAGACGACGGGGAAGGGACGACGGGCGGCGTGGAACCTAAGCCGGAGCACGCCGAGGGGAAGGGCGCCCCCGTCGGATTCAGCATCGAGGCGTAGCCGGCCGGGTCGAAACCATAGCAATCCGTTGAACAAGGCCGGCGCTCTGGTGTCGCACCGGCTCTTGGCTGGCGCGACCAGGCTGTATCTCGGTCTACCCGCGATGGGCGTCAGTGACAACAACGGATGGAGGCCGGTACCACATTTTTCAACGGACTGATCGGCTTGTCATGTGGCTCCCGCGCTTTATAGTCGCCCTGCGGACGAGGCGTACGATCCGCCGGCGCTTCATCGGTGGACCGGCAACGGTCTGTTTCGCGATCGGCGATCTGGGGAGCATTGATCTTGGCTCGGCGATACATCCCAGGGCTGGTGGTTTCCCTGACGGCCCTCACTTCCTTGCGCCTTCTGGCACAGACCCCTGACGCACCCTCGGAAGGCAGCGCCGCTCCGCAAACCCAAGAAGCGGACGCCCCTGCCATCAGCGCACAGGACGCTCGCCGACTCGCCGGCGAGGCACTCCACCGGCTGGAGATCGAACCTGACACTGACAAAAAACAGGCACTCCTGGACGAGGTGGACAGGCTGATCGAGATCGTCTCGACAAGCGACCCCGCCGACCCTTGGCTGTACTTCCTGACGGGCTGGCGGGACGCCCTGACAGGGCGCTCGAACGACGCGCACGACCGACTTCGAAAATTCGTCGAAACGCCGGCCGGGCGGACCGAGTGGCGTGCCTTTCGGCTTCTCGGGGATCTCTTCGTAACGGAGTTCCCGCACCTGGCCAAGTCCAACTACGACAAAGCCGCCGCCTTGAGCCCCACCGCCGCGTCCGTTCTCTTCGGGCGATCGCTGTGCGCGGCCAAGCTCGGCGCGACGGTCCAGGCCATCGCGCTCGCCCGCGACGCCGTGTCCGGCGACGAGGGACACACCATCCGGTATCGTACGCACTTGGCCGCGTTGCTCCGCGCGGATCGGCAGTTCGACGAGGCGTTGGAGCAGGGTCAGCGTGCCCTCGCACTGGCAGTGACCCAGGCGGATAGGTTGCCGCAAGCCTCGGGCGCGCTGTCCGTCATCGATGGGCAATACCAGTTGTTGATCTCCATCGTCCAGGCGCGGATGAACGCGGCCAAGAGCAAGTCCGCAGCCGACTACGTGACGTTGGCCGAATACGTCCGCCGGCGCGGGCAGCTTGCCGGACGCGTTGCGGAACGTAAGGCCTTGCGGATCCTTAAGACCGGCGTCGATGAGACGGCGCCCGACACGCCCGCAGCGTTGCTGGAGGCGTACGGCGTGGCGCTCGGCGAGCAAGGGCAAACCAAGGACGCGATCGAAGCGTTCGAGCGTGTCCTCCGGCTCGCTCCGGGCAGCTCGGTGGCCGCGGACTGGCTATTTCGCCTGAGGGCTGAGCCCGCGCCTTCGGTCAGGCATCCATAGAACGTGAGATAGGCCGGGTCTCCCCCGCGCCGCGCAGACCATGCCACGGTCTAGTGCGGCGTCACGCGTAGACTTGCGGGTTGGGGTCCAGGGCTTTAGCCGTGCAGGATGCGAATCCGGCGCCCATTTGAGTCCGCCACCTCTGAAGAGTTGGGCCACCCACCGAGCGAGCCCCGCAGATTCAAGGTTGACCGTACGTTGGAAACTGCCGTCTTTGCGGTTCGTTGGATTCAAACAGAACTTCTTTCCGCTATACTGCCAAGAGGAAACCGCTGGCAGTGGACCACAAAGGAAACCGAGATGTCCCGACGGAACAACGCTCTTTTCATCTGCGTGTTGACGGCTTCGCTGACCGGGGGCGCCGTCTTCCCGCTGACCGTTCATGCGGCTCCCAAGAAACAGAAGCGAGCCGACATATACGACACAAAGGCCGACGGCGAGAAACAAATCGCCCAGGCGTTGTCGGCGGCCAAGCGCGACAACAAACGCCTACTCCTACAGTTCGGAGCGAACTGGTGCGGTTGGTGCCACAAAATGCACGAGCTGTTCGAGACCGACCCGGCCGTCAGTCGGAAGCTGATGTATGAGTACGAGTTGGTGCTCATCGACGTCGATACGGTCGATGGCAAGCAGCACAACGAACAGATCAACACGAGGCTCGGCAACCCGATCAGGCACGGGCTCCCCGTTTTCGTCGTCCTCGATGCCGACGGCAAGCAGCTTACCACCCAAGAGACGGAAGCGTTCGAGGTGGGCGATCATCACGACCCCGAGAAGGTGCTTGCGTTTCTGACCAAGTGGCAACCCAAGCCGGTGTCGGCCGAGGAAACCCTCGCGCGCGCGTTGAGCCGGGCGAAGTCGGAATCCAAGAACGTGTTCGTACACTATTCGGCCCCATGGTGTGGCTGGTGCAGGCGCATGGATGCCTACCTCCAGCGCCGGGAGATTGCCGAGGTGTTCACCAGCGCCTTCGTCCCCGTGAAGATCGATGTCGATCGCATGACCGGCGGGACCGCGATGGGCGAGAAGTACGGCAAGGGCGACGACGACGGCATCCCCTTCTTCGTCATCCTCGACACCGACGGGAAGAAGCTCGCCGATTCGCGCGGTCCCAAGGGCAACTGCGGCTTCCCGGCCGAGGACTTTGAGATTGAACACTTCATGGGTGTCATGCGGCGGACGGCCAAGCAGCTCACGTCCTCGCAGTTGACCGTGCTGGAGAGAGGCCTCCAGGGCACGCACTAGTGTATGGTCAACCTTGAATCTGCGGGTTTGCTCGGTGGGTGGCCCACCTCTTTAGAGGTGGGGGACTCGAATGGTCTCCGGATTCGCGTCCCCCACGGCTAAAGCCACGGGCCACCCAGCCCGCAAGTTTACGCGTGACGATGCACTAGCGTCCGCCCCGTTCCGTTGCCCCCCACCGCCGCGTGAACGGCGATGCCCTAGCGCCACAACCCCGAATCTGTCCCCGCTGCCGGACGGATGCGCTAGCCCAGAGTCGCGCGCCAGCGTCCCGCCAAGCTCGCGCCCCGGTGCTCCGAAACCGCCCACCGCCGATTCTGTCCCGCGTCCCGTCGGCGCCTTGATCGGTGGTTGCCGTTGTCCGATAAGAGGGCTAGAATAGTCGTGGGGTAACCTCCTTTGCAGGCGGGGGCATAGTGCGCTATGAACGACTGGTTCGAGGCAGAACAGCGGGTCGAACGGGCCCAACAACTCTCTGAGTCTCAGCGATGGGAGGAAGCCCTGGCCGAGATCGATGTGGCGCTTTCGATCAACGCCGACCACCCCCGGTGGCACGCTCATCGAGGGATGATCCTTGAGGAGCTCGAACGCTGGGAAGAAGCGGCCGACGCCTTCCACGCGGCTCTTGAAATCGAGCCCTCCGACGCCGACATCGCCGTGGAACTGGGCGCCTTGCTGAGCCGATTGGGTCGATTCAGTCAGGCGCTGACGGTCTTCGAGACGGTCGCCGCGTCCAACCCCGACCTTGAGCCCGCTTTTTGCCACCGCATCGGCATTTACGCGGAGCTTGGCAGACACGACCAGGCCGAGGAGATGTTCTATCGAGCGCAAGAACTCAACGAATCTTGCCCGAGCTGTTTCTTCTGGCTGGGTGGTTCCCTTCTGGCTCGCGGACAGATGGACCGAGCCATCTTTTGTTGGAAACGGGTTCTCGAACTCGACCCGGACTACGGCGGCGTCAACCGGCAGATCGGGCACGCCTACCGGGCCAAAGGCGAGCCGGACAAAGCGCGCGACTACTTCCTTCGCGAGGTCCGCGACGACCCGGGCAACACCGACCTTCTTTTCGAATTGGCCGATCTGACGCTTGAGTCAGGAGAACTGGCCATGGCGACCGCCAGGTTCGCCCAAATCCTGGAACTGGACCCGGACCACATCGAGTCCCATTTTGCTCTGGGAAGGATATGGCTCCTTCGGGGCCAGCCGGCGCAGGCGTTGGCCTGCTTCGAGGCCGTCGAGGCGACCGGCCCCGCCGACGTACTCTTCCCCGGATTCGACCTGAAATGCGGCGTGGCGCTGTACGAACTTCAGCGGTTGCCGGAGGCCCGCAAGCGCTTCGAGAAGGCGGTCAAGGAAGATCCGGATTCAGCCGCCGTCTGGGCACTCCTGGGGGACTGCCTGATGGCGCTTCATGAGCCGGAATCGGCGAGTGATGCCTACCGCCGGGTTCTTGCGCTGGAGGCCGAGGATCCGGTGGCGCAACACAAGCTCGGAATCAGCCTGCTCCAACAGGCGAAGGACGCCGCCGCGCTCGGGCACTGCCTTGAGGCGGTCCGACTCAAGCCCAATTACGGAGCGGCGATGCTGACGGCCGCGGTTTGCCAACTGAAGCTGGCGAAATGGGGAGACGCGCGAGCGACCCTCCGGCGCGCTCTGCGGAACGACCCCGGCAGCGAGGCGCTGCAGCGGCTTTCGAAGGGCCTCTGGCGGCACCGCCTGCGTTACTCCCTGCGTCGGTTCCTGGCTTGGCCGGGACGTTTGTTTGGCCGGGAACGGATGTAGTATTCCTCAGGGTTATGGGGCTGGGGGACGCCGCCTGGGATTGCGGGAATCGGCCCTGGAGAGGGCTTGGGGGGCCGAAAACGTCCGAGCACGCGCGGTAAATGCAACCTGGACAGTTCCGAATTGTTATAATCTAATGGTGTATGTGATGCGGGGCGATCGGCGCCGCGAGGATGTGGACGTGTTCCCGGATGCAGGATCATGACGTTTAAGAATAGACTGGCTTACGGACTCTTGGCGACCCTGGTGCTCCTTGTCCCTACGGTGCTCTTGGGTCAACCGCCCGCGCCGCAGGCGACCGAGGAGGTCACCAAGGAACTCAGTTCAGGAAAGCCGGCGGCCGCCGCCACCATCGACGCGATCATGGAGCAGGCGGTTCGCAACATCACCGCGCGATACAACCTCAACGACAAGCAGTCCGAGATCACTCGCAAGCTGATGAAGACTGAGGTCTACCGTTTCCTGAGCGAGCATGAGGACACGGTGTGGCCGGCGATTCGCGACCTGCTGGCCACACAAATCGGCATCAATCCGCCGGACGACCATAACGAGATCAAGCGCATCGGCGCTGCCGCCCGGCCGCTCGCCAAGCTCGCCCGCGAAGCGATCTTCGAGGCAAACGAGCGCTGGCGTGATATCCTTACCGACGAGCAAAAGAAGATGCACGACTTCGACCTCGGCGAGATGAACAAAACCTTCGACACGATCGACGGGAACTTTGAGACCTGGGAAAAAGGCGAGCCGCACGCCGGAGGGATCTTCCCGCCGCCGAATCTTGTGGGCCAGCCCGCCCGCCCAGGCAGGCCGCCGGCCGTGCTCTCCGAACGGGTGACCTACAACCCCGAGCGCGTGTTCGCGACGCTCGTGGAGGAGTTCATCAAAGAGTACGGGCTGGACGAGGGTCAGATCACGGCCGCCCGTTCCATCCTTGCGGAGTACAAGTTCAAGGCGAAAGCCTTTGCCGCGTCAAAAAAGCGGGAGTTGGCCCAGATCGGAGCCGATCAACAGGTCGCGCACGACAACGCCGATCTGTCAGGCATTCGCAAGGCCCACGCGGCGCAGAAAGAGCTTCTCCGACCTGTCATGCGGCTTTCCGTGGAGATGGGCGATCGGTTGCACGCCTTGCTCACGACCGCCCAGATTCAGCGTCATGCGGACAGCCGCGAGGCCGAAAAGAGCCCCACGCGGGCGCGTGGCGACGACGACGATGCTGAAGGTGGGAAGAAGCCGCCGCCAAGACCCAAAGGCTCCGGTTCCCGAAACTAGCGCACGTCACAGTCAGCCGGAGCGTCTCGACACATCGAAACGCCACAACGTCCCAATAGACCGCGCGAGCTGAAGCCCTCGGGCGCGCCCTACCCCTCTTTTACGGCCGTGATGAGTTCCGAAAAGGCTTTCTTGGCGTCACCGAAGAACATCAGCGTGTTGTCGTTGGCGAACAGAGGGTTGGGAATGCCCGCGAAGCCGGGCGATAGGCTTCGCTTGATGACCACCACCGTGCGGCACTTATCGACGTCCATGATCGGCATGCCCGCGATGGGTGAATCGGGATCGGTCCGCGCGACCGGGTTGACCACGTCGTTGGCACCGACCACGATGGCCACGTCCACCGTGGCCATCTCGGCGTTGATGTCGTCCATTTCCATGAGCTTGTCGTAAGGAATGTCGGCCTCGGCTAGCAGCACATTCATGTGGCCGGGCATGCGACCGGCGACGGGATGAATGCCGAACTCGACCGTCGTGCCGTTTTGCTCAAGCAAGTTCGCCAGGTCGCGCACGACGTGTTGCGCCTGCGAGACGGCCAACCCATACCCCGGAACGATCACCACGCGCTGCGCGTCTTCGAGCAGCATGGCGACCTCGTCGGCCGAGGTGGACTTGATCCTGCCTTCATACACGTCGTCAGCCGAGGCGGTGGTCTTGCTGGGGCCGAGTGTCGCAAAGATGACGTTGACCAGCGAACGGTTCATGGCCTTGCACATGATTTTTGTGAGAATCAGACCCGACGCACCCACGAGCGAGCCGGCGATGATGAGCACGTTGTTGTTGATGGCAAAACCGGTCGCGCAGGCGGCCAGACCGGAATATGAGTTCAACAGGGCGATCACCACCGGCATGTCCGCCCCGCCGATGGGCAGGGTAATGAGCACACCGAGCACGGCCGCCACCGCGACCAACACCCAGTAGGACGAGGTCGACCACGACGTTGTCACCAGCGCGACACACAGCGCCACCGCCGCCAGCGCCACGAAAATGTTTATCGCATGGCGACCGGGCAGCATGATCGAGCTACTCATCCAGTACTTCTCGCCGCGCCAGACGATCTTCATCTCGGCCAGTTTCGCGAAGGCGACAAGGCTGCCGGAGAGCGTGACCGCGCCGATGAGCCCGGACAGGGCGATGGCCACAGCCGCCTGTGAGGCGAGCGGCGAGCCCGCGGCGTCCGCTGGCCCGCCTTCAGACCGGGCGCCCAGGCGCATCGCCAACTCGGCCCCCGCTACCAGGAACGACGCACCGCCGCCGAAGCCGTTGAAGACGGCCACCATCTGCGGCATGCCGGTCATGGGCACCTTCAGTGCCATGATCGTGCCAACGACCGCCCCGATGCCCAGCCCGGCACCGATCCATCCCCAACGAATGTCCGGGATGGCCCACAGCGTCACCAACACGGCGATCAGCATGGCGGCCGACCCGGTCAGGTTGCCGCGGACTGCGGTCCTCGGATGCGTCAACCCCTTGAGACCGAAGATGAACATCGCCGACGCAACCAGGTAAGCGAGGTTCTGAACGACCTTGGCCGTTGATTCTTCCACGGATTAGCTCTTTCTCTTGAACATCGACAGCATGCGATGGGACACGACGAAGCCGCCGACGGCGTTAATGGTGGCGAGAAGGACGGCCACAAAACCCAGCACCGTGGAAAGGCGGCTCTCGCCCGCACCGGCCGCAATCAGCGCCCCGACGATGGTGATCCCTGAGATGGCGTTGGAGCCGGACATCAACGGGGTGTGCAGCGTGGGCGGCACCTTGGTGATGATCTCAAACCCGACGAACATCGCCAGGACGAAGATGGTCAACAGTGCCACGAGACCGACTTCCATCACGCGTTCCTTTCTTCGATCGCCGACGGCTCGGCCGCGGGCTCCGGCGCTACCGGCTCGCTGTCGCTTACAGCCGCCGGCAATCCGAGCAGCTCTCGCACGCGCGGATGCACGACCTCACCACCGCGGGTCAGCAGTGTGCCGGCGTGGACCTCGTTGTCCATGTCCAGCGCCAGCTCACCGTCCTTGGTCAGTTCCTTCAGGAAGGTCACCACGTTCTTGGCGAACATCTGGCTGGCGTGGAAGGGGATGGTGCTCGACAAGTTCGTCGGACCCAAGATCGTCACGCCGTGTGCAACGACCGTCTCGTCGGCACGGGTCAACTCGCAGTTGCCGCCGCGCTCGGCCGCCAGATCGACAATGACCGACCCCGGCATCATTCCTTTGACCATGTCGGCCGTCACGATGACCGGTGATTTCTTGCCGGGAACGGCCGCGGTGGTAATGACCACGTGGCTATCGGCGACGACCTTGGTCATCAGCTCGCGCTGCTTCTTGATGAAGTCTTCGCCCAGGTCTTTGGCGTAGCCGCCGGCGTCCTGAGCGCCGCCGGTTTCCAGGTCCATCTCGACGAACCTAGCGCCCAGGCTCTCGATCTGCTCCTTCACGGAAGGACGAACGTCGTATCCGCTGACCACCGCGCCAAGTCGCTTGGCCGTCGCGATGGCCTGCAAACCGGCCACGCCCGCGCCCACAATCAACACATGGGCCGGGCTGACGGTGCCCGCCGCGGTCATGAGCATCGGGAACATGCGCGGCGCATGGTCAGCAGCCATCAGGACAGCCTTGTACCCCGCGATCGTGGCCATCGACGACAAAATGTCCATGCTCTGGGCACGGGTGATGCGCGGCATCAGTTCGAGGGCGAAGGCGATTACGTTTCGCTCGGCCAACTCTTTGGCCTCGGCGGTGGCGGAGAGAGGGTCCAACGATCCGATGACGACCTGATCCGGGCGCAGCAGGTAGAGGTCGGCGCGACCGGCATCGGCGTTGGCCCCATGGCCGCGAACCTGCACGATGGCGTCGGCCGAGTCGAACACCTCGCCGCGGTCGCCGGCAATCGTCGCCCCTTTTTGACCGTAGGCGTCGTCGGTGTATCCCGCATCCTCACCGGCCCCGGTCTGGACCACGACCGTGTGCCCCAGCTTGGTCAAAGCCGCCGTCGAATCCGGCACGAGTGCAACCCGCCGCTCGCCGGGGAAGGTTTCCTTGGGAACGCCTATTTTCATCTTATCGCCTTCATAGCACGGCCGAATCCGCGCGCGGGATTCCTGCCGCTCGGCCGACACCAAGAACAGCGGTCCACGCCGCCGGCCGCCGAGCATCGAAGGGGGCAGAGCTTACCCCGAAGGCAACGCCTTGAACAACCCCCGGAACGGACAGACGCCCGGTTGCGCCGCGATGTCCTCCAGGAAACGATTCAGGAAAACAACCCCGGCTCTTCTTGCACACCGGAAACCGGTAGCAATCCCTATGCCGAAGCCAAGCCTACTGCTCCGAAGTCCTTCTCGCCCCGCGGAAGAACTCTGTCGAACAGCCCGTAGCGGCACTCGTCTCGGCCGGCAACAAGCCGCTTTGGAGGCGCTCGGGCGATCAGCGTTCGTACCTTCTCACCGCGGCTCGGATTCTTCGTCGTTCACGAGGGTCGCCGGAATATGACGGGTTGCACTCGAAGCCGGCCGATGGACTCGGTAGAATCGTTGCCGCGAAGGCTCCGAGTGGGAGCACTCCGTCGAAGCCAACCTATTCGAAGAAGAAGGGGGAAATCATGAACGTCCAACGTCGAGGATTCGGATTGTGGGATCTGGTTGCGGTTGGAGTGATCGCGGCGGTTCTGATTGTTGTCGCGATTCCCACGCTCGCGCACCCACAAACGTTGAACAAGCGGCAAGTGTGTGCGAGCAATCTCCGGGCTATCGGACTGTCTGCAAGAATCTACGCCAACGATAATCACGAGGTCTGGATGATTCCACCGTTTCGGCGCCAAGCGATCGATAACGAGGGCATCGACTACCTCGCGGGAAGCCATATCAGTCAGCATCCAACCAACCCCGGAGAGGTCGGCTACGATCGCGAAAACGAAAGCACGTCCGAGAGTCCGTTCGATCTCAACGGTGGCAGTACCGAAGTTTCGGTCACACGCGCATTCTGGCTGCTGGTACGATCGGGCGACATCCGGGTTGACCAATTCATCTGTCCGTCGAGCCGGGACGTAGCCGATTCGACGCTGATCCAAGAGTCGTACTACGACTTCGAGGGATACCACAACATCAGTTACGGATATCAGGTTCCATTCGGCGCGCGTGAGACCCGGCCGCGCGAAGGCGGGGACAACCGCAAGGCTTTGGCCGCGGACAAGGGTCCATACTACCTCAACAACTTTGAACCGACGTTTTCGACCGGAAGTCGGAATCCATTGAGCCACGACGATCCGTTGGGACGTTGGCACCGGTTTAACTCCCCCAACCACCACGGCCAAGGACAGAACGTTTTGTTCGTTGACGGGCGCGTGGCGTTTGAGTACACGGCTGCGGTAGGGGTTCACGGTGACAACATTTATACGTTGATGACAAGCGACTGGAACGAAACGGGCTTCAACCGTATCCACGGCGAGTCGCCCCATTTCGCGACGGTGGCAGAGTTCCCATATCCGGGTCAGGACGCGTTCGGCCCCGGCCTTTTTTCCTCAACCGATTCGCTGATCTATCCGTAGGAGCACGAGAATCTCCCGGCCCAGCGTCTGGCCTTGCGCATACAGCGTTGTGCGCCCGGAAACGACGTCGTATCATGGCTGCGACGGCAAGTCGATGCCGTAGGGACCGCAGCGAACCGGTCGCCCAACGTTTGATTCGCGCGGCCCGGGGCGCAATGAGTTTTGCGACTCGCCAAGCAACCGGAGCCGCCTTCGTCTTTGCAGAGAGAGGACCAAGTCATGATTCGACGGGAACACGTGGCCGCGCTGTTCGCCCTGTTGATACCAATAGGCCCGGTACATCGGGCGCTGGGACAGGCGGATCGGTCGTCGGAGGGGCTTGAGCTTCTGCGAAAGAGCGCCGAGGCCATGACGCGCGTCCAGACGGCACGGTACCGCGCTCGATTCGAGCCGCAGGGTTGGGTGGCGCCGTTTTTCAACGTGGCACTCGTCGAGGGCACCGTAACTGTCGGCAAGCGGTCGAAATGGAAACTCCAGAGTTTCTTGTGCGTCACCAAGCTCACGCCGAAGGATTCCACTGAGGTGCTGGAACTGACCGCCGGCTCGGACGGCAACACGTTCTTCTTGCTCGACCCGAAAGCACGCACGGTTTACGTGGATCTCGACCCGGGGGTCATGGGCACTTACGGCCCGGACCTCGAGCAGTTGATCATGACGTCGTTCGGATCGAAGGAGCCGCTTGGCGCAGGCTTTGAGCCCGAGTCCGCCGAGATTCAAGGCACCGAATCGGTCGGCGGTGTGGACTGCCACAAGCTTGTCGTCAAGTCCAAGAACGGGAACGAGAAGGAATGGCATATCGGCAAGAGCGACTACCTGCCGCGACGGGTCGCCGACTTGTATCCGAGCCGGGAGGATCCAAAGGGCGCCGCCGGCCGATCCGTCCTCACGCTGACCGATTTGGAAGTGAATCCCAAACTGACGGGCACACCGTTCAAGCCCGCCGTTCCCGTCGGCTTCAAGAAGACCGACGATTTCGCCCCGTGACCGCGATCGAACTCAGTGAGGCCTACGCCCCCGCGGCGGATTCGGTTCCTGCACCTTTGGGAACCGCCGGGTTGGCGGATCAAGGTCTACGGCATTGCCTGCGCGGTCGAGGAGCCGGCCGCCGAACTCGTCTCGGCCGCCAAGGAGGTCGCCCTGGAACGGGTGCATGACCGAATCGGCGGGCAGTTTTCAGAGCACAGGGCGCGAGCCCTGTGACCGGTCTGATATCGTAGAAGCCCGTGCTTGTTCGCATCGTGTCCGTGGGCTTGCGCCCACGGCTCTGACACGGCGTGGCGCCGTCAAGATGGCTTTGCACGGCCCGCCAAAACTGTCACGCACCCCCCTGGAGCGGCTCGGGCTAACGGCGTCCGCGCATTGCCACTATGGCCTCGGCTTTCTCGGCGTTCATCAGGGCCGCGGGGCAAACTTCGTCTTCATCGATTGGTGGGCGGACGAAAACGAGTTGCATCACCACGTCTACGTGTCATCCCCGAGCGCGCCGGAACGGCTTGAGTACGGCATGCCGACGGGACCCATCGCCTGCGTCTGGGACATGGTGGTGATGTCCTTCGAACGGCAGGCATGGCTCGAGACCATCCTGAACAACCCCGCCGGACCCGATCCGGAGGCGTACCTTGCGCGCCGGCTGGACGCGATGGTCTAGGCGGGTCGCGACACCGCCCGCCTCTTCCGGCCGATATTTGCGCGGGTCCAAATCCCTCACGCTGTATTTCACGGATCCCGCGGCTCCACTAGCCGCGAGGTTGCACACGGCCCGACGTCCGCGCGGGCTGAAGCCCGCGGCTCGGGGCGCGACCTGGGGGCGCGGCTCGGGGCGCGGTTCGGGTTATGTAGACCCATCCCAGTCATTGTCTCGCAGTGCCAGACCGGGGCGGACCCCGGGGCAATTCAACACAACAGGCGCATCGCCCCGGCCGATAGACCCTGCGAGCGGGCCAAAGCCTGACGTTTGGTATTCGGGAACATGAGTTGGACGTAGCACTGGAGAAGTCAAATGTCCTATAAGCTTTGTGCGCTTCTCGTTTCGGTTGGTGTCTTGGCTTCGTCACCGGCAAAGGCCGTGCAGAAGACGAACCCACTGTTCTCCAGTGTTCCTACCGAGGCGATCGGCGTGCTCGGTGTTGGGAATCTCGCCTCGCTCGATGGGGCGCTCCAACAGACCGCGGCGGACCTGGGCTTGCAGCCCTTCCTCGTCCCGCCCATGGGCTCGCTGGTGGGAGCGATGAAGCAGTTCCTCCCGATGTTTCCGGACATTGACGCGAATCGATCCTTGGCCGTTGTGCTGATGCCCGCGACCACACTGTTCGAGCTGCCCCAGCGTATCGCCCTGATGGTTCCCGCGAAAAATCCAGGCGCGATGCTGGCCGCGTTGGGCGCATCGGGGTTCGATCCGGTCCAGCCAGTCAACGTGATGGGCAAACCCCTGTTTGCCGGTACGGCGCGTGGGTACGTGATCCTCGGCCAGACGCCCGATGTCGTTCGGGCCGTCGTGGGCAGTCGCGGCAGTCTTGCCCAGCGCCTGGTACCCGGAGAGGCCGGCGCGCTGGTTGGGCTCGACCTTCTTCTGTGGCTGGACGTCGAACGAATCGCCGAACTGGCCAAGCCGCAGATCGCCATGCTGGCGGCAATGGTTGAGGGGACAGCCGGTAGCGGTACGGTCAGCCCCACGGACCTTCTCAATATCCGACGCGGCAAGAAGCAGCTCGACCAACTGATCGAGGGAGGGAAGTCTCTGGCTATCGGATTCGCACTCGATAAGCCCGGGCTGGGGCTGCGGTTTGCCGCCAGCGCCCGCCCCGCCACGGACTTCGCCCGGCGGTTGGCACGGATCAGGAACACGGCGGCCCCTTTGCTCAGGGGTTTGCCGGAAGAGAACTGGATGTTCTCCTATGGCAAGATGTATGACAGCGCGGCGGCACGAGAGGTTTCCGCAGGGTTGGACGATGCCTTCGATCTCCTCGAAGAAGCCATCAAGATCGATCCTCAGCAGCGAACACAGATTCGGACGGCCGTGGAGCACCTATCGAGCATCAGCACCGGCGTACGCGGGACGGTCACCGTCCTTCCCGGCGGACACGCGGGGCTGGTGGCCATGGGCATTGTCGGTGACACGACCGACAGCAGGTTGTGGCTCACGACGTTCCGCGACCTGTTCACGCAAGTTCGCACGGTCGCGGGCTCGACCTTGACCGGCGCCAAAGGCTTGTCGAAGAAGGAACGCAAGGGGATGCAAGACTTCCTCTCGGGGCTGGTCTACACCAAGAACGCCGAGACGATCGGCGGCGTCAAAGTGGATCGCCTCACCGTCGCTTTGCCAAAGGTTGACGCTTCCAATCCTAGTCATGTCGCCAAGATTCGCGCCCTCCTCGGCGAAGACAACCTCGTGATACGGACGGCCATTGCCGACGGACAGACCGTTGTCATGACCATCGGCGGCGGCCAGGACTACATGGCCCGGCGACTGGCCGGAGCGATCGCCAACAAGCCCGGACCCGAAACGAGACCAAGCGTGCAGAAGACGGCCTCGCATTTGCCAGGCAACCGGACCCTGGTGGCGTATTTCGCGCCGGATCAGTGCCTTAGGCTCGTCAAGGGAATCACGTCCGCCATGGACGGGAATGCCGCACCGATCCCGTTCACCTTGCCCGACGCCCCGATCGGTCTGTCGTCGTCCGGCGGGGAGAGCTGGGTCCGCGGCGACGTCTTCATTCCGACCGAGCTGCTCGTCGCCTTCAAGAACATCGCGATGTTCTCCATGATGGCGCAGACGCAAGCGCCGGTCGGAGCGCCGGTCGCCGGACGGTAGGACCGGGCGAGATTCGGCGGCGGCGTCGAGCCATCAATCACTCCCAGCCGCTGGTTCGTCGTTACCGCGATGCCTCGGTCGTCTGGAAGGACGAGTCAATTATGGACGTTCTCAAGGCGTGTCGCGTGGTGTTGGGTGTGATCATGGTCGGCCTGGGCACGGCCGGCATCGTGTTACCTCTTTTGCCCACGACGCCGTTTTTGCTGCTGGCCGCCTACCTCTTCGCCAAGAGCAGCCGGCGCTGGCACGACTGGCTGCTGAACCAAAAACACCTCGGCCCCTACCTTCATGCGTGGCGCAACAAGAGCGGGCTGACGATCACCCAGAAGCTGCGCATCGGCATCTCGTTCACCGTCGTCATGGGAATCAGCACGTATTTTTCCCCGATTCCTGCGATCCGGTGGCTTCTGGTCGGCATTTGGGCGTTTTGGACGGTGATGCTACTGCGTCAGCGGACCGTCGCTGACGCTGAGAAGCCACCGCACAAGGAAGGTACGGTGGGAACCCTGCACGAAACAGCTCAACCCAGGATCGCCGCGCCCCAGGGATCGCCAACGTAGACAGCAGCGCTACCGAGGCAAGACTCCGACAGAGTCGCGCCTTGGTGAGTGCCGCGCCGCGCGCACGGCTTCCCTGAACGCGCAGGTCAACCGGGGGTCATCCGCCGTAGTAGCTGCGGATGATGGCGCTGGCGTCGTCGGTCTGGAGGTTCAGCGCGCCGAAGGCCTTTGTCGCCCCGCTGCGGATCCCCAGGTCCGGGTCACGGTGTACGATGTCACGCAACCGACTGATCTGCGAGTTCTCGAGCAGGTTCGCGTTGTTCTTGGCGGATTCGGCGAGCGAGTCGAACGCGGCCACACGCAGCGATTTGTCGTTGCCGTTATCCAAGGCGACGTAAGCGATCGCCCGCTGGGCCGTGACCGTGGGCAACAGCGCCAGGACTGAGGCCGCTACGATCTGTAGTTGCTCGTTCGGAGAGGACAGGGACGCAATCAGTGCCGGCTCGGCGTCACCCGCGTCATAAGGGGTCTGCCCGTCCAGGACAATTCGGCGCAAGGTCTCCGCGGCCTGAAGGGCCATGGAAAGCGCCATGTCGGCGTCCAGTCGAATCTCGCCCGTCCGGTCGCGTACGCGGTCGAGGGCGGCGGCGAGCTGCGCGTCGGTTGCCGACGCGGGCACGGCTTCCACATAGGGATCATTTAGCGCCAGGTCGGACGCCAAACCCGACTGCCCCGGCCCGGTCAACACCACAACGGGCGTCTTGGCGTAGATGGACTCACCCCGAAACCGGTTGAGGGCGTCACCCAAGCTGGGATCGGACGCATCCGTCGAGATGAACACGCCGCTAACCGTCTGAAACTCGCTCCGGCCACGCTCCATGGCCGCGAAGTAATTCGTTTCACCGATGGCGTCCCGGTCGTCGTTACGCAGGGCGCCGACGACGCGGTTCATGTTGCCTTGATTCGGATCGACCACGAGCACCTGCTCTCGGCCATGCTGTGTCAACGCGACCGCCAGGCCGGGAATGACCAGTTGAGAACCGGCGAACTGCGACTTGGGCAGCGCGGCCCCAAGGGCGAGCGCGGCCCGGATGCGCACGACCAGATCGGGGAACTGAAGCGCGGCCACGAGCGGCTGCCTGAGATCCTGCGTGCCGATAAGCGACGCTTCGCCAGCGGTAGCATGCAGGGCGGCGATCGCACCGAGGGCGACGTCCGAATCCTGATCGCGCACCGCTCGGTCGAGAACGCGATGGGCGGTGTGAGGTCCCGCCGCCTGGCTAATCGCCAAGGCGCGCAAAAAGACGTCCGGGCGCGTGCTATCGAGCTCACCCGTTTCTTCGGGATCGTCGCTTTCGACGTTGAACCCGAGGCGACTCTCTCGGCGGATGTTTGCGCCAATCCACAGCGCCTGCGCCTCGCTAAACTCGGGCCGAAGGAGCAGCGCCTCGTTGGCGCACCGCATGGCCATCACCTGACCGAAGATAGGCTCCGGAACAACCTTGCGGATCAGCAGTTGTTGACCGGTGTCCCAATACCAGACGTTGGCCTCAGCCAGGCGAGGGTCCGCCCGTACGGCGTCGTGCTGGTTGTAGAACTGTAGGCCGAGGTCATAGAAGGCCCCGTAGGCCGAGCCGGGATACGGTCGCCCGGTGATGTCTTCGATCCGCTCTATGGCCAGGGCCGAGGCTTCCTTGACGTTCTGGGGAGACAAGTCATCACCGATGATCTTGCGAAGATAGGGGATGGCCTGCGGGTATCCGATCTCACCCAACGCACGGATGATGTTGAGCCGGACGTTGGTTGTGTTGACCGCGAGGGCGGCGATGAGCGGGTTGACGGCCGACTTCCCGATCGCGCGAAGTGCCGAGATGATCCGCGGCCAAAGGGCTTCGCGCGATGGGTCGAGCAAGGCTTCGAGCATGAGCGGGATGGCGTACTCACCCGATTGGGCGAGGTTGGATCTGGCATAGCGCTCCTGTGCCGGATCGCCGCCGAGCAGTTCGATGTTCGTCAAGATCCGCGCGCCCGATTTGCGTTCCTCATTCTGGCCCTCGCGGAGCAGGGCTAGCACTCGGGCGGCGCTCTCGGGAATCGTCGAAGCTGCGATAAGTCTGATGAGGGTTTGCCGCCCCGTAGGATCCTCCTCCGACACCCGCAAAACCCTGACAGCGTCGAGTTCCGGATGTGCCAGCAAGGCCTTCGCACGGGCGTCGGCGACGTTGAATCGACCCAGCTTGGCGTAGTGGATGAAGTCTTTGTAGAGGTTCTCGACGGTCGGCCGGGACCCGGTGTTGCCGCGAGGCGGCGTTGGTGTTTGGGCACTAGCCGGGGCAGCCACCATGGCCATCGCCACCAGAAGGGCGCAACCAGCCATGACCCGGGCGAAACAAGGCCTGTTGAAAGTCGGTACGATCATCAACATCAAGTTCTCCCGGTCGCAATTCGTGGGATAGCCTTACGAGGCCCAGTGACGCCGAGCGAGCCCCGCTGCCCGCGTTTGAAAAGTCGCATGGCGATCCGTTTTGAATCGACGGCCGACTGTCCAACCGAGCGTTCGTGGCCAAGGGGCGGCTGAGGTCGATCTCGCGGCCCACCGGGCAGGAACAGCTAGTATAGTAACTAAAGAGCCGCCGTCAATCTTGCGGGTGTGAGTTCCACCCCGGGGCGTGCATGACCACACCGGCGGGCAGTTTTCAGAGCGCAGGGCGCGAGCCCTGTGATCGGTCTGGTATCGTAGAAGCCCTGTGCTTGTTCGTATCGTGTCCGTGGGCTTGCGCCCACGGCTCTGACGCGGCGTGGCGCCGGCAAGATGGTTTTGCACGGCCCGCCAAGACTGTCACACGCCCCGCCCCAGGCGAGAGTGAGGCGCGGGACCGTCGGATGCGTCCGGGACGCACCTTGCCGACGATTCGCGACCGGGAGGCGGTCGCACGGGCGGTCATGGACGCGCTAACCGCCCCCTAGATATTCTGGAGGATGGCGATGCTCCCAGCGGCCGTGATACCCAGGAAAACGGTCTGAACGATCTCGTTGAGCGCGACCAAGTCGCAGCCGGCGACCTGCAACAGCACCATGCCGGGCACCAGCAACTTCAAGAGCCGCTGGGTCGAAGGTTTCTTCATCAGCTTTCTCCGCCAACACGTGGGAGAGTCGAACGGCGGGTACGCCGCCACGCCGACCATGGTTCCCTGGGGGACCTCGCTCCGAAGTGTAGCCAGGCCGACTGCGGCGTCAATCCGTCACCTGGGCGGGCGTTCGCCGGCCTTGCCGAGTGCTTTCCACGCGATAGGCTGAGGGAGAGGACCGCAGGGCGTCAAGCATGAACGATACGATCAACACGGTTTCGACAACACGTTGGGCAAGGGGCGGCAAGCGACTGTTCGACGTCGCCGCCGCCCTCCTGTTGCTCGTGGCCGTCTCACCCCTGCTCGTCGTTGCGGCCCTTCTGGTAAAGCTCACCAGCCGTGGTCCGGTGTTTTTCTCGCAGGACCGGGCCGGGCGGGACGGTGCGATCTTTCGCCCTCTGAAGCTACGCACGATGCGCGGCGGGCGCAGACCCGACCCCGAGGAATTGGTTCCGCTCGATCATCCCGAGATCACGACCGTGGGCCGCTGGGTCCGGCGGTTCAAGATGGACGAGTTGCCGCAGCTTTGGAGCGTCTTGATCGGCGACATGTCGCTCGTGGGTCCGCGTCCGACCCTTCCCGACCAAGTGGCCGGGTACGACGCGTTCCGGCGTCAGCGACTTCTTCTGCGACCGGGACTTACCGGCTTGGCGCAAGTGAACGGAAACGCGGCGATGTCCTGGGACGAGCGGATTCTTTACGATGTCGCCTATGTCCGCCGATGTCGTGCCCTGCTGGACTTCGGCATTCTGCTCAGAACCCTGGGCGTCGTGCTCCTCGGTGAGGCATCGATGACCCGACCGTTTCATTCCACGACGTACGCCCGGTACGTTACGCCTCCAGGCGATTATCCCGTGTCCTGCGAGCCTCCGTCGTGACCAACTTGCCGCGGCACGCCGATTGCTCCAAAATAGCGGGTCCGCGTAATGGTGCGCGGGCGGAAAGGCTGGGTGACCTGATCTTGCCGGCGGACCGATCGCGAAGGCTGCGCGAGCTGCTAGCCGACGGCATCGTCATGATGCCGGGGGCGTTCAATGCGCTTTGCGCCCGGCTGATCGAGCGGGAGGGGTTCGACGCGATGTACCTCTCCGGCGCGGTGCTCGCCAACTCGGTCGGCGGCGTGCCGGACATCAGCCTGATGAGCCTGACGGAGGCCCGTGACCATGCCGCGCACGTTGCGTCGGTTACCTCCGCCCCGATCCTGATGGACGCCGACACCGGCTACGGCGGACCGGAGAACGCGGCGCGGACCGTGCGGATCCTGGAGTCGGCCGGCGTGAGCGGGATTCACCTGGAGGATCAGGACTGGCCGAAACGCTGCGGGCATCTCGAGGGAAAGCGGCTCATCGAGACCGAGGACATGTGTGCGAAGATCTCGGCCGCGGCGGAAGCCAAGACCGACAGCAACTTCTTGCTACTAGCCAGAACCGATGCGCGGGGCACGGCCGGGTACGATGAGGCCGTCGTGCGGGCCCACCGATACCTGGAGGCGGGCGCCGACGGCATCTTCCCCGAAGCCCTCCGCGACCAGACCGAGTTGGAGCGCTTCGCTCGGGACGTGGACACCATTTTGCTCGCCAACATGACGGAGTTCGGCAAGACGCCGTATCTGACGGCCGATGAGTTCGCGGGCATGGGATACAACATCGTGATCTACCCGGTGACGTTCCAGCGCCTCGCCATGGGAGCCGTTCGCGATGCGCTTCGCACGCTGAAAACGGAACGGTCGCAGCGATCGTTGATCGATAACATGCAAACACGGCAGGAGCTGTACGACCTGCTCGGCTACGATGTGCAGGCACCGGCTGCCAATGCCACCAGTCCAGGAGACCCATCATGAGCAGCGACATCGCCAAACCAGGTCTTGAAGGCGTGATCGCCGGTACGACGGACATTTGCTGTGTCGATCAAGGCAAGCTGCTCTATCGCGGGTATGCAATCGGCGACCTGGCGGAAAGCGCCCGGTTCGAGGAGGTCGCGCATCTGCTGCTCTACGGAAGCCTGCCGACCACCGGCCAGCTCGCCGAGTTCTGCAGTCTTCTCGACGGGTTCCGCGGCCTAACGCCCGAGACCATCCAGACCATCCGCAGCATCCCCCGCGACGTGCCCATGATGGACGTGCTGCGCACCGGGGTCTCCATGGCCGGTCATTTCGACCCGGTCAAAGGCGACAGCGTCGATGACTTGCGCAAGCGTTCGGTGTGGCTGATGGCCGTCACCGGCGACATCGTCGCGGCACGGTTTAGAACGATGAACGGGAAGGAGCCGATCAAGGCGAAGGCCGGTTTGTCGCACGCCGCACAGATTCTCTTCGGCTGCCACGGGATCGAACCCGACGAGACGTCGGATCGGTTGCTCGACCTGACGCTGGTGCTCTACGCCGAGCACGACTTCAACGCCAGTACGTTCACGGCGCGTGTCATCGGATCGACCACGTCGGACATGGTGTCGGCCATCACCGGCGGCATCGGGGCGCTGAAGGGTCCGCTGCACGGCGGGGCCAACGAACGGGCGATGGAGCTGATCTCCCGGTTCAAGTCATCCGCCGAGGCGAGCGAGTGGGTGACCGGGGCGCTCGCTCGCAAAGAGCGGGTGATGGGCTTTGGCCACCGCGTCTACAAGAACGGCGACCACCGTGCGCGCATCCTCGAGGCGGAGATGCGCAAGTTGGCCACGATCAAAGGCCGCGAGGAGCTGGTGGCGATCTACGACGCGATCAAAGACCCCATCGTCAACAAAGAGCGACCCATCTATCCCAACGTCGACTACCCCTGCGGGCTGACGTACTACCTGCTCGATCTGCCGCTGGATCTGTACACGCCGCTTTTCGTGTGCAGCCGGGTAACCGGTTGGTGCGCCCACTACATCGAACAGTCGCAGAACAACCGCATCTATCGACCGCTGAGCCACTACAACGGCCCCGCGTCGAGACCGGTGCCGGCGATCGAGGCGCGATAGGAGCCGGTAGACACCGGAGGGAGCCAGGCATCACCACCCGCGAAGCGCGGCGCCGGCCAGGGTGTACATCAGCCCCATCAACAGGGCGATGCCGATCAGATTGAGCCACAGGCCGGCCTTGCACATCTGCGGAATGGTGATTTCCCCCGAGGCGAACACGATGGCGTTGGGCGGAGTGGCCACCGGCATCATGAAGGCGCAACTTGCCGCCATGGCCGCCGGCACCAGCAGCATCAGCGGGCTGATCCCCAGACCCACGGCCACCGCGCCCAGCACCGGCAGGAACGTGGCCGTGGTGGCCGTGTTGCTCGTCAGTTCGGTCAAGAAAACGATGGTCGTCACGACCAAAAGGACCAAGAGCCATGTCGGTACCGGCCCCACCCCCCCCACGCCGTGCCCGATGAACGCGGCCACCCCGGTAGCCTGAACCGCGGACGCCAGGCTCAGCCCTCCGCCGAAGAGGATGAGAATGCCCCAGGGCAGGCGCATGGCCTGCTTCCACGACAGAAGGAACACCCCCCGCCGAAGATCGACCGGCAGGGCGAACAGAAGAACCCCAGCACCGATGGCGATTCCGGCATCGCTCAGGCCGGCTAGCGGGCGGGAGCCGTCCGCCAGCGTCAGCCCGGAAAAGAGCGGTCGCGTGATCCACGCGGCCGCGGTCAGGGCGAAGATGACCAGCACGGCGCGTTCGGGACCGGTGATCGGCCCTTGTCGCCGAAGCTCGTTGCGGATCAGATCGCGCCCGCCGGGGATGCGTGTAAGATGGATCGGGAAGGCGAGCCGGGTCAGCACCAGCCAGGCGATCGGCAGAAACACTGCGGCCAAGGGCAACCCCACGCCCAACCAACGGACGAAGGACACCTCGATGCCGTATTGACTTTCGACAAACGCGGCCAGCAGGGCGTTGGGTGGCGTGCCGATCAGCGTGGCGATGCCGCCGATGGACGAGGCGTAGGCCGTCCCCAGAAGCAGGCAGATGGCGAACGGGGCATACGCGCCGTCATCGATGCCCTCGGTGCCAGGTGATTGACGCAGTTCACGCCGCACGAGTTCGACGACACTCGTGGCGATCGGCAGCATCATCACGACGGTGGCCGTGTTCGAAACCCACATGCTGAGGAACGCGGCGGCAAGCATGAAGCCGGCCACCAGCCGCGCGGGCTCGGTGCCGACCAAAAGGATCGTGCGGAGGGCGATCCGCCGGTGCAGCCCCCAGCGCTGCATCGCCATGGCCAGCATGAAACCGCCCATGAAGAGAAAGATCAGCTCGTGGGCATAGGGCGCGGTGGCGGCCCGGACCGGTACGACGCCACCGGTCAGTAGCGGGAAGAGCACAATCGGCAGAAGCGCGGTGACGGGTATCGGCAGCGCCTCGGTCACCCAGAAGAGGGCCATCAGCACGCCGACGCCCGCGACGGCGCGGCCAGCGTGTGGAAGACCGGAGGTGATCGCGCCGGATGCGTCATACGCGGCGGGCGCGATGATCAGATAGACCGCCAGAGCCAGAACGGGTCCGAGCAGCAGCCCCACCGTCCGGCGGGAGTGTGGGGCGACGCGTTCGTGCGACGCTCGTTCTGCCCGGCCCGATTCGCCCGAGGCTACTGGTTTCATACGGCTGGACATCGGCGGGGCTCAACTGGTTCATGAATCGCTACGATGGTCTGGCGCGCACACGTCGATGATAGATCCTGGCACGACAGGAGGACAGCAACGAAGCGACGTGTCGGACCCGTCCGCGCCGGTCCGAAAAGCAACGGTCTAATCGGCCAAAGACCGCAGGAAGCTCAACGCGCGCCGAAGGATCGGATCATCCCGCTTGAACCCACCCGGTTGAGTTTCCACGATGATGTCCGGCTCAATCCCCTCACCCTCGAAGGCGCTGCCGTCCGGGCGCAGCGCCTTCCACGACGGAACGTAGACCTCCACGCCGTTTTCGAGCACGTGCGGTTTCGGGTTTCCACTGCTCCCGAAGGACGTTGTTCCGATCAATGTGACGTTGGCGGCTTGCTTGAGCATCAGCAGGAAGGCCTCCGCGCTACTCACGACGGCCGGTCCCGTCAACACTGCGACGGGCTTGTCGAAGCGGCGAGGTGGATCGTTGCCCTGGATCGTGCGCGTATGGACAGGACCAAATCCGTCCGTAGCCTTCGGATCCCGTAGAACATGTTTGGCGTAGACTCTTGTGCCTCCGACAAACCAAGCGGCGATTGGTTTTGCTAAAGACTCGGCGCCGCCGCCGTTGGCACGAAGGTCGAGAATCAATGCCTTGCAGTCCGCGCAGGCGGCCAGAACATCCTGCACCTGTGCGAGGTCTTGCCGCCTTGCCCGATCCAGTGTCGCGATCATGACATAGCCGATATGATCGTCCGTTCGTGCCGCATAGACCGACGGGTTCCGCTTCGACAGACCAGGCAAAACCGCCTTGACCCCGTTCAGCTCGAAGTTCCGTTTGATCCGTCGCTTGTACGTTGGCGTCGTGTCTCCACCATAAGAAAGCCAGAGGTGTATGTCTTCGGCCCTGGACAACATTCGAGCGACCCGCTTCACCCAGGATTGCGTGCTCTTGGCGGCCAGAATCCTGTCGTAATGCTCCTGTTCAAGCGCGTCCCACTTCACGTGGCGCAGCTCGTAGTAGGCGTACTGTTCGCGAAGCACGGTCATGAGCGACGAGAGGCTGCGTGCGCTGAGTTCCCGTCGTTCCGCCGTGGTCAGCCTGCGTGACTCGGCGCTCGTCGTGAAGCTCCAGGGCACGAAGGGCAGCGGTATCCCATCCGACGCCGACCGGAAGTTCTTATCGGAGGCGGGACAATTGAGCGACATCTGATAGTGGTGATCTCGCTGGAGCTTGACATGCAAGACGATCGTGCGTGCGTCAATCCATTTTGCGTTTCCGATCACGCGCGGAAAGTTCGGCCCTCCACCGCAAAAGGACCACCGCCCCGTTTTCATATCGCGATCGAAAGTGACGCGCAGTTGAGTGAGATCGGGATCGACATCCGTCCGCCCGTGGTCGGGGAATCGCGCGACGATGCGCGGACCGTCCGCCCGGGCGCTCGTGAACGAGGAAACCGGAAGTGCAAGACCGCAACAGCCTGCCAGAAAGAGAGTTGATCGACGCATATTCATGGAAGTCTGCGTTCAGCCTGATCTCGCAAGGGCCGCAAGTCAAGTTCCGCCGTTGAACCCGTTCCGGGGCGGGTGCGTGGCAGAATCGGCGGGTACTTTTCAGAGCACAGGGCGCGAGCCCTGTGACCGGTCGGGCATCGCGGGAGCGCTGAGCTTGTTCGCATGGTGTCCGTGGGCTTGCGCCCACGGCTCTGACTCGGTGTACCCGTCCCGCCTAACAGTCCGTTGAAAAAGGGCGGCACTGGCTTCCAGCCGGTGTTTTCACCGGCAAGATGCCGGTGCCACACAATTCTGGGATAGGCTCTTAACCTGACGCGGACCCGTGGAGCCGTCCGTGCAACCGAGGGCCTCTACTCGGTGATTCCGACTTGGCGGTATGATAACGCCTCGGGATGATGATGAATCGTCGATCCGCCGCCAACACGGGCTCTGAGACCCACAGGCTACACGCACACGCATGACCCACCCACCGCTCAAGCGCATGTTGGGAACATCGACGGCCCTTTTAATCGGCATGGGGGTCGCCATCGGCTCAGGCATCTTCCGCACGCCGGGTGAGGTGGCCGGCTCCATCCAGACGCCGTGGATCATCCTGGTTGCGTGGGTGCTCGGCGGGCTGATGGTCCTGACGCAGGGGCTGGTCACCGCGGAGCTCGCCACCCGGTTCCCCAAGGCCGGCGGCGAGTACGTCTTTCTGCGAGAGGCCTACGGCGAGTTCGTCGCGTTTTTTTTCGGCTGGGCCTACACGGTCTTTGTCATCGGTGGCGGGGCGGCCACCATCTCGCTGGCATTCGGAGACTTCGCCTGCGAACTCATCGGGTTCGACGAGCCGGCGGCGGCGCGATATTCCGGGCTGCTGGCCGCGGCGGCCATCGTCGTGGTCGTCTCGATCAACGCGATCGGTCTGCGAGCCGGTGCCGGCACGCAGAACGTGGTCACCTGCATCAAGATTTTGGCGCTGATGGCTGTGGCCGCGATCGGCTTCGCCTATGGCCGCGAGCCGCTGACCGCAAGCACGTCGATCGCGTCAACCGCCGCCCTTCCCACGCTGACGGTCTTTCTTGCCGTGGTGCTTTCCGTGCGCTGGTCCTACGACGGAACGACGGACGCGGTGAAGCTGGCCGAGGAGGTGCGCGACGTCCGCCGCGCGCTGCCGCGCGCCGTGATCGGCTCGGCGCTGGCGCTGCTCGTGCTCTACGTGGCGGTCAACGCCGCGCTGCTGCGCGTCGTACCCGCGTCGGAGATGGCCGGCATCGCTTCCGTGCCGGGCGAGGCGCTACGCCGGGTGTTCGGCGCGCCGGGTCGGACGGCCATGCTGCTGGTCGGCATGTTCGTCTGCCTGGGGTCGCTTGCCTCGACGACGCTGGCCACCGTTCGGGTGACGTTTGCGCTCGCGCGGGACGGGCTGACCTTTCGCGCATTGGGAAGGATGTCAAAGACTCAGTCGCCGGTGGCCGCTCTTCTGGTTGTAGCCGGCTGCTCGCTGGTGCTCGTCTTGAACCGCAACTTCAAGGAAGTACTCAGCATTTACTATTTCGCGAGCGCGATCCTGTTCGGGATGTCCTACGCCAGCCTGATCGTGTTCCGCCTGCGCGAACGGACGTTCCCCGAAAACGTGTATCGCTGTCCGATCGGCATGGTGCTGGCGATCTTCTTGATCGTCGTGGAAACCGTAGTCGCCGTGGGCATCGCGGTGGCTTCGCCGAGAGACACCCTGTACACCGTTGCGACGCTGGCGTTCTTCGGGCTGCTCTACTTCGTGTGGAAACGTTTCGGGGTGGCACCGGCGAAGTAGCACAAAGGGTGCGTCCGGGACGCACCCTACGCGTTTGCGCTGGATTCGGGCTCCGCGTCGCTATCTTTCGTTTGATCCCGTTCGACGGGCAGGCTGACGTGGAACGTCGTACCCTCGCCGATCACGCTCTCGATCTCGATCTCGCCGGAAAGTTCGTTGATGATCTTCTTGGCGGCCGCGAGTCCCAGTCCGGTGCCGCCGTGCCCCTTCGAGGATTGAAAGGCCTCGAAGATCCGGGCGCGGTCCTCGGGGTCGATGCCGGGGCCGTTGTCACTGATGGAGACGACGACCCGACCTGAATCGCCACGATACCGAGAGGTGATGTTGATGCGACCGCCCTCGTCCGGCGCGGCGTCGATGGCGTTTAGAACGATGTTGTTGACAACCTGATGGATGCCATCGGGGTCGAGCGGAACGGCCGGCATGTCCTCGAGGTCGGACAGAAGCATGACGGATTTTTCATCCGCCCGCGTCTGCGACAGACTAATGACATCGGTGATGATCTTGTTGATCTGCGCCAGTTCGATGCACGGCTGTCGCTGTTTGGAGAACGTGAGCATGTTCATCGTCAGGATCAGAATGCGATCGAGGTTTCGACGAACCAACCCCCAACCGGATTCGGCCGTCTCGAGTGACCGTTTCTTGATCCCCAGCTCGACGACATCGGCCCCGCCCTGCATGCCCTGGAGGATGTTTCGGATGTAGTGGGAGAGGTACGCCACCGCCTCGCCGGAGGCCGCCAGCCGTTCGGTCCGCACCCGGGACTCCTGCAGCCTCATGTTCTCGATGGCCATGCCCGCGAGCCGCCCGATGGCCACGGCAAGCCGCAACTGCTCATGTGTGTAGGTGTGGTGGGACATCGGGCAATCCAGGTGGAAGATGCCCCGAATCTGATCGCCCACGATAATCGGCACACAGATGATGCTCCGAACACCAAGGCTGTGGATGCTGTCGGGCATCTTCGCCCCACTGAACCGACCGTCTGCCATGGCGTTGGCGCAAAGCACGCCGGTCTTGGTCTTCAGCACGTGGTTGACGATCGTCTGCGAGGTGATGGTCTTCGGTCGGCGCCCACGCTTCTCGGTGCGATGGCGGACGACCGCGGGCGACAGCTCACCGGTCTGGGCGTCCATAGTGAGCAGGACCAGTCGATCAACGATCATGTGGTCGAACACAATATCGACCATTCGCTCAAGAAGATGAGCGACCGAATCGGGTGACCCGATCATCTCGGCAATCTTGTAAACGATGTTCCATGCGGCCACCGCATCCGCCGTCTCCGGCGGCTGAAGAATGACACTGTCCTCCAGGGCGTCCACGGAGGACAGGATGGACGACCCGTCCGACGTACTGCGGTCCCGGCCGATCTTCTCGCGAACGGCCTGAGCGCCGAAGAGGCCCTCCGCCTGGTCCTGCCCGCTGAAGACCAGAAGCGTACTACCAATCTTGATCTGGTCACCTTCTTTCAGCTCGATCCGTGTGACAAGACGCTGACCGTTCACATAGGTGCCGTTGGAACTGCCCAGGTCGATGATTGTCCAGGCATCGTCGGCGGGCCGAAGCTCCGCGTGGCGGCGCGATGAACCGTGGTCGGTGAGGGGAACGTGCTCAGAGGTGCGGCCGATGGTGACCGCCTCGCGGGGCGTGTGATAAACACGTCCCTTGTCGGGGCCTTGCAATACGCGCAGTGTCGGCAACGCAAACGCTCCGCATGGGGACATGGTGCCGCGCGTGCTTGGACTCGTTCCAGGAACCCGGCTGTCTGATATCCCCCAGACACTTGCTGCGCGACGCGACCCGTCTGCCAGTCGTAGCGCCCATGGTAGCTGCCGTGATGGGCCTTGTCAATCATCGGCTGGAACGCTATCGGACCGGTCACCCAACATACAGCGATAACCCGTTCCATAGGGTTCTGGCTTGCGCGCCCCGCGCCGGTAGGGCTCAAGCTTCGGCCCGCTCACACCGACATGTGGAGGGGTACCAACGTCTATCTCAACCCGCCCGCCGGGGACGGGAGCCCTCATCATGACCCGTGCCTGACCAAGACCAGGCTGTTTCAGGCGGATCGCAGTGGCCACACCTGCGGACTCGACAGACTACCAAGACCTCATGGGCACCACTCAGCCTTCCCTTCAGCCGCCTCCGCGCGGACCGGAAGAGGAACTGGATTCCCTGATCGCCGTCCTCAAGGAGCGCGAGCAAGAGGTCACCCGCGACACGGGCAAGCCCGATCCCATCGCCAAGCTACGCGAGATGACCATTCGGGAGTTCGTGCCCGTGTTCGTCGAACTGGCGGAGAAATACCAACAGGCCGGCTTCAGCATGCAAATGGACGCCTCCAACTTCCTCCAGGGCGGACGGGAGATCACGTTCGAGTTCGGTCTGGGCGAGCACCGCATGCAGCTCATGGGAACGGTCACCACCGAAGCCATCGCCTTCCATGAGACGCGCTACAGCCCCGACGTTGCGGGGGAACTCGTCAGTGGACCGATGCTGCGGTTGCGCAGGCTCGACGGTCAGGCATTCCGCAATTTCGTCTGTCAACGCCTGACGCTGCTCGTCCGTAGCGTGGGCCGGCGACGCTAACGTTTGTCCCGTTTGCGCACAGATCTAACCGCTTGAGCCTACCGGTGGGCTGCCCACCGCCTTGGCGCGTCGCACGGTCGGCGCCACGTATTCCTGGATCGATTCCAACGAAAGAGCTGGCCGGTCGTTCCGTACTCGAGTGGCGGGTACGGCGGACGCCGCGCCTACGCTCCGTCAATGGATGAGCGGCTATGGACCGTCCGTGATGCGTGTCGTTTCCGGCCTGTGAAGCAATACAAAGCGCCGGTAGTAGGCGATACCGAGACAGGTCAGGGGGATCGCCAGAAGCAAGCCCATGAAGCCGAGCAGCTTTCCCCAGATGAAGACCCCCAACAAGATGGCGACCGGCCTTAGACCGGTGGCCTGACCCACGATACGCGGCGTGATCAGCGCGTCTTGAATCAGTTGCACGACACCGAAGACGACCACGGTCAACGCCACGGACACGACAAAGCTCGAGTCGCCCTCGACCGCCCGAAGACCCGCGAGCATGATCGCCGGAACAAGGCCCACGGTCTGAAGGTAGGGCACCATGTTCAGCAGGCCGACAAACAGCCCGAGCGGGACCGCCATCGGCAGGCCGATCAGGGTGAAGCCGATGGCGAAGAGTGTACCCACGAGCAGGGCCACGACGGATTGGCCGCGAAAATAACGGCGGAGGATGATGTCGAACTGTTCCAGGAACTCAACGATTGGATCACGGTATTTCGGTGGCAAGAAGGTCTGCCACGTGCGAGCGTACTCCGGATAGTCAAGCAACAGGAACACGAGATAGAGCAGGACCACGATGAGCCCGGTGAGCCCGAGGACGAGATTGACCGCAAAAGTCAGCACGCTCCAACCGCCGACCGCGAGCTTCTTGGCCGCGTCGATCAGGAACGTGTCGAACGCCTCCGACTTGACGTATTTGCGCGCTCGGACGAGAAACTCACCGACGGTGGTTCCCTCCACGGCTTCGAAAAGCCGGCTCAGCCGTTCAGCGCGGCTTCCCGTTGGGTCGGTTCGGTATTGGACGAACGCCCGTTTCAGCTCGGTCAGACCGAGCGCGGACTTCTCCTCGAGGGCGGCGCCGTCATCAGACGCGGCGCCTTCGCCCTCTGTGGCATCCAACGGCACGAGGCTCATCGAGGCGGTCAGATCGCCGCGAAGCTTCGACAGATCGTCCTGGAATCGGCCAACCTGGGAAACGACGATCGGAATGAGAACCAGGATGATTCCCGTCGCGACGATGCCCAAGCCGCCGAGCGTAATGCCAACCGAGAGCCCACGGCGATGGGTCTTGTGCTCGAAGGCGCAAACGATGGGATTGAGCAGGTAGGCGAGGACGGCGGCGGCGACGAAGGGCAAGAGCACGTCGGAGAGGTAGCGCATGAGCGCCAAGACGGCGACGATGCTTAGACCGCCGACGACCATCCTGACGACGCGATCGAAGGTGTACCGTTCCTCTGGCAAGGCCATGGAGTCCTCTCGGGGCATTGGAACCGTTGGGCTGGAGGTTGGCAACCAATCGTGGATCGATCCGCCCCCGGAGCACTGGTTCGTTCCATTGTTCCTCGGCGGCGGCTCCTGGGCTATACTACGCGGCTCGGTCCGCGGCTTGGAATCGGCACGAGACGACCCGGCAAAGCGAGACACCGTTGGGCGGTACGGCCGCGACCCGGTTGGCGACGATAATCAAACAACGATGGCAGACCTCGAACTCATACGGAATTTCAGCATCGTGGCCCATATTGACCACGGAAAGAGCACGCTCGCGGATCGGATTCTGGAGAAGACGGGCGCGATCTCGGAACGCGAGATGCGCGCCCAGTTCCTGGACGACATGGATCTGGAGCGCGAGATGGGCATCACCATCAAGGCCAATCGCGCGACCGTGTCGTACACCCACAACGGTCGGGCGTACATGCTCAACCTGATTGACACGCCGGGGCACGTGGACTTTCACTACGAAGTGTCCCGGGCGCTCGCCGCCTGTGAAGGGGTGCTGATCCTGGTCGATGCGACCCAGGGCGTGCAGGCCCAGACGGTCGCCAATACACAGTTGGCCATTGAAGCGCACCTCGAAATCATTCTGGTGATCAACAAGATCGACCTGCCGGCGGCCATGCCCGAAGACATGGCGTTGGAGGCTGAGCAGGTCCTCGGGCTGGATGCCGCGTCGGCGATCTTCACCAGCGCCAAGACCGGCGCCGGCATGGACGAACTTCTCGCGGCCATCGTCGAACGGTTCCCAGCTCCGGAGGGCGACACCGCCGCTCCCCTTCGGGCGCTGATCTACGACGCCAAGCCCGATCCCCATCGCGGCGTCATCGCGCACTCGCGCATCATGGAGGGGAGTTTCCGCCGAGGCGATCAGATCCGCCTGATGGCGACCGGGCAGCGGTTCCTGGTGACCGAGGTTGGAAAGTTCACGCCCAAGCCCACCGTGATGGAATCGCTGGGTGCCGGTGAGGTGGGCTATTTCTTCGCGGGGATCAAGACGCTGGCCGACCTGACCATCGGAGACACCGTGACGCTGGCGTCCCATTCGGCCAGCGAGCCGCTTCCGGGCTATGAGCCGCCGGAGCAGATGGTGTTCTGTGATTTCTACCCCGGCGTGGGCACCAGCACCGCAGCGCTGCGTGAGGCCATGGAGCGCTTGTGGCTCAACGACAGCTCGTTCACCTATTCGACCGCGTCGTCGGACGCGTTGGGGATCGGCTTCCGGTGCGGGTTCCTGGGTCTGTTGCACATGAAGATCATCCAGGAACGGCTGGAGCGGGAGAACGATGTTACCGTGGTGCAGACGGCGCCCACCGTTACGTACGAGCTGTTGCTCACGGACGGCACGGTGAAACGAATCGAGTCGCCCAGCGACGTGCCCGACATGGCCGGCGTTCTGGAGATCCGCGAACCGATGGCGCTGGTCAAAATGATCATACCGGCCGACGCCGTCGGGACGGTGATGCAACTCAGCATGGATCGTCGCGGCGTACAAGGCAAGACGGAATACCTTTCGCCCACGCGCGTGCTGATCGCCTACACGATGCCGCTCTGCGAAATCATCTACGATTTCTATGACAAGCTGAAGACGTGTACCCGCGGGTACGGAACGGCGGACTACGAGCTTTGCGGCTTTCAGGCGGGCGACATGGTGAAGATGGACATCCTGGTCAACGCCGTGCCCGTCGATGCCCTATCGACCATCGTCCACCGCGACAAGGCCCAAGTCCGCGGTCGAAAGCTGCTGCAACGGCTCCGCAAGCAGATCGACCGGCACATGTTCGAGATTCCGCTCCAGGCCGCCGTCGGATCCAAGATCATCGCGCGCGAGACGATCAAGGGCTTCCGAAAGGACGTGACCGCCAAGTGCTACGGAGGCGATATCACAAGAAAACGGAAGCTCCTGGAGAAGCAAAAGGAAGGCAAGAAGCGCATGAAGACCGTCGGGAACGTCGCGATCCCGCAGGAGGCGTTCATGTCGGTTCTGAACCCGGATGACGATTGACCCGGCGGAACGCCAAGCCCGGCGGACACGGATACCGCCGCTGCTTTGGCGCTTGCCGGGACGGCGTCGATAGCATATGCTCGTGCCGCGCGGATGGCTCCGGGCCTAACGGCCGGGTTCAACGAAGCGGTGCAAAGCCATTGCGCCCGGGAGGACTCGAACCTCCAACCTACTGGTTCGAAGCCAGCCACTCTATCCAATTGAGCTACGGGCGCTGACTCATCGGACGTCCGCCGGACAGTTCCGGCTGACGACGTTCGGCATTATAGTTCCGGTGGTCAACAAGTCCAGCGACCGCCCGGAGGCCCATGTAGCAATTTCGGAAAACGGCGACCCCGACGCGAAGCGACGGGCGACGTTGGTACAACAATCAACAAGGCGAAGTGAGGTATTGCGGACGTGTCGATTGCAAAGAAAACCATCGCGGACGATCCCAAGGTAAAGGACGCACCCAAGAACAGCGCCCATCGTGTCGATTCGAAAGTCGCTACGAACCCGGTCGCCGCGCAACCGGGGGCGAACCAGCCACCGGTCGTACGGCGGGGCCCGGGCACGAAGGAAGTCATTCCGTTCGGATGGAAGCTGGTGGGCGAGGCCAACGGCTTGGCGCTGACCCTGTTCAAGGCCATCGAACGCGACGACGTCGAGGCGCAAGAGGAGCGAGTGCGGCGCGAGGGTTACTACCTCAAGCTTCGGATCCTCGCCAATGATGATCCGGTCAAGCAGTCGAGCGTATTCCGCAAGTCCGTGGATTCGCATCGGGGAACGCGGACGATCATCCCCAAGAAAACAGCGACAAAGAAACCGAGCCGCAAGGCGGCCGCACGGGCGGCTGCCAAGCCGGTCAAGAAAACCGCAAAGACCAAGCCCGCGGCCAAGGCCGCCAAGAAAGCCAGCGCCCCGCGAAGACCAAAGGCCGGCGCCCGGAAGGCAACGGGTGTGAAGTCCACAAGCAAGAAGAAGACGCCCTCGACAAGAAGAGTCAAAAAGGCCAAGACGGTGAAGAAGGTCAAGGCCCGAACGCCCAAAGCCGCGACGCCCAGGAAAAAGACCGCCGCCAAAGCCCCAAGGAAGCGCACCCGCGCCAAGAAGTAAGGGCAACTTCGCCGGCTTGAAGTTAGTAACCCCGCAGCCGAGAGATGTCCGAAATTCCCGTAAATCGGCGGGACCCCAGCGCGGCCTGGGGAAGTCCTTCAGGCCAGATGCTTATCGATACGCCGAAGTCGTCCTCGGCCTCGTCCAGTGCGAACGAGATCGCACCGAACCATCGCGGGAAACGGCGGATCAGGGCGACGGTGAAATCCAGCGTTTCGCCGCGAGCAATGTCGAACAGTTCGCGGAGGGCAAGCGTGTGCTTCTCGGTGAGCCGGTAGTTCATGTCGAAGCCCATCAGGTTCGAGTTGCTTTCCTCGATGAAGCGGTACCCCAGGAGATAGGTAAACCGGGGGGAGCGCTCGACGGCGAGCGAAACGTTAAAGACATCCACTTCGCCGTCATTGAGGTCATAATTCAGTTCGCTGAGCAAAGCGGTCCGGTCGTTGAGCTGCCAGATAAGGGTGGAGTTGACGTAGTTTCGTGAGATGCTGTTCTCCGGCCGGGAGAACGACACCAACCCGTTGGTGACTTCCTCGGAGTCGCCATCGTTAAAGATGCCCACCTCCGTGTCTACTTCCAGGAAGTCGACCACGCGGCGGCTCTCGCCGATTCCGCGCTTGGTCTGCCATCGCTGACGCACGCCGAGGGCAATGCCGTCGGCTTCGTCCGCGCCCTCGGCGGTCTCGTCGAAGGGAAACAGCTCGTGCGGGTCTCGATTCGTGTGGCTGATCCATGCGACAAGATCGGGCTTGACGATGTGGCGGACGCCGTCGATGTCGAGCAACTCCGAATGGGCGTTCGGGTAGACTTTGGAAAAGTACATGCTCCCACGAACACCGTACGTAGCGAGTACGCGACTCAACCCGCCGTCGCCGGGAGAGTCGTCCCACATCGAACCCCGCAGAACCGCAAACGGAATAAACCGCGCGGGACCCACGTCGATCGGCAGATTGATCTCCTGTCGTGAATCGACTCGCAGAACAGCGCCCGAGCCGATCGGTTCCCCGTTTCGGAGGAACTCGACGAAGCTCCGGTTCGCCGGGCGATACCGCACCGCACCGAGGCGATTCTCGGTGTACCACGCGAGCCCGCGGCCGATCGGCTCGCCCAGGCGGAGGTAGGCCAAGTCGGGCAGCCGTTCCGTCTGCGTCGTAAAATCGAGAATCCGCGTCTGGAAAGTTGCCGTCAGCGCCCAGTTTTCTCTCTGCTTCTTGAGATACAGGAGCGTTTCCTGCTCCTTATCGTTATCAAATTCGGATTTGAAAAACTCCTCGAGGAAGCTCTCGTCTGAGATATACGACAACTCGAACGAAAGCTGCCAGTCGTCCGGCAGGTACTGCCGGTGTCGCACCAGGAGGCGGCCCCGAACATCCCGTTCGGACTGCTCTTCGCGGTCGCGGCCAAGGTCATCCTGCCCGGAATCGACGAGCAGGTAGCTACGCACAAGTCCGAAGTAATCGTCGCGCTGGTAGTCGCCGCTGACGCCGACGGCCGGACCACGCTCGGTGAAAAAATCCAGGCTGAGCGTGGCGTCAAAACCCTCCGGCGTTTCGAGCCCGGCAACGTTGAACAGGTGCCAGTCGGTCTCCAGTTCGAGCCCGAAGTCATCACTAAAACCCGTGCGTAAGCCCCGAATCGCGGTCTCGCTGGTATCGATGTTGCCCTGGATGTAGGGCCAGTACGCGATGGGGTACCCCCCTACGTTCAGGGTGGCGTTACGGATACGAAAACTTCCGGCCCGGGCGCCAACCTGGCCGCCGTCGGTGGTTCCCGGGGTCAGATCCACCAGATCGAAGCGGCCGGCCCCGATGTGATAATGTGGCGTGAAGAACTCGCTGGTGGTCACCCGTGCGTCGGTGGCCGTGTACCTGCTCCGCGAAAGCTGCCTGATTTCGGCCGCGCGAACATAAAGCGGGATTCCTCGGTCCAACAACATCACCCTGGCGACGGCATCCAGGATCGAGGCGCGATCCTTCAGGAAGTCATAATAGACCCGCGAGGCGCGGATCGAATTGGGTCCCTGCGACATGACGACATCGCCCTCGAGGTAGGCCGATTGGACCGCAACATTGCCAAACGTGCCGGCCAGAAACTGACGATCCGGTTCTCCTTTCGCCGGTGCGCCACGGGCGCCAGCCCGTGCTTCGCCGCCCAGACCGGCGGGTCCCGCCCGGTCGATCCGGGGAAGCGCTTCCCCCGGCGCAAGAAAGAGCACGATCGAGTCCGCTCGCAAATCGAGGAAATCGTCCTCGCCAGGTGTCCCGCGAGATAGGTAAACCCCACCGGTGATGGTCAAAACGGGCAGACCGTCCGGCGTCGTGGCGCCGCGCACTTCACCCTCTGCGTCGAACCGGATCGTCGGGCGCGGCTTGGGGTCTCTACGTTTTTTGGCAAGCCCGGACAGATCGAAAATGGTCAGTGACGTGGTGAAATCGGAGCCGGGGACGACAGCCTCCGCGAGCGCCCTGCGGATGGCGTTGCCCTCCTCGTATCGTTGGCTGCCCGCCGACGACTTCAGCGCGACATCATCGACGTTCGCGTCCACCGTCGCAAAGGTGTTGAGCGCGGCGAATATCGCCGGGCCGGCGGTTGTGCTGCCGCCGATCTCGTAAATTTGGGCGCCCTGCCAGAGAAAGACCTCGAGATGCCGATAGGTGCGACCCTGGTGCTCTCGGTTCGAAATCCAGACGACCGCCTCGCGACTGCGAAACTCGTACCCCTCACCATCCCCGGTCGAGAGCACGAAATTCCCGATCAGGTGCAGCGCATCAATGCCATCCTTGTCCTTGAACGCGTAGGCCAACTCCGCATTGAGGTGGATCGGAACCTCGAGGATCCCCGTGGGGACAAGACGGCGCTCGACCGGGTCAGACAGCGGCACACGCGGCCCCGAGTCCTGGGCGGCCGCCGTCGCCACGAGTCCGCACAGCACTGCGCCCAGGACGGTCCTACCTTCGAGTGGCATCAAGAATCGGACCTACGGAGAATCGACAAGGTCAAGGTCGGCCGACCCTGCTCCAAACCAAAAGCGACCGCCAGCCGCGACGATGACGGACAGTATAGTGGGGTCCGTAAGGGTGTCAACGATCCTGCGGCTTTCGGTGCCCCCGGATCGTCCGTGCCGGGTCGCCAGGGGCTCTGTTATCGGCCCGGCCTCCGGTCGAGCAAGTGCGGCTTGGTCCGCCGGCTCGCGCTTGCCCGGCCGTTCCCACCGGGGCTGGTCCCAGGGCGACGAATCTGCTAGAATGCCGCTGAGCGCGACGCTGCTCGTTGCCGATCGACGCCGCCAGAAGATATTCACTCACCGTCCAGTTCCCCCATTGGACGGTTCCCTAAGGCCCGGCCCACCCCGCCGGGCCTCTTTTGTTTTCAAGAGTGCCACGTCTTGTCACCGCTCATCTCGGCGCGAATGCCGTTTCCAAACAAGTGGTTCGACTCCTGGCGGCTGCGGTCGGTGGGTGGCCTGGCCAAGCGAAGCGCGGCCATGCGCTGGGTGGGCCGACGCATGCCCGCGCCTCCGGCTTGGGCATGCCACCCGAAAAACGGACGAAGCGTCTTGGAAACGGCACTAGTGCATGGTCACACGTCGTTTTGCGGGTTCGTTGCCGAGTCAGAGCCGCGGGCGCTAGCCCGCGGACTGGTCCCGCCGCTAGCGCGGCAGGCTCTGATTAGCACGACCGGTCGCGGCGTTGCGGGTAATGAAAACCCGCAGATTCAGGAGTGAAGATGCACTAGTGCTTGACCACCAGCGCAGCCATGTGCCCGATCTGCGGAAGAATCAGCCGGTCCATGGCCAGGCGAACGGCGTCCACGGACCCGGGCATCGAAAAAACGAGGGTGCCGTGCCGCACACCCGCCGTCGCCCTCGATAACATGGCCGCGGCACCGATTTCCTCGAAGCTGAGCAACCGAAACAACTCTCCGAACCCGTCGATCCGTTTTTCGATCAGCGAGATGATGGCCTCGTAGGTCGTGTCTCTCTGTGCCAGCCCGGTGCCACCGGTCAGGAGAACGGCCTGGCAATCTTCGTCATCGCACAACGAGAGAACGCGATCACGCACCGTCGCCGGTTCATCCGGAAGGATGTCGTGCCCGCACAGGCGGTGCCCGGCATCGCCCAGTCGCTCGCGGATGAGCCGGCCGCCGTCGTCCGTTTCGACCGTTCGCGTGTCGCTGACGGTCAGCACGTGGCAGGCGACGGATTCGACGAGAAGTCTTCGATGGTCGTCGTTGGGCATGGTTGAGACGTAGTCCTTGGAGCCTATCCCCATAGGGCGTGCGGCACGGGCCTGGAGCCCCTGCCTCCACCGGTTGGAACCCGGTGCCACACGCGGGTGTCCGCGATCTTCAACGGCTGTAGCCCAAGGGGCAAGCTCTTTCCTGAATGCGAGGCGCCTAGCGCAGGGGCTTGAGGTTCGCTGACCTGCGCATCCGGTTGACACCATCCCAGACCTTGGGATCGGTTTGGATAAACTTGACGAGATTGGCCGTCGATACGCCGATCCGATCCGCTCCGTCGCCGACGCTGCATCCGCAAGCGGCCAACAGATCGAGCAGTTCGCTGACCACCGCATAGTAGCGCGCGTCGCGCCGCCCGCATTGGAGTCGCCCATCGCGGCCGACGCAAGAACGCAGCATCTCCCACGAACCCTCGTTGTCCAGATCGATCGGTGTCCGCACGGACAAAGCAATCGCTTCGCGCAGGCGCCGCAGCGCACGAACCTTGTTCACGTGCTGGGATCGATCGTCCGAGGCAGAGCCGGTCAGACCGGTCGGCCCATGCCGGAGTCTCGTGGCGGAACTCGTCTTGTTGCGTTTCTGCCCGCCTGGTCCGCTGGCCCGATAATGATCGACAACACATTGGGCGAGAAGTACCCGATCCTCGAGCATCAGGAACTCGACAGCCGCACTTCGACGTTCGGGCTCCACGGAACCAATCCACCCGCCTTCCTTATTGCCATCGAGGCGCCGCCTGACCGATAAACGGCTCGGTTTCGTCGGACCAAGCCGCTCGACCGCGCGCAACGCGCGTCCTATCGGACGAACACGCCCCTTTGGCGCGACTCGGACGCAGGCGCGCAGCGCTCGACCAGCGGCGCTGTCGCAAGTCGCCGGCATTGTAAACCGATATCGCGCAAGAGCGTACCGACACCGAGCCAGCCATTTGAGGGTCTAGGAGATGACCATGAATCGTTCGCGAATCGCGTTCCTGGGGACCACAGCCTTCGCCTTTGGGATCATCCTCGGCTGCGACAGCGGCGCGGGAACCGGAACACTGGACAACGGATTCACCGGCGACGGCTCGACCCCGGTCGGCGGAACCGGAGGGACCGGCACCATCGGCGGCGGGACGTCCGGCGGAACCGTGGTGACCGGGGCAGACGATGTCGAGCTTCCCGCCGAAGAAACGCGGAGCTTTTTCACCGCGTTTCAGATCGACCCCGTTGAGGAAGACACGGCCGGCCCGAAGTTCGTGGTCGCGGGCGATGTGGACCAGGACGGGCTGATGGATCTGGTGAGCGCGTGGAATCAGTCGCAACCGATCCAGTTACACCTACAACGGCGCGATCCGGATGGCGTGATTTCATTCCGAACGATCACGCTGGCTGGAACAAGCCCGATCGCGGTTGTGGCCGGTCTTGAGCTCGGGCAGATCAACGACGACGGCATGCTCGACGTCGTGGTGCTCGCCAAGGCCAACGGCAACATCGGGCTGTGCCCCGGCAACCCACCGAGCGAAATCAGCACGCTCGTCGGCGAGATCATCGTCTTTTTCAGCCCGGGCACGGCCGCGCTGATCCCCGACGGCGACCGTTGGACGCGGATGATCCTGGTCAACCCGCTGGTAGCCGACCGGTGGATCCATAACCAATTCCCCGGCATGCAGACCGGTAGCTTTCAAGAGTCTCAGACCAAGCCGGAACACGCGGGCTTTACGTCGCTGGCGGTCGGGGATATGGACAATGACGGAGCCGACGACATCGTCGTGGCACTGAACCCCGGATCCTGCAAGGAACTCGGCCAGGATCCGCCGGTCAACTCGGTGGACATCTGGATGAACCCCGGCGGCACGCTCTCTGAAGACGACACCCTTTGGGGTATCCCCGCGGACATCACACTGAGCCGAAACGTCCCGCTGTCGGTGTTTCCCAGAAGCGGCTCCGAGATCACCGACGTGGTGCTGTCCGATGTCGAGGGGGACGGCGACCTTGACATCGTTGTGGCCGAAAGCAACGCCATCAGTCGCAACCTGAGCTGGTACCGAAACCCCTTCGTCCCGCATCAACCCCTCGGTCTCGGCGGGCTCAGCGAACTGACGGCGGGCTCGACTTGCTGCGGCGATGACGTCTGCGCCGGCGGTCTCAACGACGAAGGTTTTTGCCCGAACGGCGACGCGGACTGCCTGGGTGTTTCGGACGGAACTTGCGCGGGCGGCATCTGCATCGGTGGCGTCAGCCCCGGGTCAAGCTGCACCGGCAACGCGGGATGCGCCGGCGTATCCGACGGAAGGTGCATCGGGTTGTCCTGGCGCTTCACGGCATCGGGATGGCAAAACAGACCCGTCGGGCAGGTTGATACGAATTCCGACGTCTTGGTGATCGGTGACATCGACCTCGACGGCTTCGACGACGTCGTGGTGCGGTCCACCCCAGGCGAGATCATCCAATGGTTCCGCAAACCCAACAGTCTGGTCATCGAACCTGAATTTCCTCCGAACGATCCGATCCCGGATCGGACGGACTTCCCGTGGCCCGTCTTTACGTTGACGGAGTTCACTGGGCAGGAGCCCGAGGCCGTCGCCATCGGCGACCTGACCGGCGACGGGTTTAACGAGGTGATCGTGGCCGTGGAAGGCGGGGTCTTCTGGTTCGACAGCACCGTGGGGCTGTCCGTGTTCGACCCGTGGTTCCCCACGACGATCATCCAGGACACGCCGGCTGATTCGACCGACGCGACGCAAGCGAGCGGGTCGGCTCCGGGTTCCGGCGTCGGGATAGCCGGCACGGACGCCTCGACGGTGATCAACTCGCTGTTGATTGTCGATCTCGACGGTGACGGCAAGAACGACATCGTCGGTACGCTGGACCGGCGAACCAATGCCGGGCTCAGCGACGACCGGCTGGTTTGGTATCGCAACACCCGACAAGATCCATAACCAAACGGATCGATCAGGGCGCTTCACGCATCGCAGCGTAGGACAGGCCATTGCCCGCCCTCCGACCACAAGAAGGAGCGGGTGGCATGGCCACGCTCGCGTGGCCATGTTCTCACGCACGGTTCACAGGCTCGCTCCAGCGTGAGTATGGCATGCGGCAACCATGCGAAACAGCCTCGGCCGCGCCCTGCGTTCTCATGGATACCCGGCTGAAACGCCCTCATCGGCGTGTCAGGTCCGGACCTCAAGGTGGCGCGCCACCAGGCGAATCGTGTCGTACGGCACCGCTTCGGAAAGACATTCAAAGATGGGCCGCAGCCGCCGCGTACCCACCTCGTCGGCCGCCCGGGCGACCGCCCGGTACGTGGCCGGATCGACCCAGGCCTCGATACTTTCGGGTTGCTCCGCCTGAACGTATTCAACGAGGTACTGGCGAGTCGTACTTGCCGCCCGGTTGATTGATGATGCCACATCACTGACACTACGCCCTTGGGCGAACATCTTGAACGCAGCCTGACGCGACAGGCTTGGCTTCTTTGATACGGCCAGTGGTAGATCGTCCGATCGGGCACGACCCTCGGCCGGTTCGATCTCGAGGGCGTTCGCTTTGCAATACCCGGTGATCTCGGCTGTGAACCGCGCGCCGAGGTCCGCCAGCTTCCGCTCGCCCACGCCGCGGACGCGACAAAACGCCTCGTCCGACCCAGGCCGCAACCGGGCCATGTCGCGAAGGGACTTGTCTCCGAAGATGACGTAGGCGGGCACACTTCGCTCCTCGGCGAGCTCCCGACGAACACCGCGAAGGTGCTCGAAGAGGCCACGGTCCACACCCTCCCAAGAGGCGTCTTCCACATCAGTCTTGCGCACGGGCTCAGTCTTCGGTCGGACCAGTAGGACCTCGCGCTCGCCGCGCATGACCGCTAAAGAAGCCTCGTTCAACTGCAAGGTCGGCCACTCGTCCGCGCTGCGGGCGAGCAAACCCTGATCGACGAGCTGATACACCATGTTGGTCAGTGCGTTGCGCGGTGTTCCCTTCATAAGACCATGCGTGCTCAACTCCTGATGCCGCCAGCGCCTGATCATGTCCGTGTCGGCGCCAAGAAGGACTTCGACGACGTGACGAACGCCGAATCGCTGGTCCACACGGGCGACGCAGGAAAGGATCTTCTGCGCCGTCACGGTCGCATCGGCCACACCGTCGATTTCCCCAAGACACACATCGCAGGCGTCACAGCGATCGAGATCGTAGGTATCCTCAAAATAATCCGACAAGCTCTTGTGACGACACAGGGCAGCAGAGCAGAACCGCCGCATGTGGGCCAGCTTCTCCTGTGCGGCCTCGATCACGTCGGCCGGATGGTGCGCCTCTTCCGCGCTGCGACGGATCAGCGACTCCCATTTCATCGCATCGGCCGCGGAATAGAACAGGACGCACTCCGCCTCCAGCCCGTCGCGCCCCGCCCGACCGGTCTCTTGCTGATAGTGTTCAACGGACTTGGGCATGGCCGCGTGAATGACACAGCGCACGTTGCTGCGGTCGATCCCCATGCCAAAAGCCACCGTGGCGACCACGACATCGAGCTGCTCGGCCGCGAAGGCGTCCTGCGTCCGCCGCCTCTTGTCCGCGTCCATCCCGGCGTGGTAGGCGCATGCTCGCACGCCCCGCCCCTGCAACGACGCGGCCATGCGTTCGGTATCCTTGCGACTGATGCAGTAGACGATGACCGCTTCGCCGGCGTGGCGACGAATCACGTCCGCCACCTGGCTCTGCACGTCAACCCGCGGCACGACGCGGTACACGAGGTTGGCGCGATCGAAACGGCCGACAAGAACGGTCGGGTCGTTAAGCCGAAGTTGCTCCACGATGTCCGCCCGGACGCGCGGCGTGGCCGTCGCGGTGAACCCGTGAAGGCTGACACCGGGAAACAGCTCCTTCAAGGTGGCCAATCGTCGATACTCGGGGCGGAAGTCGTGTCCCCATTGACTGATGCAGTGGGCTTCGTCGATCACGAACGCCCCAATGCCATCGCGCGGCACCAGCGACAGAAGCCGCTCCGGGGCGACGAACACGAGCCGGTAGCGTCCCTCGCCCAGCCCGGTCTCAATCTCGCGTCGCTCTTCGGGCGTGGTTCCGCCGTGCAGCGCAGCAGCCGGATAGCCGCACGCGCGCAGGCCGTCCACCTGATCCTTCATCAAGGCGATGAGCGGGGAGACCACGATGTCCGTGCGCTGCGCCACCGCGGGCGGGACGTGGTAGCAGAGCGACTTGCCGCCTCCAGTGGGCATCACGACCAGGGAGTCGCGTTTGTCCAGGCCGGCCCGAATCGCCTGTTCCTGCAACGGACGCAGGGCGTCAAACCCCCAGAAGCGCCGCACCGTCTCCTGGATTTGCTCCAACTGCGAGGGCTTGGCTTGCGCGGGCTCCATGCGTCGGAGCATACCGCCCAAGCGCCCGCCCGGCGAGCCGGGATCCGCAACGTTATCCTTCTTCGCTGCTCCCATCGGGAGCCGTCTTGTTGTTTTCCTTCTTCAGATCGGCCATGAGGGAGGCGAAGGCTTCTTCGAAATGATCCTCCTGTTTCCAATCCGAGAAATCAGGGATGTGGTACTCGCGAACCTTCTTGGCCAGGTCTTCGCCGGTGTCGGAATCGAGTGCCTCCCATTCTGTGAGCTTGTCGTGGGGAATCAGTGTGATCGGGAAGAGCACGTTCTTGCCCGATGTTTTTTCCTTGGCTCGTGCTCGCTCGATCTCGTGTCGGACCCAGTCGCTGTTGATGCTCTCTTCGGAAAGAACCAGGAGAAGCCGATCGTACACCCGAATGGCTTGGTCGATCTGTTCTTTGGACTTCTCTCCGCCTTTCATGTCTTCGGGCGCGAACCAGACGCGTAGCTTCTCGGCCTGTAGCCGGGCATGCAAACGCCGGGCGAAGTCGTCGTCCTCGCCGCAGTAGCTGATGAAGCACGAATAGAACTGGATCGGGTGCATCTGGCTGAGGAGGCTGGGAAGGTACGCGATCAGCGTATCGGGCACGCCGCAGCCGCGCAGGAAGACCTCGGGAATCTTGCCTTTGGACACTAGGAGGGTGTCGATGCCGATTGTGCTGGGACCCTGGTGTCGTACATGCTGCAGCCCCTTGACGTCAGAGAGATCGACATCGCCAAAGACGGTGGAAATTGTCGTTGCATTCGTCAAATCAGCGTGCGTCAGCGCCCCGTTGCTGAGGTTCGCCCCGCCGAGAAACGCGCCCCTGAGATTCGCCCTGCAGAGGTTCGCCCAGGTGACGACGGCCCCCAAGAGGAACGCTCGGTTGAGATTCGCCCCGTAGAGTTGCGCCCGCAGAAGGCTCGCCTCGCAGAGGTTCGCAGCGATGAGGCTGGCCCCGTTGAGGTTCGCCCCGTTGAGATTCGCCCCCCTGAGTTGCGCCCGGTGGAGGTTCGCATGACGGAGGTTCGCACCGCTGAGGTCCGCACCGCTGTGGGTCGGTCTGTCGAGGGTCGCCCTGTCGAGGTTCGCCCCGCCGACGTTCGCACCGCTGAGGTTCGCACCGCTGAGGTCCGCCTCCGACAGTTCGAGCTGCAGATTAGGATTCTTTTTCCGCCAGGCCTTGATCGCCTTGGCGCCTTGTTTGACGAGTTTGACATGTTCGGGGTTGGCCATGGTTTGTCCTCGAGAGTCATCCAGCCGCCCTGTCGTGGGCGACGGTCCCGGCGGCGCCGCAATTGCCGCCAAATCTGGCAATCACCTGATCTTGCCATTCGTTGTACCATAGTCAGCCGGGTTCGTCCGGTTGGATGTCGATACGCGGTCCGGACTGGCGGAAACGACCGCTGATGGTGGCGAGGCAGATGAAGAGTGAATAGCGGGCTATGTAGCCCAAGCGTGAGCATGGCGGATCGGACGGGTGATCTCTGTGAGTTGGCTCAACGAGGCTACCGGTTCGCGCTTTCGCTGACACACGATGGAAACCAAGCGGAGGATCTGGTTCAAGAGGCGTGGTTTTCGGTGCTAAAGGCCAACGGACCGATGAAGCGCGAGTATTTGTTCGTGGCCATTCGGAACCGCTTCATCGATCGCTTTCGGCGCGATCAGCGCTTCAGCCCTCAGCCGCTGGACGAGGCGGAACACGGACCCGCCGCCGAGGACGACCGGCATGACGACGCGGCGCTGGCCACGTCGAACGGAGCCCTCGGTCGGGCGCTGGGTCGGCTTGGGTCAAAGGAGCGTGCCGTTCTCTACTTATCGACCATCGAAGACTTCTCGGCGCAGCAGATTGGCGACCTGTTGCAATGGCCGCGCGGAACCGTGCTGAGCCTTGTGTATCGGGCGAAAAAGAAGATACGTGCCTGGGTCGAGGCAGAATCGAGATCGACACCGTGACCGAGAAGAATCTGGAAACGCATCTGACGGAGTACTACGAGGGGCGGTCGATGTCGTCCGACAAAGCCGCCCGGCTGGCGAGCCTGGCGACAGACTCCGCAACGCAGCACGAGCCCAACCCGGCTGCGGGGTCGTCAAGGCAACGAGCGAGGTTCATGGTCGCGGCGGCCGCGGTGATCGGGCTTGCTGTCGGTTGGATCGGACACGCGCTTACGGGCGTTGCGCCGATGCCGCGTACGATCGTCGAATCGCAGCCGGCCACGGAAGACGGCGGGGCTGCGACGATCCGCGAGGCTATTCCAAGGTTGGTCGCTATCAGCGTACGGGCTGACTGGTGCTCTTTCTGTCCGCTCGTTGCCCCCGTTTTTGAGGAGCTGAAAGAAGAGTTCGGCGACCGGCCGATTCAGTTTGTCGTACTTGACGTGACGAACCCGGAATCGAGCGCCCAAGCGCGCTACCTGGTGGCCGGTCTCGGACTGGACTTCATACCCAAACGATTCTTGGATCGTACCGGGGCCATTCGCCTCGTTGATCGCAAGTCAAGAACCATCTTGGCGAGCTTAACGAAGCCGGACGAGTTGCCGACGATGCGCGGCGTGCTGAACGACGCGCTACGTTAGTGCCAACTGCCCTGTCGCGCCTCGGCAACGGGGTCCGTGCCGAGCGATAGGCGAGTCAGATCGGGAGAATCACCCCCTTTCCAACGGCGCCGGGTCCGCGCGCCGAATGGACAAGGCCTGGGCGGCATATTGGAAATTCTAGTTCGGTGGACTCTGGCCGCATGGTGCGGCCATGCCACGCCGATCGAATATGACACGGTAAGGAGAAATACAATGATTCGAAACATCATGATGGCATCGGCACTGGCGTTGGTCGCATGGGGCACGGCGCCCGCAGTGGCAGGTGGCTGCAAGGGATGCGACAACGTTTCCAAGACCGGCCAAGGGTTCTGTTGCGGCGAGGGCAAGTCGTTTGGCGTGACCATCAAGTCCAAGAAGCTACACGACGCCCTGGTTGGTCAGAAGATCAGCCTGACGCAGGCCAAGCAGTGTCCGTGCGATAACCGCGCCAAGGCCGTCGCGGGAAACGGCAGTTGCGACAAGTGCAGGCTGACCGGCTCGAAGATGTACGGCTCGCGGGCGGCGTACCTGCTGGCCAAGGGTCAACCCATGTCAAAGGAACTGATCGCGGCCTGCCCGAAGCGGTGCAACCAGTGCAAGATCGCGTTCAAAGAGGGGAAGCGCTGCGAACGATGCAAGGTCGGGTTTGTCGGCGATCGCATGTTCGAGAATGAAAAGGACTATCGTGCTGCGCTGGCGGCCTTCGAGACGCTGAAGAAGGCAGCTGTCGCCGCACAAAAATGCGAGGCGTGTGCGGTGGCGCTGGTTACCGACGGCAAGTGTGAGCGTTGCAACGTCAAGTTCAAGGACGGGCGCATGGCCAAAAGCGGCGACTAACCAGAGCATCGCTTGTACTACAAATCACGACCCGGCGGGCGCTTGCGAGGTCCGTCGGGTCGTTCTTTTGATTCGAACCAAGAGAGCTACGGGCCTTGGCACCCGTAAAGAATCCCCTCTATCGTGCCGACATCGAGCATTCCGTCGCCGGCGCGCAGAGTTTTCCTGTCACCAGCGAACCTCCTGTTCGATCTGACCTGTTGACTCAGGTCGCGCGAGCATCCACAAGGTGTAACGACCTACGCTGCCACGCATCACCAACTTATGGGCAAGGCAAAGGGCTAGAGCCGGCGGCTCAGCGCGCGGGGCGTGCTTGTCGGCTCTCGGCTTCGACGGTCGGACGCTGCGATGCCGGCTGTCGCGATGGCGCGGATCGCCTCGAACCCGCTTTTCGACGCGCCTCGCGGAGCCTTTGTATACCGCTCCGATGGCGGAACCAACGGCGGGGCGCCGGCGATCGGTGCGATGTCCTTGATCCGCAACGCTTCGAGAAGAAAGGCCTCGACGGACGCCCAGTCGGAAAACGTGTGATCGGGTCGGCGATCGCGCGGCAGCCTGTCGGTGGGATCCCGATCGCCGTACTTGCCCTGTCGCAGACGGACGGTCAACCCGCCGTCCTTGCCCAGCAGTTCGATCAATGGTGCCACGTCCTTGTCATATCGATCACCGACCATAACGAAGTGCAGCGGTGCCTTCCGCCAGGCGCCGTGCGGCACGAAAATCGGCGGCTGCAAGGCGTCCTGCGGCCGCTCGGGGTTGCGATGCATTGCGTGCAGGCACCGGGCGTAGAACCATGTCGATTTCGTCGCCCACCGCCGAAGCACCGATCGGTAAAACCAAAGCTCCCTGAGCATGTCGTCCGGTTCGATCTGCAGCTCTTTGTCGATCCGGCGCGCCGAGCGAAGGACGGCGTCGATCCGGTCGGCGATCGCCTCTTCCAGGGCAGTGCGCCCCGGCACGTCGGCGGTCGCCCCGGTGGTAAGCAGGCGGCCGTCGAATACGGAGCTCAGGCCGAGTCGTGCCACTTTTTCGGCCTGAATGTCCTGCCGTCCCTCGGTGATAAGGACCGGCGTCGCTCCGCGCTCGGTCAGGGCCGTGAAAAATGGTCGCAGATCGCGCAGCGGCTGGTTCCTCTCGATCGCGCGAAAGATCCCAGACCACTCGACGACGCGGCGGTTCCGCGCGATGCGCCGAGCGCGCTCCATGAACCGGGTGGCGGCGCCGTCGTCAAGCCGTTCCCCCTTCGGGTTCGAATCGAGGTTGGTTGCTAGCGAGGGCTGGGTTGATCCGGGCAGGTTCGCGCGGGTTGAAGCCTCAGCAGAGAAGAACCGGCTCGGTTTCAAGAACGCACGGAGGCGACATTCAGCCAAGAGACGCGATTCGCAATCTCCTTCGCCAGTTGCGCGATGCCGATCGACCAGCCCCGCGAGCGTGGCCCGGTCCCGGCGCCGGGTGTTCGAGTCGATGCCGAGGGCGTGGCACAGCTCGGCGTCGCGGGCTTCCAGCATGAAAAGGACGGCCAGCCCCTCGGGATGACCGCGCTCGTGGATCGGGTTACCCAGCCCGCAGGAAGCGAGCGCATCACCACAGGATCGAACACGCTCATAGGCCTCGATGGCCTCTCGCTCGTCCCCCAATGTCGGCTTCATGCGCGAGAAGAACTGGTCGAGTGTCCGGGTGTAACCAGTGCCCTCCGGATCGAGCAACGTGTTATCCAGGTCGAAGGCGATCACCACGCCGGATAGGTCACGCTTGCCGGCGCCCGGGTTGTTTCGATGCTGGCACATGGGTCGCGGATTCCGTAGCCTGCGGGTAGTGCATTGCCACGCTTGAACTTCCGGGTTGGGTCGCCCATGGCTCTAGAGGTGGACCACGCACCGAGCAAAACCCGCAGATTCAAGGTTGAGCGTACAGTAGTCGTTAGCGCACAAGAAGACCATCAGCAGTTGCAGAGCCAACCAAGGTGCATGACCGAATCGGCGGGCAGTTTTCAGAGCACAGGGCGCGAGCCCTGTGA